>CAMEIX010000022.1 GCA_945919075.1 uncultured Lachnospiraceae bacterium
TCTTGGTCGAATTTATCAAGTGGCAAAATGTCCTCACTTCCTTGCTCTTTCGTACAGAATCCGTTATTATTCCACACGACTCTTGTATATGTCGCATCTTCCGGAAATCTATCGTCAAGATGAGCCACCATAATATCATTCTCCCAAATCGGCTTGCCGTTCTTGTCCTTAAGTCCTGTGCACTGGCAGATGGTGGATGGGTCAATTAAGTATTCTCCATCTCTGTTTGATATATGGTGCTCTCCGCTTAAATATCCAACAATCCATAATCCGTTTAAATGCTCATTTTCCGATAAAGCATGAATGTGCTTTGCACGGTATAAATATCTATCGTTCATCTTCTACCTCCAAATCTTTATCACAAAATCCTCTATGTTCGTGGACTGTATATGCTATACCACCGCTATATTTCATTACTGTTAATCTTTCTCCTGTCAGCTCGCATTTGTGTTTTTTCTCATTCAAATGTTCGCATTTTCCATTGCAATAACTCATTTTTCCTCCACTTCTGACTGTAGCCAATTTTGTATTAGTGCCGCTGCATATCCTTTTGTGCAAATCCAACCATCAGGAGCTTTGCAATCATCATTCATTGCATCTACAAAATGAAAATCACAATTCTTGCATGGACTAAATATTTCTGAATCTGCAAGAAACTCTGCCAGTTCCTCATCACTCATGGAACGGATTTTACTCCCCCAAGTCTGTTTCAGTTCTACTGTACCCTTTGAACAATTCATCTGTTTTCCATCCTTTCTTCCATCTGTCGTACAGACAATGATATTTCATTCTATAAATTCTTGCCCACTCTGCCAATGTATGCGTTTCTCCCATATACTCCACATAAACATTTGTACACTTGTTGTTGGCTTGTTCCAAATTTCCAACCCATCTACAATTGTTTGGTTCATAATTTCCTTTACTGTCAATTCTGTCAATTGTTAGTTTGTCAGAATATCCATTCTCCAGTGCCCATTTTGCAAAAACCTCAAAAGAGTGCCATTCTTCACAAACTGATATTCCTAAAGCACCATATCTTTCATATGATGTACTTGTTGCCAACTCACATCTTTGTAGCATCCCAGACCATTCCCTGTATAATCTGGTTTTGCTCATTCCGTGCGTTATTGCTTTGATTTTTCTTTCTTTTAATGAACATTCTCTGCACTGGCTTGTATTTCCGCTTATTACAGAACTTTTCCTTAATACAATTTCATTTCCACAATCACATCTGAACTTCCAGAAATGCCTATGTTTATCATCTCTGTATTCAAAAGATAATGCTGTGAGTTTTCCGAATTTTTTCTCGGTTATATCTCTCTGCTTGTTTGGCTGATAAATAGGATTTCCACTATTACTTTTCATGTATCTCACTCTCCCTTCGGCTGAAATGGCGCATACATCCAATGAGTGATTTTTACTGATTCCGTATCGTCTCCAAGAACAAATCTTCCACCAATATACTGTACAAAACAGCAACACTCTCTGTATTCATCCCATCCAATCACGCTGTTAAGCGATTCTTCCGGCAATTTCTCTGATACAGTAATCCAGCCGTTGTTGTACTGCTCTGCTTCCTGCTTGACGATTTCGATTGCGTTTCTTAAACCTCTTCCTACTGCGATTTCGCACTTATCTTTGTACTCTGTTCCGCTATCTTCCCATCTTTTAGCTTCTGATTCCAACTTCTCAATAATATTCTCAAATACTTTGTTCATTCTCTCCACCTGCCTTTAACTGTTCTGCTATTCCATCAAACACATCTAATGCGTGTTGCGTATATATAAATCCATTTTGCATCAGTTTTTCTTTTATATCATCAATAGCCTTGTTATAGCCTGCATTATAACCCTTGTTACATATAATTTCATGTTGTTGATATACCTTCAGTTCTTCCAACCACTCTGCAAGCTGAATAAACACTTGTGGCTCTGCCTTAAGTTTAATATTGTTTGATTTTTCATAGCAAAATGCTATTGCTTCATCAATCGTCAATCTTCCCATCCTCGTCATCCTCTCTCTTGTCTGCATCAGCTGCAACAACGCATAATGATGTAACAAATATTCCTGTAATAATTCCAATTAAAAATCCAACAATTAAAAATGCCATCTTTGTCATCCTTTCTATGAACCTGTCATCATGCTTCCTCTTGTCTGTGTCAGAGGGTCAATAGGCATCTCGTATACAATTCCTGCTTCATCTAACAAAGCCTGCTGCCATTCACGGATTGTTGTTTTATTCTTCTGATAATCTAACAGCAGATTATTTATGGATTCCCGTACTTTTGTCAATCTTTCCTTACCGAATCCATATTCATCCATAAGAACATTGAAAAATAATAATAGATATCTGGTAGCCTGCATATTTATTGCATTCTGTGGGTCTATCTGCTTCTTATCAAGCCAATATTTATAGGTTCCTTTTTTAGCGACAATATCGTTTTCTGTGTATATCTCACACTCGATTGTCCAATCGGTTTTGTCCATAAGCCTCTTGCTGATTTCATCTATAGAAATTTCTCCGTTTCTGTATTTTTCTTCCAGTTCGTCTATCTTTTTCGTGATATTCAGAATTCTTTTTCCTTTAAATCCTTCCTGCTTCATGATTATGTATCCGCATATAATTCCCATTGCCGACCATGGAGAACGGTCGCACATGCGTTTTTCCCTTGCAATTTCTTTACACTGTGCCATAATCTCTCTTGGTGTTAAATGTCTCTTTCCCATATATCCTCCTACGCAAATTTAAGCTGTCCGGTCTGCTCTTCTGCTATCCTCATGTTTCCTGTACGTTTCGCAATGCACAACTCCGGCAGATTTGCTTTTACAAGCGCCGCCGGAATCGGCGGACATACTGCATTACCACAGCGCCGCACCTGTTCACTTCTCGGATATTCCTTGCCAGTATAGTCATGGTCTATTATGTAATCGTCCGGGAAGCCCTGGCATCCGTAAAGCTCTCTTGGCTCAAGCATTCTCAAACCGATATCCACTATCTGATAGTCAACACCTTCTATTGTTACAAGTCCGAATCTATCCTTAGTTGTCACAGTATCAAGTGGTGATTTTATGTCCTGTCCTGTTGCATCTCCGTAATACTTAATCAGAAAAGCTCTGACCTCTCCAAAGTGTCCGTCACCTGCTGTAATGGTATGTAAAGGCTCCTTAATGCTCTGACCTGTGCTTGTACCATAAAACTTACTCAAGAATGATGTAACCAGTCCGTATCTGTTTGAACCATCCACGGTCATAATCGGATTTTCAATAGCCTGTCCTCTCACTTCATTTTCCGATGTTTCTGAATGATACTGGATAAGTGTAGGACTGATTAAACACTGCTGATTTCCAGTAGTAATTGTGTGAATGGGATCTTCACAGTTTCCTCCAGGATGATTCGTTGTATTTGTTCCCATGAAAGGAGCTGTTTTTACTTCTACCAAGCAATGCTCATTCTTGCTCACTATCGTGGTAAGTGGTTCACGGACATCCTTGCTTCTGTCAGCTGTAAATCCTGTCTGTCCTATCTGTACCATGTACGGCTCAACAATTCCAAATCCATGCTTACCGGTAACAGTACTCAAAGGCTCATTGGCACTCTTGCAATAATCAGACTTCGCTCCACTATGATTGACCTGCACGATAAATGGTTCCGCATTATCGATTACAAACTTCTTAAGTCCTCGTGCAATCCGTTCCATTGTCTTAGGTGCAAGCGGACGTACCGCCCGGATTCCGTATTTCTCCTTGATTTCCTCTGCTGTATCGAAAATGCTCGGACACGGAAGAGAAAAATCCAACTGTGTGTACGCTCCAACATAAGGCTTCAATAAGCCGGATTTTACCACTTCACTGTCCATCGGTGCATGTGTCGGCAGCGGCCATACAATAGGTTTCCCATCACACCGGGCAATCATAAAGAATCTCTTTCTCATTGTTGGCGCACCATAATCAGCTGCCACAAGCTCACGGAACTCTACCGCATATCCCAAATCTTCCAACTGACTGACAAACTTCCGGAAGGTATCACCCTGCTTTGCCTTGATTGGTCTGTGACTTCTGTTTAATGGACCCCACGTCTTAAATTCTTCTACGTTTTCAAGCATGATTACTCTGGGTCTGACCTTTCCAGCCCACCTGAGAGCAACCCATGCAAGGCCTCTGATGTTCTTATCCTTCGGTTTGCCGCCTTTTGCCTTGGAAAAGTGCTTGCAGTCCGGTGAAAACCATGCCAAGCCTACCGGATGTCCTTTACAGGCTTCTATCGGATCCACATCCCACACTGATTCGCAATAGTGCTTCGTGCTTGGATGATTTGCCTTATGCATCCTAATTGCTTCCGGGTCATGATTTATTGCAATATCCACGCTGATACCGGTTGCCATCTCGATTCCGGTGGATGCTCCGCCGCCACCAGCGAAATTATCAACTATCAATTCTCCGTTTATCATGGCAGCACCTCCGGCATGAAATCAAACAGCGTAGGTTCGTCAATCTCATCTTCTGCCGCTTGGCAATACCCAACTCCATCCCGGAAGTAATCCGGATTCAGTTCGCATCCTTTTCCAAATCTCCCCATTTTTATCGCTGACATTGGTACCGTCATCAGACCACCGAACGGGTCATACACCACATCCCCCGGATTGCTGTACCTGTTTATAATTCTCTCCACGATATCAAGCTGCAAAGGACATACGTGCATCTGCTGCCTGCGTCTGCTCTGGTTGGTGTTCAGTGTCCGCATTCGGTTGATATCGTCCCACACCTCCATCTGGTTCCAGCTTCCCGGAGCTACCACCATGAATGTGGCCGGTAATCTCCCGTTTTCATCCAGCTTCTTTGCCAGTTCTACGTGTTCTTCGTAACTGTACACATTATCACGGCTGTATTTACGATATACTGCCTGCAGATTGTCAACTGAAATGCTTTCCAGTTCTTTTTTTGCTACTAACCTGTCACCGGAACTTCTCCAGTATCCATGAGCATCTATCTGCCACTGCGCTCTTGTATAATCTTCTTTGCTCTTTGTTACCGGATCATCTGCATATGCGGTTGACCTGTCCGTCGGCAGTTTTCGGAAAAGAAGTATATACTCCTGGCATCCGACTCCCATCTTAGAACCGTCCTTACACTGTTCCGTCCATCCGAGCCTGTACGTCTGGTTATTCTCCCTCACAACATCAGTCACTACCGTTATCATTCCGAAATACTGAAAACCATGCTTCATGTAATGACTGATACACTGAGCATGGAACGGCTCTATTGTCGGCATCCCGGTACCTGTGGCATTTCCGAACAGCACTCTGTCCTTTACATGGATAGCCGCCACCCTCCCGGGTTGTAATACCCTTAACAGCTCCGGTGTCAGGAAGTCCATCTGTTCAAAGAACCGCTCCGTGTTCTGGTTGTGCCCGAAGTCGTTATAATTTGCACTGTACTCATAATGATTGCCGAACGGAATCGAGGTATGTATCAGACCTACGCTGTTACTCTCCATTCTCCTTGTCTCTTCCACACAGTCATCATGTACCACTCTGAAATGCTTTCCCTCTACTACCACAGTCTCAACCCCCATCTTCCGCGCAAGTGCTTTCTCTTTTCCTGCGCCGGACAATCCATACTTTTTCACAATCTCAACCATCTTATCCACCATGTGGTTGTGATTTCTCCACTTTTCAAGCAGAGCTTCTTTAATCTGCGCTTCATTCTCCATGTAGATGATGTCAATCACAACCGTTTCTGTCTGCAGAAACCTATAACACCTGTGTACCGCCTGAATGAAATCATTGAACTCATAGTCAATTCCAAGGAATATCTCCCGGTGGCAGTAGCGCTGGAAATTACATCCGGAACCTGACAGTGACTTCTTTGTGGCAAACAGTCTTGTTTTCCCGTTAGAGAAATCGATCACACGCTGCTCCCGGATGTCATAGTCCATGGATCCAAAGATATCCACTGTGTCCGGCAGCGCCTTCTTGATTTCATGCCGCTCTGATTCCAGGTCGTGCCACAGCAGGAAATGATCCTCAGGCGACTCTTCCACAATCCTCTTCATTTCTGCCACTCTTGCATCTATGCTGTCACGTTTTACGGCTGCTGCCTCCTTCAATCCCTCCGCCGCTTCCGTAAAAAGTGTTATCTGTCCGTCACGTTCCTGCGCATCTCCATAATTCACCGGCAACTCGTGCCATCTTACCTCCAGCGGAGGAAGCACATATCCATCATCTGAATATTCCGGATTGAGATCAGAAGGCTTTGTAATGAATAATGCCCAGCTGCTTACCCACAACCAGAACTCATCTTCCATGTTCGGATAGAGTGTCAGATTGTTCGCCTTCGTGCTGTCTCTCTGAAAGAAACGTGTCAGAGCCTGTCCCGTGTCCATTACTTCCAGATATCCTGCATAATGTATCAGCTCCTTGTACCTGTTCGGTGACGGTGTTGCCGTGGCTACCAGCTTATAAGGCACATTCTTGAACTTATCGAGAAACGTCTGATAGGTCTTGCTTCCGAAGCTTCTGAGCACAGATGCTTCATCCAGTGATGTTGCACAGAAGTAATCCGGCCGGATGTCCCCATCTCTTACCCTCTCATAATTTGTCAGGATAATCCTGCTGCCGGAAGCTTCTTTTACCTCTTCCATCGTCCGGCAGTATACAGGCTTCTCATAACCAAGCAGTTTTACAGCATCCCTTGTAAACTCCTGTTTTACTCCGAGTGGTAGCACTATCAGCGCTCGTCCGCCACAATGTTTTGCTGCCTGATAGCAGAATTCTATTTCCTGAACCGTCTTTCCAAGTCCAAATGATTCAAACAGTGCCCTGCGTCCACCTTTTAGCGCCCACGCTACAGCATCCTTCTGATGTGGCTTCAATGCTTTATTCAGTTGTGAAGGTTCAATATCAAAACCGCTATCTGTTGCAATTTCTATCTTGCTTTTTAAAAATTCCAAATAATTCATTTATATCTTGGAGTAAAGAGCTCTTTCACGCTGGCCAGCAAACCTCTTACTCCTTTCATGTTTTTATCATGGTCTAAATTACTTCTGAAACTGCAATCCTTTGATTCCAACTAACAAACTCGGCGGAATCGGAAGTGCGCCTGAATACTGCTCTATCGGTTTCCAGATATGTAAGCAGTACGGAATATTGTTCACATATTCGCTCTTTGGTGGATGATACTGTACGCAACATTCATCTTCTATGAAGAACATATCCTTAAGCTGGCACATATCATCCCATGTCGGCATCCTTTTCTTTCCGTCGATGGAGACATGTTCCCATCCACCTCCATAACTCCAAATGACTGTCATTCCTTTCATGCTTCCGCCTGTAAACTCTCCCATTCCACCATCAAAACCAGTTCGTATAATCTGAAAGTCTTTCCTGCTTTTCAGTTCATCGTATAACTATTTTAAATTCTTCATAATTTTTACCTCTTCACTCTACTCACAACCTCATGCACTGCGATAAACTCTCCATCATGCTCCATGCAGTAACGCTTCAGGATTTCCGCAACATCTTTGTTCATATCAAAAGGAAGTTCCGGCTTGATTTCTTCCTCATGCACGCACCGCTTCTTTCCATCCGGCTGAATCTCGATAATCCGGCAGATGTCAACTGTCTCGATTTCTGGCTCTTTCTTCTCATGGTCGGATTTCCACTTGGCACAGATTTCCATAACCTGTTCATAGTCCTTAAATGTAAAGGGGCACTCGTTTCCATTGCATATACGTTCCAATCCGTTCAGCGGACAACCTTCACAGTCTTCGTTTTCGTTGTATCTATTGCAGATTTCGGTAAGAATCGGAACAACTTCCTCCGCCATAAGTTCCGGCAAAATGAGGTCGGAAAACTCGGTATGATTTTTACTATCTCCAGTCCAATAGATTTTTTTCTTCAAACCATTTTCTTGAAAAACGAGAGTATTTGACGGAAAATATGCCTTTGTTGGCTTAAACCCATTAGACCACAGATACCCAAGCCTTTCCGCTTCTTCCAAAAGTGCTTTCTTTTCCTCATCGTTATTGCAATGAATCGCCATTCCCGGCTTAATCTCTTTTAATCTCATAAATCACCTTCTCCTTTCACTTGCTTGCAAAAACTCTATTATTGTCCAACTTCCATGATGGTATGATGTGCTTATTCGGAAGATTTGCAATGCTTTGCTTCTTGCACTCTCTGCAAAGTTTTTCACCAGAGTATACTTGTTTTCCGCATATATAGCACATTCCGTACAATGGTCGCTCTGACCTCGAAATACCAGTTTTCCTTGCGTTATTTTTTCTCTGGTTCTTTACTCGGCATTCAATGCAGAAAGCGCTACTATATTGACTACGAGGCTTTCCACACCATATACACAATCCTTTTTCTTTCCTGGATTCTCTTAAATTCCTGAGTCTATCCGATTGAGAAACGCTCTGCATCTTTGCCCTCCTGTTTTTTGAAGCCTCAGCATTTTTATTCAAGCATACCTCACATCTCACTCGCCCCGGAGCAGCATCATATCTCAGGCATTGAACACATATCCCATTACTCTTATACCAGTCATAATCAACGGACAACCATATCACCTCCATAGACAATAGCAAAATATGAACTTAACAACTATTTCGCTTTGCAGACAAATGTTTTACCTCAAGTTCATCAACAAGAGCCATGCATAATCCTCTGATAAATACGGTAGAGCCATACTTATTTGCAAAATTGTCAATTTCTCTCAATGCTTCTTCCCACCATTCATCAGAATCTTCCGGTTTCCAATACTTCTGGCACAATGCCCAGTAGTCCATGAACATCTGCCATTCTTCAGAACCCTTTGCAAATTTAACCTCAGACATATCAATCACCTACTTAAACGGACAATCATCATCCAAAGATTTTGACCATTCCTGTGCTTCCTTAATAGATTCCCCTGTTTCTTCAAACTGCATCAAATCGCCGTTGAAATTCAAAACTATGCTTCCGGTCTGCCCCTGTCTCTGCTTTTCAACCTTGCATCCTTTTTTAGATTTATCTTCCTGCGACAGATTCCACATCAGAATAATTACGCTTGCATCCTGCTCAATATCTCCCGCTTCTCTTAACTCAGCCATTGTAGGCTCCTTGGTATCTCTCGCTTCTGATACGCGGTTAAGTTGCGATAATGCAATAATCGGAATATTCAGGTCCATTGCCAGCGCCTTGATTGCCTTACTAATCGCACCAACCTCGGCGTACCGATTACCGCGATACTCTTTGTCAGCCTTAAGCAGCTGCAGATAGTCAATTATGATGATGTCATATCCCATATGACGACTTTCTGACCGAATTTCACTTACGGCCTTGCTCCCGGTCGTAATAACAATGTTGTCTTTCTTTTCCAAAACTTCATTTGCTTTGTCAAACCGCTCTTTTTCGTCTCCGAGAAACTTTTTCGCCCGGCGTAGCCTCGTAAGACCAATACCACTCTGCGATACAACAAAACGCTCGTACACCTGTTTCTCCTGCATTTCCAGGTTGTAGAACCCTATTTTCTTTCCTATTTTCGCAAGATAAGATGTAATCTGTGTAACGAAAGCAGATTTTCCTACCGCCGGTCTTGCACCGATCACAATCATGTCACCACCTTCAAGCCCACCGAGCAAATCATCCAGTTCGGAAAGTCCGATATATGTCTTCTCTGCTTCATTGTCAATGAAATACTTGTCCTTATTCTCACGAACAATATCTGGCAACGACTTTGACATGGAACTCTTTCCGTCTTGTAACGCTTCAAGGCTTGCGATAATGTGTCCAATCTGACCGTCTACATCATTTGACGATACTTTTATCGCACCGAGAATATTATCAAGCCGTCTTGCCTTATACTCGTTTGCGATAACCTCTGCATAAGTTTTTACATTTGCACTGGTTGTAGTATTTACCGTACAATTCTTGATTTCCTCTAAAATAAGGTATTCAGGAAAATTATCTGATGAAAGTTTTTGTACTATAACTGCAGGATTAATATCATATCTGTTGTCATATCCTTTCTGGAACTCAAGATAGATTCTTCCAAGAAGTTCAGATGTAAACATATCCGATGAAAGCACATTGTATATTTTGTCCATGCAGTTTTTATCAAGAAGAAGCGAACCAATTATATTCTGCTCGGCCATGTAGCTCATTTCTTATCCTCCTCCAAATCCACATAATCCAGAAGCTGACGTCCCATAAGCGTGTCGAAATTCTTCCAGTATTGATAATCATCCTGACCAGACTCTTCCTGCTGCCTAATATATTTTTTGACAGCAATGTAAATCTGCCTGTTCGTCAGATGATACCGCTTACCTCCAATATCCTTACCTTTTTCAGACACCCACTGCTTATAATTAGCGAATGCTACTGTCTTACCTCTCTTCTTTGGATACAGAGCATAGATAATTTCAAAGTCTTTCTGCAGTTGTTCCTCTATGTCAGATTTGGAATCGTGCGGCTCCGGCGCACATATATTATTTTCTTTACTTTCCTTTACTTTACTTATTGAATTTCTGCATACATTTTTAGCATTATTGCTTACAGAAATTACGTTTTTGTTTACATTTACTTTAATTTTGCCAACACTAATTAAAAGGTACTCTTCAATAACCGGAATTGCTTCTCTTCGTTTTACTACATCGAAGTATTGCTTTTGGATTCTTTCAGATGTGAGAACGGAGTATTTCTCATAAATCTGTTTACTAAAGATTCCGTTTTCCAAGCACCTATTCACTATTTCATTTATTAGATTTACAGTCACACCACTATTTCCACCAAACCAATTTGACAAGAACAGCAACGGACTTCTTTCAATCCATTCGCAGTAATAACCCTTCTCGCTGTATATCTTTTGCCAAAGACGAACTATTACTGCAAACCCTTTTACTCCGAATTCTGCTTCTATTTCAGAAATATTGTCGTTAGTGTGGCAATCCAAAAGGAAACTATCAATTCCTTCCTTTGCCAAACTTCTATTCCTCCTGTTTCACATTTAATATAGAAAGAATCCGTTCACCGGCTTCCTCAGGTGTACAGAATTGAAACTCAACTCCGTACTTAAGCTGCATTGTCAGACAGGCCTTTGCCAGACGCTCTCCGGTCATGGCATTCGGATATTTCTGGACTCTCTTATACCTCGGCTTTCCATTCTTGTAATACCCGATAACTTGACTGGAATTTTTCCATATATTCAGCCTGCCGTTTACCCAACGAAAGAGATCGTCGATGCTCTTGACTCCATCTCGATTTTCTACAAGCACAATAAGCCTTATTCCGCTGTTCTGCGCCCTCTTAAGTCCCCTATGGAAGAAACCATGTCTCTTCACATAAAGGTTCTGAAATTCGCTTATAACGCGTTCATGGACACCATTCTGAAAACAAATATCATTGATATCCTTTTCAGCGAACCGGTTAACATCATCATCACAGATCGCATGATATATCTTCTCTGCCAAGTCAAAGCCTATGTGATTATTCTCTGCAATATCGAAAACCTTCTGCTTGATATCAGTTTTGGACATCTGCTTTACTTGTATATCGCCGATCAGTTCCTGAATATCTTTCTTTGTGTCGATGCATATGTTCTGATCTGCAGGAAGCGTGTAATCTCCACAATACAGTGCTGTTCGGTTCCAGTGGACACCAACAGACCGGAAATAAGAATGTTTTATTTCATGCTTCCTTTCTTGTTGACGACTATCTTCCAGTATCAACATCGCTATCACCTGCCCTTCTTACATACCCCCTATCATTAGCAAGATAGGCTTCCCTGTCTTTCTGCTCTTTCAAGAGTCTCCTCAACTGATCAATAAACGGTCTATTCGATTTATCAGTAAAGAATGCTGCAAGCTTTTCAAATTCCAACGCTCTGTCCTTTGCAGTTCTTCTCTGAATCTGGTTATTATGTATCTTCGTAGCGATACGGTTACGCTCGCATTTATCTTTCGCAAATTCCATATCATGTAGATAATCGATATTCCTTTTGTTACAGATATCAACGGTCTGCCCACATTCGATATGCTCCTTATTGGCATTTTCGAGGAAAGAGAGAAAATCTTCGATTACCTCAGATGGTTTGCGTTCTTTCAAATCAATCCCTCCTTAGTTAAAAGGCAATTCGTCTTCAATTCCGTCCGGGATGTTCATAAAGTCTCCGTTTGACACATTACTCTGCGGATGCACGATATTTCCGCCGCCATTGTTTCCAGAAGAAGCATTCTTACTTTCAGCAAATTCCTGCTCTTCCACCACAACATCAGTTGTGTAGACTTTCTGGCCGTCCTTGTTTGTGTAGCTGCCGGTCTGAATGCGACCAACAATCGCAATCTTGGTTCCCTTGTGGAGATACTTTTCAGCAAATTCTCCATTCTTTCCAAAGGCAACACAGTTGATAAAATCTGCGCTCTGCTCTTCCTTGTTGAATCTGCGGTCAACTGCCAGCGTATATCTTGCAATCGCTGTTTGGCTCTCTCCTATGGAATATCTGACTTCCGGCTCACGAACCAGGCGACCCATTAAAATTACTTTGTTCATGATTTATCCTTTCTTAATTGTTCCGGGAACTCCTGTATAAGAGGTTCTCCCCATATTTCTTCAAGGCTTGATTTCATGAATATCGGAATATTGAATTTTCTGCACTCTGATACCAAACTCTCAATCCATTCTCTTTCAGGAACGACCTTGTCTTTCCTGTTTCCTGTTTCTGCTCCAACAATAACCCACTCCGGTTTTGCTGAATCCGGTATCATTTCTCCCAATCCTTCCAGCATGGGCTCAACCGATAGAAACCAATGGAATTTCTTTTCAGTGAACCATGTGTACTTGTCCGATAACCTCGTCACACTGGTCCCGAACCAGAAATTATCTGCCCACGGAAGTTTCCTGTCGTTTTCCAACTCAATGTACCTTCCTGGATTCTTAGTTAAGAACAGATAATTGTGCTGTGGTGCTTTCTTGCAGAATTCAAATACTTTCATAATCCATTCTTCCGGAACCCACGAACCGAATAAATCAGCCATAGAGCATACAAAGGTGTTTCTACCTTTCTTATCTGCATATTCATCAAGGCGGTATCTGTGGAAGGTAGGTTTAAAACCATATGGATACGGACAAGCCCTTTCTGATTCTTCTGTATAGAATTTTTCATCAAGGACAAACAAATTGTCATCAGACCATTTATCTCCACCACCAGAGAATCTATTGGCTATTCCTCTTGCATAACAGTATTCACACCCATGCAAGCAACCGGTAACCGGATTCCATGTGCTGTCACACCAATCAATTTTTGTCTTTTCCATGATTCTCCTTTCTAAAACGGACAAAGGTTCAAATCGACCTCAAGTCCTTTTTCTGCTATGTAGCAATCTGCGCCATATTTAACTGTTTCTTTGGTCTTTTGTAGGAATTCAACGGGATTTCCGTTTTTATCAGATAGATGTAATAGAACGACATTTCTCAATGACGGATTATCGTTAGTAGAAATGAAGTCCAGAGCTGTTTGCAGGCTCATGTGACCTCTTAAAACGTGTTCTCTGTTAACTGCTTCGTTGTCAATCAAATCGTCGCTGTAATTGGCTTCTACGAGGATATGATTGATGTTTTTGAACCGATACTTTATGTACTCTGTGTCTGTTGCGTATACCAGAGAGCCTATATCTTGATGCACGATATAAAATCCGTAACATGGTACATCATGAACTACCAAAAAAGGCATTACTTTGAAATTACCAATATCTATGCACTTTCTCGTTTCGTCATAACGCTCTCCATATTGGAACCACCATTCAGTGATATGTTCCATCCAATAATCATTTGGAGCAATAGACCTTATTCCGGAAGTAACAAAATCCTTTAAGTGTTTGATATGGTCGTTGTGCCGATGAGTACATATCACTCCAACAATCTTCCTCACATTGAAATTCAGAGCCTTTTTGACTTCCATAAATGGCAAGCCTGCTTCGATTATCAATGCTTCAGTATCACTCTCCAAGATATAGCAGTTGCCGGATGATGATGAACCAAGTACTTTAAGAACCATTTTCAACACCTCACTTCCTTAAGTAATCTTCGAATTTAGGTACAGTAGCAAACACACTTCTCATATTTACCCAACGTGCCATTTTCCGTAATTTGCTGTTATTTGGTATATGCTCCTTGTCATAAAGCATCACATATGCCCAGTAACCTAAATCTCTAAGTGTATATATCCGTTCCAAATCCTGCTCTATGGTTGTGTCAAAATTGCAAAGCACAAATACAATCAGTTTCCTTATATCTATTTGCGTGACTTCCTTGAACATTTTGAATTTAGGAACAACCAAATCTTTATCTTCGTATCTATCCCAAGCAAAATGTAACTCTTTTATTTTCATGCTCTTTATCATTTGTGCTTTTTCTTCTGTCATGAGCCTTATATCCAATCCTTGATTTATGTCTATCCATGCTTTGCTATCTATCAGTTGTTGGAATAATTGCTTCCAATCCTTACAAGCAAGAATATTCGGATCACACAGAACAATATTTTTCTGACCGCTCCAGAACTCTGATAAATCTGCTACCTTGCGACTGCACAATCCCTCTTTATCTTTTACATGGCAGAAATTACAACCTCTTGGGCATCCTCTCGTTAGAAATCCATAGGCGGTATCTGAAATACCATAGATTGAGTAATCTGGATATGTATGCTCTATTTCATAAGGCAATTCAATATCATTTGATTTATCAAATACTTCTTTACCGTTTACAAGGCTGATGCAGTAACCGCTACCGCCCTTTTGAATTTCTTTAGCATTCACAAAATACTCATAATCTGGTGTGAAACTAAACACCTTTGACATATAGACCTTATCAAGCGGTTTGTTTGGATACCCATGTATAAGTGGTTCGTACCATTCAACACTATCTCCTTGCTGTTTATGCCATGCAGACAATTTCATAAGAGGAATATTGGGGAAATTGTGACCGTCTACATCAACTAGACCTACTCTCATTCCTCAAACGGAGCCTTGTCCGCATTGGCTTCTTCCGTGACTTCCACCGCAGGAGAATCAACGATGAAATCCTCGCTGTTGGCGTTCTCGGAAATCTCTTCCTGAACGGACACATAAGTCTCGTCCAACTGATTGAATGACTGTTTCGCCATGCTGTTGAAGTCCTTACGGTACTTCTTTACCGCATTGTTACGCATCTTACGGACAATCATGCTTTCCGGCGTATCAAGCCATGCAGCGCTGATATAAGGTTTCGCAATTTCACATGAGAGCATATCTTCGATGGTATCGCACTTTCTCAATGCATCGTAGATTTCCTCTTTCTTTGCATCAATCTGTTTCTTTTCTTCCGGTGTGGCATCATATCTCGTCTTAGCTTTTCCTTTTGAATTTGTACCTTTAAGGATTCCAAAAGTCTCATTCATCAGATTATTTCGAACATGAGCAAACAGATTTACCTTAACTCCGTCTCTTTCTGCAATAAGATACTGGAATGTTCCGTCCTTTAATTTCAGCGGATAAACAACTCGAATAACCTTTTGAGACAACCCTTTTTCTTCCCATTCCGGCGGCGTCATTTCAATACCTTTGTGCTTCGGATATTCAAACACATCACCCTCTTTGACAAGCCAACAAGGATAAACAGTCTCCACATTTTCTCCATAGTTACGAAGCATTGCGTCGTTGCCGTCGCCCTCAATACCCATTTCAACTACCTGGAAGAAATTGCCACCTACATTCTTTGTGCGTAACTGGAAATAGCACTCTCTCGGTACTGCATTTGCATTCAGCTTAAGGCTTGCCGCCTGTCCAACAATTTCACGAAGATTTGATGTATCAAGACTGTTTAAGTCCTTAACCTTGTCACTGTCCTTAACAAGCTGATAAATACTTGTCATTGCTGCCATAGCGCACTGCTTTGAATATTCGTCAAATGTGACTCCGCACAATTCAAAATCCCTTGTAACAAGGCTTGTGATTGAATTAGTCCACTGGCTGACAGCCGTGTTTATTTTCTGTACTTCTAAATCATTTGCCATAATCAATCTCCCTCACTTTCTGCCTTTTCCGGCTCCACATATTTCTTCACAACCGCAACCTTGTCCGCTCCGAACGACATAATCCAAGCGGCATCTACCGGCTCGTCAACGACTGTCAGTTTACTGCCTTTATCGTTTGTGACGATATCGCCGGGCTTTACATCATCCTCGGTCTGATATGTATAACTGCGCTTGCTGTTTTCAAATTTTGCTTTGATGTACTGCATTATGCTCGCTCTCCTTTACAATGTGTCCTGATAAAAAATTTCTTCATCTTTTGCAAATATGATAGGGTGTCCGTAATATCCGTTGTGAGCATTGTATACAGAAAACTGCAGAATGCCTTTATCCGTCACAAAATCCACAAACTGAATACCGCCGCAATCATCGTAATAATCAGATTCTTCTACCTTTTGCTTGTCCAAAGCCTTGTCAGTGAGATTGACTTCTAATAATTCAGAACCGACAAACTCCTGCTCATCATCATTTAAGTAGAAATAACCCCAACTTTCACAACAGCATTGACCATTGTCTATCAGTATGTTAAATTCGTGCTTGTCCGTTTTAATTCTGTATCCATCATAAGAAGAACCTCCCATCAAAGCATTAAGCATTTGCTTCATTCCAAGTTGAGAGCCATTACTTCCGTTTAAGGCACCCGAATTACCAAGCTGTATGTTCGTTACTTCTTCGATACTTAAAATCTTTCCAAGTGTTTCCATCTACTCCACCTCAACTTTCTACAATAAGTTCCTTGTCCTTTGTCACGGTCAACAGAATAAGCTGCGTATCAACTTTCGGCAGATACTCGTCATTTATACTCTCTGCGCCGTCAAGGAAAATTGGAACCTGCATACCGAAGAACTTCTGAAAACTGTTGCAAATATCCAACTTGGCTTCAATCTCCCTGCCAGTGTTCGTGGAATCTCCAAATCTCTTGCCGTCAATCGTTGGAATACATACCTCTTTGTATTCGCCGTTTTTCTGATAGTCAAATAACAGCCACTTCACGATTCCAAAGTGATTATTGATTTCCTCGACAAGCAACTCATTCTTTTTCTTGCTGACAAGTGACAGCTGATAAAGAATCTTCTCTGCATCTGCCTTCGCCTGCTCGTAATTACGCTGTTTTTCTTGCAACTCTGAAATCTGTTCATCAATGCGGACATTGTTTGTCTGCTGTGCAATTTTCTCTTTGACGGAATCCAACTCTGCAAACAGTTCCTTTTTTTCTTCCTTAAACTGCGCCATCAGTTCATCATGTCCAATTGAATCAGCCTTAGCGATTTCTGCAATCACTTCATCATGTCTTGCTTTCAGCTTCACATATTCCTCATTCTGCGAATAATCCGCTTCTGGCGGAAGTTCCTCTAACTGCTTGGAAAGTTCATTCTGCTTGGCAAATGCTTCCTGCTCCTGCTTTTTCAATGTTTCGATTTCTGCCTGCAATTTTGCATTATCATCAGTCAACTTAACAATTAAATCTCTCTGTTCAAATCCGGCATCACTTATTCTTTTCAAATCAGAAGCATGACTGGTTGCAAATCTTTCTTTAGCATCTGCCAATCTCTGTTCAGAATCATTCTTAGCTTTTGCCTTTCTCACTTCGAAATCAGCCTTAATCTGCTCGATTTTATCCGCAGGGAGAGTTTGTCCGCACGACTTGCAAATGGTGCTGTTTTCGTCAAACTGCCATTCTTCCTCTCGGAACAAATAAGGCGTTTCATCAAAGGATTTCGCCTTTTCAGCGTTGTACTCTGCCCCAAGTTCGGAACGTCTCTTCTCTGCAGTTACGATAGCAGACTTATTTATCTCAATCTGGCTATTATTGGCAGAAATCTTATTATGCGCGTCAGTGAATGCTTGTGATGCCTCATACTTTGCATTATCAAGTTCTCTGCGCTTATTTGACAGCTCACGGTTCATGGTCTGCATGATTCCGGACATATCGAACTGCAGATGCATTTCCTCTGACTGTAAATCAGATACGGCACTTCCAGCATCTTTAATCTTGGCATCAATTTCAGAAATACGACGTTCCAAATCAGCCTTGGCCAGCTCATGCTCTGCAACATCAATATCAACCTTTGCCTTTTCCAGACCGACAATCTGATTCGGAATGGCATCGACCTGCTCCATGGCTTTCTTCTTGGATGCTTTCTGCATAGCTTCGATTTCTTCATATTTATAATCAACAAGCAGCTTCGCCACATCTGCAGTATCAGCACTCATAACGGCAATGTCGTAATCCGTCTTTTCGCTTGCCATTTTGAAAAGAACCTTGCGCATATCTGCTGTTTTCTGCCCGGTAAACACGTTTGGATGACTACACACAAGGAAGTTATCAAAGTTAAGCCCCATATCTTCCAGATAAGACTTGAAATCACGCTCTGTTTTCGGTACTTCATTGATCGTGTATGTATTGGTCAATGTCACCTTACTGATCCCCTTATCATTCGGTTTGGAAACGCTGCGCTTCTGCATCTTGGAAATGGTTACTTCCTTGCCATCAATATCCAAAACCGCTGTCACTGTCGGAATGCATTCCTCTATATCATCCGGGCGGATGTTCGGATTGCTGTTCAACTCGTAGTTCTTATCAGACAGTAGCCAGAACCAAGCAGTTGCTATAGTTGTCTTTCCAAGCCTGTTCATGCCTAAAATTCTGGTTAAAAAACCAAAGGAATATGTTTTATCCTTAACACCCTTGAAATTCTCCAAATGGAGCGATTTTAATTTAATCTGCATCTTATACCTCCAACACCATTTGCTCACAATCGGCATTTAAAAGCCTTGCAACCTCAGACCGCCGATTTTCTTCCTGCTCCTGCTCAATAGCGCATTCCTTGCACATATCTTTTGCAAAATCGTACTCATTGTTATCAACAGTACCTCCGCAAACGCAACAATAATTTCCATATGCCATACCTATTCCTCCTGCGTTAGTCGCAAATACAGAACATGAAGAAGATTACCGTTCGTTGTGTGATTCCTTGTTAAATAATGATCTATGTAACCAGATACACCATCTTTTAGTACAACGCCAAAAGCATGCCGAATCGCTCTTTCAACGCAAGAAGATGTTGTATTGTTCTTTTGAGCAACTAAGGCATATATTGTTGTGACACTGTAATCCGGATTAAATAGACACATGGCATCCACAATATACTGAAATCCTTTAATGTCCGCAGGCATACCTATCTTAATAAGTGCATTTATTGCTTTATTCTTCATCATCATGCACCTCCAGTTTGCTTGCGGATACTTCATATGCAACTCTCTTTTCTGACTGCTGCTCATCAATTTTTTTCATATATTCACGGCTCTGGATACGTCCCCAGATTCTGCATTTTTCGCCCACATTAAGACGACTGGCATATATAGCATTTCTTCCCCAGCAGATGCAGGGAATGTAATCTGATTTTCCGTAAGGCCGGTTCACTGCCAACAACAGATCTGCAATCTCTCTTCCGAACGGTGTTTTTCTGTAGGACGGTTTCTTACAAATGTATCCATCCAAATAAATGCTATTCGATTCGCGGCAAACTACTATTTGATCTACAAACTCAATTTCTATTGCAAATACATACAACAGTAATCTGTTTTTCGAATCTTCATGACAATTGAACGAACGGAACTGTCCAGTTACATTAACCTGTGCACCTGTACAATTCTCTCTTATTTCAAATAGCCTGTCTGACACCATTACAGGAATGATGTCAAAATTATTGCTTAATCGGTCCACCTTAATATCAGCAATATAAAATCCTTCTCCAAAGGTTTCGTGGCTAAAACGAAATCCGCTTATAATTTCTCCACTGATAGTTACCTGATTGTTTTCCACAATTCTACTCATTGAATTCTCTCTTTCTCCGTGGTATAATCACGGTGTAGTTTTTTTGGATTGTCCTGCATTGCTTTGGTCGGCGGCAGGACTTTTCTTTTTCTAAGTTTCTCAATAGATTTCTTCATTCTCTGTACACGAATCAATTTTTCCTCAAATTGCTCCACATACAACACAATGAATAAATATGGCTCTGACATACATAAAAGCCACCAATTGTTTAGCAATAGTGATGTAATGATAGCCAAAAGGACCGAAATCACTATGTCTCTTGCAAATATCCTGTACACTCAAATCCCCTTTCTTTTTCTGTATTTAGTTTCCTATGTACATATCTGATTATTCCAAAAAATACTCAATCGTCACTCCAAAATAATCAGCTATTTTTTTTAACTTGTCAGCCTTAGGATTGCTCTTCCCAGATTTCCAGTCAGAAAATACTGCAGGAGCAAGTTCCAAATCTTTCGCAACGCGATATGCGGTAATTCCTCTTGCTTTCACAAGCTGATCAAATTTCTGATAACCCAAATATCTCCTCTCCTTTCCTTGAAAATATTTAGGATATTCTATATAATTGTGTCGTAACTAAAAAATTCTTTATTGTGAAAGGAGTTATTATGTTAGTGTCTGGTTATTGCCCTGCACAGCAGAGCGATTACACTATCAGCGTCTCATACATAGACGTGTCTAATTTAGATAAGAGGCAATTTGTAAAAGGTACTTTCCGTTGTGAACATAATTTGTTTGGCGACAAATGCAACGGAAATGACTGTCCTATTTACAAATCTGCTCCAAAGCACAAATGATAAAGAATTAAGTTACACTGGATTGAGCCGTTACAGCGGCTCTTTCTTTTACAGAATATCCTAACTTTCTATTGCAATTATTAAGGAAATCCGTTATAATTTACTTGTCTAATAAATTAAAGAAACGAAAAATATTGGTTTTCCATTCCTTTTGTTAAGGTTTTCCTTAATCTAAGGTTAGTTTATTATACTTTTCTTTAATTGTCAAGTATATTTTTATGGTTTTCCTTAATATTTTTCAGAAAGGATTTTATGTATTCTATATATCAAAAATTGCTGGATGAAAAAGGGCTTAAAAACGCAGATGTTGCACGCGCAACAGGAATATCTAACATGACATTATCTGATTGGAAAAATGGGAAAAGCACACCGAAACAAGATAAGCTTATGAAGATCGCAGAATTTTTAGATGTGAACCTTGAATATCTCATGACTGGAAAAGAAATACCAAATGCATCATTGACAGATGATTTCACTATGCTGATTGAATTTTATAACTCTTCAAACAAAGACGGTCAAACGAGAATAATGGAATATGCAAAAATGATTGCAAAGGAATATAAAAAATAGAAGTGGCATCACAGCCACTTTTTTATTGCAGATTTTATAAAACTACATAGAAATTTTAGAAATTCATTGTTTTCAATTTTATTTACCATATCAAAAATAATAACCTTATACTCCTCATTCGTCATTTCCAATACATCATCTTCTCTTTCGTCCATTGCTACCACCCTTTCTTTTTTGCAAAGCATATAAAAATAAGCGAAAATTTTACCCTTATAATATATAAATGTCTTAAACTCATTAATATGTAACATTTTGTCCCTGTATTTAGGGACAATTTAGTTTTTATGGATTATTTTATAGGTATATAGAGCTCTCGTTGGAACCCCAAGATGTATGGCTATAAGACATAATATATAAATAGATGGGTTATAATGATTGTTTTCCAAATCAGATAGATATGTTTTGCTGATGCCTGTCATTTCAGACAATTTCCTTATTGATATTCCCTTTTTCATGCGTACTTCTTTAATAGTGATTTTCACGACTACATCCATCATATAGAAATCTCCTTTTCCTATATAATGCGTCAAAATAAGGTGGTTTATTATAAATTTAAAATAAAAAAAGCCCCCGAGTTTTTTCACACGAGGGCCGCAAAAATTGATTATTTAATTCCGAGAAGTGATTTCCACATTTTTCCTCTGCCCGTAATCTCTCCGTCCGGCTTCGGATACAATAACTTCACATCCTGATACTTGTTGACTGCATCCGTGAATAGTCTTCCTGCTACTTTGTCTACATTTCCTGCATAATATCCGAGATTCTTAAAAAGTTTCTGCAAAGGCATTACAACAAAGTGCGTTCTATTCTTCTTTGCAGACACCGTAATTGTCTTACTCAAAGTCTCTGTTCCAGGCTTTCCGTCCGGAGTTGCACCGGTGCAAAACTGTACCTCTCGCACGAAATCTTCCTGCCGGTATTCTCCGTCTTTGACAATGCCGTTACGCTTAATTTCTTCCGGTACCTCAACCCCCCAGTAATACTTGACCTGACTCTTGAACAATTCCCACGTATTCTTTGCTCTGTTTGCCTTTGTGCTGGCCGGGTCGTTGATATATACATAACCGTCCTCGTAGCCGTATGCCACAACATAGTGGCCTGAGATTGTCCAGTTACCTTTTCCCATGCAGGCTATAATCCAGTTTCCTTTCAGAAGTTCTTTCAAAGCCTGACTATGTACACTGCTATAAGGTTTTCCATAAACATTGGATATATTGAGACGGCGCACCGTTACACCATATTCTTTTGCGCACGGAACAAAGAAACTGTAGCTGGTACCGCTATTCTTTACCTTGTAGTTATGGTACCGCGCCCATGCCGCCAGAGTAACAGGGTCTATGTACGTGCTTACAATTGCCGCCAAAACGTCCGCAAGAGATGTGGGGCCACATCCGGCACTCTTAATTGTACTCTTCTCGCCATCCACTGCATATGGAAGGCCTCCCCATATTTTATCATTCTGCTTATAATCTACAGGTTTGACCATAATGCATACCTCCGTTTTTACTGCTTCAGATGATTATTTATCTTTCCGTCATCAAGCAAATCCTTTACTGCGTCAAACCATGCCTGCACAACCTTATACAAAAATTCCTCTGTGATAAAAATCTGTAACCATTCAGGTAGCAATCCCCTTGCTTTATGGATAACCCATTTCATCTTCTGTTTTCCGGAGCCGGTCTCAACATACCTGTGTTCCGCTTTGAGGAACAACTGATATACATCTCCTCTGATGTCATCCAATGTCTTGTTCCTCAGATAGATGTAGGTGCATGATGCAATTGCCACAACTGCAAATACAATGATAAAAATTGTTACAATAGTACTTGTCATAATATTAATCCTCCTTTTTCTGTGGTGGCTCTGTTGGTAGAGCCATTAATGCGTTATATAAATTTGTTCCAACACCGTTACCCTTCAGTGCATGATACTGCTGGTATTCATCTTCCAGTGACTGTTTGACATACACAGGGCAGTATCCTAAATCATCATGATACTTGTTGTAGAGCCGAATCAAATCAGCCCTTAGCAGCGCCCTGATTCCCTTCCTTGTTGCCAGAATCTGTCGGTACATATATGCAATCGCCGTTATCAGTGCTGTCAGAATCTGCCAATTTTCCGAGATAAACTCAACCATAGGCATCAATCCTCCTTTCTTTTTCTGCATGAAAAAAGCAGGCTTTTATTCCTGCTTTATAAGGCATCCCTTGTGTGATATATGATTATTTATATTGAAACCGCCATTTCTAAAATTCCAGTCGCCATATGGTTTGACGATGTATTGCTATCTGCGGTAAACTTTGCCGTGGCTTTTATCACATCGCCTTCATTGACTTTCACTGAATACATAACGTTTTCTTCCATTCCGATTTCTTCATCATTTACAAGAATGGAAAAATCCGATATGTTCATAGAACCATATGTTGTTTTTTTATCTGTTTTCGCAACAATAAATGCTGTTCCATTTTTCAAAACCTCATACTCAACTATTGCAGTCACCTTTCTTCCTGCAACATCACCGCCTCCGTACCATCCAACTACTTTTGATATGATACTTGAACTTTTAATTCCCGTACCAATCGGTATTGCTCTTTCTACTAAATCCATACTGTTCACCCCTTACATAACATTGACGTTCACCGCCACGCTCTCACCGGGAGCAATCGTGATTGGTGTGTCGTAGACTTCACGAGCTAATAGAAATTCGTAACCAGTTGATGATGACAAGGATCCTCTACAATGACCAATCCACCCTAATTCGCTAAATGTAATCGGTGAACTGCCGCTATTAGTTAATGTTCCATAGATGTTTATATAGTCTTTTTCCTCTCCCTGAATGTATCTTTTCGCTAATATGCTACAATCATATCCTTCTTCTATTTTACTTTCCAAATTTATATCCGTGCATTTCGGTGATGTTGTTCCTGACCCAATCACAAATCTGCCATATCCCCACCATGCATCATTGAATACTGACATTGACTGGCTCTTTGTAAATTGTAAATTCTGCGTATTGCCATCTAATGTAGTGGCTACTGGTGCGTTATCCGCTCCTATCCCATATGTATTTCCTATCATATTTATAAAATTTCTTGTCAACATATTTTATCCCCCTATTCTGTCACCGGCTCAACGGTCACTTCGCTTGTTAATCCTGTTACTGTTGCCATCTGTAAATTCTCAATGGTTCCTACCGTTCTGGATGCACCACCGCCACCGCTTCCGAACGGTGTCACGGTATCCTCACCCGGTTTGATGAATCCACAGTTACCATTTTCATCTATACCAAGGCTGAAAGGAAGTTTATTCTCTAACTTTTCAATTCTATTTTTTAATTCATTTACAGATTCACCACTACCACCTTGGCTACCTATCTTAACTCCATATAATGCCCTAAATTTAGAGATATCTTGATATACAACATTCAACGTAGTATCATCGTCAAATTGGAATATACAACGCCTACTGCCATTGTAAGAAGTATTTATGCAGAATGCCCAACCTACACCCTCTGTAGACCTTATATAATAGTCTTTTTTAGGTATTACTATATAGTTAGATTGTTCATATGTATTACTCGAACTCCATCCCCAAGCAGAAGCTATAAGAAAATCGTAATCATCTATGCTTTTTGTCAACGTATATGTTCCGGTTGAGTCAATAACTTCATCAAAAAGTGTATCTATAACTAAAGAACCTACGCTTCCAATAACAGATAAAACACCATTTTCGTCAACGTTTAATCCTTCTCCCAATGTTTCGAATGGTTTATCTGTAACAGAATCCCAAGAAGAACTAACACCGCCACCACCACCTTTATATAATTCTAAAATGCGGTTGTCCATCTTATCAATTGCATCTTCCTTCTCATTCAACAGGTCAGCGGACAGAGCCGGTTCATTATCATTAACAAATGTAGTTTTTTTCCATATTTTTTCCATATTTTCTAACCTCTACTTTCAAAGTTATCTTTTAAAGCCTGAATCCCATTCAAAGTACGTCTTAATATGTAAGTTGTAAATTCCGAACCGTCCTGTGTGACTATAGATATTGCATCACCTGCCTCAAGATAAGGAACGCCTATCATATTTATAGACGCTGGTACATATCGCACATTACGTATACTTTCTCCGATTTCTGCCAGTATTTCATTCATTTCATATTCTTGAAATGTGTTGGTCTTAATAAGATAATTATTGGATATGTCGTATGTTTGATAATTTTCTATATCTTCAACATTTTTTATCAATATATATTCTGCGAATGCTTTTTCTTCGTTTCCGTCAGTGCCTAACGTAGTGTATGTGCAGGTTACGGCACGATAAGGTTTTGTCTCCTCATCTGAGCACCATGCGGAAAAATAAGAACTTCCTTTGTATCTTCCACCGTTTGCCCCCATAGGATATAAAGAAGCGGAAGGATACAAAGTTTCTGATGGAAGCAGTAAATGTCCGCTTTCAAGACCAAACTCAACAAAAGAACCGTCGCGTGTAAATTTACCGAATTTCCCTATTAGTTCAAGTGAACTTTCAAAAATTTGACGATAATCAAGCGATTCCATGACTGATATATCGTACTTGTATACAGTTTCGTTTTTGTACGTGGTAGAGCCTGTGGTATTATTATCCACTCTCATGCTCTTGATTTGCTTTATTTGTTTAATAGGATCTATAAACATTTGGTTTCTGTCCATAGTGCCAACTCCAAGTATAGTTACGCATTCGTACATGCAGTTATCATATTCGCCTGTGTCATACAGTACCTCTTCTGTTAAGTTAAGACCGTCTGGACGGGTTATCTTAACCAATTGCATTCTGTATGGGATTTCAGGGTACACGTCTACCTGTGATTTCCAGTATTTTTTACTTGTAGATGTATCGGTTGTGTAATGCTCTCGGAAAAGTGATGGGTATACAAAATAACTGTCTTGTGGATTAAACCAGTCAGAAAAGAAATTTATATAAACTCCATCTTCAAACCTTTCAGAAAGCACGCTTTCCCAAGTATCTCCATTCTTTTTTTCTTCATGATATGATAGATTGTTTACTCTGAATCTGTTATGTATGTATTTTACATTAAAGCTTGCCCCTTGCTGTTTTGCCACTTCTAAAAGTTCACGAACTTTTTTGATGTATTCTTTTTGGTAAACTTCTTTTAGTATGATAGCGCAATCAGGCAAATGATACGTCCAGTCGTTATCCATCTTGTAGTGTGCCCTTACTGATATCTGTTCGTTATCTGAAATGTAACTTGTTGCAATATCACTTACGTTATCTAACACTTCGGTGATTTTGGATAGTTGGTATGCTTCTGGCATAACCATTACTTTCACGGCTTCTGTGTTAAACATCATGCTATCTTCGTATTTCCAGCAAAAATTGTCTAAAATGGTTTTTATCTGGTCACTTAACTGCCATTTTTTCTGTGCAATAAGGCTATATGCTATCACCTTTCTTCTCTGCATATTCTTAGCACTTCGCTCGCAGGAAGACACAACAAATCTGCCTAATGGAATCTCGATATCATCAATATATAGAAAGGCATCAATAGTGCGGCCTTTGATATTCTCAACGTTAATCGTATCGAATTTAAGCATACTGGCTTCGCACAAGCCAAATTTCAGTTTATCCTTGCTGCATATGGATTCCGTGAAAGAAACAGATTCCGATACGATATTGACATTTGTAATATCATCACGGTCATTATTGGGAAACTTAATCACATATTCTTTATGGGTATTTCCTTGTTGTATTTTCTTCTTTGCTTCGGATGATATATTGATCATGATTATCTCCTTGATTTAATACTCAATTAGCGCCATACGTACTGACCTATATCTTATGATATCGTTCTGAATACTATAGATTTGAAATTCCATATCCGGCATATAAAAAGTACCGGTGTGGTATTCATCCCACTCCGGTACATATACTGTACATTCAGCTTTTCTTTCATTTGATTTTCCCCATATTCCACGGAAGATGCTCAACAACTCCTGCATAAATATGTTTGTTGCAGATGGAAAATTCCACTCTATTTTAATGGATGAATGCTCAAGAACATTTCTATGCAACTTACCATTTGCATCCTGTTCACTATTTAAGTCTTGTGTATTAACCTTGACCTTATAACTATCGTGCTCCATGTATTTATGTGGTATCTTTACGCCATTCATCTTTAGTAGGTAACCTTCATATGCCATGCTGTCACCTCGTTTTTTGCATAAGAAAAGCACCTACCGCGTGGTAAGTGCCAAATTCAATATTTCATATTATTATTTGTTATTGTCAATGGATGAAATATACTCTGAAACCGCATATGTGTTGAAAAGTTCATAAATATTGTACAAAAAACTTATAAGTCTCCATAGGATCACCATTACATGATAGAAATAAACAAACAAAGCTATGATAGATAATATCACATTCACAATCTCTAAACTGCAAACGCAAAAATTATCTGGAATTATAAATAATGATATTCTCAAAAATAAATTAACAAAAATCATGACGGCAAACTGAAACATTAGTTGAACAAAATTCCAATTAGTTATATGGAGAGTATTTTTACACTCTTTTGTCTTTTTGTCTTTTTTTATGTCCTGCATAAAAATGGTAATAAGTTCTTTATTCAATACCGCTTGGAATAATGCATATCCTGTAAATATTATTCCAAATACAGCTAACGCAACATCGAGCATGACGGAAGATATATCCCTCATGACAATAACAGTTTCTATTGTGCTGATTTTTATAGAAAAATAAATACTAATCAAAATTATTATTATTCTTGAAATTATATTGCCACGATCAAATTTTAAATAAATACCAAATGACTGTTTTAATAAATCTTCCGACTTTTCAGCCTTTAGCATACGCTCAACTGCTTCTATCTGGTCGTTATCGTTTTCCATTAATTCACATCCTTTATTTTCTTAAAAAAGGTATTATTTTCCCTACATTGTTAGAATATATACGTGCGTTTTCTTCACTCGTGTATTGCACACTGGCAATCTTTCTTCCTTCAGCTATAGAATTGTCGAGTTCTTTATTAAGACTATCTCCAGAAATATTCAATTTCATACTTTCTGACATTCTATCATTTCTAATTGTCTTTTTAGTGCCATTCTCGCACGTTACTTTGATTATTGGTTCAATAGTTCCTTCAGCCTCCGATAACATATCTATAACACCTTGTTTATTCTCTGGAGAGTTAAATTTAATTTCGCCAGTTTTGCTGCCTAATTTTTTCCTTGCCTCATTTGACAAAAATCCAAGGCTTCCAGAGAAATCTATATCACCATCACCATTAAGAGGAAAGAATCTTAATGTCAACATGTTTATTTTTTGAACTTCTATTAATTCTTTTTTTATGTTTTCCCTTGAAGGAATTCCTACAACATTTACTAAAGGAATAGGTAACTGCTGCTCTCCATATTGTTCTCTAAGATTATTTTGTGTTCTTACATAAGTATCGATTATAAACTTTATCGTTGATCGAAAACTGCTCAACTTTGGACTACCTTTTTGGTTCTCAACATAAATCATTCTGTGATTTTTTAAATATATAGCAAACAACGAAAATGGAGCAGCACTATATCTATCATCCATTTCAATTAGATTTCCATTGCTGTCTAAATCAGAAAATCTCTCCAGTACAGTCTTTTTTACAATATATCCTGTTAAAACATATTCACCTTCTACGGACTCCACGACATCAGTATTCATAATGATATACTTATCATCATTAACGATTCTTTGAATTCCGCTTTGCAAAGCTGGCATCAAAATAGAATCGAAATATTCCAATAACGGCGCTTCTACACCATTATCCTTCAAGAATACCGTATTAAAATTTGCAACTGATACGTTTTTAGAATTTTTAGTACTTTTACTCATAATTTTATCCCCCTTGTACACTAACCATTTTGGTTTTCTTATATCGTACTACAGGGCATTATAATTATCAATACTTTATCATATTTATTTTATATAACATTATACTCTTTTATAATATTGTGCTTTTTACTACTACATTTTCAATTTGAATAATCCGTGTATATCAAATACTCTGCTTCATTCGCTGCATAGGTACCAGGCCATTCAACCGTTATATATTTTAATATTCGATACGCAGTATTTCTATTTGGATAACGTCCAATTTTTACATCTGCTAACATTTCTTCCGCCATGTCATAAGTTGTATAATGTTTGTAAAAATCCACTATATAACTCTCATTTGTATATTATGAAAGTAATTATTCATGTATTGGTGTTATTTCTTATATTGGAACATTTATACACTCAAACTTGTATTATCAGGGTTCATAAAGTCCATTTCTAATATAGAAATCAAGAATTTCATTTCTCATATTTTCAAATTTTTCTATATATCCTTCCGGTATATCTTCGCTATTATCAAGCGGAATGGTGTGAATAATTAATTCACCATTTTTAATACCATATGAATAGTATTCTTCACCAACTTTATAAAACACATTTATATCTAATTTTTCAGAAAATGGATATGCCCAACAAAACAAAAAATCATTTTTCATTAACCCTATATTTTCTTTTGAATAATATCCGGTTATCCACACCGATTTTTTCATGGTATCAGTATCTTTCATTAAGTCCACAGAAAAGAAATTTTCATCATCATAAGCATATTCAAATGAATCAATCAGTTCTAAAGACCTATTTTCTGCATCATCAATATAATCTCCATCAAAATTACTATAATCTTTGTTTTCTTCTGTTTCAGACGTATCTTCTTTGAATGAATTATGTAATGTGTTTCTGACAGATTCATCAACTATCTTATTGAAATAATGTTTCACACACACACAACCGATAATTACCAAAACTACCAATATCGAAATCACAATCCATTTGATTTTTTTCTTATTATTCTGATTCAATGAAAATTCCTCCCGCACTATGCTTTACAAAATATTATCATAATACGGGAGTTTTTTCAATATTTTCAATGTTCAAACATTCCAACACCTGTCGTATCATAAAACATCTGATCTTCTCTTCGAATTGTTTTTCCTAATGCCTCTCCACTACATTCTATTACATGTCCTTTTCTAACCTCAGATAATAATTCACGCAGGAGAGCATTTGTTTCTGAATAATCATATGAATTACCATCAAAATATGAATAGTTTTCACTGTCCGGTTGACTAATTAACCCTCTGGACAACTCTACATTATCCATAAATGAAGACGGAGTTGCGCTAACAACCACTGCTTCTGAAAAACCACCAAGTGATTTTTCGATAGAAGAATACAGGCTTTCAACACCTAATTGGTAACCTTCCATGGTATTTTCGCCAAGTTCAAACATTACCCTTGAAGGACTATGGATTTCGAGAGAATTAGCGAAAGATTTTTGCACCATGTTAGCAATTTCTTTCATTTTATCTTCAAGTTGTTTTTTTCTTTCATCAATTCCGCTAATAAGTCCATCTACAGAATCACTTCCATACTGCTTAAACTTCTTAACCATTGAATCAAGATTTTTTTCTGCACAATTTCCTATTTCAGAAGCCGATTCATCTAAAAACGAAATTCCATCAACCATTCCTGACCCAAACGACTCTATAGTTTGAGTTCCAATATCATTTGCAATATCAGGAACGTCTTCTAATACTCCATTAATAAATTCATTGTAATCTTCACGTAGTACATCGTAATCAGAACCATTAGTTTCTGCCTCAATGATAATGCCATCAAATATTGATCTCGCATAACTTCTTCCGGCCTTTGTACTTTCTTCCGTAATTTCACCGAAAGAATCAGTAATTGCATTCTGCAACAAAGCAAAATTCTTTTCCACTTCAGCTACAGATTTCTTCACATATTCTGTTTCATTATAAGCGTCTGTGAAATTAAGAGCAGTAAGTTCTAATAATCCAAAACTATTCCAGTCTTCTTGCGCACTTTTTATTACATCAGAAGTTTTTCTAAGATATTCCTTTTGTAGGAAGTCTGAGAAATCATTTACTTGTGATTTTGCATCTTCACGAAGACCATCAATAGACTCATTCAAATATTGAATCATCTGTTCAGCATAAATTTTCTGCTCTTTAGTAGCATAAGGATTTTCAATCACATCATTAAAGTAATCTTCGTATTTTACACGTGCATCGTCTAAAGTCTTATTGTAATCATCCAATGCTTTTTTTGATTCATTAAAATATTCCGTCAGTTTTTCAACATCAAGTTCTCCATTTTCGCCAATTAAATCCTGAAAATTCACTTTACCTTTCAATGAATCTATTTGATTGGCAAATCCCTCTGTTGCAGCTGAAAAATCATCCATTTCACCAGTTAACATAGCAAGTTCTTGCATAAGTTCCTGATATCTTGGATCATTAAAATCCATTCCTGCAAGTTCTGCAACAATTTCGTTAGCTCTCTCACTTCCTTGGTAGCAATAAGTAATCATACTGTCTATAGCTGCTTGTGTATCAGCAACCATACTGTCATTGACAGTTCTCAATGCTCCATTTTCTCCAAATGCCAATAGAATATCATTTGACATCTGTCCGAATTTATCTCCTGCCAATATTGCCAATTCTCCGAAAAGTCTTTCTAATTCCTGCTTTCCTTGCTCTACAGATAAGACTCCATTATCCATGGCTATTTTTATTTTATCGATTTCCATCCAGACATTTGAAACCTGGTTACGTACATCTTCCATCTTTTGCGATGATTCAGACATATAATCAAATTTACTGGACGCTTCTTTAAGAGAATTGGTTAGATTGTCAGTCAGTTCCGATACAGGAACCCCATTCGGTGTATTAAAAGCATCATATATTGTTTTTCCTATACATTCCGCATTTATATCGTCTATTGCACTCTTAATTCCAACTATAGAACCTATCAAAGCAGTAACACCGGCAACAGCAAGCCCGGCAGGACCAAATGCGAGATATAATGCGCCTGAAGATACTCCAGCGCCTACTGCTATTTCAGCTATTGATTCAATAAGGTTATCAGAACCTTTAACCAAGTCATAAAATCCATCTTTTAACAGGAAAAACTCACTGAATACAGCCGTAACACCGATTGTACCTTTCTGTAATTTGGTCAGATTGTTACGAATTGCAGTTATTCCCTTGTTAAAAGTTAATACCTGACCTGTCGAATCCAGATTCTGCATAAATCCGGATGCATTTTTGCTCAACGTCTTAAATTTTGTAGCAAGTTGCATAATTCCTGTTACAAATTTACTTGATACTATTGACGTAAGAAGTTTTGGAATAAACGACAACGAAATAAACAAGGTTTCAAACGGAGCATTGGAAAATATTCCGGACCATAACTCAAATGCTGCCTTCAAACCTTCCCAGAATACATGCGCTACAGACTCAAGTATCTTAATCCAATCAATACCGGCAAGATAGTCACCCATATTCTGTCCAATTTTATACCAGTCAACCTTATCAATTGCATCTGCAAAGAAATTAAGTATTCCTGCAATTAAGGTAGATGTATCTTGTCCAGCCTTAAAGAAATCTCCTACTGAAAAATCCTCAATGATATCTTTTAATGGTTTCAGATATTTTTCTATTTTTTCAGCAAATTTCTGTGCTTTATTCTCCATGCGGTCAAAAGCTTCATTCCAGATTTTTTCGTAATCTTCCAAAGCCTTTGCTATTTCGTCATCGAGAAGAGCATTTCCACCGCCTTTTACTGTTCCACTGGAACCGGAATTATCTTTCGTAGTAATATTGTTTATTTCATCCCAATTACGTAATGTCTTATTTAACTTCTTAGCAGATTCATTTGCATCATCTAATGCTCCGCCTACATCATCTGCACCATCTGCTATTCCCGCTATATCATCAGATATCCCACCGGTAGCAGAGTTAATAGCATCAAATTTAATGCCAAGAAGTTTTCCAAGCCATATCATTAAATTTTGCAAGGCAATAGTAACCCCGTTAATATACGGTAGTGTGACTTGCAATATGGGAAGGAAAAGATTACCGAATACACGGCCCAAGTTGCTCACGTTTTGTTGCAACATACGAATCTGGTTTGCAGGGGATTCAATAGTATTTGCCAAATCGCCAAAAGCAACTTCGGACTGGTCTAAGATGGCCAGCAAGCGTAACTGTGCCTTGGTAGCCTGATTCATCTCTGATACAGCCATTTCCAAGCCATACTTGTAGGCATATTCCTGCAATGTGGCATTGGTAATATCAATTCCAAGAGTACGTACGGCACGGCTCTGTCCTGCCAAAGCGGATGCAAACTTCTCCCAACCTTGTTCAAATGTAAGGTTACGCAAAGAAGCCCAATCGGCTCCAAGCATCGTGAGAGCTTTTGAGAAGTTAAGCGCAGATTCCTCTGCTACACCCATGGAAGAAGATATCTGAGCAAAGGTTGCCTGATACTGCAAAACCTTATCAGGATCCATACCGAGGTTTTTCACGCCAAGATAAGTCGCGTTACCATCAGAATCGATGGAATATCCGGTCATCTTCTCAGTTAACTGTTTGGCGCGCTTTGCAAACGATTCTGCATATGCTTCTGCGGATGCATACCCATTTTCTTCCCATTGCATTGCTGCACTGTCGCCTATTTCACGCATGGCAACTTCAAAGTAGTTTACAGTCTCAAGGAAGTCCATAGATGAGCCGGTAAATTTGTACAACTTATCTGTAATACGTTTTATCCAGAAAAAGTTTGCATTTAATGATCCGATAACCGATGCAAGGCTTTTTGTTTTTTTCGTTGCTCTATCTGCAGCATTTCCGTAAGAATTAATGGAATTGCTAATTGCATTCGCTGCGCTACCTGTTTTACTTCCTTGAGAAGCCAATAACGCAAGCGAATTAGTCATTACAATGATATCTTGAGACACAGTTGGAGCGCTGGACAACGTAGCCATAAGGTCACTCATGGCTTTGGCAAGATTCGGGATGTTCTTGATGGACTGCGTGGATGCTTTACCGCCAAGTTTTGAGATTGATCCAACAAGTTCGGAAAGCCCCTGCAGATCAAATGTCACGCTTCCAACGCCGTTCAGATCAGATATGAACTTTTTTAGGTAAACACTCATTGCCGGTAGATTCCTGGCTGCTTGAGTTGCTTTCTCCCCTCCAAGTTTTGATATGCTTGCAGAAAGTTTTAAAAGACTTTCTATGTCAAATGTAACAGATCCTACACCATTCATTTCGGCAACAAAGTTCGCAAGATAATCTTTAATCTTGGTGAGATTCTCTGTTCCAACAGTACCTGTCTTACTACCGAACTTTGTTAAGGTATTCGCCACGTTCATTAGTCCTGCAACATCAAACGATACTCCGTTTAATTCGCCAAGATTCTTTGCAAGTCCTCCAACTGCATAAGAAGTATTCCAAAGACTACCAGATGGCACTTTGCTGATCTTCATCAGTCCATTTGCTAATTTTGTAAAATCAGATGCTTTTACTGAACTGAATGTTTTTACCGAACTTCCAAGTTCTCTGACGCCATACGCAAACTCAGTAATTCCACTACCGTTTATATCACAAAGTGCGGAACAAACCTTCTCCAATTTGCTGATCATTTTATCCAGTTGCTTATTGGCATCACTCGCCTGAGCTTCAACTTGAACATCTAAGCGATCGATCTCTATTCCCATAACGTCAGTCACCACCTATCTATGATTTGCACTGACGTTCTGGACATTCTGGCAAGAGAAAAGCACCTACCATATTTTATGGTAAGTGCTGAATTATCTGTTCCCTAATATTCTTGATATCAAACTCATTTTATATGATTCATTTTGAGGATAAAGCCCCATCGCCAATATCTCTTCATCAGAAAAATCTCTTAGTATTTTTCTTTTCTTTTTCGGTTGTTTAATCTTCGTAGGCCTTCCCATATACTTAGTAAAATCAAACCCGCATTTTGGGCAAATATTCACATCGTCATGCAATTTTTCCAAACAATATAAACAGTACTTCATGAAATCACCCCTATGAATACGCAACCATGTTACAATTATAGTATGGTCGCATATCCAAGGAATGTCAAGTTTTTTTAGATGTGTTGAAATTACTCATCATTATCTTTAACTGCATGAGCACCTGTTCGCGCGCCTGTTTCTTCTCTTCCTCTGTAAGTTCTCTCTCTTCAATTTCCTTAGTATGTTTATCATTTTTCCAACTAAGTGGTTCACTAAAATATTCCGATGTGGCTTTTCTTCCATTCAAGCAATGGTCTATAGCCACACTTACTGCACGGAACTCATAGATACCCATTACCCACATTTCCTCATCTTTTATTTTCTTTTGAATTTCGAATCCTTTTTCATATAATTCCAGTTTATAAGGATTGAGATGTTGAAATGTTTCATAAGATATTCCAATTGCCGTTGCCCGGACAAAATAATTCTCCCAAATTACTTCGTGCCAGTTGATTTCTTTCGATGATCCTGAGGAGTTTTGGGAATCTTCTTTACTTCCTCCGTATCCTGTTCTTTTCTCATTTCCATCATCATCTCCGTGATTCCGGTCAATTCGAAAAAACCGTCTTCCTCCATACAGGACTTAAGCAACTGATACATAGCGTTGAAGCTCAGCTTATTCTCCTTCATATAGGATTTCATTAGTTCAACTGCATCATCATAAGAAATTCCATCCTGATGCTCTTTAAGACCTGCATAGAATGCCTGCTTACAAATCATAGGCAAATCAGCCACCATTTCAGCCGTACCATTCATCATAGCAGCGGCCATTGATTCTTCTTTACCACGATTAAAGAAATATGACCCGGAAACGATTTTAAACATATTCTGAATGAGATTTTTTTCGTCTACTGCCCCGAAGCCAAACTCTATATCATATGCTTTTCCGTTGATTTCTATTGTTTTCATATTCAGTCCTCCAAAAACAGGGGCGGATTACTCCACCCCATTCTCATCATTTACAACATCTTCATCGGCTTCTTCATTAAGGCTCTGCACATCAGCCGTTTGCTCAGAGCCTACTGTTTTACCGGCGCAGTGGGCTCAATTGCAGTATCAAGGCCCTTATACTCATTGATAGTACAAGGAACCTGAATCTCTGCTGCTGAACCGACAGAAACATCCGGCATAGGAATCATACCGGGTTCTGCAACAACATAGAATGCATCTTTAAGGTCAGGGAACCACACTTCAAACCATGTTGCTTTTCCACTCGTTTTACCTTCAATGCTTGCAGTTCTCATAGCGGTAAGTCCATCAACAACATCATTGCTCAAGCCAAATGTAAGAGGCCAATCTCCACCGGTGTCGGCAGCACCTGCAGCATATTTTTTAATTAAATCTTCTAATGCTGTAACATCAATCTTATCGTTCGTAAGACTGATACCTCCAATTGCCTTACATCTCTGTAACCATGTAAAAGCAGTGGGTTTCTGACCTGCTGTTGCTTCAACAGCATATCCGACTTTTACGCCAATCGTAGTCAAATCCATAACTAAATCCTCCTTGTTTACACAAAAATAAGAGCCTTTTGGCTCTCAACATAGTTTCTATCTGAACCGGTTTCCCGGTATCATTCAATTTAACTTTCTTAATTTATCTCCAGAACCGAATACGCGCCGGTACCGTGCTACCCACCTTGCAACGGCAGGATCTGTGTTATCAATCTTAATCGGACCAGACATGCACTGAAATCCATAGGACAGCATCAATTCTTTTGCTTTCATGCTGACATCGTAGCAAGTCGTGTCATCGTAGTTGTTACAGTATACCGTAACCGTTAACATCGGATTCTGCGAACCCTCGTTATTCTCCAAATCATAATTACCACCGGAATTATCCGACAAGGCAATGTCACAGTATGGATAGGTAGACGATTTTGTTATTGTGTACCTCCCTACGGTGCAAACCGATTTCATTTTCGCTTGGAATAGCGAATAGAATGTATTCCAATCAAATCCTGCCATTTAGACCACCGCCCCGAAATGAAAATGCTTCTCTGTATGAATAACCTCATTATTTTCAATCACTGGTTGTCCATCGTGTCCAAGTTTAACCTGCTCAATTTTGACATTGTGGTCAAATGGTTCTGCTACAATTTCTGCTCTTGCAACAAGTTTCTGCCACTTTCCACCTACATATATCTTTGCGGTGTTATTTCTATTGATTTTGAATATCAACTTAGGCTTTTTCATGCTCCGAATACCTCCTTTGCAATCGCCACAACCTTTTCCCTTAATTCCTTGCCTATATAGTACATAGGCATTTTCGGTGAAATACCGGTTGAATAATGCCAGTTACCTTCCAAATCCATATAGTACCAACCCGGTTCATTTCCATGCTTACCGCCTGGGAATGTTCCGGTACCTACACCAGGTACGTTGCTTGGATTCTCTGCTTTAAGTCCAGACCCGAACTCTAACATCAATGCCGGTGACACATAGGCGCTCTGAACACCATCTAAGGTCTGCCACTCACTCTTAATCTTCGTGGTATCTTCCATATATAGGATAGCTTTGCACCCTGCCTGTTGCGGAGTGATTTCAGAGCCAAGATACACGTATTTTCCAAAACCACTGTCACCGATATGCGCTTGTGCAATCAATATGCCCTCTTGCGTGAGCCTGCGACACAATTCCTCGCATTTTCGGTTAAGGTCGGATTGATACTGTCGCAACTCTTTGATTGCATTTTGGACTTCACGGACGGATAAGCCGAAACTAATCTTCTTTGACATCTACATCAACCTTCCCATTTTCATCGTAGATATCGAACATCTCTCCGCAATAATCAAAGGTACTTTTCTGCAATTCCTTAATTCTCTTTAAGGTCTTGCAAGTATATAGTTTCATTCCTTGGTATTTACCGTTTATTCCGGTAAAATCGCCACGATAAAACCTTGAAAAACGAGGATGCTTGAAGATTGCCCTGTCCCCATTCATATATTTTCTTTCCGGAATAACAGTACCGTCCGTTTTCTTGATTTCTGGTATTGTCATTTCGTATGGTTCTTTTCTCAAATAATACATATCATCAACCTTCTTTCGCCCGCTTCTTAATCGCATACACCACATTATTCAGCGACCGAGCAATCGCCGCTACACTGTAGTCCGCAGACGCTTCATTGACAGTTCCGTCTGAATTGTAGGTTGGTTCCGTCTCAAACCAAACAAGGCTCTTTTCATCAAGTGGAAGCGACATATCGGTTGTGGAAATGGTCTTGGTATAGTCAAGAGACACACCGAATACCTCTTCCTGTGATGTTCCTTTTCCTGCTGAAATGTTGGCATAAAAAGGGACAGGGTTGTTATACCCTGCCCTCTCACATTTGATTCTCGGAATAATTTCTCCGTCAATTTCATCATAGATGATGTTTCCGTCCGAATCTCTGTAATATTCAGTTATCTGGTCTGAATAAGTCGCGTAATACAACTCTTGCTGATTCTTCTTGCAATCTCTCATAAACACTCTGCCCTCCACCGCCAATGAGTGCCGCCCTGCAAACCACCGAGAAATCCTCGATAGTCCACGCACAATCTTCTTTACGGAGTACCGCAAAAAGCCGTAACACCAGATAAACACTCTTTTCTATCTTTCCAAGTACGGGAAGTGCCGTTGGAATTATGCGATACCTGCCCCTCTACACCAACTTGGTTATAGTCATATAACGCAAGTTCTCTGATATTGGAATAGAAATTCTCCATATCCTTGTCAATGAACTCTTGCGAATGGTAGGACTGATAATTCCGAGTACGCTTCACTTCCCTGTATGCGTTCTTCACTTTTGAGGTCAGAACCGCAATATCGGAATCCTTTTTCAGACCTAATTCAGTTGTTAAATCTTCCAGAATTTCAATAATCAGCGGTTCCATGCCTCATCATCTCCTTACGCTTCCTTGGATTTTCTGCCGCGCTTAGGCTTTTCCTGCTCTTCAAGCGCTTCTCCTGCCTGTTCCTGCAACTGTCCAACCTCTTCTGCCGATACAGTACCTACAACATTTCCGTCCTCGTCATAGGCGTTTACGCTACCGTCTGCATTGGTATCAAGCGCACCATCAGGAACATCGTCTGTCATTTCTACGCTCACAGGAGTTCCTACCGGCACATCAGTACCGGCAGGATAAAACACACCTTTATGGATTACATTAGTTTCGTATTTCATGTGAAACCTCCTGCTATTCTGCTACGAGGTTCAGTGCAAAAGTCTCGTACATTCTCTCGTAGGAAGGCAAAACAATCTCGGAGACAGTGGTAATGGTCTCAACAGGAGGTCCAACCTTTTCAGTAACGGTAACGGTAATACCAGTATTTCCTACCAAGGAAACATTTGCTTTGGAATTACCCATAAGGGTTCTTTCCTCAGGAGTGGTACCAAACCAAGTGTTACCAAGTGCGCCATCCGGGAACAGCGTAGCGAAATCATCAGGGTAGAACTGGGTAGGTACGCCAGCTTCTGTCTTGAACATCTTGCCATATTCGATAACGGATACGCCAAGCACCTCAAGGAACACCTGCTTAACCAACTTCTTGGTCATAAAGATGTTTGCTGTCATGTTCTGCGCCAGAATAGCATTTCTTACCTGCTTATTGGCTACCAAATAGCCCATTGTCTTTGCAGACACAAGCAGGTTGGTAGGCTTGGTTCCAGTTGCCTTGTAGACAACATCCTGTGCCGTCTGAACATCAGTCAGTGGAGTTGCATTTTCGGTATCAGACCAAGAAACAGATACTTTCGCATAGTTTTCTTTCTGATACTTCTTATCAGGGTCGTAATTGTAGGTGTAAGTTGTGCCGTTTGCCGCAATGTTGATTCTGGGAGAACCATCAACGGTAGGCGCAAGCAACTGCATAATCATTCTTTCAGGAACAACATATGCACCTTCAACAAGCACATCGGCATCACGGTAGATATGATCAACTACCTGCTGCGCGTAAGGGTCAGTAGATTCCTGCACCCTCATAATCTCCTGCTCATCACGTTCAGAAACCTTCATGCTCTCACGGAAAAGTGCCATCTCGGTCTCTTCCTTGGAGATATCATTTCTCGCACGAATGGTATCCTTGGTATCAAAGGTTGCCGGGGAAAGGGAAATAGGTAAGCCCAAGTTTCCAATGAGCCACTTAAGGTCTAAGCCCAGCTTTTTCTTGATAGGGAACAATGTAAGTCCCAGATAGCTTTCCAGAATGGAAGCCGCCTTTGTAATACGGAATGCAAGCGCCTTTGCGCTGAATACATCTGTAATCTTCATAGTCAATAATCCTCCTTTACTCAAACACAATCATAGGTAAAGCCGCGATAGCTTCTGCGGTAATATCAGAGCCATAGCTTTCCTTGATTTTGGCTTTGTCAACATATGCCTTTTTCAGCAGAGCACCGTTCGGATTGCTCTTTACAACATCATGCAAAAGCAGACCAACGCAAGAAGCTGTGTTAGCAACCGTACCGTCTGCTCCTAACGGAGTTCCTGCTTTTACAACAGTATCATCTGTAGTGAAAACAGATTCTGCAACCGTAATGGGAACAGCCTCGCAATCTGCTCTCTTCAAAATATTGACTTCGCTTACTGTAGTCTCTTTTTCAAATTTCATTTCTCAAATCCTCCTTATTTGAATCTACTTAATCCTTCGGTTGCGGATTTATCAGCTTCTGCCTTGGAAGAGGCTGCCATTTCCGCAAATTTAATGTCAGGCGTTTTCTTGTCATCATCTTCGCCACCACCTTTTCCACCAGGTGTCTGCGTTCTGTCCATCAATTCCTCCTTAGCTTTCTGTACTGCTGCTTCCTTCTGCTTTGTGAGCATATTTGCAAGATTGGTAGCCAATGCCTTGGAAGCATCTGCATCCTCGCTAACAATTCCGTCGATAAAGTCTTTGTAATCCTCTTCCGAAAGACCAACACCAACAAAGATTTTTTCAACTTCTAATCTGTTAGATTTCTTAGCAAATTCTGTCTTGACTGCCTCTGCTTCCGCAAGAGCATTCTTCATCTTCTCCTCATCCGTCAACCCGGCATCTTTCAATTTCTTGTAATTTGCCGAATCTTCCTGCAACTGCTTCAGAACTTTAGGGTCAACATTGTTCTTCTTTGCACCTTCGATATCGGTGCCGTTGATGTTCAGAAGTGCCGTAATCTGCTCTTCTGTAGCATCAGGAAACTGCTTTTTGATATCTTCTCTTGTCATCTTTCTTCTCCCTCTTCTCGATTCATACACTTTTTCAACACGGTGCGCTCCGCATAGAATCTGCCGTCTAACGCTCTGGCCTGCAAAATAAAAGAACCGCTCCTAACGAAATGTAACTCCGCTTGAAGTGGCTCTGTTTTTCATTGATACATGATTCACAGGAGTAAATGTAATACTTCCTGTCTTTGTGTTAAAAGTATTCTTTCCACCGCATCCTATCCTCGTACATTTGACTTCTCCAATTCCATCAAATTTTCCAAGTAGTTTGCCGCATCCTTTACATCGTACCTCAACCATCTCCACCACCACCTTTCGATGATGCAGAAGATAATTCCATCTGTCTTGTATGCTCGGCATTTAATTCTGCCTGCTTTTCCTCTGCCGTCTTGTACAAAGCATCAAGATAAGGCTTTGACTGCGTGTAAACCTTTTCCGGGTCTCCCCACAGGTCGCAAGTCTGAATTGCAATCTTAGGATTGATGCCTTTTTCCAATAGATAGATAAGCGCCTGCGACTTCACAAGCATATTATCCGTCTTATTCCGGGTGATTTTTATGTCGATATCCGCAATCGTCAAGTCAGGCGAAATCGCCTGCTTTGTCTTAAGGATATTCAGCACAACCTTAAGGAACTCACGCTCTGACCTTTTCGTGACAGGCTCGTCAATCTTTGCCCTCTGCTCTGCAAAATCCCAACCATTACGAAGGTAAACAGCCTGTCCTGTATCGCCGCCGGTATTCTGTTCCCGGCTCGGCATACCCTCAATGATAAGCATATTTTTGTATAAATCATCTTTAAGGGTCTGTGTCTGCTCCTGGTCGAGTTCGCTCGAAACAGTATTCACATCTGCCGGCATGGACGCATTGACTGTCTTAACCTTTAATGCGCCGATTTTGCACATCTTAATGAATGTTTGCTCGTCAATCTCGCAATTTACGAACTTGATAAATGCTTGCACAAACTGCTCCACGCCGTCAAGCCTGTTCGACTGCACGTTGTTGATTGCGTCCGTAATAGTTGCAACAATCTCAATGTCAGAAAGCCGCCTCGGATTATTCGGGAACTCAATTAAGAGTAACTTTCCGTGTCCATTTGGAGAAGATAGGTTTGTAATATACTCTCCATCCCGGATGTAATATACCCATGATTTTGTTGTACAGTAATACACCGTTCTACCTTTATTATCCTCCCGGATTGCTACTGACATCAAAGGTGGATTCCCTTTTGCATTGGAGTAAATAATGAAATTGAATCTTGGGTCTGGAGAACATATATCAAAAGGCGGTTCTCCTTCCTCAACTTCTCCTTTTTCCAAACTCCACATCTCCCGGTAAGCCGTTCCACATGTACTCTGGAAATCTCCGAGTACAATATCGTGATAATCTTTGCTTCTCGTTTTCATGTAGTTATTCAGCCTGTCAATTTCATCCGACTTGTTCTTGTCATCATTTACACTGACATACTGAATCGGCTCGCCGTAATTCTGTGCTGTCATGAACCGGTTGATTTCCAGCGCATGATTTTCAACAATCTTGTTGTTAATCTCCGGACGCACATCCTTTATGCGGTATAAAATTGGCTGGTCTCCGGAAACATAGTGATACAGATAATCCATTTCCCGGCGATTCTGATTATGAATCGGTAGTGCCTTTTCCAGCTCCTCAATAGCCTCTTTTGGAGTTGAAATCTTTGTTCTGTTGCTTATAATCATCTTTCTTCCAAAAACACCGTGGCAAACCTCATAAAACGGCTTACTGTTCCTGTGCCAAGGAATGTTCATCTGTTATCACCTGCCTTTACTGCATGAAAAACACCGGCTCTGATTTCTCGGAACCGGTGTTTGTATTCTTGATGCACTTTTCACCAATATCATAATAACATTTCACGAATGTGAATTGTGTGAAAGTTCACTCTGCTTGATAATTTTATCTATTTTTTTTGAAATTGTGCTTCTGTCATAGCCTAATTCCGCTCCTATGCGCTCATCTGTCCATTTATCTATGTACTTTAGCCTCATGATTGCCTTATCTTCTATTGAATCAAGGCTTTCAATGAACATCTCAATATCCAGTTTCATATCTTCGTACAGTTGTTCATTACCATGAAGGTCAACTAAAAGTTGGCTGACAAGTTTTTTCCGTTCTGCGTCAGATTTTACATTAGATCCAGAAACAACGAAGTGACACTGCGCATAAGGAAAATCTTTCATAGAACCGCTGACAACACCATGCTCTGCAAGCACAGGATGAGTCTCAAAGTATTTCAATCTTCTTCTGATAGACTTTATGTAACTGTCCAAATAGACATACTGTGCAAGAAATTCCCTTGTTATTATCATATATAACCTCCCAACTATATTTCGCAAACAGAAACTTTATGGTTACCTACACGCCTCACATTATTTGCATACTCCCAATGAAATCCATTTGAAGTCTGCCTTTTTCCAATACAACACCAAAATATATTTTTCGCTCCTGTGTCACGTGCAGCATCTCTTATTGATGGATATATTTTTCCTGTTTCGATGCAACGGACAGGAACGCTTGTAGATTCACAGTTCATATTCGCTTTTTGAGTTCTCTCCGTAGCAGTCCCATAATATCTGTTGTAAGAATTTGAGCACCATTCAAGATTTGCAGCTCTATTATCAGTTTTATCTTCATTCATGTGATTTACTTGCGGAAAACTATTGGGATTATCTATGAAAGCCTCAGCTACTAGCCTATGAACCTTTCTTGTATTATTCCTACCGTTCTCATAGAATGTTATTCTTAAATATCCTTTCATGTCAGGCGTTGGTTTCATAATCATATTCTTTTTCTTGGAGTACACTCTCCCTAAATCGCTAACCATATAATTCTCAAATCCTACAACAGGTTTCCATCTTTCCATAATCCACCTCTAAAATGGTCTATTTACCGCTTCACACTTAGCGTATAGTTCGCCGGAGATAAACTGTATCAGCTGCACCAATCCGTCCGGAGCATCGTCATGCAAATTCTTACCAATTTGCGTAAATGATGTTAATTCTTCCATTGCTTGCTTATATTCTTCACTCTGAAGTTCTGGAGAAAGAAAACGACAACGCCTCTTTACATCTGGTGCATATTGGATTATTTTTGCAATCTTGCTCATTTGATTACTTGCTTTTGTCCATGTAATGTTTGTTTTATATCCTTGTTCCTTCAACATTACTTCAACAGATTCAGCATATTCGTCACCTCCATTATCCGCTTCCACGCGAACCATACTTGACTTATTCTGTATTATTTTTGCTGTAACCAAAGGTTTTGTTTTGTACTTATCTCCTTTATTGAAAATCCAATCAGGTATGTAAATTGGACCGTCTACTCTACTTCCAAATGAATAACCAAATGGCATCGAAAGGCTATCATTTCCGCCCCATGCGACATCACAAGCTGCAGCAGATAAATAATCGCCATCAGGAAGTACACCATTGTAATAGTTCAACTCATCAACAGGGAATAATAATCCTTCTCTGATAAATGGTTTCTGCTGATACTTTGCCATCCATTCGTTACGGTCAAGTTTCTCTCTCATATCACGGTAATACTGCGTAGAGAAACCTTTTCCGTACTCATATTCAAAGTTCGACTCATCATTTTCATTCAAAGCCGGTATCTTTCTGAATCTGTATCGTGGATTATCTTTATTTTCAGTCTCTACACGTCCTAAAGGATCAAGCACATTCCAACGGGTGCCCACCATTAGCTCCCTGGAGCCATCATTCTTACGGTCTACCAAAACATTCAAATAATCCTGGTACCTATTTTCCAATCGTTTAGGACTCAACGATTCGGTTCTGTCGCGAACCATATCGTCTACGTACAGATAACCGTCTGCGCTGATATCAACCGCACCAGTCCATGTACCGTCAATTCCTCGGCAAGTAAGTGTAGCGAAACTTTCTACCTCGTCGTATCTCAACTCATTTTTATCTGATGATGTTTTGGGGAATTTTATCTGTGGGAAAATCTCTGAAAATGTATATTCCTCACTTGTTGTGAGTTTTAGAACGTCTGTATAGAATCTATCTGCCAGTATACCGGAATGTCCGGACATAGCATTATGACTTGCAGGCCGCTTACCAATTACCCATGCAAGGAAGAAAATACAAATCGTACTCTTACCAACTCGAGGAGGCATTGAAAGTCCATAGAAATCCAGTTTTCCATCTTCTAAGTCCTGCAAATCTTCCGCAACGATATGTAATGTTTTTCGCCTTGGCTGGTAGAATCGCTTCTCCGGCCGGCGCTTACGCTCCATGTACAGCAAGAAACTCTCAAACCGATGCGGTGCTTCAAACTTAAGTGCATCCCAGTATAGGTCATTCATTCCGACCGATACAGGCAATGTCGGCACTTTCCGCTTTACGAAATCTGACAGTTTCAGTGCATAGGCAATATCGTTATCGCCCTCTTCATCAGCGATTACTTTTGCCATGTCCAGAAGGTCACGCAAAGCCTTGTATGAACTTAGGTCTGATTGCTTTATGGAATTTATAATCGCAAGGTTCCGCTCTGAAACGCCCACTATCCGTCAACTCCTTACTGCCGCTGACGTTCTGGACATTCTGGGCGAAACTATTTACATACCATTTATCACATCATACTGATATTCCAATTCTTCATCGTTTAGATACTTATGGCGAACCATGTATCTTTCTATTTCTTCCTCTCGGTAATTCTGTATGGTATTTTTCATTCGTACATAGACATCATAGTTGCGAATCTTTTCCCCTTTTGAGTATGTAATCCAACTCTTAACCACAACACCCATCAGATTTTCTTCGACTACAACAATATCTCCAAAACAGAATTTCATTGCGCCTGCCCCTTTTCAAACTCGTCTATAATCTGCATCAGCATCCGTCTACCATTTATCCTTGGTGGAACATATATCAACTTCTTATTTTCCTTTTGTGACTGCTCATAAGCCGAAAGAAACTGTTTCTGCCAATCAGTAAGCGGAACAAGACTTATTTTCTCTGCAAATTCAACTAAATTCATTCTCTCACCCACATAGCTACTGGTGGTTGTCCCCCGATTACTGATAAATAGATTGCTGGTCTTTGTCCTGCCTTAATCTGTTTCAACATTAGCACTATCTCTTCATCTGTCAGCTCGTGGCATGAAATCACTTCAACTGTCTGAAATTCTTCATTCATTTGCTGACACGCAGTCAATGGCAAGCACTTATCTGCTGTATATGTGCAATTTGCTTCTGGAAAATTTACAGGAATCATATAACACCTACTTTCTTTTCTTCCGAAACTGCTTTACACAATATGACTTCGTGCAATATCCGCCACCAGACATATCTACACCCATGAAATAGCTTGCTTTTTCCTTTTTCTTGTAAAATTTGCAGTTCTTATTCTGACAATCCATGTTCACACCTCACTCCAATTCCAACAATGTAATGTTCTCTTGTGTCTTCTCCTATTGTCGTGCGAAGTACATTGCCGTTTGAGATACAATCATTCAATTTCTGACATTTATCACATTTCGTATCTCTCTCGACATACTTTATTGGTTTATATTTTTTGAAATAAGGGCATTCACAATCAGAATTCAATTCATCATTATGCCATTTATCGCATGAAAACAATGGAAATTCGTCTCCAGTTTCATTGTCGAATATGTAATCTTCATTGAAATATTCACATATTTCGCATTCAAATGCCATATCTACCTCATTTTTGCGTAAAAAAATACCAACCATCGAATATTGACGGTTGGTATATATGGTTTTACTGTTCGAAAAACACCTCTCCGGAAATACTTGACCATGATAATCCTTTCGCAGCTTTTGCATGTTTTGCGTTTCTAGCTGACTTTGCTGGTCTTGCATTCCTAGCACACTTAGCAGGTTTTGCATGTTTGGCTGGTTTTGCAGGTCCGCTTCCAGTAGATTCCTCTGTAAAGAAAACACACTGTCCATGCAAATCCCTTATCCACCCATTTTCAAACCAACCTAAATGATGACCATTAAAACCATACACTGCATCATCATACAAATATGCAACAGGTTTTCCATTAAAAAGATAAATATATTCGCTGTTATCATACAAGTATGCTATCGGTATTCCGTGTGAATCATAAAATGTCATATACTTTCCCCTTTCGTAAATTGATAGGAAAATTATACCACTCCAACCGCCAATATTCAATTATCAATGTTCAAAGCGGAGCATCCGGAATTGAACCGGAACAACGGGCGCGACCCGTCACATCTACCATTGATGATATACTCCACATATGCGCGCCTTATAAACTACCTATCCCGAACACCAGGAAACTATTTACTTCCGGCACACTATCCGCTACCCACCGACTATCGCAATCACGGTGTAGTCTTATCTCCGCGGATAAAGTTTTCTGCGGTTGCTCTTGCGAGAATCTGCAAACCGCCATTCGGTAGAAAATTCACTTTGCAGGGGCTTTACAATCTATGCAAAGCATATCTCTGTGAATTATATTTCCCACAATACTCAACGCCCCTGCTATGAAACCATAACAGTGTTTGATTCTTGCGGTACTAATTCCGCATATCGGAATCGAACAGAAAATAGTACGGAATCGCTGTCAAACCTGCTGACCGTTTTCTCCCTTTGCGGAACGTCCATTTTATGACTGCAAGGACTGTGCAGTTATCGCATAACCACCTACCAGATAGACAGCTTGCGTCAAACCAACCATAAATGGTTAGCTGAAAGCCGCCGGACGGTCTTGCACCATCCTTAACAGAAACTCCTAACGGCTAAAAATGGGTAACCAAATGGGTAAGCGGAAACATTCATCATGCAAACGCCGTGCACACGATTCGAACGTGCAAGTCTTTTCAGACCAACGGTTTTCAAGACCGCTCCCTCACCACCCGGACACACGGCAGAGTTAAAGTTATTCACGGTTTCGTTTACTTGGAACGGTCAAACTTTTTCATTACTTCTCAAACCAAGCGGAATTGTATCTGCTACTCAAACAGAAACTACAGTGCATCCGTCAACACGCCGCAGAGTATAGGACTCGAACCTATAAGCCATTTCTGGCCGACACATTAGCAATGTGCTCCAATACCATTATGGGAACTCTGCAAACGGGAGCCATATTACACAAACGGCTCCCATGATCTTATAATAGCCGAGTTGTTTTTCAGACCAACCATGCTGAATTATAGTTTTGTGGGTTTTCGATCAATAATCTAACACCGCATGGAAGGTCTTTCCGGGGACTTCGTGCCTCGACGGTATGGCCGGATATGCAAACCCTAACATATCTACGCCATACTTTCTGTCCACTGATTTTCTGGACTTCATAAAAATTTCAATTCCAATCCAGATTGCGAGATGAAAAACAATCAAACCATATGTAGTTATAATCATCAAAACTCCCTCGCTTTCCGAATTAGGATTTGTGCGGGTGTCCCGCAATGGGAAGTGTAGGTTCCGACCCTACCTCTGCGGATTTTCAGTCCGCCGCTTTCACCAGATTAGCTTACTTCCCTAATTTTCCGGCATATAATACACAATCTCGTTGTATGTAGTGATTCCAGTGTCTGGCTTATCCATTGCGATTACATGCATATTTAGATTTGCGGAACCGATAAATGGTTTTGTCTGATCTTCGGTCAGATTTGTTGTAATAATTCCGACTGGAGCATAAGCATTGTGAATATCCTCGAATACTTCTCTTGCACGTTCCTGCGATTCGTACTTTCCAAGAACAATCACCTCTGCCTGGTTTGCATACGGATAGGCATATATCAAACTACCATTGCAGATTTTCAAAATCACATTGTCAAATTCAACGGATATGTCTCTGTTCTGGGAAATAATTCTCATAATTGTTTCTCCAAAAAGCCCTTTTTTTGTTTTAAAAATTTTTGAAAACTCGTTATCGAACGTAACTTTGGAATTTTATCGGATGTGTGATAAAAAATTACTCTTTTGCACTTAAGTAAATAAACGGGATGAATAAAATAATCATAATATTATCTACTATTCTTGGTTGAACATAGCCGTAAATAAATATTTCTAACATATTCCATATCCCACATAGCATTACTGTTTCTATTACTGTTTTAATTATTGCATTTATCGTTTTTCTCAATGAACGATTCCTCCGTATCGGAAAAGCGTTTTTTATTTTTTCGGTGGTTACGGGACTGAGTTGTGCCGTCCGGGTCCGTTCACACCAGACCCCCACCCCGGCATCTTTTCAACTGTTCGCGAAATAGATATTTTGTGAATAGTTGATTGACATTTCTTTAACTATCCAGTGTTTATGCGGTTTTCAAGGTTTTTTCAATGTTCTCCGTGCTCTCTCTTTCACTATTGATATTGTGCAATTTGACGAAAAATTATTAAAAATCCGGCAAAACATCCCCAGGAAGTGCCGTTTGTGCTCCATAATCTGCAGCGATCTGCTCCGCTGTCCTGTGTTGCTCCTGGTTTACCACTGGAACAGGCGCAGTCTCAACCATGCCATCAACCGCTTTGCATAAAAAAATGCCGCCAACGTTACCAGATGCGGCGCTTTTATAGCGTCCGAGTCTGCATTCATCTTGCCATTTTTTAATCGTGTCGGAACGCGAAGAACCGAGTTTCTCGCTGAAATCGTCCTTTCTTGTCTCTCCATTCATCCAAGAATATATAGTATCTCTATGTACTCCTATGAGTAAGCTAAACTCTTCTATAGTTGGTTTTTGCATATACTTATATACTAATTCGGTATATACTTCCCATATATTATTTAATATATCTATATCCTCATATATGGTTTTATCAAAATTAACGTTACGCCTTATGTATTTAATTAACCCAGTAAATACACTACTGGTATAAATATCATCTGGATTTCTTAATGTGCCTATATATTCATCAGCATAATAAAACATATTGTTGGTGTATATTTCTGCACCATTTGAAGCTACTACAGTATTATTTTTCATGTATTATATACACCTCCTAAATGTCTAAATAATATATTACTTCAACCCGTCGCACTCTTTCCGTTCCTGATCCTGGCAGTTCGTACACTCTCCGAAGCAATCGCACATGTCTCCGATGCACTCGTCGCCTATATGCTCACATTCTCCGTCAACTTCATAAACACATTTGAATTTATCACACTTCATTTTCTAACCCTCCAAAATCCAATAAAAAACGCCCTGGCACATAAACAGATCTGTTGATGATCTGCTTACAGTGTCAAGGCGGCATCCGCTGGCTGTACTTCGTCACGCTCTCGTGGGCTGACGGTCACGCATACGGTCAAGGCTCCTGGAGCTCTCGCATGCGTGCATTATATTTAATTAAAAATATTATACTACTCTCTATGGCTATATTATAAAACACAATAATATAAACATGTCAAGCAACATTTACATAAACGGCGGCAGATCTTCCGGGCGGTCCTGCGTCTGCTCTTCCTGCTCTGGTAGCTGATCAGGTGCAGCGGACCCGGAACCGTTCAACACCTTTTCGGCTGCTTCCATGACTGCGTCACGGCAAAATGCATTTAACGAAACGCCTGCGGATTTTGCGGCTGCTTCAACCTCTGCTTTCTTTCCGGCCGGTACTGTAAAATTAAGCCGGTCATATTTTCCAGCTAAATATTCATTCTGCTTTTTATATCTATCTTTTAGCTTTCTATCTGATTCTATTAATTTATTTAATTCTTCTTCGCTTATCTTTGCCATTTAATCACTTCCATTTCTAAAGTGTAGTTGTTAACTACATTAAGAATAGCATTAATAAATTACTCCGTCAAGTTATATTATTAACTGTATTGTTTAACTACATTTCACAAAATACTTTAATATTATTTGTGCAAACTTCCGAAAATGTAGTTATTAACTTATTTTATTAACTTTTCTATTGATTTTGTAGTTATTAACTGTTATGATTAACTCAACAAATAAAACACGAACCAAACCACAGGAGGAAAACACAATGAGAAAATTCAAAATTACAGTAGAAAGCAAAAAACACTTTGACAGCCTTATAAGAGATTTTAGAAACAACGGTTTTATGTTAGTAACATACGGAAAAAGGCTTGCAGAGTTGCAAACCGAAACTGAATTTGTAACAATTGAATACTAAGCCGAAACGCTCCGACCTCTGGAGCGTCCACCGTGGGACGGTCTCCCGGTGCTGATGATGGCAGACCAGAAAGGAAATGAATATGGAAGGTTTTAATATTATTGATGGAAAAATTTATAATAAGACATGTTTTAACGAAAAAATTGACGTTTTCGAGATTGTGGAGAAAATCCCGGCCGGATTTTTCGTTTGGAACATCGGCGAAAATATGGGAAGTAATGAATATATACCACTCGCGCAGGATTTACACCCGGAAGACAAAGAAAATTATGAAATTAATACAAGCACATTAAAAGCTATTAAATTAATCCCCGAAGAAGTAAACGCATTGAGACACGCGGCAAGCTGGGGAGTGAATAACAAAGCTAACGCAGAAAAAGCCTTGAAGAGCAAAAGAACCGGATACAATGCAGACCGGAAAAGAAAAGAAGCCGCCGCAACAATTGAAATATTCAACAGAATTACAGCATAAGCCGAAACGGTGGACTTCCCACCGTCCGCAGGAACTGCCCCACCTGCGCCGATGATGGCAGGGCGCGACACATGAAAGGATGGTTGATATTATGAAGATTTTACTTGAAAAATTGCAGAGATTAGAAAGAATGGAAGAAATCGCAAATCATGCACAGGCAGACTACGAAAGAGAACCAGAAAACGCAGAATATGAAGAAACTTTTGACAGAGCATATAAAAATGAATTTGAGGCATTTGTAATCCTTGCGAAATATATTGAATATATCACAGGCGGCGAAATTGATTTCATGACCGCAAAAAAGATAATACAAACCAGAAGAAGTGAGTTATTAAGTATTTTGTCAGCATAACAGCAAGAAGAAAGGCTTTTCCCGGGTTCGATTCCCGGGCTTGCTTTACCTCAAAAGAGGACAGCGAACACACAGAAAGGTGGCGATATCATGAGCAAGCAACCAACAATAATAAAGGTAAGACGCGGCATAAACGGCTTTAAATATTCCGCATGCGACGCAAACGGCTATTTTATTGGCAATTTTGTAAAACTGTCAGACGTTCGGAAACATTGGATCGTTGAAATCAGGCGCGGACAAGTGCAACTGATCCGAGAGCTTGACCAGACGCCGGACATGTCACAAATTGAAGCGACACAACGCAACATAGAAACATTATTGAGAGCATACGCAAGGAGAAAAAGAAAATGAACAAAAGAACAATCGCATTAACCGATCAGCAATATATTGACATTATAACCGCCATTAAGAGCGGTTTTTGTCATGCAGGCAGGGAATATAAACCAAATGACAGGATCGCAACGGCTCTCACCCTGGAAGCAAACCTTGGCTTGCGGATCAGTGACATTCTGCATCTTTGTTACTGCGATATCATCAAGGACGGCGACAGATACCGGCTGAACATTTCCGAGATCAAGACCGGGAAAGAGAGAGCTTTTACCGTTCCAGTTGAAATCCGCGAATATATCAACAATTACAGATTAAGTCATCACATGAGCGAACACCAACGGCTTTTTGACCTGTCAGAGCGACAGATCCAGAAGCACCTGCAGGCGGCTTGTGAATTTCTGGGATTGTCCGGAATATCAACGCACAGTTTCCGGAAATACTTTGCAACTCAGATATATATAAATAACGGGTACAATATCGAGCTTGTGCGCCAGCTCCTGCAGCATTCCAGCGCGTCAGTGACACAAAAATATATAGGCATACAGCAAAAGCAAGTCGAAGATGCTTTACAGAACCACATAAGGCTATTATAGGCGGACGCGATCCGCCTGCTTCCTGAACCTTGACAATTAAATACAAACCGCATAGAATCGATTTTAAGCGCATTATTTGCTTTATCTGTTAGCTCTAGCTCAAAATCAAGAAATCAAAATTCGATCCGTTCAGGGTGTCCACAGAGGCATTTTATAGCCATACATGACAACCGCAAGCGATCTAATGATCTGACGGATCAAAACAAATGCTTTACCATGGTAAAGTTTTCAATTCATTTTTCAGAGGCGATCGTCTCGAAATCATCACCAAATTTTCCAACTTTTTAAAATCAAATCTTGTACCAAAAAATTAAGGTAGGGGGGGTATCAAAATCGTTTACCTATATTTTTGCGCAAAAAAATAAACCGATTTATGGTCGATTTATCTTTTGTAAGCACTTGCACAGGACTCTCCTTTCCTGTGTATTTTTTTTGATTTTGATTACCTTTTTGATTACTTTTCGTAACTGACGTTTGAAAATGCCTTATTTTCTGGTAAATTTACTGCGGAAGATGGGACTTGAACCCACACGTCTATACCGACACAAGATCCTTAGTCTTGCCTGTCTGCCAATTCCAGCACTTCCGCATTTTTCATGGTTTCTCACCACGCAAGTACGATAATACCATTCTGGAGTCTGATTGTCAACAAAAATTTAAAATTTTTTGTCATAAAAGTTTGCATTCTACTTTTCTCTCTGCTATACTTATAATAACAATTGGTATACTGTTTGCTGAAGAACAGATACATGTTAGGCATGGAGGCCGATTTTTACACAAGGAGGGATATTTATGGGTATTAATATTTCCAGTCGTACCGACTACTCTTACCTCTTTCAGGGGATGAATTCCTCAAAAGGAAACTCCTCCGGACTTGGTAATCTTAATTTTCTATCCGATTACAGCAGCATAAAAAATGGCAGTTACGGAAAACTGATGAGAGCTTATTTCAATCAGGATTCAAAATCCTCCGTTACTTCCATCGCGAATAATAAGATTTCTAAGAATGACTCCTTTATTGATGCAGAAACCACCAAGAGGATTGCAAACGTACAGGAATCCACCGACAAGTTAAAAGAAAGTGCCGATGCTCTTCTGACAACCGGTAAGAAATCTGTTTTCTCCGGTGACGAGTTGTCTGCTGAAGCTTATGATGCAGTAAGCAAATTCGTGGATAATTATAATGCCGCAATTAATTCTGTTGACAAACTTGGTAATTCTTCTGTCACGGACAAAGCAACCAATCTGGCAATATCAACCGAAAGCAATAGCAAGGCTTTGGCTAAGATCGGTATTACCATTGACGAAAACAGCAACCTGAAACTGGATAAAGATACTTTCATGAAAGCCGATCTTTCCTCTGTAAAGTCCTTGTTCCAAGGAGCCGGTTCCTATGCATATCGGGTAAGTGCACAGTCTTCCCTTATTAATTTTGCCGCCGACACAGTTGCATCCAAGGCAAATACCTACACCCAGAATGGTACTTTCGGTAACAATATGAATGTAGGAAACCTTTTCAACACCTACTTCTAAGTTGAATCCTTAAATATGTACATATAAAAAGTGGTTTGGAAATGTTCCAAGCCACTTTCTTTTTACACCTCTATTTTTCTTTTAATATCGGTCTTGCAATCTTCTTATTAAAAAATTCAATTAGCGGTCCCATAAAGAAAGCCGTCACAATGGTGCCTATTCCGGCAATTGTTGGAATCTCTCCTACTTTTCCTCCCGCAATCATGAAGAGGATAACCCCCAAAGCCACGCAGACAAAATCCGTACATATACGAATATACTTAAACTGCCCTATTTTGTATTTATTTACCAACACCAGCGCAACTGCATCATAAGTAGATACACCCAGATCAGCCGTCATATAAAGTGATGAACCAATACAAATTACCACAATTCCTACAATTAAGCAGATTACCCGAACCCAGATAGCGGGATTTACGAGAATTCTCTGCAATGTAACATATGTATATTCCGTTATATACCCTAACAGAAACAGGTTAATAAAAGTGGCTATTCCCAGATAATGCCGATCTGTCAGTAATGTAAAAGAAAGTAGTACCACATTTACTATCACATATAATGTTCCGAACCCAATCGGTATTAACTGATCCATTCCGCTCATAAAGGACTGGAATGGGTCCACACCAAACGCAGCAATTTTAAAAATGCCTACGCTGACGGCACATATAATAACGCCAAATAATGACATCAAGATTCTTCTGGTTCTCATATCGTTTCCTCATATGAATGTTTTCTTGATATTCTATTGTATATTTTTTGTCCTTCTGTTACACTATTCTCATGGGTGCTACCATTTACGGTAGGCGGTTAGTCCTTCGCCAGGGGGACTGTGACCCTCTGTTTACATAGAAATCCCCAGTTTGTCTGACGGAAATCTTGCTAAAGGAGGGGATGCTAATGTTGACTATCGAAAGTCTGATTGCAGTTATCAGCTTATGCCTGACCTCTTTCGGACTTGGATATACCAT
>CAMEIX010000023.1 GCA_945919075.1 uncultured Lachnospiraceae bacterium
CAGTCACTATTTCAGGCTTGTTCTTTGGCATGTAAAATTCTTTAAATTCTTTCTTAAAATCAAATGTCATTTTTCTCCTTGATAATATTTGCCCTTATAAAAATTCTCTGCGCCCGTCTTTTGGGCTGTCATTCGAAAACATACACATCCGTCCGGACAAACATAGTCCTTCACATTTGCTTCAATTCCTCCAACAAGTGTTAGATCTCCTCCACTTCTGACAGCCTGCATATCACCATAAAGAATCTGCATCATTTTAGAACAGATTCCATAGCCCTGTTCATTCACAGGACAGCCGTATGTACAGATGTATTTATCACCTATTTCCTCACCATTTCTGCATAGGTGCTCTGTATGGTCGCCTCGTAGAAAACCTGTTACCTCTACAGAGAATTTGTATTCTTCGTCATACCATTTCTTCATTACTTAGGCCTCCTTATTTTCTGAAATCGGATGAACTATTTTCATATCGCTTTCACTTCCTAATTTATCATACCACCTATAATACGACACCTGTGTGTCATGTTCATTTATATTATACACAAAATTATAAGGTATTACATCCCGTATTACATCCTGTATGCATCAATTTTCTAAATAATAAAGCCCCAAACCATTGATTTTCAATGATTTGAAGCTATTTTACTCGTACCTGCGACTGGCACCGAAGGTTTTGGTATCCCGACAAATTCTGGAGCATAATACTTATTATCTATACTATGAAAAATTTGTGAAACTATCTGTTTTCGTAACGCTATCAACATAAATATATACATCCATACAAGTAATTCCGCCTTTTTCGTACACATATTCAAAACAAGACAATATATCGTCTTTTGGCTTTTCACAAAATCCATTTGCCTGTAAAAATGCCAACAATTTTCTATAGGCATTTGGAATCCGTTCAAAAGCAGCTATGAATGGGTTATATATTGTTATTACTGCGTAGTCTGCCTCTTTCTGATTTGCATATTCCACCCCCGGACAATCTGTTTCGAATCCCTCTGGTAAAATATAAGCTGCTACATATCCACGAAGACCAAATCTATTCTGTAACTCAGGTGAGACATATGGAAAATCCCATCCAATTCTCATAGCATCTGGTTGTATCTTTAGCAGACCGGATTGCCATGCCCAATTGTCCATGTAAGAATTCTAATCAAAACATCCAATTTGCAGGAAAACATATCTCTCAACGTAATTAACTTATTCAATTCTCTCATCTATCAAAGATTTTTGTAAAACAGTATATTCATTATTTCATAGTTATTGTGAAAAGTACACCATATCATAAACGCTATTTTTAAAAGGAATGTCAACTAACAGTTTACATTCCCTTAGTGCTCTTATATTGTATAAGAAAATATTGGCAAATAAATTTTGGAATGTTATAATTATTTCGGAATAAATTGAGCCGAAAAGAACCGGGCACATCATTTCTCAGTAGTATCTATCTTGATAAAGGGAATCATATATGATTAATAAACTAAAGAATGTATATCGACAACTTAATAGATCGATTTTTGTTGGTGAAAAATTACAGAGCAATATAAATGCCCTATCGTATGTTGGACTTGCAATTTCATTTTGTACGCTTATTACAACATCAATGAATATCATTCAAGGTAGTTATTTTATGGCAGTTACTACTGCATTTTTTTGTGCTGTAGGTATATTTACTTTTATTACCTGTCACTATTTTAAAAAGAGAACAGCGGCGATATATGCTATTCTTTTTGCCTGCATACTACTTATGACGTACTATGCGATATCAGGGGAAAACGAGGGCTTTGCGATTTTATGGACTATGATTGTTCCATCTGCTGTTATGTTCCTTGTCAGCGTCAAACATGGTATAATTCTATCTTTATATTATTGGTGTTTGTTTGCTGTCTTGTTCTACACACCCCTTAGAAGCTATGTTGCATCTCAATATACAGAAACATTTATGAATAGATATCCTGTACTGTATATGTGTGCAATAATGATTAATTCTACAGCTATGATTCGATATCACATAAGTGTGTTAAATGATATGCAATACAATGACAAATTAACAAATGAAGTGCAACGTCTTACTGCGATTGAAATAGAACGTAGAAAACAGATAGAAAATATGTCTGTTCAAATGATTGAAACACTTGCTAATGCAATCGATGCAAAAGATAAATACACAAATGGTCATTCATACAGAGTGTCAGAATATGCTGTTCTTTTGGCGAAAAAACTTGGATGGAGCGAAGAGCAAATAAAATTTCTAAGATATGAGGCAATTTTGCATGATGTTGGTAAAATTGGTGTTCCGGATGTGATACTAAATAAAGATTCAAAATTAACTGATACCGAATATAAAATTATACAGTCCCATACTTGTTTGGGTGGGGAGATTTTGTCCAAAGCAGACACAGTCCCCAATGCGTCGGATGTGGCGAAATACCATCATGAAAGAGTGGATGGAAAAGGTTATCCGGAAAGACTTGCAGGTGAGAAAATTCCGGTAAATGCAAGAATAGTATGCATTGCTGATGCATTTGATGCCATGAATTCTGACCGAGTATATCGAAAAGCACTTCCAAAAGAAACCATTATTCATGAACTTAAAAAGGGAAGAGGAACTCAATTTGATGCTAAGTTTTTAGATGTTTTCCTCAAAATGTATGAAAATGGTGAACTGATAATAGAGAAAAAATGCAATGGATGACGATGACATCAACTCTCACCACGCCGACGATAAGTTAAAACTGGTTCTCCTGTTTTAACAATGCTTTCCATTGAAACCATACCAACCGTGACTGCCTGCCGGTGAAACAATCGGTTTTAAAACAATTAGAATAATATTAATTTGTGACACATAAACTAATATCACCACTAAAAATCCTTTTGACAGCTTTTGCTTTCGATGGTATATTATCTTTAGTGGTTGTGCTGCGTTGCTTGCGAGGCACGTGGCCGGTGGAGTTCCATGCGTGGGCTCCACTTTTTTTATGCCACAAAACAAAGGAGTATTCAGAGATGGCTAACAAAACATTTCTCACATATGATGAGCAAATTGAAAAACTAGAAAAACAGCTTGTTATTTCTGATCCTGAATTTGCCAAAATAACATTACAAAAACTAAGCTATTTTTCATAAATTGGTGGATATAAAGATTTATTTAAGCATAAGCCATCAGGGAATTACCTACATGGTGTCACCTTTGAAGAAATTGCCGCCTTTTATTACTTTGATGAAGAATTGAGAACACTCTTTCTCAAATATATATTACACGTTGAAAGACAGCTAAAATCCATGTTGTCATATTACTTCTGTGAAAAATATGGTGAACAGCAAACAGCATATTTAACCGCTGGAAATTATAACTATACACGCAAAAATTCCAGCAAAATAAATCGCCTGATTACAACCTTAAGCCAAACTATTGCCTTGCCTAGTAACTATAGTTATATCACACATCACGCAAGGGTATATGGTAATGTACCTTTGTGGGTAGCAACCAATGCACTTACATTTGGACAGATTTCAAAAATGTATCAATATTCAACTTCTGATATCCGCACTAAGGTCAGTCTTAATTTCGCCAACATGTCAGAGGTTCAGTTACATCAACTCATTCGTATTCTTGCAAGCTGTAGAAATGTATGTACTCATAATGAAAGACTTTATTCCTTCCAGGTAAATGAAGCAATCCCTGATATGGTTTTACATAGTAAATTGCAGCTACCACAGAAAAAGGGCCAATATACTATCGGTAAGAAAGACCTGTTTGCAGTAGTAATAGCTCTACGTTATCTCATAGATAATCAAGAATTTGCGCATTTCTACGAGCGGTGCGAGGATGGAGCATGAATGTGCACCTCACTGCTAAACAAAAATTGACCAAATTCTCTGGCGCGACGGATGTCTCTTATCCCCTCGGATATATAAAATAGTGATGTACGGGTATCTATAGCAAAAAAATGAGAGTTTAGCATCCTTTTCATCATAAAAATCATCAAATTCATAGTCAAAATAGATGCGTGAGTATCTATAGAGAAAAATTTAAAAAATGGTATCCCTTAATTTTCAAAAAAGGGATACTATTTTCATGATAATTTTGTATAGATACCAGATAGCGATTATAAGTGCATAAACCGTTGATATAACACACACAATGGATGCAAAAATAAGAAAAAATCTGTATAGACCGAGTTCCTGTCCGGCGACAGAGAGGTTATTTTCTCGGAACGAACAATATACTCACCGCCATAGCGTTCTACAATCGGCACAACGCTCTCAATATACTCATCATAAGTCCCGCGACCTTTTTCTTCATCAATATATGTATCAACGACAAAATAACAACGCATACTATTTACCTCGCTACCTTAAACAGTTTATTGTAGTCGCAAACAGGGGATTTGATTTCAAGAAATCCATATTAAGTTCCCGACAAACTTCATCAACCAAAGCAGGCAGGTCCTGCCCTTTATCCAGAGAAACAACGGTGTTTTTCAGAACAGCCATCAGTTCGTTCGCTTCCTGCAGTTTATTCTTCATTACGTCATTTGAATATGCCATATCCCATGCAGGGTAGAATGTTTCCACGCCCGAAATATGTTCAAGCCGCTGCAATGTTTCTCTCATTTCCATTTCGCTAATCATTATCGGAATATCACCCTTTACGGGAACTGCATCGCCGATAAACATAGCGTCACCCATCCGATAAGAAACACCGTCAGCCGAATGACCTGCTGTTCTTATAATCTCCAGCGACAATCCTTCTTCAAGAGTAATCGTATCTCCGTCCCGTGCAATTTCATCAACCCTTGCCGAATTTCCTGCAATAGCATAAAAGTTTGGTATCGGTCTTTCCTTGAACTGCACATCGATATTTTCAATCCACCTTTTTTCACCCTCGCTTGCATATATTTTGCAATCAGTATGCTTCTGAAACCATGATAAAGAGCCAATATGGTCGGGGTGTGAATGCGTCACAAATATGCCTTTTATATCTGCTGCGCTCCTGCCAATGCTTGTGAGATAGTTCAGTATTTGTTCTTCACAACCATATACTCCCGAATCAACAAGATAACAGTACTTCGCTTCGATAATATAGACATACACATAGCGTCATATCTTTGGTGTAACATTAAAATCCACTTTTATCTGATGAATCCTTGCGTTTTCCATAAGTCCCTCTTTCTTTTGCTCATTAATGTTGTGGTCGTTTCCCACTGAAACCGAATTTATAGAATTTCCGTGGTCATTATTGCTAAAATATGTATACCTCTATCTCTTTCCCTTCGCGCACGAATACCGGAATCACATTTAAAGGAGCCTCAGCCTCCACTGTTTGTCCACCTTCGTAAACTTTTCCGGTATAGCTTTCCACAAAGTTTGCTCCCTTAGGCAAATAAACCTCTCTGGTATTTACACCCGCCTCCATGACCGGTGCTACTAAAAGGTCGGGGCCAAACATATAGGCATCTTCAATCTCCCAAGCCATCTTGTCATCAGGAAAATCATAAAATAGCGGTCTCATAACGGGGGCACCGGTTCTGCTTGCTTCGGCCATACATTCCCGGATATAGGGCCGCAAATTCTCACGGATAAACAGGAAGGATTTCAGAATCTCATAATTTTCTTCTCCAAAGCTCCATACCTCATTATCCTGACCGGAGGTAAGCTGGCGTACATTATTAATAAATTCCTGTTCTCTCTCGTACCACGGGGAACGTTCGCCATGCATACGGAATACCGGGCAGAATGCTCCCCACGCAAACCAGCGAAGTAACAGTTCCTGAAAGCCGGGGTCGGTAATGTCGCCGCCCACAAAACCGCCGATGTCACTGGTCCACCAGGGAATCCCCGCAAGTCCCATGGAAAGCCCTGCCTGCAATTGTTCTCTCATGGCGCGGAAAGAAGAATGGATATCTCCGGACCAGGTAAGCACTCCATACTTCTGGCTTCCTGCCCAGGCACACCGGACAAGGGACATAATTTCCTTTTCTCCGCTCTGTTTCAGGCCGTCGTAGAAGCCTCTTGCATACATCAGAGGATAAATATTGGTGCATTGCAGCGCAGGTCCTGCATAATAGCGGTAATTATCAAAATCATAGGGCCCGTATTCCGGTTCCGCCTCATCCAGCCAGAAGATGCGGATACCAAGGTCATAATAATTCTGTTTGCATTTTTCCCAGACAAACTCTCTGGCTTTTGGGTTGGTGGGATCATAGAAAATGGTGTTCCCCATCCAGGTCATATGATTGCCGTTTCCTCTGTCGGTACGCACCAGATACCCTTTACTGCTCATTTCACCGAAATTTTCGCTTCGCTCATCAATGGTGGGCCATACTGAGACGACAGTTTCAATACCAAGTTCTTTTAATTCCCTGACCATAGCCGCAGGATCTGGCCAGTCTCTTTTTTCAAATTTGAAATCCCCCTGCATACTCCAGTGAAAAAAGTCCACCACAATGGCATCCATGGGAAGACCACGCCTTTTATGCTCTCTTGCCACATTTAAAATTTCTTCCTGATTGCGATACCGTAGTTTGCACTGCCAGTAACCCAGACCATATTCGGGCATCATGGGGGTGCGTCCGGTTGCCGCAGAGTAATTTCTCTCTAAATCTGCCGGGGTGTCCCCTGCCGTAATAAAATAATCCATCTTTTTGGTGCTCTTTGCATGCCACTCGGTTTTATTGGTGGCAAAGGTCACGGTACCAATGGCCGGATTATTCCAGAAGAACCCATAACCCCTGTTGGATATCATAAAGGGCACACTGGCCTGTGAATTCCTGTGGGCCAGTTCCAGGGTAGCGCCTTTTTTATCAAGATGTCTGTCCTGATACTGTCCCATGCCATATATTTTTTCATCATCATAGGCCTCAAAACGCGCTGTCAGGGTGTAATCGGTGCTGCCGGTAATGGGCTTTAATTCTCTTGCATCCACGCGGAGAGGCACACAGTAACGGTTGATACGGTTCCGGTTTCGCCAGTATTCTTCGGTCAGAATCTCCCCTTTATCATTCAGATAGGAAATCCAGCCTTCCGGATTAACCCTTGCTGTAATTTTGCCGTTTTTTATGGTTGCCACGGTTCCCATCATGTGGTATTTTTTCCATTCTTCTCCCCGATACCACGGATCTGTGATATCCACGGTTTCAAAGGTGATTTCCGGAATCACCTCTTCTACCGGCTCACAAAGTGCCCAGTCATTTTCGTCCATCTTAGGTTCCGCAGTCATACGCACGCGAAGACTGTCCCTGCCCCAGCACTCTATATATACCTTCGTAAGGCCTTCTTCAATTACTAATCTGTTGTTTTCTTCTCTAACCATGCATTACTCCTTACTCTTGGGAGGAAAGATTTATTTTGTTGTTTCTTGGTACATATTTGTGTATTTTATTCTTCATATTCATCGTATTTTGCATTTTGTGTTCCTCATCTAAAATTTTTAGAGCCAAAATGGAGCCATGAAAAATCTAATGTAGTATCCGTACATTATTTATTTCTCCTCAAAAATTTTTAATCTCTTCACAATCTCCTCCGGTTCCGGCAACATTTCTTTCATCTCCTCCGGAAGAGTATTCCTCAACTGATATGTAGCCACTCCAATCGGAGCATTGATATTCTTTAAAGCATATTCTACATAAGTTTTATCTTTACTCTTGCAAATAATAATACCAATCGATGGATTTTCGTCTGGCAATTTGACCTGCTCGTCCAACGCTGTCAAATACAACTGCATCTTTCCGGCATATTCTGCTTCAAATTCACCTATTTTCAACTCTATGGCTATCAAACTTCTCAACCTTCTATGAAAAAGTAAAAGATCTATATATAAATCCCTGCTTCCTGCCATCAGATGATATTGATTTCCGATGAATGTATAATCTCCACCCATTTCTATCAAAAACGCTCTTATGTTATTTACCAATTGCATTTCTAATTCGTGTTCAGAGTATTCAGGTGACAATTCCGCAAAATCAAATGTATATTCATCTTTTACCGCAAGCTTAGCCTGTACACTTTGCTCCACTGGAAGCGTCAAATCAAAATTAGTTTGATTCAACAAATACTTCTCATAAGTTTGTGCTTCAATAAAGTTGGCTAATATGCGCTTAGTCCATCCATATCTTTTCACCATCTGAATGTAAAATTCCCGTTGCCGATCATCCTTACACTTTTCCATAATGATGATGTTGTTGCTCCAACTAATTTCTCGCACCAATGGTGCGAGTTATGTCACTAAATACTATACATACCTGCTCTAGTTGCTGTTCCTTTATGATAATTCATTATACAGCAATACCCTTATTATCTCAATGAAATTTTGTTCACTTAGTTCGCCACCATCATTATTTTACTTATGATTTCTGAATTCAAAAATGCACCCGTTTCCGGGTGCATTTACACAGATTACTGTTGTTCAGAATACAATTCATCCAACACTTTCCCAAGTGTTCCATCCTTTGCATAAGGCAAAGCGTCCAGCTGCTTGAAATTATGTTTAATATCTTTTGTATCCTCATCAAAACCTAATATGTAACTTGTTGCAATTTTATATATGATTTCCGTCGGTGCCAGCCCATATACCTGCTTTTCAAAGATATGCTTCAATCGTTCCTTGCTATCCGGAAACTGCTTCTTCATTTCCTCGCTCTGATATAACCGCTTTACGATTTCTGCAATATATAAACCAGATGCTCAGCTCGATTCCATTTCGCTTCATCTCGCTGTATGGGTGTCCCGTATAAGGATAAAAACAATAAATCAATGTGGTTTGTGTCCGTTTATATAAATGGGGATTTGCATATTCCATAAGCAGACCGTGTTTTGCCGTCGGTCCTTAGGTTCTGTTTTTTAGAACCTTAGTACCGTTACGAGCAAAATCCGAGCGGAAGCGTGTCTGTGATGGAATATGCAAATTCCCACAAATTCTAAAAAGGGGACATGAAACCATGCCCCCTAATATTTTTGTAAAATTCACATTTTATTTGAAAGGATTTTCGGTAGGATACATCATTCCTTTAGGCTGGTTGAAATTCAAATCCTCTACCGGAACACCGATGTACTTGAATACTTCGTAAAGTGCTTTTCCGAAGTGGCCGAAAGCAACTGCGCCGTGATGAGGGAAGTTCTTCTCAATGAGTACATGACGATAGAATCTGCCCATTTCGGAGATGGCAAATACACCGATGCTACCGAAGGATTTGGTTGCTACAGGGAGAACCTCGCCCTGTGCGATGTATGCTCTAAGCTTGTTATCTGCGGTGCTCTGCAGACGATAGAAGGTAATGTCGCCGGGAACAATATCTCCTTCCAGAGTACCCTGGGTAACTTCTTCGGGAAGATTTCTTGCCATAATCATCTGATATTTCATGCTGCAGGCTGCCAATTTTTTAGAACAGGTATTTCCGCAATGGAATCCCATGAAAGTATCCTGATGGGTATAATTGAATTTGCCCTTAATGGACTCTTCATACATATCAGCAGGTACAGAATTGTTGATATCCAGAAGAGTAACCGCATCTTCACTGATACAGGTACCGATAAACTCACTTAAGCATCCGTAAATATCCACTTCACAGGATACCGGAATACCCATACCGGTAAGACGGCTGTTTACATAGCAGGGAACAAATCCAAACTGTGTCTGGAATGCGGGCCAGCACTTTCCAGCAATGGCAACATATTTTCTGTAGCCCCTGTGCTCCTCAACCCAGTCAAGAAGTGTGAGTTCGTACTGTGCAAGTTTCGGCAAAACTTCAGGCTTTAAGTTGCCTGCGCCCAGTTCTTCTTCCATTTCTTTAATCTTTGCCGGAATACGGGGATCGTTTGCGTGCTTATTGAAGGCTTCAAAAAGATCCAGTTCAGAGTTCTCTTCAATTTCCACACCTAAATTGTAAAGCTGCTTAATGGGCGCGTTACATGCAAGGAAGTTGAGGGGTCTGGGACCAAAACTGATAATCTTCAAGTCGGAAAGACCGATAATGGCTCTTGCAGTGGGCAAGAATTCATATAACATATCCGCACATTCTTCTGCGGTACCCACGGGATACTCCGGGATATATGCCTTGGTGTTGCGAAGTTTTAAATTGTAGCTTGCATTTAACATACCGCAGTAAGCATCCCCTCTGCCTCCTACGAGGTCATTCTGGCTCTCTTCTGCTGCTGCAATAAACATTGCAGGACCGTCAAAATGCTTTGCCAATAAAGTTTCACTGATTTCCGGACCAAAGTTTCCGAGATATACACAAAGTGCATTACAACCAGCTTTCTTGATATCCTCTAAAGCCTGTACCATATGAATTTCACTCTCAACAATACAAACCGGACATTCATATACGCTGTCTGTGCCGTATTTCTTTGTGTAAGCCTCCATCAATGCTTTTCTTCTGTTCACGGATAAACTTTCGGGGAAACAGTCACGGCTGACTGCCACTAATCCCACTTTTACCTTCGGTAAATTATTCATGTCTTAAACCCTCCTACACTTGTGTTTTATATAGATTTTTTTTATTTCGTAACGTCTAAATTTTCTCCCTTCAGGCCGATAAAACTGCCTTCCGGGAGTCCACCCTCGGGATGCCCAATAAGCCATTTGTTGGTAGCGGTAATTAAGGCATCTTCATTTTCGGGAATACCGTTTACTATCGCAGCATGACGTGTTTTTAGCGGGTAATTGGTTCCCTTCGGCAACACAATACCCACCCGGAAACCGGCACCATCTACACCGCAGGGGGCATAGTGCAGAGTAGTACTGTAAAGTTCTGCAGCCACTCCCTCGGGAAGTAAAAAGGCCTCCATTTTTGCCGTATCATAGGTAAAATCATCTTCCACGTCACAAAGCTTACCCAGAACCAGAATAGCATCGGTTGCCGCCACATTGATTTCCGAATCCCTGTGATATTCCACTGCATTGAGCAGGGAATTATGACCGTTGCAATAGCCGATCTGAATAGGCATCTCTCCGTAAACCACATTGCGGATGGCTTCGGTTGCCGGAGTATTTTCCAAAATTTCCACAGAGGGCTCATAGGCAACCCCAGTAGGAATCTCAGTCTGCTTCAACGCATTTACAAGTTCCGTAAAGTCCACATTTTCCACTATCCGCCCATATTTCTTAAATGCAGGGTCTGTAATTTTCTTAATTTCCATTTTCCTTCTCTCCTTATTTAATAATTTTAAAAACCGGTTTTAATGCCGGATAAATTTCCTTAAACTGGGCATAACGCTCCTCGTACCTGGCAGCAATTTCAGGTTCCGGTTCCACAGTATCCACAACATGCACCAGTTTTGCCGCAATCTCTTCCACGCTCTTGTATTCTCCTGCTGCCACAGCTGCTAACATAGCAGCACCGAAGGCAGGTCCTTCCTCACTTTCCAGGATATCCACCTTGAGATTCAAAACATTTGCAATAATTCTTCTCCAAAGAGGGCTCTTGGCACCGCCTCCGCAGATTTTGGTCCGGTCAATTTGAATACCCAGACTCTTTGCTACCTCTAAAGAATCACGAAGTGCAAATGCTACACCTTCCAACACTGCCTGGGTCATGTCCGCTCTGGTATTGTCCATGGTAAGTCCCACAAAAGTACCTCTGGCATCGGGATCATTGTGCGGCGAACGTTCTCCCATCAGATAAGGCAGAAAATACACATGATTTTCACCCAGATTTGTAATGCCTTCCTGCTCCTTAGCATAATCCCTGGTGCCAATGATATCATCCATCCACCACTTATTACAGGATGCGGCAGAGAGCATGCAGCCCATCAGATGATAAGTTCCGTCCGCATGGGCAAAGGAATGAAGCGCATTATATTTGTCCACGCCAAAATTTTTCGAAGAAATAAAAATGGTGCCGCTGGTTCCGAGGGAAATATTACATCTGCCGTCTCCCACGGTTCCGGTCCCCACAGCGGCTGCCGCATTGTCTCCCGCGCCTGCTGCCACAACGGTATTTTCCGGAATTCCCAATTCTTTTGCAATTTCCGGCTTCACACATCCTACAGCCTCATAGCTTTCATAAACTTTGGCAAGCCACTCCTCTTTTACACTGCAGATTTCACACATTTCTCTGGACCAGGTACGGTTCTTCACATCAAAAATCAACATTCCGGAAGCATCGGAAACATCCGTGCAATGTACTCCGGTAAGCCTATATGCTATGTAATCCTTGGGGAGCATGATTTTGGCAATGCGTGCAAAATTCTCAGGCTCCTTATTCTTCACCCATAAGATCTTAGGTGCAGTAAATCCGGTAAAGGAGATGTTTGCGGTATACTCAGACAGTTTGTCCTTACCAATCACGTTATTCAGATAATCACACTCTTCAAAAGTACGTCCGTCATTCCATAAAAGTGCCGGGCGGATTACTTCGTCCTTCTCATCTAAAAGCACCAGTCCGTGCATCTGCCCGCCAAAGCTGATACCTGCAATTCTTTCCTTATCCGCATCCGCAATCAGTTCTTTAAGGCCTGCCATGGTTTCCCTGTACCAGTCAGCAGGATTTTGCTCCGACCATCCCGGATTCGGAAAATAAAGGGGGTATTCCCTGGATACAATCTTATGAATTCTCCCCATTTCATCCATCAGTAAAAGTTTTACTGCAGAAGTGCCTAAATCAATTCCAATGTATAACATAGTCCCCAATCCCTCTCTTAAATTCTTATGGAAATACATACGCAGTCCCATTATTTATTATACTATGTGGACGCCCATAAAGCCACTTCTTTTTTCTATCAATAATACATGAAAAATCAGTTACATGTATGGAATAAATCCTTTCCAAAACGTAAAGCAAATGATATAATCCTAAAAAAGCCCTGCAAGGAGGATACGTTATGCGGACGATACCCGGTTTTCGTAAAGGCTGTAATTTGGGTGGCTGGCTTTCCCAATGTTACTTAAGCCCGGAACATATTGCTGATTTTATCACGGAAAAAGATTTCGAAAAAATACGGAACATGGGCATGGACCATGTCCGCCTGCCGGTAGACTATCCCTTATTTGAAACCAAGGAGGGGGAGGATATAGAACAAGGATATGCCTGTATAGACCGTTGTATGCAATGGTGCGAAAAATACGGCCTGCATGTACTTCTTGACCTGCATAAGGTACCCGGTTATGAGTTCAGTAAAGCGGAAGAATGCCATTCCTTTTTCACCGATTTGGCTCTTCGTAAGCGTTTTATAAGGATTTGGGATAAATTAAGCAGACGTTATGGGAAATATGATTTTGTTGCTTTTGACCTGTTAAATGAGATTGTGGACGACAGTGTCTGCGACGACTGGAACAGTCTGGCCAGGGAAACCATTCTGCAAATCAGAAAAAACGCCAAAAACAACTGGATTTTAGTGGGTGGGACTTATTATAACAGTATTTTTACCGTCAAGAATATTTTCTGTCCTGAGGAAATGGAAGATGACCATATTGCCTACTCCTTCCATTTTTATGAACCCCACATCTTTACTCATCAGGCAGCAGAGTGGGAAAAGAATATGACACCGGATTTCAGGGTTCCTTATCCCCTCTCGGTGAAAGAGTATCTGGAAGTTTCTTTCCGGGAATTAAACGGAGCTTATTCGGATGTATTACTTGCTTCCGATGCCTCTCTTTCCGGTTATGATATGCTTGCTGCCTGGTTTACGGAAGCAGTTTCTGTTGCAGAAACCAGAAATGTGCCCCTTTACTGCGGGGAATATGGAGTGATAGATCATGCCAATCCCGATTATGCACTGGCATGGTACCGGGACATCCATTCCGTCTTTGAAAAATATAATATCGGACGTGCCATGTGGAATTACCGCGGCATGGGCTTTGGTTTAAGAGAAGAAGAGGTGCCCTTCCTGTAAGGACAACTATATGTTTTAAGCGGAACTTGTAACCGTATGAAAAATGCAAGACAGTTTTGGATATAAAAGGAGTTTCTCATGATAAAAGAACCCACTTATGAAGTACCTCACATAGAGAGAGAACGAATCACCTGCCGCGAGCTTACGGTTACGGTACCCGGTTCCAAAAGTATCACAAACCGTGCCCTGCTGCTTGCCATGTTAGCAGATGGAGAAAGTCGTCTGTCCGGCATTCTTTTTTCCGATGACTCCAGACATTTTATCCATTGTCTGGAAAGTCTTAAATTTGACACCAAGATTGACGAACCGGGACGCAGTGCCGTAATCAGGGGACTTGGCGGAGACCTTCCCTGCAAACAGGCTTCCTTAAACGTAGGAAGTGCCGGTACCGCTGCGCGTTTTTTGTCCGCCGTACTGGGAGTTTCCAAAGGAACCTTCTTTATGGACTCCTCCGAACAAATGAAGAAACGCCCCATGGCCCCGCTTCTTGATGCACTCCGCGAACTTGGCTGCCGGATTACCTTTACCGAAAAAGAAAATTTCTTTCCTTTTACTTTACATGCCAATGGTTTTGGGAACGATACCATTACCATCGATATTGATAAGAGCAGTCAGTTTTTAAGTGCCCTTTTAATTGCTGCACCGCTTGCAGAGAAGGATATTACCATCAAAACCGTGGGAAGCCATGGTATGGCATATATTACCATGACTGTGAAAATGATGAAGCAGTTCGGCGTAAACATTCTCTGCCCCGATGCACATACTTTTCTCATTCCGGCAGGTCAGAGATATAATGCCCTGCATTATGAAATTGAGCCTGATGTCTCCGCTGCCTGCTATTTTTACGCCCTGGCGGCGATTCTGGGTATCCGTGTCACGGTAAAAGGGGTGCACAGGGATTCTCTTCAGGGCGACGTCCGCTTTTTGGAGCTTTTGGAGGAAATGGGCTGCAAATTGGAGGAAACCACGGAGGGCATCGCCCTTACCGGTCCCGGGCTTGGGCATCTGAATGGAATCACCGCAGATATGTCCGCCTGCTCCGACCAGGCCATTACCCTTGCTGCCATTGCCCCTTATACAAACAGTCCTGTTACCATTACCGGCATCGGTCATATCCGTCATCAGGAAAGTGACCGTATTGCTGCCATCACGGAAAACCTGACTGCCATGGGCATTCGCTGCGAAGAAGGGGAATCCTTTGTAAAAATCTATCCCGGAACCCCTTGCCCTGCAACAATAAAAACCCACGACGATCACAGAATCGCCATGGGCTTTAGTATCACCGGTCTTTTAGCAGATGGAATTGTTATTGAAGATCCCGCCTGCTGCCGCAAAACCTTCGAAGATTACTTTGAAGTTTTGGAAAATACACTTTCAAAATTAGGAACCCGGTAGTATCGGAAAAGCCCCTGCAACCAGAAAAGTTATTCTACCTTCGTCATTCTGTAACCGACGCCGATATGCGTCTGGATATATTGCGGAGAATCTTCGTCCTTTTCCAGTTTTTTACGAAGTGTCGCCATGAAAACACGCAAGGAGGCAATATCATTATCCCAACTGCTGCCCCAAATTCTTTGCGTAATAAATGTATGAGTCAAAACCTTACCAAGGTTTCTTGACAACAGACATAAAAGTTTATATTCAATAGGCGTAAGATGAAGCTCTTCATCACCTAAGTAGGCACAACCTGCAGCATAGTCTATACGAAGCTTGCCGTTTGTGAAAACCGATGCTTCGGCGGTCGTTTCGTTCTGTAGCATATTAAGTCGTCTTTGTGTGACTCTTAGCCTTGCCAATAGTTCTTCTACTGAGAACGGTTTTGTGAGATAATCGTCGGCACCCGCATCGAGCGCTTCAATTTTATCTATATCCTCGCTTCGTGCACTGATAACAATAATCGGCATATTTGACCAAGTGCGGATTTTTTTGATAACATCAACACCATCCATATCTGGAAGTCCTAAATCGAGCAGAACAACATCCGGATTATGGGATGATGCTTCCAAAATGGCATCAGCGCCGTTTGGTGCAGTTAAGTATCGGTAATCGTGCGCCTTAAGAGTTGTTGTGATAAGGTTTTTTACTGAGTTATCGTCTTCCACAACCAATATCAAAGGTTTATTCATGAATTTCTACCTCCCCGGCAGGTAATGTAATAGTGAACACCGTGCCGTGCGGTGTATTGTCTGAAACTTCTATACTGCCACCATGTGCATTTACAATGGATTTGCACAGTGACAATCCCAATCCTAAGCTGCGACGGCTGTCAGCTATTTTATTGGCCCCACTGTAAAACATATCAAATACCCTCTCTTTCATATTATCAGGTATTCCGTCACCATCATCGGCAATGGATATAACAGCTTTATCTTCTTGCTTCCAGGTCTTAATCAAAATATTAGACCCTTTAGGAGTGTATTTAATGGCGTTGTCCACAATATTTATAATAACCTGTACCATAAGTTTTGCGTCCATTGTGGCGAGCAGATAGTCTTCCTTGTTATGGACGGAAATATGGTGCTCCACGCTTTTTCGGTTCACGTGATGAAGTGCTTCGGAAATAACATCGTCAACTAAATCCTCTGTAATGTGAAGAATCAGTCGTCCCTCTTCAATTCTTGTTACCGAAAGCAAATTTTCCACCAGATTTATAAGCCACATAGAGTCATCGTAAATATCGGTATAGAGCTGTTTTTTTGTAGCTTCATCAAATGAATTACCGTTTGACAAAAGATTACTTGCATTGCCGGAAATGGAAGTAAGCGGTGTCCGCAGATCGTGTGAAATTGCACGCAGGAGATTGGCACGAAGTTGTTCGTTTTTGGCGAGGATTGCTGCTTCTTCCTTTTCTCTTGCGTTCTTTTCGTTTTCCAGCGACAGGGCAGATTCGCCAAGTATAGACAAGAGAATACTTTTTTCAAACGAATCAAGCGGTTCTTCACCGATATAAATCCCGACGACACCGTAAACCCGGCGATTCACTCTTACCGCAAGGTAAAGGCATTTTGCATTTGAAAGTGTTTCGGTAGTAGCGCCTGCGTGTTTATTATTTTTCAACACCCACTCTGCAACCGTCTTTTCATTTATACCAGTTATCTCCTCGTCCGCTTTATCACCTGAAACGGTAAAAATATGTGGCTCGCCTAAGGTTTCATTTTCTGATAAATAGAACACAATATCTTTTCCAAGCAGTTTGATAAGTTGATTTGCTGTTGCAGAAACGATTTCATTTTTATCCTTTGCCTGCTGTAAAAGCTGATTGGTGTCAAACAGCACTTTTGTTCTGTAGGCTGCCTGCGCTGCCTGTTTTGCATGATTTTTGAGTTTTACGGCAAGAGAACTTGTAAGCAGCGCTGCCAAAAACATAATCAAAAAGGTTACAGGATATCCCTGTCCATATGCTTTAAAGGTGAATTGAGGCTCGGTAAACAAGAAATTAAAAACCAATACGCTGACAATAGAGGAAATCAGACTGTAAATTCGATGTCTTGTAACAACCGAGGTTACAAGGACGCCGAGAACATATACCGTGATAATATTGGCTTCTGCAAAGCCCAAGTATCGGAACACCATCCCGATACAACTTGACATGGTCAAAATTGCTACGCTTTTCAAAAAATCGGAAAACGAAAACACGATTTCGTCTTGCTTTCGTGCTTTTTTAGCATGGTATGCTACACTTTTTCCCTCAGTGTCCGGTATAATATGCACATCCAAATTCGGCGTGCTTGCAATCAGTTTTTCTGTAAACGTGGGTTTAGAGAATATGCTTTTGCGGGTTGCCGCACTCCTGCCTATTACGATTTTCGACACACCCGACAGTCTTGCAAACTCAGCAATTTGAAATGGTACATCCTCCCCATACACGGTTTCGATTTTTGCGCCGAGTTGTTCCGCAAGACGCATATTGCTACGCAGACGTTTTACATCTTCTTCAGACATAACCTGATAATCAGGTGTTTCCACAAACAACGCAGTAAAAGCACCCTTAAACGCATTTGCCATTCGCGCAGCAGTACGTATAATCTTAGTATTAGACGGCGACGATGAGAGGCATACAAGGATATGTTCGTCCGTATGGTAATCGCTATGGCTTTTAATTCTTACGGCTTCGGTAAGCAGATTCACTCTATCGGCACAACGGCGCAAAGCAATTTCACGTAGCGCCGTAAGATTTTCTACGGTAAAAAAATTTTCTGTTGCACGCTCAGCCTGAGTTGGATTATAAACTTTTCCCGCTTGCAACCGTTCAATCAGGTCCTGTGGCTCAATATCAACAAGTTCAACCTGACTTGCATTATCGAATACCGAGTCAGGGATTCGCTCATGTACCATAATGCCTGTTATAGATGCAACGGTATCATTGAGACTTTCAATATGCTGAACATTTACCGTGGTATAAACGTCTACTCCCGCATTCAGCAGTTCTTCAATATCCTGATATCGCTTTGCATGTCGACACACAGGCGCATTGGTATGAGCAAGCTCGTCTACAAGGATTAACTGCGGACGTCTGGCAAGTGCGGCGTCAAGATTGAATTCAGAAAGAGTAATGCCGTTGTATTCCGTAATAAGCCCCGGAAGACATTCTAAACCATTAATCAGCGCAGAAGTCTGCGGACGGGCATGAGGCTCAATATAGCCTGCGATAACATCAATACCACGTTGTTTAGCCGAATGAGCTGCTTTCAACATAGCATAGGTTTTACCGACTCCTGCAGCATAGCCAAAAAAGATTTTTAAATGCCCTCTGTTTAAGCTCCGTTCTTCTTGTTCAATTTCCTTTAGAAACTGTTCCGGGCTTTGCCTTATTTCATCCATGTAGGCCTCCTGTAAGTCTCATCTATAAAACTGAAAAATCAAAAAAATTTCTTCTTTTTGAAGTAGATAATTTCTCCTGTTGCGATAATGAGAGCAACAATGATCACCGACAGATAACCATACCGCCACTTTAGTTCAGGCATATAGGCAAAGTTCATTCCATACCAACCTGTAATCAAAGTAAGAGGAAGGAAAAAGGTAGTAACAATTGTGAGAATCCCCATAATCTTATTTTGCCTTGCATCCTGCTTTGATTGATAAAGTTCACGAAGCTGAAGCATATTTTCACGAAGCAGCTGTACATGATTTTGCAGCCGCTCAGCACGGTGGGTATATTTATCCCAATCTTGAGCGTCCTGTACAAATGATGAACAAGCGAAAGACTGAAACATCTCTCCTATATTTGTCAGTTGTTCATAGTAGGCGTTCAATTCAGACAGTTTTTGTCTGTATTTGGTAAGCAAAGCAAAAAAGTTCTTTGAATCACCGTTGCAGATATTTTCTTCCATTTTCTCAGTTTCTGTCTCCATATGAGAAAGATACAGAACATCATCCTCTATCATTCGCTCCATAAACTGTAAAAGAAGCTGAGCCGGATAGCGCAATTCCTGAAGCGTACTCATTTGCTTTTCTACCCACAGTCTTAAATCTCCCACATCCTCGACAAATAAGAGCGATTGTTCCGTCAAATAAAAGCCAAAAGAAAGCTTTGGTGAACGCTGTTCGCTTTTTTGAGGCAGACGTAAGGTTCCGATGATGCAGTTTTTAAACATCTCCGCCTTGCAATACCGAATCGATCCGAGGCAATGAAGAAGTTCTTTACAGTATGGAAGGTGTTCTTTACATTCTCGAAATTCCACCGCACTCATAATCGTAAAAAATGGTTCTCGATCTTCACACTTTTCATCGGGGTACAAACTTCCATCTTTTGAATTTATAAAATATCGCATCATGACCCCTCCCTTCTGCTCTTTATTTTATCACAGTATGGAAGTGTTTTCTACTTTACATATTCTGCATTGATTGCCGTTTGATTTGACAACAGCAAATCGGAGAAGCTATTAGCGAAGTTACTGTTTGAAGTACTTTTCCATAAAACCAAGGTCTTTATTTCTATCGGATTGAGCGGTTCGATAGAGCATCCTATATCTTCGCAAAAAATACTGTTTTGTTTCGGAGAAAAGATAAGACAGTTGTAGGTGCTCTCATTTTCAGGGGCTGCATTATCTATAAAACCGAAATCAATACAGTGTTTATCCAACTTATCATATATTTCTTCGGGCTTTCCAAACAGAAAATGAAGCTGACAACCAGGATTTGCTTTTGAAAACTTTTCAAAAAGAGGCATTAGCGACTTAATTATCATAGGATTATCAAAGCCAATTAAAAGACTGTTTCTTGTAATTTCTACGTCAACACAACGGCAGTTATCTACTAAAAAAGCATCAAGCTTTTTCATTATGTAATACCCCAACACAATCATTGAAATTACTGCACATACTAATAAGAACTCTTTCATACTACCATCCTCGTTCAGAGCTTATATGTGAAAACACCTTTGTATATTTTTGGTGTCACCCAGCACCAAAATAGTGTCACCCTCTCTGAAACTTGTCTGAGGTGCAAAATTAAGATCCATTTTACCGCCGCGCTTAATTGCCATTATATTTATACCATGTTTTTTGCGCACATCTGCTTCAATAACGGTTTTCCCTATCCATTTTTCAGGTACTGCAATTTCAAAAATCGAATGGTCACTGTCAAGTTCTATGTAGTCGAGAATATGGTCGGCAGTGTATCGGATAGCCGTCCAATCAGCCAATTGCTTTTCCGGATATACGATTTCATCCGCTCCGTTTCGTAAAAGAAATTTTGCGTGAACATCTCTTGCTGCACGAGAAACAACTGTCTTTGCACCCAGTTCCTTTAAAAGAGAGGTGGTTTCGAGCGAGCTTTGAAAATCATCCCCGATTGCGACAATACAGACATCATAATTATTTACTCCCAAAGACTCTAAAAACTCTTCGTTCGTTGCATCGCCTATCTGTGCATTCATAACAAATGGTAATACAGCATTCACCCTTTTTTCATTTTTATCCACAGCCATAACCTGATGTCGCATCTCATTAAGTTTCATAGCTATATGTCTGCCGAACCTGCCAAGTCCTATTAATAAAACAGATTTCATCTTATTTCTCCTCTATCCAACTGTTATTTTTTCTTGCGGATACTTGGAACAGTTTGAACCTGCTCCTGTCATTGCCGCAAATATCAATGTCAGACCCCCGACTCTGCCAAAGAACATCAGTACTATCAAAATAAGCTGTGAGACAATCCCTAACTTCGGGGTTATTCCAAGAGAAAGTCCCACCGTTCCAATTGCGGATGCTGTTTCAAACAGGGACGGGATCAAAGGTATATTTTCCAAACGGCTGATGATCATTCCGCCGCCTATAAACAGCACAATGTACATCAAAAATATGGTTGCTGCACTCTTTATGGTATCGTCAGGTATTCGTCGCTTAAAAAACTGGGCATGCTCCTTTTTGCAAAATACGGATAGCGCAGATGAAAATAAAACTGCGATTGTTGTGGTTTTCATACCTCCCGCCGTTGAGCCGGGTGAACCTCCGATAAGCATCAATGCAATAACCAGCATCTGTCCCGTTTCAGTTAAAGACGATAAATTCGTCGTATTAAAGCCTGCTGTTCTCGGTGTAACGGACTGGAACAGCGAGGATAAAACTCTTTCCCCAATAGGAAGATCCTGATACTCAAGAAAGAAAAAGTAAAGTGTGGGCAGAATAATCAGTATCCCCGTTACGGTAAGGATAACCTTGCTTTGCATTCGGTACTTTCTAAAATGAAACTTGTTATTCTTTATATCTTCCCACGTTAAAAAGCCTATGCCGCCAATTATAATGAGTGCCATAACCGTGAAATTGACAAAAGGCTGGGCGGAATAAGAAGTCAATGATGAAAAAGGTTTTTTAATTCCAATTAAGTCAAAACCTGCGTTGCAGAATGCCGAAACGGAATGAAACAAGCAATACCAGACGCCCTTCAAGATTCCGAAATCCCGTATAAAAGAAGGCAAAAGCAGAGCTGCTCCAATCAATTCAATGCACACCGATGTTTTTAATATAAATTTTGTCAATCGCACAATTCCACCGACATGATGTGCTGAAACAGCCTCCTGCATAGTGCTTCTCTGCATAAGCCCTATCTTGCGTCCTGAAACCGCCGCAACGGAAACTGCTATTGTGACAATGCCCATACCGCCAATTTGAATTAAAAACAGAATCACACCTTGTCCGAATATTGACCAATATGTAGCCGTATCATGGATCACTAAACCAGTTACACATACAGCGGAGGTTGCGGTAAACAGTGCGTCCAAAAACACGGCACCCTTACCATCCCGTGTCGCAAAGGGCAGCATTAACAATAGGCTGCCTAAAATGATCACAGACAGAAATCCTAATATAATAATTTGAAACGATGTAATATGCTTGTGTTTTAGATTTTGCCGCTTCATCATAACGGGTACCTACGCAATCTTAATATCATACTTGATCGTCTTTATTCTATACTTAGTCTGCATTAAATCGGCATAAGCAAGGCTAAGACAGCATTAAGATTGTATAAAGATTAAGGTGGAAAAGCCGAAACTCTTATACCTTAAAACTATTGTAGAATTCCGTCCAACATCAAATTCACTTTCAGCACATTAACTGTTTCTTCTCCGAATACGCCTAAGAACCTGCCGTCCGTGCATCTATCGATTATCTTACGTACCTCATCCTCCGTCATATTATTGGCTTTTGCAATTCTTGCGACCTGATACTCGGCGGCAGCAGGAGAAATATGTGGATCCAGTCCACTGCCCGATCCGGTTACAAGATCAACAGGAATTGCTGTCTCATCCATTTCAGGGTTTGCATCCCGCATTTTTTCCACACGCTCTTTTACCAAAGCCTCATATTCTTTACTTGCCGGAGATAAATTTGATGGTGCGGCATACATCAAAGTTTTTCCGCTTTCGTCCTTATAGGTTGAAACATCAATATTCATAATGCGGCCCCACATATGTCTGTCATCCGTATACTGTTGACCCAGCAGTTCACAGCCGTACTTTTTCCCGTTAATCTCAATAATACTTCCGTTTGCTTTATCTGGGAAAAAAAGCTGTGCAATGCATGTTACAATGCCCGGGTAAACCACGCCGCAGAGCAATGTGAAAATAAGAAAGATAACCGTAGCCCGCGGTAGTACATCTTTGAATGTTTTCATGATAAAACCTCCTTATGCCAAGCCTAACAGTACAAGTAGCATATCAATCAGCTTAATGAAGATAAAAGGTGCTGCAAGACCGCCGAGACCATAAATTAACAAGTTACGTGACAGAAGCTTGCCCGCCGGAACTTCACGATATTTCACGCCTTTGAGCGCAAGCGGAATCAGCGCAATAATAATCAGTGCATTGTAAATAATAGCCGATAAAACAGCACTTTGTGGGGAATGAAGTCCCATAATATTAAGCGCCGAAAGTCCCGGATATAATCCCATAAACAAGGCGGGGATAATGGCAAAATACTTTGCAACATCATTTGCAATCGAGAAGGTGGTAAGACTGCCTCTTGTCATTAAAAGCTGTTTTCCAATGCGTACAATATCAATAAGCTTTGTAGGTGATGAGTCTAAATCCACCATATTTCCTGCTTCCTTTGCCGCCTGTGTGCCTGTGTTCATCGCAACCGCCACATCAGCCTGTGCAAGTGCGGGCGCATCGTTTGTTCCATCGCCTGTCATCGCTACAAGGTGTCCCTTACTTTGAAAATCGCGTATCATCTGAAGTTTACCCTCTGGCGTTGCTTCGGCAAGGAAATCGTCCACGCCCGCCTCTGCCGCAATAGCGGCGGCAGTCATCGGATTATCTCCTGTAATCATAATGGTTTTTATACCCATTTTACGAAGATCCGCAAACTTCTCCTTTACGCCTTGTTTGATAATATCTTTCAAGTGAATGACGCCGAGTATCTTATGATTCTTTGCCACAACAAGAGGGGTGCCTCCCTGATTTGCAATATCTTTAACAATTCGGACGCATTCCTCCGAATATTTCCCGCCTGCGTGTGTTACATATTCCTGCATGGTATCGGCAGCTCCTTTGCGGATTTCATTGCCGGCATAATCAACGCCGCTCATACGGGTTTTTGCGGTGAAGGGAATAAAGGTCATATTTTTATCGGAAAGTTCTCTACCCCGAATGCCAAATTTCTCTTTTGCAAGAATAACTACACTTCTGCCCTCAGGCGTTTCATCTGCAAGGGAGGAGAGTTGTGCTGCATCGGCAAGTTCCCGCTCACTCGTACCATCTACGGGAATAAAAGCACTTGCCTTACGGTTACCGAGCGTAATTGTACCGGTTTTATCGAGCATCAGGATATCCACATCGCCTGCGGCTTCAATGGCTCTGCCGCTCATTGCAAGCACATTTGCCTGATTAAGTCTGCTCATACCCGCAATACCGATTGCAGAAAGCAGTGCGCCGATGGTGGTAGGCGCAAGGCAAACAAGCAAAGCGACCAAGGTAGTAACAGAGGTCGGATTTTCAATTTCCGCCTGTTTTGCGGAGAATATTGAATAGGTATACAGCGATACCGTGACAAGAATAAATATAATGGAAAGTGCAACAAGGAAGATCTGCAAAGCGATTTCATTTGGTGTCTTTTTTCTGGAAGCACCTTCCACCATTGCAATCATTTTATCAAGAAAGCTTTCCCCTGCTTCATTCGTAATCTGCACGACAATCCAATCGGAGAGTACGGTTGTACCGCCTGTTACGGCACTTCTGTCACCGCCTGTCTCACGAATAACGGGTGCGGATTCGCCTGTGATCGCACTTTCGTCTACGGAAGCGGCTCCCTCGATTACCTCACCGTCGCCCGGAATTTGCTCTCCTGCTTTCACAATAACAATATCGCTCTTTTTAAGCATTGCAGAAGAAATGGCGGTTACCTGATCCTTTTTATCGGCAGACGGTATTTTATGCGCTTCTACATCTTTTTTTGAAGCTCGCAGGGCATCCGCCTGCGCCTTTCCGCGTCCTTCGGCAATCGCTTCAGCAAAGTTTGCAAAAATACAGGTAAACCACAAAATTATTGCAATAGCCAAAGTGTAGCCGTTAGAAGCATCCTTTAGCCCGAACAGGGAAACAATCCACAGTCCGCTTGTCAGGATTGCTGAAATATATACCAAAAGCATAACAGGATTTTGCACCTGCGTTTTTGGGCTCAATTTTATGAAAGAATCTTTTATGGCTCTGCCGAGCATCTTTTTATCGGCAAAAGCACTTTTTGTTTTTGATGCCATAACAGTGCCTCCTTAAATAACATTACTGAAAAACTCAGCCAACGGTCCGAGTGCTAACGCAGGGAAGAAACTGAGTGCGCCGATAATCAGGACAATTAAGATCAGCAAAAATACAAACATACCGTTTGTGGTGGAAAGTGTGCCCGCACTTTTAGCAATCTGCTTTTTCCCTGCAAGACTTCGCGCAATCGCTAACGTTCCTATAATCGGCAGAAAACGGGCAAACAGCATTACAAGGCCGAGCGAAACATTTAAAAATATGGTATTCGCATTAAATCCGGCAAAGGCAGAGCCGTTATTACCGCCGCAGGAAGAATATGCATAAAGTATTTCGGAGAAGCCATGCGATCCGCCGTTGTTGAGACTATCCGCTACGCTCGGAACTACCGCCGCAATACCGCTTCCTATAAGAATGGCAATCGGCGTTGCAAGGCAAACAATCACAGACCATTTCATTTCGTAAGGCTCAATCTTCTTACCCAAAAACTCGGGCGTTCTGCCGACCATAAGCCCGGCTATAAATACCGTTAGAATGGCAAAGGCAAGCATACCGTAAAGACCGCATCCGACGCCGCCGAAAACCACCTCGCCAAGTTGCATCAGAAGCATTGTTACCATACCGCCAAGCGGCGTGTAGCTATCGTGCATCGAGTTTACCGAGCCGTTGGAAGCAGCCGTTGTAAATGCCGCCCATGTTGATGATGTTGCAATGCCAAATCGTGTTTCCTTGCCCTCCATATTGCCGCCTGCCTGATCGGTCATCGAAATGTTAACGCCGTGCTGTACAAGCTGCGGTGTTGCCAGTTGTTCGCTGACGGCAATCGTGCCGAGCGCCAGCACAAGGCATATAAACATCGCCATAAAGATTGCAGCCCCCTGCTTCTTATTCTTCACTGCCTTACCAAAAGTGAAACACAGTGCCGCAGGAATAAGCAGAATCGAAAGCATTTCAATTAAATTTGTAAAAGCATTCGGGTTTTCCAAAGGATGAGCGGAGTTAACGCCCATATAACCACCGCCGTTGGTACCTGTTTGCTTAATGGCGACTTGACTCGCCGCAGGACCCATAGGTACAAACTGTTCGGTAACAATGTCGGCATCTTCTACTACTTTACCATCTACCGTTACAGTGCCTGCTTCAAAGTCAATTTCAGCATTTTCAAGAATTTCGCCATCTGCACTTACCGCTATCGGTTCAATAAGCGATACGGTTTCAGATCCTTTAAGGTTTTGAATAACGCCTCCACCTACAAGGCAAAGTGAAATGACAAGATTAAGCGGAATCAAAATGTAAATGATAATTCGAGTTATATCCACCCAGAAGCTACCTAATCCTTCGGCTTTCACTTGTACAAATCCTCGTATCAGTGCGAACAGCACAGCAATACCAGTTGCCGCGGAAACAAAATTCTGCACGGTAAGCCCGAGTGCCTGTGTAAAATAACTAAGCGTTGACTCGCCGCTGTAAGCCTGCCAGTTTGTGTTCGTTACAAAGCTCACCGCGGTGTTAAAGGCCAAATCCCATTTTACATTCGCAAGCCCTTGTGGATTTCCGGGAAGAACTCCCTGCAAAAGCTGAAGTAAAAACAAAAAAACCAGTCCAATACCCGAAAAAGCCAAAACGGAGACGGCATACTTTTTCCAGTGCATCTGCTCGTCCTTATTAACGCGCATAACTTTATACACAACATTTTCACAGGGCATAAGAATTTGGGAAAGAAATGTCTTCTCTCTATTCATTACTTTCTTGATATATGTGCCGAGCGGAATTGCCAAAGCAATCAGAACAGCAAGATAGAGTAAGTATTGTATTACCGCACTCATTTTTGTTCATCCCCTTTCATCAGTATATAAACATAATAGATGAGCAGTGCCGCAGCACAAAGACCGATAAATCCGATTATAATTTTCATAGTCTTCCCTCCTTGTCTGATATTTTAACAGCATAAAAATTAAATCTGGATTAGCAGAATTTATAGCACATTAAAATTATGTTAAGGTTCTTACAGCCATCCGAAAGCCAAAGCAATAGGAACCATAATAATAACTGTGAAGAAAAATACGGCAACGAGAGTACAAATCGGGATACCGATAAATAACGCAAAAAAGGATAGATACGGATGCATGAATGCAAAATGCTCCGCATTTGCTTCTATGCGTTTGTCAAGTTCGTGTATAGTTTTAAGTATGGCTGACATATTTAATTCCTCCTAACGCTTATAGGTTAGCACATGAGAAATTAAAACTGGAAAAAGACCTCATCGATTGCTATTAAGAAAAAATAAAATCAGGATTACCGGATAAATACCGATAATCCTGATTTATTTTTCCTTTGTTAACGCAGGGGCCCTTTTTATGCAGTAATGGTTGTGCCTGTTTTTTCTTTCAGAGCATCTTTTACTTTTTCCATAGAGGTGACAAGTACCTTGCCTTCCGGTACAGCCTCCAGATAGGATACGGCGGCTTCAATCTTCGGCAGCATGGTGCCTTTCTCAAACTCTCCCGCTGCCATGTAGTTTTTGGCCTCTTCCACACTCATTCTGGCAATGCCGTTCTGACTTTCTTTGCCAAAATCACGATATACCTGCTCCACACCGGTTAAGATGATGAGTTCATCCGCCTTTAATTCTTTTGCAAGTTCCCCTGCAATGCAGTCCTTTTCGATGACTGCGGAAGCTCCCTTTAAAGCCCCTTTCTGACTGATCACCGGGATACCGCCTCCGCCGCATGCAATCACAATCTGATCCGCATCTGCCAGAGCACGAATAGCGTCAATTTCTACAATTTCAATCGGCTTGGGGGCTGCCACTACACGACGATACCCTTTTCCCGGAACTTCTATCACGTAATTCCCTTTTTTAACCTCAATATCCGCATCATCCTTGGACATATAACGGCCAATCTTCTTGGTAGGCTCATAGAATGCTTCATCGTAAGGATCTACGGTAACCTGCGTCAATATCGTACTTACCGGAGTACTGATGCCTCTGGACAAAAGCTCTGCTCGAAGGGAATTCTGGATATCATAGCCCACATATCCCTGGCTCATGGCCGAACACACACACATAGGTGCCGGTGTATAATCAATGTAAACCCGTCTTAATTCTGTCATAGCTTTATGGATCATGCTCACCTGAGGGCCATTGCTGTGTGTAATGGTAAGCTGATAACCTGCTTCCACCAGATCTGCAAGTGCTTTTGCCGTCACCTTTACCGCATCCCACTGTTCCAGGGTGGTATGTCCCAGTGCCTCATGTCCCAAAGATACAACCGCTCTCTTTTTACTCATGTTTGCTCCCTCCGTTTTCCGGCACGTTTGTCCCGCCGCCGGCTTCTTCCCGCAGATTTTCATTCGCAGGATTTGTCCCTAAAAGTTTTTCCTTTCGGGAAGATATATTATAAAATTTATCCGTTATAGTTCCTTTTTCCACCAGTTTTTTATAGGTATTGCTTTGTTTCTCCGTCATGTCCACTCCAACCGAGCAGTTTAAATCCGTAATCACGCAGCCGGTATAAGCAATCAGCCAGAAAAGAAGGGACTCTCCTTCCCGTACCCTCTCCCAAGCCTCTTCCTTGGTAAGTTTGCTGATCTTTAATAACGTTTCCAGGTGATTTTCTTCCATGGGGAGGTATTGTCCGTCCGGCAGAATTACACCCTCCGGATAATGTATCAGACTCATATAGATTCTCCGTTCTTATCGGTACGTTTTTTTGCCATTACTCCAAAATCCGCTACCATCAGAATTATGGCAAGCCCCAATATCACAAGTCCCGGAATCAGGCCGGGGGGACAATAAGTTATTTTAACATAATGTTCTCCGCTTTCCAAGGGAACACACAAAAATGTATCCATCCATTTTTCATAGTTTACCCTCTTCCCATCTACCAGAACATGATAACCCTTATCATAGGGAATGGTAGTATAAAGCATATTGGTACCCTGGTCGCACACTATGGTTCCTTCCACTCTGCCCTGCGAGAATTTTTCTATTTTCCACTCGCGGCTTTGCAGTGCGGAAACGGCAGCCTGACAGGCCTCCCTGTCAAAGGAATACAGATACAGGTCAACATATGCCGTAATATCCCCCTGTATCCGGATTACATGCTCACTACCCGGTTCGTATTTCCCCAATGCTCCGTTTACACGAATCTGTCTTGCACCGGCCTTTTCAAAGACATAACCATCAAAAGATATTTCAGCCTGCCCATCTAAGTCCAGATAAATGTCCGGATAAAAATACAGAGTCTTTTCGTCCGGCACCGTAAAACGATATTCATAATAGGGATTTTCATCCCCTCCCACAGTTACCGCAAAATCAACTTTATGATAGACTTCACTCAGCCCCAATTTCTGTAAAATCAGATTCTGATTGGCAAACACATCTCTTGTGAATCCGATTTCTCCATCCTCTTTTTCCCCGGAAAAGCCTAAGGACAGTGCATCTTTATTTTCATAGAGCTTAAACGCCATATTTTCTACCGTGCTCTTGGCTTTCTCTTCGTATATTTCGGAGGGAAGCGCAGTTCCAATCCGGTATTTGATTCCTAAAAAGCTGTCCAGAAACGGCCCTCCCCCACTGGCACTGACCTTAATGACAAGGTCATCCTGACATCCCATGCTTTCCAGAAATCCCTTTACGCCATCATGAAAAGTGGATGCAAAGAAATCCGATCCGTTTAATCCAAACAGCACCGACTCATTGCCCGCCAGGAACTCTCGTTCATTTCCCATACGATAAAAGCCGTCTTCCTCCTTTATCTGTTCGGCTAACGGATTGTAAAGTGCATAAACCGTATCATACAGAAATGCCGGAGAATAATTGACTTCCTTATGGATTCCCTGTACCAGCATGGTGCCATTAAAATAAAGTTCTGCCATTGTATAGATTCCACCCAGAATCAGTACAGACTTCACGGCATTTTTCTGTAGTTTTAAGTCCGCAAAAGCACGATAGGCAAGTATCATAAGTGCCGTGGAAAAGACGAATGCATAGCGGTAGGTAAACCCTATGGGCTCCCGAAATCCATTCCACACATAATCCCCCAGGGGGAACACAAACCCTGAAAAAGGAAATACCAGCAAAAGTCCCGCACCGATCTTTTCTCCAATACTCCTCCTCTGGCAGAAATATACGATTACAAAAACCAGCACAATACTTCCGCAGAAAATAGCCGGTTTCCCCGCACTGACAGAGTCATACTGCATGGGAAGAAACTTTTGAAATACATTCAGAACAGACCCCGTATCTACATCAGTTACAAAACGGATGTCAGTCTGTCCTTTTCCCAGACTTAAGTTAAGAAGTGCCGGCAGTATAATCGGCATGGCAAGTCCGAAAGCATACCCTGTATTGAGTATAAAGCGGAGCATGACTTTACCCTTTTCCCTGCCTGTTCGTCCTTTATCCCGGGTAAACAGGGCCAGAATAAAATAGGCCCCCGTGAAAAGACCGACCATATAGGTTATATAATAATTACTGATTAACAACAGAGCCAGAGAAAGTACGTAAAGCAGTCCCTTCTTTCCGGATAACATTTTCTCCACACCTAACAGAATAACCGGCAGGAGAATAACGCCGTCCATCCACATCAGACACATTCCGTAAAGAATGTTATAAGACATCAAGGCATAGCAGGACGCAAAAAGAACCTGTAAAAAGGGATGCTCCCTACCGGAACGAATCCCATGGCGCAGGAATACTGCAAAGCTTAACCCGCAAAGTCCCGTTTTCAAAAGAGTCAGCACATAAATTGCCTGAGGCATATCCTCCAGCTTAAAAAGCAGGGTAATCCAGTTTAACGGGCTTGCCAGATAATAGGCAAAAAAGCCCATGTTATTACCACCCAGGGAATTGCCCCAATAATAAAAAATGCCGCCCGGATCCTCTATCAGATTGCGGAGCCATGCCATAAAGGGCATATATTGTGCCTGAAGATCAAAGGTGAGAAGTGTAACTTCTCCCCTGTAAGTAATACCGACAGATTTCCAGACCTGTATTAATAATAAAACAGGAAGCAGGAAAGCGAGGCCGTAAACAAATACCGCCTCTCTGTTTCCTTTTTCCTTCTTTGTCATATTTCTTATCATGCAAAATTCCTCTCGCATACCTGTAATCTGAGAATTCGTCTGATTTCTTTAAGATTACCATTATTTTTTCATGAAATCAAGAAAACCATGCAGGGATGCAGCCTGTGATTTTCTTCTTTAACGAGAGGTTCTTCGCCGGATGCATACAGTATTTTACAAATTCGTATAACCCATCAGGGCCAAATCCACTTCTTTTGCAACCGCCCTGCCTTCTGCAATGGCCCAGACTACCAGGGACTGTCCACGGTGAACATCCCCCGCGCAGAATACTTTTTTCCGGCTGGTGGCATATTCTCCGGGGTTTGTCTTTACATTGCTTCTGCCGTCTGTTTCCACCCCAAAGGCTTCCGTAACATATTTCTCACTGCCCAGAAATCCGGCAGCAATCAGTACCAGATCCACAGGAATGGTTTTCTCCGTACCCTTTACCGGAACCATATTCATACGACCGGTTTCGGGATCCTTTTTCGGCTCTAAGGAAACCAGTTTGGCACCACATACATTTCCCTTTTCATCTTTAAGAAATTCGGTGACGGTGGTCTGATAAATTCTGGGATCTTTTCCAAAGACCTCAATGGCCTCTTCCTGACCGTAGTCGGTCTTTAAGACTTTCGGCCACTCCGGCCATGGATTACTTTCCAGACGTTCCTTCGGTGCGGGAGGCATCATTTCAAGCTGGATGACCTCTTTTGCATGCAAACGGATACTCGTACCAACACAGTCATTTCCGGTATCACCGCCCCCAATGACCAGAACGCTTTTTCCTTCCGCCAGTTGGTAAGGCACTTTTTCAAAATCACTGTCCAGTAAGGCTTTTGTCACCTTCCCCAGAAAACCTACTGCAAAATAAATACCCTTGGCCTCTCTTCCGGGAACTTTAATATCCCGGGGATTGGAGGCTCCGCACGCAAGAATCACGCTGTCAAACTCGTTCATAATTTCTTCTGCGGGAATATCCTTGCCGATATTTGCATTGCAAACGAAAGAAATACCGGCTTTTTCCATAAGAGCTAGTCTGCGGTCAATGACCTTTTTATCCAGCTTCATATTGGGAATCCCATAGCGTAAAAGTCCGCCCGGTCTGTCACTTCTTTCATAAACGGTGACGCTGTGTCCTCTGCGGTTTAAAAGCTGGGCTGCCGCAAGACCGGAAGGACCGCTTCCGATTACCGCCACTTTCTTACCGGTTCTGACCTTCGGTGCTTCCTCCTTTACCAGACCATTCTCATAGGCATATTCAATCAATGCCCTTTCGTTGCTTTTTGTGGCAACCGGGGTAGAATGCACACCGCTGGTACAGGCTGCTTCACAAAGCGCAGGACAGACCCTTCCCGTAAATTCCGGAAAACTATGCGTCTTTGCAAGACGTAAATAGGCCTGCTCCATACTGCCGCATGCTACCAGATGATTGATTTCCGGAATCAGGTTATGAAGCGGGCACCCGCTTGCCATGCCGCTTATCATACATCCTGCCTGGCAGAAAGGGACTCCGCAGCTCATACATTTGTCCGTCTGCTTCACCACTTCCTCCGTCGGTACCGTATCATGAAATTCTCTAAAATGTTTGATTCTGTCTGCTACACGTTCCATTCCATTTTCTCCTTTCATCCCTATGCACGCGCTTTTCCGACACTCACGTAGAAGGCTTCAATCTGTGCTTCTTCTTTGCTCATTCCCTGCTCTTCAAACTGCGCAGTCAGGTGAAGCAAGTGTTTATAGTCACCGGGAATGATTTTTTTGAATTTCGGGAGATATTCCGCAAAGTTATCCAAAACTTCTTTTCCTTTTATGGAACCGGTTTCTTTGGTATGCTTTTCGATCATATGACGGAGTTCTTCTTCCTCTGCCTTGGTTTCAATCTTCTCCATCAATACCATTTCTTTGTTCAGGTTACGGTACAGACAATTATTCTCGTCTAAAACATAGGCAATTCCACCGCTCATGCCGGCTGCGAAATTCTTACCGGTAGGTCCTAAGATAACAGCGCGTCCACCGGTCATATATTCGCATCCATGCTCACCGACACCTTCCACTACCGCAATTGCACCGGAATTTCTGACACAGAAACGTTCGCCTGCCATACCGGCAATGTAAGCCTCCCCGGAGGTTGCACCGTAAAGTGCCACATTACCGATGATGATATTTTCCTCTGCCTCATAAGCGGCTTCCTTAGGTGCAGCTATGGAGATCTTTCCTCCGGAAAGACCTTTTCCAAAATAATCATTACTGTCACCGCAGATACGCAGGGTAAGTCCTTTTGGAATAAAGGCACCAAAGCTCTGTCCGCCGGCTCCTTTACAGTTTACGGTAATCGTATCTTCCGGAAGTCCCTCCGGGTGCTTTCTTACAATCTCCGCGCCCAGTAAGGTACCGAAGGTACGGTCAATATTGGTCAGTTCCACATTTACTTCTGCCTTGGAACCGTCTTTCAATGCTTCTTTAATCTTTCTGTTCCGTAACAGAACCGTCTCATCCTTCCTCTTCTCCAGTCCAAAATCATAGACCAGTTCCGGCTTGAATACACAATGTTCACTCTTCACAAGAAGAGGACTGACATCAATCTTTGCCTCTCTGTCAGAAAGGTTATCCCGTTTTTTCAGAAGGTCGGTACGGCCCACCAGTTCATCCACGCTCTTAACCCCAAGTTTTGCCATATATTCCCTGAGCTGTCTTGCAATAAAGAGCATGAAATTCTCTACATATTCCGGTTTCCCCTTGAAATTCTTCCTTAGAAGCGGGTTCTGGGTTGCAATGCCCATGGGACAGGTATCCAGATTACATACACGCATCATGGCACATCCCATTACAATCAGGGGAGCGGTCGCAAAGCCAAACTCCTCCGCGCCTAAAATAGCGGCAATGGCAACATCCCTGCCACTCATCAGTTTACCATCCGTTTCGATAATGACACGGTTACGAAGGCCATTCTGAATCAGGGTCTGGTGTGCTTCCGCAAGACCCAGTTCCCAGGGAAGACCGGCATTGTGGATGGAACTTAAGGGAGCAGCACCGGTTCCTCCGTCATAGCCGGAAATCAAAATAACCTGTGCACCCGCCTTAGCCACACCTGCTGCTACGGTTCCGACACCTGCTTCCGACACCAGTTTTACGGAAATACGTGCATTTTTATTTGCATTCTTCAAGTCATAAATAAGCTGCGCCAGGTCCTCAATGGAATAAATATCATGATGAGGCGGCGGCGAAATCAGGCTGACACCGGGAGTGGAATGTCTGGTCTTGGCAACCCAGGGATAAACTTTTCCTGCCGGCAAATGTCCGCCTTCACCGGGTTTTGCGCCCTGTGCCATTTTAATCTGAATCTCTTTGGCACTGATTAAGTACTGCTCGGTCACACCGAATCGTCCGCTTGCCACCTGTTTGATGGCAGAACTTCTGTCATTCTTTGTTCCCGCGGAGGCAATTCTTTCATCACTCTCTCCGCCTTCCCCACTGTTGGATTTTCCCTTTAAGTGGTTCATGGCAATGGCCAGTGTCTGATGCGCTTCCTCCGAAATGGAACCATAGGACATGGCACCGGTCTTAAACCTCTTTACAATTTCCTCTTCACTCTCTACTTCGGAAATATCCACCCCTTCTGACGGATAATTGAAATCCAGAAGGGTTCTTAAATAACCGGTTTCTTCCCCGTCCACCAGCTTGGTGTATTCCTTGAACTTCTCATAATTTCCTTCTCTTGTGGACTGCTGTAAAAGATGGATGGTCTGGGGATTATAACGATGTTTCTCTCCGCCGCTCCTCATCTTATGACGGCCGATGGAAGAAAGACTTAAATCCGTGGCAAGACCTAACTGGTCAAATGCCTTGGAGTGCTGTTCGTCGGTCTGTTTTGCTATATCATCCAGGGTAATACCGCCGATACGGCTTACCGTACCGCTGAAATACTGGTCGGTCACTTCCTTGGAAATACCGATTGCTTCAAAAATCTGGCTGCCCTGGTAGGACTGGATGGTGGAAATACCCATCTTGGAGGCAATCTTTACAATGCCCTGTAAAACGGCATTATCATAGTCCGCTACCGCCGCATAATAATCCTTGTTCAGGATTCCGTCCTCTACCAGTTCCCCAATGCAGGCATGAGCCAGGTAGGGATTTACCGCACTTGCACCATAACCTAACAGGGTTGCAAAATGATGCACCTCTCTGGGCTCTGCGGACTCCAAAATTAAGGACATAGCCGTGCATTTCTTGGTCTGTACCAGGTAATGGTGCACTGCTGCCACCGCAAGCAGGGAAGGAATTGCCACATGGTTTTCATCCACGCCCCTATCGGACAGAATTAAGATATTGGCTCCCTTCCGGTAAGCCTTATCCACCTCTACAAAGAGATGATCCAGATCACGTTTCATAGGCGTGCTCTTATAATATAAAATGGAAACCTTTTCTACATGGAATCCTTCCTTATCCATGTTCTCTATCTTTAACAGATCCAAATCTGTCAGTATCGGATTCTCAATCTTAAGCACATGGCAGTTTTCCGGCTTCTCCTCTAAGAGATTACCGTTCTTGCCCACATAAATGGCAGTGGAAGTCACAATTTTTTCCCGGACTGCATCAATGGGAGGATTGGTTACCTGTGCGAACATCTGCTTGAAATAATAAAACAGAGGCTGGTACTCTTTGGAAAGAACTGCAAGCGGTGTGTCCACACCCATGGCACCAATGTGTTCGCTTCCGTTCAGTGCCATTTTGGCAATGCTTTCATGATATTCTTCGTAAGTATAACCAAATGCTTTTTTCAGCCTTGCACATTCGGCATCGGAATACTTCACTACTTTCTTATTCGGAATCTTTAAATCCTTTAAGGAAATCAGGTTGGAATCCAGCCACTCTCCGTAAGGCTCCTTATGTGCATACTTTTCTTTGATTTCCTCGTCCGTATAAATTTTGCCCTGACGGGTATCCACAAGAAGCATCTTACCGGGATGCAGTCTTTCCTTTTTCAGAATATGGGCCTCATCAATCGGAAGAACACCAACCTCCGAAGAAAGAATCAGTCTGCCGTCATCACAAATGTAGTAACGGGAAGGACGAAGCCCGTTCCGGTCCAGAACGGCACCCATTACATCACCGTCGGAATACAGAATGGAAGCAGGACCGTCCCAGGGCTCCATCATGGTCGCATAATATTGGTAGAAATCACGACATTCCTGGGAAATGGTCTCATTGTGGGACCAGGGTTCCGGTATCAGCACCATAGCTGCCAAAGGCAGGGGCATACCGCTCATAACCAGAAATTCCAGAGTCGCATCCAACATGGCAGAATCCGAACCGTCCTTGTGAATTACCGGTAAAACCTTGCTCATATCATCTGCATCGAAAGCGGTGGTGAACATGGTCTCTTCCCGGGCTAACATCTTATCCACATTTCCTTTAATGGTATTGATTTCACCATTATGTACAATGAAACGATTGGGATGTGCCCGTTCCCAGCTTGGATTGGTATTGGTGGAGAAACGGGAGTGTACCATAGCGATTGCAGAGGTAAAATCCTCATCCTGTAAATCCTTAAAAAAGGTACGGAGCTGTCCTACCAGAAACATTCCTTTATATACAATGGTTCTGCAGGAAAGGGAAGGAACATAGGTGTTATCATTACTCTGTTCAAAAACTCTTCTGACAATATAAAGTTTTCTGTCAAACTCCAGATCCGTAAGATTTTTGTCCGGTCTCTGAATAAATCCCTGACAGATAAAAGGCATACAGTCCTTTGCTTTCTGACCCAGCACATCGGGAACATTGCTTACGTCTCTCCAGCCCAGGAACTTCAGTCCTTCCTTTTCTACAATGATCTCAAACATTTTCTTAGCCTGCCCACGTTTCAGTTCATCCATGGGGAAGAAAAATGTTCCCACACCGTATTCTCTTTCCCCACCGATTTTTAGGCCAATCTCTTTACATACCTTTTCAAAGAAAGCATGGGGAATCTGGGTTAAGATACCGACACCGTCACCGGTCTGCCCTTCTGCATCCTTACCTGCACGGTGCTCCAGATTCTCCACAATCTTAAGTGCATCGTCCACCAGTGCATGACTCTTCTTTCCATGAATGTTTACCACTGCTCCGATACCGCAGTTATCATGCTCAAATGTCGGACTGTATAATCCTTGTTCCTGTCTTGTCATATGCGTTTCCTCCAATAAAAAAAGTCAGTCTGTTCTCAGGTTTCCCTCAAAACAGCCGACTCCTTTGTCTGCTAATTCGCAATGTAATTTCTATTAATTGTAGCCATGTACCTTTTATTTGTAAAGAGTTTTTTGAAATTTTTTTGAAGAAATATTTTCAAAAATTTTTTTCAAAAAAGGGATTGACAAATTAATTTATCGGGTGCATACTACGTACCAAGAACAGCGACGGCGCTTTGGAAGGATACTTCCGAGGCGCCTTTTTTATTTCCAATACATAGAAAATGCTGTTAACGAAAGGAGAAAACATATGGCAAAGAGTATTCCTGAATTATACGGAAGTCTGGTTTTTAACGACAGAGTTATGAAAGACAAACTTCCCAAAGACATTTATAAGGCACTTAGGAAAACAATTGAAAATAACACACATCTGGAATTGGATGTTGCCAACTCCGTAGCAGTTGCAATGAAAGAATGGGCCGTTGAGAACGGTGCAACCCATTTCACTCATTGGTTCCAGCCTATGACCGGTTTCACGGCTGAAAAACATGACAGTTTCATCAGTCCTACCGGCGATGGCGAAGTCATCATGGAATTTTCCGGCAAAGAGCTTGTAAAAGGCGAACCGGATGCTTCCAGTTTCCCTTCCGGCGGTTTACGTGCTACCTTTGAAGCAAGAGGTTATACCGCATGGGATCCTACTTCACCCGCTTTCATCAAAGATAAGACATTATATATCCCGACGGCCTTCTGTTCTTACAGCGGAGAAGCCCTTGATAAGAAAACTCCTCTTCTCCGCTCCATGGAGGCCCTCAGCCATGAGGCAACCAAAATGCTTCATCTTTTGGGACAGAAAGATGTTACCAGCGTTTCCACAACCGTTGGTCCGGAACAGGAATACTTCCTTATTGATAAGGAAATGTTCAAGTTAAGAAAAGACCTGATTTTTACCGGTCGTACCCTTCTTGGTGCACTTCCTCCCAAAGGACAGGAAATGGAAGATCATTACTTCGGTGCACTCAAGCCCCGTGTAGCAGCATACATGCAGGATCTCGATGAAGAACTTTGGAAGCTTGGCATTCCTGCAAAGACCAAGCACAATGAAGTTGCTCCCGCACAGCATGAACTTGCACCGGTTTTTGATACCACAAACGTTGCTGTGGATCACAACCAGTTGACTATGGAAATCATGAAAAAAGTAGCAGACCGTCATGGTTTTGTATGTCTGCTTCATGAGAAGCCCTTTGACGGCATCAACGGCAGCGGTAAGCACAACAACTGGTCCATGTCCACCAACACCGGTGTGAACCTTTTAGAGCCAGGCAAAACTCCTGCTGAGAATACACAGTTCTTAGTATTCCTGGCAGCCGTAATTGCAGCAGTGGATGATTATGCAGACCTGATGAGAGTTTCCGTAGCAAGTGCCGGAAATGACCATCGTCTGGGAGCTAATGAAGCACCTCCTGCAATTGTATCCATCTTCCTCGGAGATGAGCTTTCTGCAGTAGTGGATGCCATTGAACAGGATAAATTATTCCAGAACCAGCAGCAGGTTGCCATGGAAATCGGTGCTACCGTGCTTCCTCATTTCTTTAAGGATACTACGGACAGAAACCGTACCTCACCTTTTGCATTTACCGGTAATAAATTTGAATTCCGTATGTTAGGCTCCTCCATTTCCGTGGCAGGTCCCAACATTGTCTTAAATACCGCAGTTGCCGAAGTACTCTCCCAGTTCTATGAGAAACTGAAAGATGTACCGGAAGCAGATTTACAGAATAAGGTTCATGCTCTGGTAAAAGAAACCATAGTTGCACATAAGAGAATTATCTTCAACGGCAACGGATATACCGATGAATGGGTGGCAGAGGCAGAAAAACGTGGTCTTTATAACTTAAAATCCACTCCCGAAGCACTTGCTGCATTTGTGGCAGATAAGAACGTTAAACTATTTACCTCCCACAAAATTTTCTCCGAGACTGAGATTCAGTCCCGTCACGAGATTTTGCTTGAGAGCTACTGCAAGACCTTACATATTGAAGCAAAGACTCTTGCAAGCATGATGACTCAGGAATTCCTCCCTGCTGTCATGCGTTATACGGATGAGCTGGCGGCTTCCATTATGGAAAAGAAGAGTGTAGCAAATCTTCCCTGCACCGCTCAGACAAAATCTCTCACTTCCCTCATGGAAGCATACGAGAAGATGTCAGAGCTTACCGACAAACTGGTTGCAGATACCGAAACTGCTGAATCCATGGAAGATATGGAAAAACTTGCATTCTTCTATCATGATACCATTTTAGCTGACATGGATGAGATTCGTTCCATCGCCGATAAGGTAGAAACCAAACTCCCTACCGATGTTTTACCTTATCCTACCTACGAGGAGATGCTTTTCTATGTATAATCTCTTATCGGATGATAAAGTACATGAAGAGTGTGGTGTTTTCGGAATATTTTCACCCGAATCGGATAACGTGGCAAGTGATATTTATTACGGGCTCTGTTCCCTGCAACACAGGGGACAGGAGTCCGCAGGAATTGCTATCTGCGATACCTACGGTCCCAAAGGAAATATTACAAGTCACAAGGACATGGGGCTTGTCAGTGAAGTCTTTCACAAGGATACGCTCGCTGCACTAAAAGGAAATATCGGCATCGGTCATGTCCGTTATTCCACCACCGGCGGCAGTTGTATTGAAAATGCCCAGCCCTTTGTTTCCAGCTATTCCAAAGGTACCCTGGCATTGGTACACAACGGAAACCTTCGTAATACAGGGGCTCTTCGTAAATCCTTAGAGGATGACGGCGCACTCTTTCACGGCACCTCCGATTCTGAGGTCATAGCTTATCTGATTGCCAAGAAGAGAACGCGAACCGCAACCATTGAAGAAGCAGTTTATTTAACCTGTGGTCTGATGGAAGGCGGATATGCCCTGATTGTCATGAGTCCCCGAAAGATTATCGGTGTCCGTGATCCTTTTGGACTAAAACCGCTTTGCCTTGGAAAACGTGGAAATCAATACTTACTTGCCAGCGAGAGCTGTGCACTTACCGCAACGGGTGCAACCTTTGTGCGGGATGTGGTTCCGGGAGAAATTATTACTATTTCGGAAGATGGTATTTCTTCCAATTTTGATTTAAAGCAAAAGAAACAGGCACATTGCATTTTTGAGTATATTTACTTTGCCAGACTGGATTCGGTCATGGATAATGTATCCGTTTATAAATCCCGAATCAGAGCCGGAGAACTTCTCGCAAAAGCTTATCCTGTGGATGCTGACTTAGTAGTCGGGGTTCCGGAATCCGGTATCACCGCTGCTGTAGGATATGCACAGTATTCCGGCATTCCCTTCGGACTCGCTTTTTATAAAAACAGTTATGTGGGCAGAACCTTTATCAAGCCTACACAAAAGGAGCGGGAGTCAGCAGTACATATGAAGCTGAATGTTCTCCCTGATGTGGTAAAAGGAAAAAATTTAGTCCTGATTGATGACTCCATTGTAAGGGGAACCACCATTGCCGGTCTGATTGCTCTCTTGAAAAAAGCGGGAGCCAAAAGTGTTCACGTAAGAATCAGTTCGCCTCCCTTTTTATATCCCTGTTACTACGGCACGGATGTACCAAGCAACAAAGAACTGATTGCCAGCTCTCACACACCGGAAGAAATTGCCAAGGCAATCGGAGCGGACTCTCTGGGATACCTGCGAGTAGAGGATTTAGAGAAATTGGTGGATGGACTTCCCATTTGCAAAGCCTGTTTTAATAATGAATATCCTGTATAAAATTTTACGCTATGCAAAGATGCATTTCTCCAAGGAGAAGTGCATTTTTTTATAGAAATTTATTTATGAGGAGGAACTATTATGAGTACTGAATTATTTGGTGTATGGTTTCTGATTGGTGCAGCTTTAGTTTTCTGGATGCAGGCCGGCTTCGCCATGGTAGAAACAGGTTTTACCCGATCAAAGAACGCAGGTAACATCTTAATGAAAAACCTGATGGACTTTTGTATCGGTACAGTTGTATTTATCTTAATTGGTTTTGGACTTCTCTTTGGAGAGGATCTGTTAGGCTTTATCGGAAAACCCGGTTTAGACATTTTTACTGCTTATGAGAATTTTGACTGGTCAAACTTCGTGTTTAACCTGGTATTCTGTGCAACCACTGCAACCATCGTTTCCGGTGCAATGGCTGAGCGTACCAAATTCCTTTCCTACTGTGTATATTCCGCAGTCATTTCCGCACTGATTTATCCCATTGAAGCACACTGGATCTGGGGCGGCGGCTGGCTTGCACAGCTTGGCTTCCACGATTTTGCAGGAAGTGCTGCCATCCACACCGTAGGTGGTGTTTCCGCTTTAATCGGTGCAAAGATTCTTGGTGCCAGAATCGGAAAATTCACCAAGGACAAAGACGGTAAAATTATTAAAGTAAATGCTTTTCCTGGTCACAACCTTCCCATCGGTTGTCTCGGTGTTTTCATTCTCTGGTTCGGTTGGTACGGATTCAACGGTGCTGCTGCAACCAGTGTAGAACAGTTGGCAACCATTTTCTTAACTACCACCGTTGCTCCCGCAGTTGCTACCGTAACCTGTATGATTTTTACCTGGATTAAATACGGCAAGCCCGATGTTTCCATGTGTCTGAATGCATCCCTTGCAGGTCTTGTTGCAATTACCGCTCCCTGCGACGTTACCGATGCATTAGGCTCTGCCATTATTGGTATTGTTGCCGGTCTTTTAGTAGTATTCGGTGTATGGTTCTTGGATTATGTATTACATATTGATGACCCTGTAGGTGCTGTTGCCGTTCACTGCTTAAACGGTATCTGGGGTACCATCGCAGTTGGTTTGTTTGCAACCACCACTGCTCCCGGAAATGACTCTATGGTAGGTCTTTTCTACGGCGGCGGATTTGAACTTTTAGGTATCCAGTTAGTAGGTATTGTATCCGTAGTAGCATGGACTGCAGTAACCATTACCATTACCTTCCTGTTAATCAAAGCAATCTTTGGTCTTCGTGTCAGTGAAGAGGAAGAAATTTCCGGTCTGGATTCTACCGAACATGGCCTTTCTTCTGCATATGCCGGATTCAGTATCATGGATGTTACCGGCAGTGTGGATACCGTTATTCCGGAGGACGATACAGAACTTCCTGCTTCTTCCGATAAGGCAGTACCGGTTGTCAGCCTGACCGACACCGTTGCAACCGGCATCCACAAAGTGGTTATCATTGCAAAACTGTCCAAGTACGATCAGTTAAAGAAAGCCATGAACGATCTCGGCGTAACCGGTATGACCGTTACCCAGGTTATGGGCTGCGGCGTACAGAAGGGTGCCGGCGAAATGTATCGTGGTGTTGAACTTGATGTTAACCTCTTACCTAAGATTAAGGTGGAAATCGTTATCTCCAAGATTCCTGTAGATGCTGTTGTGGCTGCTGCCAAGAAGGCACTCTACACCGGACATATCGGAGATGGCAAGATCTTCATCTATCCTGTAAGCAACGTTATCAAGGTTCGTACCGGTGAGGAAGGCTTTGATGCGCTGCAGGATAAGGCAGAATAAGAACATAATTAAAGTGCATTTAACATATTCCAACACAGACACGCTCTCGCTCGGGTTCTGCTCGCAACGGTACTAAGCTCGAAAATACCTCGCTAAGTGCCGGCGGCATAACACGGTCTGCTTATGGAATTGTTAAATGCACTTTCCATTATCCCATATATGTTATACCACACTCAGTGCTTCGAAGGTTCCGGCCACATCAAAACGTCCATATCCCCACTCAGGATTCGGATAGGTGATATCGGCGGACCTTTTTGCCCCCCGGATGAAATAACTTTTTGTTTCCTGGCTGGACACATTATTGATATTATTTTCCAAAACTGCCCACTCATAAAACTGGGCAATTCCGCCGGCTGCGATGGCACACGCAATGCTACTGCCTGTTACATTTCCCATGACCGTGGGCACATCCACACCCACTGCGGCAAGGTCCGGCTTGACTAAGCCGTTTGCCAAAAATCCTCTTCCCGATTCCACATAAAAACTGTTATTAACTTCATTATACGCAGAGATGGTGATGGGCCCCAAACTGATGCCCGGGTCCGTGATTGTAGTGTAAGGGTCCGGACGAAGAAAATAGGTTTCACTCTGTAAGAAAGCACGAATCGGAAGCCAGCAGTTGAAGGTATTACTGCCCCGATCATCTCCTGCATAAATCTGAATGCTCCATACTCCCGGCGTAGGTCCGTCAAACCGAAATACAATCAGTTCCTCTCCGGTATTAGGCTCCACCAAAATACTGTCTATGGTTACCACAGTCCGCTCATATACGAACCGGTATACCAGACTCTGTCCGAAGCCCAACCGGAATCTGGGAATCACCTCGCCTCCCGGGGTACGCAGAGATGCATACAGGACATCCGGCACTTTCCCCCACATTTCCATCAGAAATCCTCTCTCTCCTTCTCCAACCCGAATTTCCACATTTTCATAGGCTCCGGGGCCGGGCTCCACCCTTCCTGAAAAATGGTGCGCTGCATTGCCTTCGTTTCCGCCACACACCACAATTCCCCGTGCCCGTTTTGTAGATAGCCGGTTTAGGTATTGGGACAGGGAGGAACCCAATGTATGGTTCCCGAAATTATTTCCCAACCCCAGACATATCACCACCGGACGTTCAAACGGAATGGCAAAGGATTCTGCAAATTTGATTCCCAGCATAATATCGCTTTCCGCATATGCCGGCACCTCACTATCCAGAAAATAGTAATCCCGTAAATACTGTTTTGCCTGTCTTAATTTCACTACTACAATGTCTGCTTCGGGTGCCGCTCCCACGAAGGTTCTTCCCCCGTCCACAATACTCCCCGCCGCCACACTTGCCATGGCAGTTCCATGCCCGATTTCATCGGTGCTGGGCACCACCTCCCGGGGGTTATCGGAGCGAAGTGCTTCATTGATATCCTCTCTGGTATACAGGGAACCGTAATGATAGCCTTCCGGTGCAGTCCCGGTCTGTATGGTCTGGTCCCAGATTGCCAGGATTCTGCTTTCCCCTATTTGATCCAGAAACACTTCATTTTCATACAAAATTCCGGTATCCACGAAAGCGATGATTACGCCTTTTCCTTTTAGGGAAAGCGGCGGTCTCTGGGTCTGTAAAATACCGGAAGCGGTTAACGAAAGCGTATTAAAATTGTCTGCCATAAGCCCGTACACACCGGGCAGATACTGGTAAGTATAAAGAGATCCTGTAATCCCCGCTATCCTGTTAAGCGGCAAGTACAGGACCTCAAATTTTTCATCCACCCGGGTATAACACTCCTGCCGTTCAAATTCCGGCTGTCCCTCCCCGAATGTAAAATCTAAAATAACCTCACCATATTCTTCCGATAGAATTCTTTCCTTACAGGTCATAAAAACCTCATTGCAATTTCTTGTAATAAGTTTATGCCGGATGTGCTTTGCTTATACACATTAGAATGCCTTTTATCACTTTAATCTCACATAATAAGTAGCCTTTCCATAACCACCTTTCATCAATTCCCCTTCTTTTACAAGTGCTCTCAAAGAACCTTCTATAGAGCTAATACTAAGTGAAGGACATAGTTCTCTGATATCCTGTTTTGAGAACTTGCCTATCTTATTCTTGGTAGCCTTACGCACCATCTCTAATGCAGGAAGCTTCTCCTCAATTATCTCAAAACGATCTTCAAAGTCCTTATATGCTGCAAGTATTGTCCCTAAAAGATACTTTATAAAAGGAACCACATCCTCTTCTCCTTCATGCCAACCATTCTGAGCCTTTCCCAAAGCTTCATAATATAATTCCTTATTCTTAGCAATTTTAGCCTCAAGTGAAATGTACTTGCCTACATAAAATCCGCTTCTATATAAAAGAAGTGTTGTAAGCAGTCTGCTCATTCGTCCGTTGCCATCATTAAAAGGATGAATGCAAAGAAAATCATGTATAAAAACAGGAATAGCAATCAATGGTTCACTCTCAAGATTACCAATTACTCTGTTGTATTCCTCACATATTCTTTCAAGTGCTCCTGGTGTTTCAAACGGAGATAGTGGAGTAAACAATACCTCTGTATGACCATCCGGATAAGTTGCACTGATATAATTCTGCACAGTCTTTGTTTGTCCGGCAATTGGATTATTCATATGACTATAAAGTATCTTATGAAGCTGGAGAATATAATTCTTTGTTATAGGAATTGCATCAAAGCTTTCATAAATGATATTTAATACATCTCGATATCCCGCAATCTCTTCTTCATCTCTATTCTTAGGAGTTGTTTTCTCTTTGACTAACTGCTTTATTCGGGTATTTGTTGTCACAATACCCTCAATCGCATTAGAGCTTTCGGTACTCTGAATCTTCGCAATTTCTACAAGTTTCTCCAATTCATCAGGTCTTTGTTTTAAATATAATTCCTGCTTTCCTACATATTTGTAAATGGCCGCAATAAGACTCAGCACATCAGAATCCCATTTCTGTTCTTTTATCTTACTATAATTAAAGTCTCTCATTCCCTTAAACGTGCTCCTTTCCCTTAAATATTATCACTTTTTAAGGGAATGTCAAACAAATTATGTGTATTTACCCTTAAAACTTGTATATAATTAAGGGTAATCAATATAATAAGATTTATTCATATGGGCCCGAAAAATTCGAACTCATCTGTCCAAACCATCAATAAACTCTTTGATAATTTTACCGCATTCCTCGGGCTTTTGTTCATATATCGCATGATCTCCGGCTAAAAGAACGACCTTACAGTTACCCATTTTCTCGGCATAGGTATAAATAATATCTTGTCTGCATTTCTCAAATTCGTCAATCTGCTCTTCAAATCTCTCATCGGAAATATCTGTAAGAGAGGCTATTTCCAAATGATTCTTCTCTTTCAGCCTGCCGAACCATTCCAGATATTCTGTCAGGTCTTTCTTTGTCTGAATCCCCCAGCTTGAGCAAATATACAACTTCGGAATATCATTCGTTACAATCGAACTCCATGCATCCTGTAAATTTTGGTCATGCAGGTAGCCCTCGGAGGCAAGCGCAATGGAATATTCAGTTCTTAACTGAAGAGCATCGGCAAGCTTCTGTTCTTCTTCCGAGTAATTGTCCGGAAGAAGCCAATAGTTCTCTCGTAACATATATCTTCCATAACCAAGTTTGGCAAGAAATGAGAGGAAATTGTCCTTGTATCCAACCGAACCATTAGAGTTTTCATCAAAAACCGCATCGCTTAACTGAGTGCCATCCAAGAAAACAACCGCTTCGATTTCATTGGGATATAGGCTTATCCAGTAGTTTGCATAAGCTCCACCTATGGAATGCGGCATCAGAATATATGGTGCATCTATACCTGCATTTTTCAGTGCGCTGCGGTAGTCCTCAACAATATATTCAAGGGTCATTTCGTTGTCAGTATCATCACTCAAACCATAGCCCGCACGATCAATAAAAACAACCATATTATCATTCTCAAGGACTGAAGTCATCTCTCTTTCAGTAATAGAATAATCTCCCACAGAAATTGGGTTATAATATCCTTTCTCTTTAAGCAATTCTATCTCCTTTGCGGTTTTAACACGATGAATCACGAAAGTTACAAGTGTGAATAGCATCAGAGCTGCAAGCAATATAATCAATATTCTACTAATAATCTTTGCAATTTTTTTCATACTGTGAGTTCTCCACAAATTGGAATTTGCGCGTTTCTACGAGCGGTGCGCGAACAGGATGGAATACAGCC
>CAMEIX010000024.1 GCA_945919075.1 uncultured Lachnospiraceae bacterium
AAGATATAACAGTTATTAAATCCCTAAAAATACCTCAAGTGAGAATTCAAATTTGTCTTTGTCTATCATTATATCATTCTTTCCAACATGAGCAATCAAATTTTATTCTGTTTTCTTAATTGTGATATATGTTGTTTCAATTCCACGCTCTTCATCTTTTACCTTTTTAATCTTCACAAGGTCTTTATGCTTAGAAAGAAGCAACTCCATAAATTTTAAATCTTCTTCAAATAGCGTTTCACTTTGTGGCTTGGCAAGGTTCTTGCTGTACAAATAGCGGTGCTGTCCTTTGGACATGGTAATTAGTTCTTTGGTTATGTACTTTGTGATGTAATTGCTGACTTTTTCGGTGCTTTCTATTTTGGTGGCAGTAGTGAAACCATATCTAAAACTACGCTTATTGATGTTATAGATTTCTTTGCCATTTTTGACAATGCCACTCTTTTCAAACTTCAACTTATCACAATTAACACCGATACCATGAAAATGCCAGCGTCCGCTTTTGTGCAACTCTGGAACAAATAAATATTTGAAATCTGGGTTTTGGTCTTTCACATTTTTTAGAAACTGATAGACACGATTATAACATTCTTCATAATTAAAACTATCTACTTGTTCAGGGTCAAAAGTGATTGTGAAGAACCAACCGCCACTCCAATCATTTGCAAACGCATATTCATAGATTTTCTTTTTGGTACGCTTCAAACTAGAAACCGCACTTTTTTCAATGCTTTCATCTGTACGAACCGCACCCGTTTCCAAATTATACTCTTTTCCGTCTGCTCCAACAAAATACTCTACTTTCTTTGTTTTGCTTGCAAAGTTGGTTACGATTGGCAAACTATACAAAATATATTCTTCTTTGTTGAAGTAGGTGGTATGCTTCACATTATAATTTACAACTCTTTTTAAGTTCTTCTCTTTTAAGCGTTTCTCTACAATCTTATTTTTAAACGCTTCTTTCTTTTCATGTTGCTCACATATCACATCAAATATTGTAGCCATATATACCTCCTTGATTTCCGCCCAAAGTGTTGTCTATGTCAAGTAAGACAACACACGCAGGCACATTATTTTTATTGGTATAAACAGCATGATTTTTTTGACTTGCTTTTGTTTGGTCTGTATAGCCATTTTTTGAAATTGTGGGATCACCGCAACCAACATATTAGATTTGAGGGAGGTGATTAGATTGGAAAATGAAACATTAGACGAAATGCTCCAACGCTTATCAATGGAATGCATGGAAGAAACAAAAAGACTAAATGCAACTGAAAGCGGAACGGAACAATTTGAGGAAATGGTTGAAAAATACCAACGCAATACATTTGATGATGATGAACGATAAAGCAAAAGCCCCAAAGACCTAATCTCATTAGGTCTAGGGGCTTATGCCTTTGACAAGATTTAGAAGCATAGGCGGTCTTGTCATTGGCATTATGAGGGGAGGGAATTTAGATGGCTTTATTTTCGTTTCATTGTCAGAACTATAAAAGCGGTGCTTTATTTGGATTGGATAAACACAACCGCAGATTAAACAAGAATTATGACAATCCAGACATTGACCCAGAACGCACACACTTAAACCGCATATATGTAGAACCAAAAGAAACTCTTTATTCACATTGTAAGAAACGCATACACAAAGAAGTAATTGCCAATGGTAATCGTGTGCGTAGTGATAGTAATTGGATATGTGAATGTATCTTTTCTTTTCCTGCGGAGTTTCCTATTGAAGAATTAGACCGTTACAATTCACTAATCATTCAATATATGAACGCTAGAACAAATGGAAATGTAGTTCTTGCCGTAGCACACTGCGATGAGGGTGGTATTCATCTACATGCGGACATATTATTGATAACTGAGGATAACCGCTTATCTTCTAAAACCTTAATCACAAGAGATTTTATTACTTCTATCCATGACAAATTACCGCTTGTGCTTCAACATCATGGCTTTGATATTGAAAGAGGCACATCTGGAAAAGTGGCAGGACTTAATGCCAAAGAATACAAAAAGAAAATGGAAAAAGAAAAGAAAGAACTTGATAAGAAGTTAGATAAAATGGCTGACGAATACAACAAACTAGCAGACCATTACAATCATCTACTTTTAGAAGCAAAGGCTTTGGAAGAAAGGAACATAAGAAAGGCGAAAGAACTACTTGAAGAAAGAGAACGCACCAGATAATTACACCAACTGAAAAATGCGGCATAGCACGAAGTGGCTCGGTGCATTTTGATGGCGGTAGGGCAAGGCAAGTCCTTGCCTTTTTTCTTGGAAATACTTCGGTATTTTAGGGCATAAAAGCCCCCCAAAAAATCAATTTTCTTACTCCAAAAAACTGTCAAGAGTTTTGGCAAAAAATATTTCACAAACTTTTAAGCACTTTTTTGAAGAAAAAACTATACAGAAATCAAAATTTCAAATTCATTGTGCAAAGTGCTTCAATCAATTTTTGAGCCCTTTTCCAAGCCAAAAATCAATTATTTTGCATGATATGATGCAAGTGTAACAAGAACGCGTGCACGGGTTCATAACTTCTAACCATGCAATCAGCCTTGCAAACTGGTTGCGGTTAGCACCTTTTAAGGAGGTTGCTTATGAACCAGAATAAATTAAATAATGATGAAGTTGTAATTGAGATATTGAATAATCTTACAAAGAGAGATAATCTTAATACAGATGATGTGCTGGAAAAAGTAAATGAAATAATGAAACGCAATACAATCTTAAAACAGCATAAAGAAAACTACAAAGTGTGGCAGGCTAAGGACGGACGCTGGAAAACAAAACTCCCAGACGGAAGCAAGTACGGAAAACTTGTAGCCAAAGCCACATTACAGAACCTTGAAAATTTCATAGTTGATTATTACAAAGCAAAGGAAGAAACAGACAAGATAACAATGGCAACTATTTATCCTAAATTTCTTGAATATAAATATTTATCTTCGGAAAAAGGTACAGCCAATAAATTACAATGGGTTTGGAACACCTACTATAAAGATAGCGATATTGTAAATGAAGAACTTACAAAAATTACAGTTGGTAAATTATCGGATTGGCTACTAAAACTGATTGCAGAACGAAAACTAACTAGAAAGAAATATATAGAAGCCAAAGGCTTGATGAACCAACTCTATAATTATTGTATTAGCCATGACATTGTGCAGATAAATTTACCTCGTCAAATTGCTATGCCTTCAAAAAATGTTTTTATTGAACCAGAAGCAAAACCAGAAGAAGAAATTATTTATTCTAGCGATACCAAAAACGAAGTAATTAAAGAAGCACTTGCACAATTTAATAAAACCAAAAACACCGCTTATTTAGCCATTTGTCTTAACTTTAATCTTGGTCTGCGTATTGGTGAACTTGTGGCACTTTGTGAAAGTGATATTGATAATGATGTTATTCATATTACAAAGGCGGAAGTTAAGAACTATACCAAAGATGAAAATGGTAAGATACACGCAGACGGATATAGAATTGCACAACACCCAAAAACAGACGCAGGCATTAGAACCTTGGTTTTAACACCAGACGCCAAAAAGTATATTAAAATGGCACTTGATGAAAACAAAGCCAATGGACGAAGTGATAAAGATTATATCTTTATTAGTAAGTCTGGTGAAAGAATGCATGAATATGCTGTGAATAATGTACTTCGTAGATGTAACGGCGTAAGAAATGAAAAAGACCGCTTTATTATCTCTGGTAAGCCCAGCGGAAACCATGCAATTAGAAAAACTTGTATCTCTGAATTACATGACAGCCAACTTTTACCAGACAGAATGATTTCTGATTTTGCAGGACACAAAGATATTTCTACAACACAGAAATATTATATTCATTCTGTTACATCACTTACAGATAAAGCGGATGTATTTGCCAAAGTTTTCAAGCCAAAGGCGGTGTAACAAAGTGTAACAAAAAAATTTCATACAGACAAAAGAAAAAAGCCTTGAAATTCAAGGCTTTTTCTTAAAAGGTTAATGCGGAAGATGGGACTTGAACCCACACGTCGTTGCCAACACTAGAACCTGAATCTAGCCTGTCTGCCAATTCCAGCACTTCCGCAAGCAAGATATATTGTATCTTTTTTCTTTTCGTATGTCAAGCAGAAAAGAAAAAAATTGAATTTAATTGGATTTTAGCAATAAATTCCGAATCAATATATCTTGTTAGGTCTATATTTTGCTCTCCGCGGGAGGAGTTGTTGCGAAACGGATCTACAAAATACCCTATCGGTCCACTTTAGGAAGACCTGCAAATCCCACCTCCAGATCTGCATCTGTAGGGATATAATCTGTCATTTCTCCATCATTGTACTTCTGGTAAGCGACCATATCAAAGTAGCCCGTTCCGGTAAGGCCGAAAAGAATGGTCTTTTCTTCACCGGTCTCCTTACATTTAAGTGCCTCATCAATTGCAACACGGATTGCGTGGCTGCTTTCGGGAGCAGGTAATATACCCTCGGTTCTTGCGAACTGTTCAGCAGCTTCAAATACCTTTGTCTGCTCCACGGAAACTGCTTCCATCAGTCCATCATCATATAACTGGGATAAGATGGAACTCATGCCGTGATATCTCAGTCCTCCTGCATGATTTGAGGAAGGAATGAAGCCGCTGCCTAATGTGTACATTTTTGCCAAAGGACAAACCATACCGGTATCACAGAAATCATATGCATATTTTCCTCTGGTAAAGCTGGGGCAGGAGGCCGGCTCTACCGCAATAAAACGATAATCCTTTTCTCCGCGGAGTTTTTCGCCCATGAAAGGAGAAATCAGACCGCCAAGATTGGAGCCGCCGCCGGCACATCCGATGATGATATCCGGTGTAATGTTATATTTGTCCAAGGCAGCCTTTGCTTCCAGACCGATAACGGACTGATGCAAAAGAACCTGATTTAAGACACTACCCAAAACATAGCGGTATCCTTCCGTTTTGGTAGCTACCTCAACGGCTTCAGAAATGGCACATCCAAGACTTCCTGTAGTACCGGGATGCTCCGCTAAAATCTTCTTACCGACTTCTGTGGTCATGGAAGGAGAAGGCGTTACGTCCGCTCCATAGGTTCTCATGACTTCTCTTCTGAAAGGCTTCTGCTCGTAGGAAACCTTAACCATAAATACCTTGCAGTCCAGGCCCAGATATGCGCATGCCATGGAAAGTGCAGTACCCCACTGCCCTGCTCCGGTCTCTGTGGTAACCCCTTTTAAGCCCTGTTTCTTAGCATAATAAGCCTGTGCAATAGCGGAATTTAATTTGTGGCTTCCACTGGTATTATTGCCTTCGAATTTATAATAAATCTTTGCCGGTGTTCCCAACGCCTTTTCCAGACAGTAAGCACGAACTAAAGGTGCGGGACGATACATCTTATAAAAATCGAGAATTTCTTCGGGAATATCAATATATGCCGTATCATTATCCAGTTCCTGCTTGATCAGTTCATCACAGAATACGGGTCTTAAATCTTCAAACCCCATAGGCTCTAATGTTGCAGGATTCAACAGGGGCGCCGGTTTATTTTTCATATCGGCACGAACATTGTACCACTGTTTCGGCATCTCATTTTCTTCCAGATAAATTTTGTACGGGATTTTTCTTTCTTCACTCATAATTTTTCCTTTCTGCCCTTTGGGCTGCTCTTTTCGAGCCAACATTTTTACGTGATCTGCTGGGAAATGGTGAAGTTTGCAATAAAAAAACTCCCATCCCAGCTAATGCTGGGACAAGAGTGCTAAAATCTCCTGCGGTGCCACCCGGCTTGGTATTATACATACCCACTCACGCATACCATCATATGCCGATCTTTGATAACGGAGCATCTACTCCGGCTCTCCTACTTCATTCGGTTCGCCCTCAGGAGCCCATTCATCTTTATCTCCGCACTGTTTCACACCGGCCAACAGCTCTCTGAATCGGATCAATAAAAACTACTTACTCTCCCTCAATGGTTTAATTCATTAAAGCACAAGAAAATATAATCTGTCAATACACTTTATGCAAATTTTTAAAAATTGTTTCCGCAAGCAAATCGTACCCCTTGGGATTGGGATGCAGCATATCCTCCCGATATAAGGAGAGCTGTTCTTCTTTTGGCAGCGCGGCAAATGCTCCGTATACATCAATCAGATTCAGACCTTCCTTTTCCGCCACCATTTCCTTCATGATTTCACGAAGGTCTGCCAGATAGTCTTCCTTGTGCTTGCGCCAAATACATTTCTGAATCGGTATGGGCAGGCACACATAAATCTTCGCTGCTTCATTGACCCTTTGTATATCTTCGATGATTCGCAGATAATGCTCCTTAAAATGCTCTTTCCTGGAAATCATATTAAAAAGCGGATAGACAATATCCTCCACATCATCCATACCGTCCTGGGCATCGTTGGTTCCCAACATAATAAGGTAGATATCCCCTTTTTCCTCCAATGCCTCTTTATATCGGTCTTGACGCACATAAGGAATTCCCATGAGCCCCTCTTTTGTTTCGATATTAAGCACACAGGTGCTGCACTGTCCCTTATTTATCACTTCATAATCTTCTCCGAGAAGTTTTCCCAGTTTATAGGGATAGTTTTCCCACTCTTCCACCATGAATCCCTCGGTAATACTGTCTCCCATACATACGATTTTGGTTTTCATACGGTTACCTCTTCTCCAGCCTTCAGAACAATCTGCCGGATATTTTCTCCATATTTCACAATGGTTTTTAAATCTCTCTTTGCATGTATTACGGCTTTACTTAGTTTCCCGTCTTCCCATACAATATCAACGGTTGCACCACCTTTGACACACAGGCCTTTTATATAACCGTTCGTCCATGCCTTCGGAAGTGCTGGCAGTAATACAATCCGTTCCATGGTACTTTGTACCAGCATCTCAGCAATCGCCGCTGTTGCGCCAAAATTTCCGTCAATCTGAAATGGCGGATGATTGTCAAAAAGATTGGGCAGTGTGGATTTTGCAAACAACTGCTCCAAATTGCGGTAAGCCTCTTCTCCGTCCCAAAGTTTGGCATAATGGTTTATAATCCAGGCTCTGCTCCAGCCGGTATGCCCTCCTCCGAATGAAAGCCTTCTTTCCAGAGTCTTTCTTGCCGCTTCTGCAAGCTCGGGCGTACCGTCAGCGGTAATCTGTTCCGAAGGATGCAGTCCGTACAGGTGGGAAATGTGACGATGTCCCGGCTCGGCCTCCTCATACTCCTCCTGCCATTCCATAATGGTACCATTAGACGCAATTCTTGTGGGCATGAGTTTCTCTCTTGCCGCCTTAATTTCTTCATTCAGTTCATCCTCTTCGCCGAGAATTTGGGCTGCTTTGATACACTGCGTAAAAAGATCACGGAGAATCTGATTATCCATGGTAACCCCTGCCGTGTTGGAACCTTTTTCCCCATTAGGCAATATAAATGTATTTTCCGGTGAAACAGAAGGACAGGTCTTTAAATAACCTCCATCCTCAATCAAAAAATCCAGAAAGAAGAGTGCTGCTTTTCTCATAATGGGAAATGCTTTTCTTAAGAATGCTTCATCACCCGTGTATTCATAATGAGTCCACTGGTGGGTACAAAGCCAGGCGGCTCCCATCACCCAGTAAGACCCCGGTAGCCAGAGATCCTGCGTAACACAATCCCCCCAGATATCCGTATTATGATGACATACAAATCCCCGGCAGCCGTACATCTTTTCCGCCACATATTCCCCATTTTCCACCATCTTTTCAATCAAGTCAAATAATGGTTCATGACATTCACTTAAATTGCAGTTTTCTGCAGGCCAGTAATTCATCTGGGTATTGATATTGATGGTATATTTGCAGTCCCAGGGAGGGGTCATATCCTGATTCCAGATACCCTGCAGAGTAGCCGGAAGTGTCCCCGGACGGCTGCAGGCAAGCAAAAGATATCTGCCGAAATCAAAATAAAGTTTGGCAAGTCCCACATCCGCTTTCCCTGCCATGGCATTTTGGATACGTATATCCGTCGCAACCGCATCAAAAGTGGAAAGATCCCCCAGATTAAAATCCACCCTGTCAAAATAACGCTTATAATCTGCAACATGATTTTCCATCAGTGTATCATATTCGCCATATGCTTTTTCAAGAATTGCTTCCACGCTGCTGTTTATGTTCTTCATACGATAAGTAGTACCGGCAGTAAAATACAAAACTGCCTCATCCGCATTCTCCACAAGAAGGTTTTCCCCAATTACCGAAACCCTTCCCCCTTTTGCAAATGCCTTAAGCTCCATGGCAAAATCGAATCCGCCTTTTCCCAGGTTTCCAAACAGACGGATGCCGTCATTTCCGCACTTTTCGATCCCATCAAAGAATTTCCAACGGCGTAGCATGGCAGAAAAACTGATTCTTCCAGGTCTGTCCGCAGAAAATCTCATCACCAGTAAATCATCCGGATTGGAAAAGAACATCTCTCTCTCATATACTGTTCCATCGGTGGTAAAAGTGCTTTTATAGACTGCTGTTTCCAGATCCAATTCCCGATAATAATCCGTCACTTCCCCGATATTTTCAAATGCAATATGAATGTCTCCCAACGTCTGGGACGGATGGGCACTGTCCGGACACCCGGACATGGCAAAGCGCATCAGCCGCTCTGCCTTTTTAATTTCTCCGTTTAAGATGAGCCTTCTTATTTCAGGAAGGTTCTTTCTGGTATCCGGATTGGTACGGTCCACTTTTCCACCATACCAGATACTGTCCTCATTCACCTGGATATGCTCTTCCGGGACAGTTCCATAGACCATGGCACCCATCCGGCCATTGCCTAACGGCAATGCTTCATTCCATTCACCTGCTGCTTCTTTATACCATAATTTGCTCATATCATTCCTCTTCCGTTCATATCTGCTTATTTTATTTCTATTTTATCGTAATCTGTTCTTTTCATCTACCTTCTTTTTTCGGTAATCTTACCCTGCTTTTTTGCATATTATAAAAGAAAACTTTTAGGTACTTCTATGAAATCAAGCAAAAAAATTGCCATTATAGGTCGAAGAAAAGATACCTCCCGCTATGAAGATATGCTTTCGCGGACCGGTATCTCATATATTACTTCATTATGTGTCAGCAAAATCCACTCCTGCTCTGCCATACTTCTTCCCGGAGGCGGCGACATCACTCCCGCATTTTTCGGTCAGAAAAATGCAGGTTCCAAAAACATTGACACAGAGTTAGATATTATACAACTGCAGGCTATGGAACTTGCCGTCCGTGAAAAGAAACCGATTCTGGGAATCTGTAAAGGAATGCAGATTATCAATGTTTTCTTTGGCGGTACTATTGTTCAGGATATGCAAAATGCGGAAAATCATCGTTATATCCATCCGGAAGAGAAAAGGGATGTAACCGGTGACCAGATGCACGATTCCCGCATTATGCCGGAAACCTTTTTATGGGAGATATATGGAAAAAATCTGCGGATAAACAGCGCACACCATCAATGCATTGACAAACCGGGTAAAAATTTGGAGGTGGCCCAGTTTGCCGATGACGGAACACCGGAAGCACTTTTTCACAAAACATTACCGGTTTATGGAGTACAATGGCATCCGGAAAGACTCTTCCCGGAAGGGGAAAAGCTTTTTCGTTATTTTGTGAATCTGCTATGATGGTTTCTTTGAATTTTTACTTTGGAGCATTTTCTTTTTGGGAGTAAGTCGCAAAAAGGCAATTTCAAAAAGCCCCCGGATAGTTTTCTTCATTGCTTTTTTGGTATCCTCATCCACATCCTTCATAGCCGCAACCATACCGGTCAGGCTCTTCTTTAAGTCAACCGTAAAGTCAATCAGGTTCGTGGCTTTGGATGCCAGAATGACATTGTAGAGTGTATCCACAAATAGTTTCCTGTCTTCCACGGAGAGAGAAAGAATCCAGTCATTTAAGGCATCATCCGTAAACTTCCGGGAACCATACAAATGATTCACATAATCAAAATCATCCTCTTTTACCAGCCAGGAAAAAGGATCGTGTTGGAGCAGGCCGAAAGTTTTGCTCTCCACCACCTTGTAACGGGTATCACTCTCAAAAAGCATGCCCACCATGGAGGAATGGGGCAGAATTTTGATTACCCTGTCCGCTATCCTGTCATAACCGTTTTTGTCAAGTACCTCCTGGGGAAATCCCGGACCATCCATGCTGTAAATCTTTAAAATCCGGTCCTGTACGGTTTCTGTACAGGTCATAGCTGCATAGACTGCCAGATTGCCTCCTTTCGAATGCCCGCCGATATAGAAATCATTGTGCAGTCTGCCGGTCACCATATTCAGATACTTTGCTGCATAAAGCTGTCCCGGAATGGGAGACTGAAATGCCATGTTAAAATCTTCCTTCCATCCCACCATGGATTCATCCGTTCCCCTGAATGCCACATACATGGTATGGTCTTCCAAAAAGAAAGTAACGGCTGAAAACTGTGTCTCCCACTCCGGCTCCACTATATTGATATAACAGTTTAATTTTAGTTTTCCGAAACGTTTGCTCTTTTCCATGGCTTCAAACAACGCCCGGTTATTTTTTTCAAACCGCACATCGGCAAACATGAGGTCAAATTTTTCATGCTGTCTTAAATACGGAAGACTGACAGCTCTTTTATTATCCGTTACAAGCGGAACCATGCCATCAAATTTTAAGTAAACAAACTGGCACAGCACCAGACTGTCCACATCATTGAATGGTCTTTCCGAAAAACTGTATTCACCGTAATATTTCAGATAATCCAAAATAGTTCCCGTCATGCATGCCTCCTAAAACGTTTCCGTCATACATCATCCTTATCTTCCAGCCATTTTTCGTATTTATCTTCTTCCTCTTCGTCCGTGTACCACTTACCGCCAAGGTATGTGCTATCACTTAGTCCGGTTCTCTGATTGATTAACTGCTCAACATACGCAAAGAATACGGTAATATGCCGTCTGGTATTATCAATTCTGGGAGGATTGTTCTTCAAGACTGCATCAAAATACAATAACCGGTATTTAATTTCCTCTTTTACCCTGCCACTACACTGTGCATATAAGCGCTGTCCCCACTCAATCACAAATTTGTTTTCTTCCTCCTCGGCGGGATTTAACTTCAGTTTTTCGTATTTCTTTAACTGCTTATCAATTTCATCCTGTGATAATCCCAAATCTTCATTTACAATTACCAGCCTTTTTTCATCGGATGAATGAGCAGATCTGGCAACCACTTCCAAAATACCATTAATATCATAAGTAAAGCGAAGAAAAATCTTGGCCTGGTGTTGCGGCAATGGTGGTATGGGCATAACAATTTCACCCAATTTCATGTTTCCTTCCGGATACAGACTTTCCCCCTGATAGATTCCAAGTTCCATGCTTGTTTGTCCATCTACTGCATTAGTGTAGATTTGTTCTTTACTGATAGGCAGGACACTGTTCCGCTCAATAATAAAAGACATAACCGTTCTTCCCATCATACTGTCCCCGTCATTTATTACCTGCGTTCCAAGTGAAAACGGGCAGATATCCGTCAACAACATGTCTTTAATCTCTTCATTCCTTTCTTTAATTCCCACATAGGTACCCACTCCAAGTGCAATCATATGATCCGGGTCCTGCACCGAAATTTCCGCTCCCTTGAACAAATATCTCAGATACTGCTTTACAACTTCCATCTTACAGGAACCGCCCACCAGAACAATTTGATCAATCTGGTCCGCACTCATATTTCCATCCTGTAAAACCCGTCGAACCGGTACTGCAAAGCGGTCAAAAAGATCATCGCACAGTTCCACGAGTTCATTTCTGGATATTTCTACATCCCCTTTTATTTCCGTACTGTCAACAATAATATGGGCACTCTTTTCTTCGGATAAAGTCTTTTTGCAGACTTCAGCCTGTCTCAGAATAAGTTCATAGGCAGCCTCAGAAATATCTTGTTTGGAAAGATTCATCCTCTTCATAAAATAATCTGCAAGCTTGCAGTCAAAATCATGACCGCCCAGATGGTTATCACCGCTAACTGCAAGAATCTCTATCACATTCTCAAAACAATCCACTAATGATACATCCAACGTGCCTCCACCAAAGTCAAAAATCAACATGGTAGCATCTTCGTCGCCGTTCAGATAACGGCAGGCAAGTGCTGCTGCTGACGGTTCGTTTATAATTCGCTCAACCTTGAGTCCGGCAATGGCACCGGCTCTCTTAGTTGCACTGCGTCCCATATCATTAAAGTAAGCCGGAACACTGATTACGGCTTCCGTCACCTCTTCTCCAAGAAAACGTTCTGCATCTTCCTTCAGTTTTCCCAATACCAAAGCAGACAATTCTTCTGCATAGAACTTATGCTTACCCAGCTTATACTGTGTTTTCAATCCCATATTGCGTTTAAAAACACTTGCCGTGTTTTCCGGTGAAAGAATAAGTCTTTCCTTTGCTATTTTTCCCACATAAATGGTTCCGTCATTATCCACATTTACCACACTTGGTGTTAAAAACTCCCCAAATGCGTTAGGAATTAAAACGCATTTGCCATCCAGCCAGACAGATGCCAGACTATTAGTAGTGCCCAAATCAATTCCAATAATATATCCCATGTTTACCCTCCATAATGTACAATAGCGATTAAAACTAACAGAAAAATTAGTAGCAACATCAGAAGCACAACTGTATCAAACAACTCCTGCCTCCATGCATTCGGATTATAAACTTCCCCGTCCACACTATCGATGTAAATACGATTAACTCTTACTTTTGCCGCCTCAATTAATCGGAGTGCAATTTCTTTTTGTTCTCCGGTTGTTTCCATATTTACCCTTTTCTCTATCTTTATTATCTGCTGCCAGATATATTTTCTGGTCTTTTCATCCACACTGAACTCTTTCAGAGTAAGCACAAACTTTCGGATTACAACAGGCTGTGTCAGATATTCCTGCATTTCCGACGTCGTCATCAGATTCTGCCATTTTTCAAGAGATTGTATCTTATCTCCGGCAATATTATCCATAAATGCGCAAAGCATCTCTATACTATGTCTGGCTCTTTCATACTCCTGCTCCTGGTGTGCAGACTTTTCCTTTTCCCGTTCGATGAAAAAGACCATATTCTCATCCATTTCCGACTCTTCTGACCAGGTTTTGTCCGAATCGTCAGGTTCGGGATTATCTGTTAAGGATGGAGCCGTTTCATTCTGGAGTGTCCTGCTGACCTTTTGTTTCAAAAGTTCAGCATCATAATAAGAATTACCCAAAGTTTGCTCAGATTCCGGGATATCTTCCTGATTCCCTGCCTCCGCATTCATGGCATATGCCATAGCGGCTTCATAAGCTTCATGCACCTTTTTCCACTCTTCAGGATTCTCTTCCGGATGATACTGCTTAACCTTGGAAGCATAAGCTCTTTTAATAACACGTTTATCCGTTGTCCTTTCAATCCCTAAAACCTTAAATTCATTGTTCATCTTCCGGGTTCTCCAAACTTATTTTTTTTAATTTATCCTGTAAGTTATGTTTTCCGCTTCCCGCTGCATCATTTGCCATGTACCGCTCTGCAAACTCTGCCCTGGCCCTGTCCACCTCTTCCTTCAAATCCCGGGAAGACAAAAGCCGGCAGCCAGCACCGCGGATAATGATCTGCTCCAGCCCGTCCGAGGTTGCTACGGTAATATCATATTTTCTGCCGTTCTCGTGCGCAAATTTTTCGATATACCGGTCCGCAGTCTCCGCTTCTTTGGTATAGACCACATGAATATTATAATAATCCAAAACCTCTGTATCATGTCCCTTGACGCGGTAGGCATCAAACACTACAATCAGATTGATACCTGTAATTGCCTGATAATCGCAAAGGATATCCAATAATTTTCCCCTTGCTCCGTCAATACTGACCTCCGCTAACTCTTTCAAATCCTCCCATGCAAAAATCACATTATATCCGTCTACCAAAAGATATTTGTCCAATTTTGCAGACGGTTTGTATGTTCGGCTTATCGCCGGTACCTCTGTCTTCTTCGACTTACGCAGATATCCCTTGTGAGGAACATTCTCTTTCTTATTTGCATGAAAAGTACGATTTAGAATCTGGTCGATTTCATCCGTTCCGATGGTCAGTTCCGGGGTTTCCTCTTGCCTTTTGCCCTTTCCGTGAATCCTCTCTCCCGATACTTCATCCGCATCCTGATAGGATACCTTCAGTCCGTCACTTAGACTTACCGAAACCTCTACATGTTTATAATCCTTTACCTCATACCAGGGAACTACAAACCCTGCTCCATGAGCGCAGAAGACCGACCCGGTAGGATTTTTGAAATCTTCCTCCGGATTGTAGCCCATCTTTGCTACAATCTCCTCTTCATTGTGACAAGGATAATATCCCTGTAAGGAAATCGCCATGCTCCCTAAACCTCTGGTATAAGCCATCACCTCTTTTTGATAGCCCTGAAGAGTGGAAACCGGTGCCCGTCCCTTCAGGGTTGCCATTCCATCCTTCAATTCCGGCATTTCAAAACTTCCGAAAAGCCGTTCTATATCTGTCATGGCACGCCCTATGTAATTCTCAGGAACATGCAGAACGAATCCATAGTAAGGCTCTAAAAGAACACTCTCCGCTTCCATCAGTCCCTGTCTGACCGCACGATAAGTAGCCTGTCTGAAGTCTCCGCCTTCCGTGTGCTTTAGATGTGCCCTTCCTGCAATCAATGTTATTTTTACATCCGTTAAGACACTGCCGGTCAGTACCCCTTTATGCTCCTTCTCCTGTAAATGGGTCATAATCAGGCGTTGCCAGTTTTTGGCCAGGATATCCTCCCTGCAGTTTGTTGCAAAGGTTAAACCGCTTCCGGGGTCGCCCGGCTCTAATAAGAGCTGCACTTCGGCATAGTGCCGGAGCGGTTCAAAATGTCCCACCCCGATCGCCGGTGTTTGAATGGTTTCTTTATAGATGACACTGCCCTGTACAAACTCTACCACAACACCAAAGCGGTCTTTTATCTGTCTTTGCAGAATTTCCAACTGCACCTCCCCCATAATGTGCACCTGTATTTCCTTTAAAATCTCTTCATACACAATATGGAGCTTTGGGTCCTCCTCTTCCAAAATACGTAATTTGGGCAGCATTTGCGCCGCATCCGTCTCCGGGGGCAGCACTGCCTTATAAGTAAGTACCGGTTCCAATACCGCCTGTTTTTCTTCGGTTTCGCACCCCAGGCCCTCCCCGGGATGAGAGTCGGAAAGTCCCAATACGGCACAGACTTCCCCCGCCTTTGCTTCTCCCACTGCCTCATATTTGTCCCCGGAATAAATCCTAATCTGGTTGATTTTTTCTTCACCAATCTGGTCCCTGACCTTTAAGCTCCCTCCGGTCAGTTTTACGAATGTGAGACGGTTTCCCTGCTCATCACGCATGATTTTGTATACTCTGGCTCCAAATTCATCCGGATATTGCCCGGCCTGTGTATAAGTGCTTAAGCAATTCAAAAATGCATCCACTCCCTGATTCTTTAATGCGGAGCCAAACATACAGGGAAATAATTTCCGCCCGGCAATCCATTTTGTTATAATGTCTTTTTCTACACTTCCCGTTTCCAGAAAATGTTCCATGGTCTCCTCATCACACATTGCCACATTTTCATAAAATTCCTCCGTTTGGGAATCACTGAAATCCACAAAATAACCGGGAAGTTCTTTCTGCAGTTGATCTAAAATTTGCTGCTTATCCGCTTGCGGCTGGTCCATTTTATTCACAAAAAGAAAGACCGGTATCTCATATCTTTTTAGTAACTGCCAGAGGGTGCGTGTATGTGCCTGCACGCCGTCTGCACCGTTTATAATCAATACTGCATAATCCAGTATTTGCAGAGTCCGTTCCATTTCCGCCGAAAAATCCACATGTCCCGGTGTGTCAAGAAGCGTCACTTCCATATCCGCATAAGAAAAAACAGCCTGTTTTGAAAAGATAGTAATACCTCTTTCCTTTTCCATCACATTGGTATCCAGATAAGCATCTTTACTATCCACGCGTCCTAATTTTCGTATCTTTCCACTCTGGTAGAGCATTGCCTCCGACAACGTTGTTTTTCCCGCATCTACATGCGCTACCAGTCCAACCGCAAGTTTCTTCATTTCGTATACTCCTCTGTATTATCATATCACAGTGGAAGGCTGTCTGCAACGCAGAGTGCACCAAAACCTACTCTTTCGTTAGGATAAACAGATTCTCCCCGGATAGGTCTGGCTCCGCGCCGTAAATATGCCTTCACTTTTTCCCCATACAAAAAACGGTCATTTTCCATCACAATTCCCCACTCCATCATAAGGGCCGCAGAACCGGTAACAAAAGGTGTGGCGAAGCTGGTTCCGGTAAAGCCTGCATATCCCCCGAAACGTTCGGGAGCCGCCACATTGACGCCGGGTGCGACCAAATCCGGTTTTATATTTTTATTTAGCAGGCTGGATCTTTCTGCTGCATCATAACCGAATCTTCCATAGTTATATCCCCTGCCCGAAAAATCTGCATAAGCATCATACACACTGTCATACGCACCCACCGTTACAACCTTTGAAGCTGTGGACGGTATGGTTAATGTAACATCCGGCGTGGGTTCCAAAAAGCCGGTGCGCCCGCTCCGGATGGACCTGCTTGGCAGATAGTAGGAAAAACTTCCCGACACAGCCTCCCTGACTGTAAGGATGAAGGTCCATTCTCCCGGTGTAATATAATTGCCTTCGGGAATAAAATCAAAAAAGATCTCCGATAAAACAGCATAGGGAGTGGGTTCCCCTGCATAAACCAGAATTCTGGTATTCTCCATCTCCCATACTTCTTTTCCGGTAAAGTCGTAGGGAAACTCCCGAATTTCACCTGCAGGAGACCTTAGGGCAACCTTATAAGAATTGATGGCATTGGTCCATAATTGTACGCTTAGAGCCGTTTCATAATCTCCCATGGCAAGAATCGTTCTCCGCTCCTCCATGCTCTCCACATTTCCCTGTGCATGCCCGGCGGAATAAGCCTCATTTCCACTGCCCACACAAATTACATTCCGGCCGATTTCCGCAATGTTATCCATAAACCGTTCCAGTAAAGAAGAGCCGTTGTGGGAACCATAGGTATTTCCGAAGCTTAAATTAATGGCAACCGCCCTGTTCATGTTCTGTGCTTTTTTCACCACATAAGTAAGGGCCCGCATCAGTTCCGTGGTCCTTGGAAAAGAATCCGCCTTGGGAAACCCCAGCTTTACAATAAGCAGCTCACTTCCCGGTGCCACTCCCTCGTATTCCTCACTGCTTCCTGCGGCAATTCCGGCCACTGCTGTGCCGTGTCCGGTAGTGTCTGCGGAAGGAATCCTTAGTTCTCCGCGGAGTGCGGCATCAATTTGTTCCCTTGAAAATTCTCCACCTTGCAGGAACCCTTCCGGCGGCTTGTAGGCATCACTTTCCCCTAAGGACTGGTCCCATAACGCCAGTATTCTGGTACTTCCGTCCGGGTTTCTGAAATTCACATTGGTAAAATCAATACCGGAGTCAATCACTGCCACAATCACTCCCCTGCCACTTAAAAACGGCTGCCTTTGCGTGACCGGAGGAATGCAGGATGCATCCAGTTCTTCCGATTGTGCAAAAAACAACCGTTTAGGCTTTTCCACATATTCTATTTGTTCGTTTTCTACAATCTGTTCAATCTGTATTTCCGGTACTGTTAATATGGCATACCCGGCAATCAAATCTTCTGCTTCCACGCCCATTTCCCTGATATTATCCAGATTTCCGTTGTACTTCACAATCAGTTCCCAGGTTCTGGTAGTCTGATCAAAACCCACATTCAGATTTTCACTTCTTTCGCGCTCCGGCTCGGATGTATTTAGTGCCAGCAAAAGCTGTGACTCCAGTTTTTGATTCTCCATAAATCTCACGTTCTCTTTTTGTTTAATTTATGAAGTCCGGGACATTTTCATTCCCCTTTGTAGAATTCTTCAAACACTGCAACTAAATAGGCGGTGTCCTTTGCGCCCGCGGTTTCCACCGCAGAATGCATGGCAAGCTGCGGAAGCCCCACATCCACCGTAGGCACGGAAAGATGGGAAGTGGAGATATTCCCCAAAGTGGATCCTCCTAAAACATCAGAGCGGTTTGTATAACTTTGTACCGGCACCCCTGCCTTTTTGCACAATAATTTCATGACTGCTGCCGTCTTTGCATCGGTAGTATATTTCTGGCTTCCATGATACTTGATGACCGGGCCGCCATTTAAGACAGGGCGGTTGGTGGGGTCCGCTTTCTCCGGATGATTGGGGTGAAGAGCATGGGCATTATCGGCAGAGATAAAGAGACTGCCGGCTAACATCTGCTTCAGCCAGCCACTGCTTTTGCCAAAACCTGACCCAATCCGTTCCACCACATCGGAAAGAAAAGTAGAATCTGCTCCCTGTGCGGTACTGCTGCCCACCTCTTCGTTATCAAAAACAATACAGAGATTGGCATAGTCCTGCGCCTGCGCTTTTACCATAGCCTGACCGGCTGCAAAAACACATTGCAGGTCATCCAGTCTTGGAGCAAGAATATACTCTTCCTCACTTCCGATCTGACATCCCTTCTCCCGCACATACACAAACAAATCATAGGAGAGAATATCCTCTTCCTTCACACGGTCGGCTTCATCTCTTTCCTTGGCTTCACGGTTTAATTCCTCCGCCAGAAGGGACTTAAGCCCCTTTCCATCCCTGGTTCCAAAAAGTGGCAGCATATCCACCTGAGGATTATACTCCACTCCCTTATTCATATCCCGGTTCATGTGAATTGCCAAATTGGGAATAACCAAGAGATTACGCGGAATCGAAACCAGTCTGCATCGGGTCTTGCCATCTTTTTCAATCATGACTCTTCCGGCAATGGATAAGGGGCGGTCTAACCAGGTACTTAAAATCATTCCACCATATTTTTCCGTATTCAGGCGGGTGTAGTTTTCTAAAATCATTTCTGCATTTTCTTTAATCTTAAAACAGGGAGAATCGCTATGGGTACAAATCCCATGAAATCCCTTCATTGCGTCCATGCCCTTCTTTGGAAGTGAAAAGGCAATAATGGAGGAATCATTGCGCTTTACATAGTATTTTCCGCCTTCCTTTAACTCCCACTGTTTCGTTTCTTCACATGGAATATAGCCTGCCTCCTGCCACATCTTTTCCAATTCCCGGACGGCATGACAGGCCGTAGGACTCTTTTCAATAAATGCAAATAATTCATTATTAACCCGTGTAAAATCCATAACTTGTTTCCCGCCCCTTGTGCGGAGCAATCCTTTCTTAGCCGATATCAACCTTACAAAATGGTTTCCATTCCAATCTTCTGGGGTTTTAATCCACAGGATTCGTAGAACTTCATGGCACTCTCATTACAGCTCCATACATTTAAGGTTACATTGTAACATCCCTGCTTTTTTGCAAATTCCAGAACTGCCTCGTACAAAGCCTTTCCAATATGTTTTCCCCGCAGATTTTCATCCACACAAAGGTCATCAATATAAAGCGTATCCATTTTGTTAAATGCATCCGTCCCCGGATGTCTTTGAAAAATGCAAAACGCGTATCCCACCAGTTTGTCTTCCTCATCCACTGCTGCGAAAACCGGAGTTTCCTCATCTTCCAGAATGGCCTTTATTTCCTCATCATTATATTTTTTGGCACCGTCACGAAAAAGGTCCGGTCTTCCCAAATGATGAACGCTGCATACCTGGTAAAGTAAACTGTTAATCTCAGGTATATCTTTCTCCATTGCACGTCTGATATTCATAAGTTTTCCCTCTTTTCTTTTGAAAAATTACAGTTTCCGCCACAGCCTGCGCAATCACACCCGCAGGGGCTTTTGCCTTTTTTCTTATCTTTAATCATTTTTATAAGAATTAACGTAACAACCAGAAGTAACACCAATGCTACCACGATTGTTCCTAAGTTTGCTAAAATCCAATCCATCATTCCGTTCTCTTCCGCCCATTTCCTTTTTCCTTGAAAACCTTCATCATTTCACCTGTCAGGCTTGCATCGTCAGGCTGTAAAATAATGTCCTCTCTTTCGGTAAAACAGGCCATTTTTAACTCTTCTTCGTCTATCTTTATGGTATCGTCCCCATCCACATCACAGAAAAATCCCATTAAGATATCGTTCGCCATTCCCCATGGCTGGGACTTGTAATACCGGATATTTTTGACCTTAAGCCCCGTCTCTTCCATGACCTCTCTTTGGACTGTCTCTTCAAGGGTCTCACCGATTTCCGTAAAACCTGCCACCAGCGCATTATGTGCAAAACCTGTCCGGTAGCGGGTCAGAAGCAGTTTATTTCCATTTGTAACCCCTACAATAACCGCCGGCATGATTCTGGGGTATGCCGTATAATTACAGGCATTGCAACACATGGCTCGCTCTTTTGGGGAATGCTGCATCTTCTTACCGCACCTTCCGCAAAACTGACTGTCACGATACCAGTCCGCCAGATGTTTTCCCGTCATTGCCGCAAATTGCCTGTATTTTGGGATTTTTTCTTCCCCACGCACATCACGTATTGACAAAAACCAAAATCCTTCCGGTAATTCTTTTAAATCCGAAATCCAAAGAAAATACCGTTCTTCCCCTACACAAAACAGATAGCGATAGAGTTCCGTTTCTTCCGGTTCCAGCGTTTTCATATCGGATACTTTCGGAAATTCCATACTTTCTTTGGAAACCAATATAAGATTTCCTTCCAGGCAAAGTACAATATCACTTGCTTTGGGAACTGCATCCGGTCTATATCCATTATCCATTTTGTAGGGGAAGATATCCTGTATCATCTTTGTACTCCTGTAAGGTTATTCGGCAGGTCGTTTTCCGAGCATGACTTTAATCACTTTTTCTTTATATTCTCCATCTTCATTTCGGCTGATGGTTATCTCCACGGTTTCATAGGGACTGTAATAAGTCAGCCTGTCTCGAAGTTCTTCCGCGGTTTTAATTTTTACGGCATCCATTTTTACAATGATGTCCCCTTTGCGGATACCGGCAATATAAGCAGGTGTTCCTTCTTCCACCTCGGATACATAAACCCCCTGAGGCATACCAAAAACCTCAGAAGTTTCCGAGTCTACGGTCTTCGGATATAATCCAAGATAGCCGCTTTCCCCATCTTCATTCTTGGTTCTGGTTTCATAGGACATCAGATCCTGTAAAATGGGTTGCGCTGCGGAAATCGGAATGGCATAACCGATACCTTCAATAGAGGTTCCTCCAATCTTGTTGGAATTGATACCGATGACCTGTCCCTGCATATTAATCAGTGCACCACCGGAGTTTCCGGGATTAATTGCTGCATCAGTCTGGATAAAGATACCGGTGGAACCATCACTTAATTCCACTTCCCGGTTCAATGCACTGACATAACCGCCGGTTACAGACTGTCCGTAACCCAAGGCATTACCGATTGCTACAACAGGCTCTCCTAACTTTAAGGCATCGGAATCACCCAGTTTTGCCACGTGAATTTCCTCTTTCGTGGAATCCTTCATTTTGTCCTTGGAAACCGCGATAACCGCAAGATCCATATCCGCATCGGTTCCCTTTACAACTGCTTCTACTTCTTCATCATCCACAAAGTGTACCGTAAGTTTTTTGGCATCTTCAATTACATGGTAGTTCGTTGCAATCAAAAGTTCATCGTCATTTTCCCCCACAATAATACCAGAGCCACTGGCACTGCCTGTTTGCTCATATATATTTCCGTAATAGGGGATATATTCTACATATTCATTCGCAATGGAAACCATGGCAGGCATCATTTCTTCCACAACTTTTGTCATATCCGTACGATAGTTGATTGTCTGCGCAGAATTGGAAACGGAAATCACACTCTCCTCTTTTTCAATCTCACTTAAAATCCAATCCTTCAGTTCCTCCATGTCAGCCGAAATCTCATCCGCATCTTTTTCATCTAATTCCCCGATTATTACGGTATCCCTTGTTTTTGCAAAGGTATCCGTCAGTTCGGTCACCAGATAAAAACCACCTCCGGCACAAAGTCCGAAACATAATCCCAAACATATGCTGAGTAAAATTTTTCGAAAAGTTCTTCCCTTACTCATTATAAATCATCTTCCTTTCCATTCTCGTTTTGTGGTCTATTTTGCTTTTCCGGCCGGTTCTCCATGTCCGGCTTTTCAGGTTTATCTCCCCATTCTCCACGGTCATGCATACCGCCCTGACCTTTTCCTCCGAAACCGGTTCCTTCACCATAAATGAGTTCATCCATCACAATTGTCTGACTATCATTTCCAATTGTCAATACATAATTCTTTCCAACCTCAATTTCCGGACAGCTGACTACCACCGAATTAAATTTTGCAGTCGGTTCGTAGGAAATCAGTTCCACTCCCTCTTCCGTAGAAAGCGTAATTCTTGTTCCTGCTTCATAACTTGTCTGGGTATTCACTAAAATAGAGCCCTGGGTGGAAGTATTTCCAAAATTCTCTGACATGCCTCCGGATCCTGCTGCCAGCACAATTCCTCCGGTAATCTGTCCTCCATACTCATAATCAATTGCCCCGTTACCGCTTCTTTCCGGACCGGATACATAGACTTCGCCTCCCGCAACATAGAGATAGCCATTGGAGTCCAATCCATCTCCTTCCGCACGCACCGTGGTTTTTCCGCCGGTAATCAGAATATAAATAGTCGCCTGTCTGTTATCAGAAGCCGCATTCAGTCCGTCATCACCGGAAACAATAGATATTTCCCCGCCGGCAATCTCAATTACCTTCGCTTCCATTCCTTCATAACTCTCTGTGATATTAACATTTCCACCTGCAATGTAAATAAAGCCCTTGCCCTCATCCTGATTGTCGGAATGGAGTCCGTCCTTAACGCAGGAAATTTCTACATTCCCATTCGCTATCCGTATACTGTCCTTTCCTTCTATTCCATGTTTGGCTGAGGCAATATCATACGTTCCGCCTGTTATGACCAGGTCATCCTTACTGACAATACCGCTTCCCGTTTCGGAATCAATTTTCAAATCTCCCGAGCCGTTTAATGTCAGATCGCATTTTGAAAAAATGGCTCCATCAATATTATTCTCGTCAATTTCCAGAAACTCACCGGTATTTTTTATGGTATTATTGCTTCCGTTTGCAAGTGTAATAAATACTTTATCTGCCTGTTTGAGATAGATTGGAGCGCCACCGTCATTCTGAATACTTACATCATCCAGGATTAAACGGACCTTTTCCTGTTCCCCTGCTTCCACTACAATACTTCCCGTAAATTCTCCGGACAGAAGATATTCTCCTTCTGCGGTAATGGTAATCTGATTCTCTGCAATCAGAACACTCTCCTCCCCACAAACCGCCGTATTACCGGTCAGAGTAATGGAAACACATTTCGATTCTTCATAACCGACTTCCAAATCTCTGTCGGTAAACATTTCCTCATAAGATTTGACCTCCACACTGCCGTCAACAATCCCGGAAGATGCCGAATCCACAATCGTATCTTTCGGATTTGTATCCATTACCTCACCGTTGGATGTCTTTGTGCATCCGCTAAATAGCATTGTAAGGGTCAAAAGCAAAATAACACTTTTCCTTTTCATACGATACTTCCTTTCTTCCTACAAAGGCATTTCTCTTTCACTCTCCCTTCTGGAAATAGAAACATCCAGATTTCCGTTTCTGACACGGATTTTATCCAGAAACTCTTTTTCCAAAGAAGGATTTATCAGTTCCACATCATATTGAAGCTTAAAAATGCTCCCCATATTAGCTGTTTTGACACTGACCAGTTCTGCTTTTCTGGTATATTTGGTCATAATATCTTCAAACACATCCGCATAATCCAGATTTTCGGGTATGGTAATCTGTAACGTCTTTATAATTCCTGCATTTTTATTCTGACCTATATTCAAAATCTGGTAACATAACATTAACAGACTTACTATCACAGTAAAAAGCACCCCATAGGCCAGATATCCCATTCCAGTAATCAGTCCGGCACTCATGGCAATGAATATGGCACAAATCTCTCGGGCAGTTCCCTGAGCGGAACGAAAACGTACCAGGCTGAAGGTTCCTGCCACTGCCACTCCGGCACCCACATTGCCATTCACCATCATAATTACCACACAGACCACAGCGGGCAAAATCCCCAATGTCATCACAAAACTCTGAGAGCTCTCGCATCGGATTTGATAGATCGCTGCCAAAAAGATGCCAATCAGAATAGATACTCCTATACAAAGTAAAAAATCTGAAACACTGATTACATTCTGTGTACTGCTGTCAAAAAGTCCTCGAAATAAATTGTTCATGCTGTTTTTCCTTTCTGTTTTTGTAAATAAGCAGATCCATATTTAGAAAAGGAGGTTTTAAAAATCTTTTCTGCCGATAAGAATTCTGCGAGCCATAACGGCATTGCATCGGACACCTTGACTTCCAATAGCACCCTATCCGGTTCCAGAATGGATGTACCTCCAATTTCATCACATAAAGACAAGTCCTCATCCCGCCACAAAATGTTTTCATCAAAGGTCATGCGGAAATTTTCATCTTCCTTCCCAAAGAAGGCCTCTCTCTCATAGGAAATCACCATACTTGGACGTAACGTCTTGTAAAATTCCTTGAAGTAATCCAACTCCTCACTTATTTGACAAGGATGTGCAAGCGGAATGTCTTCATTCAGGTATGCCATAGCCTCTTCTTCCAAAGCCGCTATCCTTCTCTTATAGACAACACCCTTGTATTTCTTTTTAATCTCAATAAATACCGGTCCATCCTTTTTTGCCCTGCCATAACTTCTAAGCCTTAACTTTTCTTTATAAACCGGCCCTTCCAGTGACCTTTTAATCAGGGAATAATCCGGTGTGTCGTAATAGATGTTGCAGATGGTACTTCTTCCAAACTTATCTGCTTTCATATAGGGCTCCATAACGGAAAGCATCTTTTCCTTCTGTTTTTTCGTAATAAGATACTTGAGTTCGTAGCGCTTAAACACATTCTGATATTCCATAATCTCCCTCCCGTTTAGGCAATAATAAAACTGCAAACTAAAGTCAACCTTAAATTTTGACTTTAATTTACAGTTTTTATATTTTTTTTAGATTTTGCTTTTATAATAGAATCCGGAATGTGATGGATTTCCCGTCCTCACTTACCGCACTCACACTTCCTTTATGCAGTTCCACGATGGACTTTACGATGGAAAGCCCGATTCCGGAGCCACCGGTTTTGGTGTTTCTTGATTTGTCCGGTCTGTAAAAACGTTCAAACAAAATATCCTGATTTCCTTTATCTAAATTGTCTGCCTGGTTCCATAAAAGGAGTTCTGCATGCCTGCCCTTTGTCTTTAAGGAAAGACAAATTCCCCCCTCTTCTATGGAATACTCCATGGCATTGTCAAGTAAAAGTCCCAACATCTGCCGGATTAGCTTTTCGTCCCCGACATAAGAAATATTCTCCGATATATCGGTCTGAAACTTTTTATTCTTCTGACCCGCAACGGGATAATAGGAATCTGCAATTTCCCGGACTGCATTTGACAGAGAAAACTCCTTTTTCTCCATCTTGGCTGTTTCATCCATTCTGGATAAGGTAACCATCTGATTAACCAGCCCGCTCATTCTTAGTACCTGTCCTTTAACACTTTTCGTCCAGTCATTTTCCCCATTTTCCATTTCCAGCACTTCCATATTGGCTGAAATAATGGTAAGTGGGGTTTTTAGTTCATGGCTTGCATCCGTAATAAAACGTTTCTGTTTTTCGTAGCTTTCCGCAACCGGCTTAAAGACCTTCTTAGAAAATAACACCACAAGAATAAACACTGCCAAAAGTCCTGCCGCTGACACCATAAGACTGGTCTCTAACTGGGACTGGAAGGCGGTAAGTTCCCTCGTGGCATCCACAAAAATCAGAAGAAGATAGTCATCTGATCCGCTCACCCGGTATCGGTAATTTCCATAAAACCCTTTGCTTTTCCCCTTCTCATATACCTTTTTGGCAATTTCAATCGCTTCATCCGATTGAATAGCCGCAATCCTTCCGGTATCCACGGTTACAATCAATCCTACCGGACTAATCAGAACAGAGAAAAAACGGGTTTCAAATGGAGTTTCTGGCGATATGTCTTTGTGCCCCCAATAATCCTTAAGAATTCTATCTCCCAAAATCCTCTCCGGAAAGTGAGCGTCATTTTCCACAAGCATATCGAGTACACTGTCTGTCTTGGTAATGACCTTGCGATATGCGACAATATTCATTGTCCCAATGATAACGACAAGTACCAGAAACATGGAAAGCATGGTCACCATAATAAATTGTTTTCGCAGCTTCTTTATCATATTCTTATTCCCTATCCGCCAGTTCCATGGCATACCCCTGATTCCGGATTGCCTTAATGGTGACATCCGCCATAAGAGTAGACAGTTTCTTTCTTAAGTTGGATACATAAACCCATACCACACTTGCTTCTGTGTCACTGTCATAGCCCCAGATTTTTTCCATAAAACGGTCTGACGGGATAATTTGTCCCGGATTTGCCAAAAACATTTCCATCATTTGAAACTCTTTATTGGCAAGTCGTACCTCCCCCTCTTTTGTAGCCATAATAAATGTGGTTCTGTCCAGAGAGAGATTTCCCAAATGCAAGACATTATCCGTGACAACAGACTGCCTTCTGGTCATGGCACGAATGCGCGCTAACAATTCCTTCATTACAAACGGTTTGGTCAGATAATCATCCGCCCCAAGGTCGAGACCTTCCACCTTATCATCCACTTCAGCCTTGGCGGTAAGCAACAGGACCGGCACCGCATTACCGGAGGACCGGACTTCCTTTAGTACGGATAAACCATCCATTTCGGGCATCATGATATCCAGTATGACCCCGTCATAAGTTCCGTTTTGTATATAATCCAAAGCATCCTTCCCATTATAAACGGCATCCACAGAATAATTATTATGTTTCAGAACCGCAACCAGGGCCCGTGATAATTCTACTTCATCTTCTGCCAAAAGCAAACGCATAACCCCAACTCCTATATGTTCTCCCCGGAATAATACCTTTCCTCTAATGTAATCATCTTAGAACACAAACCTTAATTGAACCTTAAGTACATTTAGAACGCAATCACGACAAAATATGCCACATAGGCTCCAAGCATTATCACACCACTTAATTTACCCAGTCTCTTTTTGGGCAATGCACATAACCATAATAGAACCATGGTTCCGATGGCCACCAGACTGTCAATAAAGAAATCCGCCTTATAGGCAACCGGAGTAATCAGCGCCGTAGTCCCTGCAACAAATAAGATGTTAAAGATATTACTTCCCACAATATTTCCCACTGCAATATCGGTTTTCTTTTTCAGTGCTGCTGCAACGCTTGTCACCAGTTCCGGTAACGAGGTTCCAAAAGCAATGATGGTAAGACCGATAATTCTTTCTCCCACGCCTGCCATAACAGCCAGTTTCGTAGCAGCATCAACAGTCAGTTCACTTCCCACCGTAATCATTACAATGCCAATCACAATCAAAAGAAGCATTTTCCAAAGAGGCATCTTTTTATCGTCAGGCATGTCCTCTAATTCTTCCCCTTTTTTGATTCGCCACCTCAGGTAGAAGATATAGACCAGCATGAATACCCAGAGAATAATCCCATCCATTCTGCCCACCACATTATCAGTAAGCCCTAACACCGATATCAATATGGTGATAAAAATAACAAACGGCATTTCATAGATTAGGGTGGGCTTCTTTACCGGTATATTACAGATCAGGGCTGTAATACCCAGAATCACCAATACATTCATGATATTGCTTCCCATCACATTTCCGATGGTGATATCGGCACTGCCCTTTGTTGCGGATGCGATACTGACAGAGGCCTCCGGCAGGGAGGTCCCCATCGCGACAATCGTTAACCCGATTACAATCTGCGGAATACCAAATTTCTCTGCCAGTTTTGCGGCACCTTCCACAAACCAGTCGGCTCCCTTCATAAGCAATACAAAACCTACAATCAAAATACCTGTCTGAATCAATGCTTCCATATCCTCACGCTCCTATTTTTTCATAAAAATAAAAAAAGAACAAGCATCCGCACATTCGTGCTAAAAGTCTTGTCCTTTTAAATACATACTCAAAAGTGTGCCGACACGGTTCTCCACCGGGGTATGTTGCCAGCACCTTTGTGACTACTCCCTCTTAACAGTACATATTCTATATGCAAAATCCGGGAATGTCAATTGTTTTCCGGTTTAAATTCTTGTTATTATTCCCTTACATATACCATAATATCGTTATAAATTGCACGATATTCGGACTCGTTAATATGCAGTCCTTCAATGGTATATTCCGCTTTGAGCCTGCCCTGCCCATCCTTCAGATTACGATTGATGTCAATATAGCGCTGGCCATGTTTCTCCGCCAGTTTCTTCACCTGCGCATTGGCCTCTGTAATCTTCTCGTTGGTACGTATTTTCAAACACTCTTTCATATCCTCACGGGCAGCCTCATAATTTACGGGATAATAGGCCATGAGGTATATTTTCACACCCGGAACTGCATCCTCTATAGCCGTAATAATCTTATCATAGTTGTCCATAAGACTGCTTATGGGAATACTTGACCAGCTCAGATCATTGGTTCCGATATTGATAAATACCTTTGACGGCTGCAAATCGATGGCACAGACATCAATAACAGCAAGCAGTTCATCGGAAATAAAACCTCCTACTCCGCGATTATAAATGATAATATCCTCTTCATGCTCCTTGAGAAGCTTCGCAATCGGGAACATCTCCATAAGGGATGAACCTGTGAAAACAATCTGTCCTTTTCTGGCAGATTTATTTTCCTCTCTGTAACGTTCTACTTTCATTTCCTTATCCGTCATTTCATTTTCTCCAATCTTCTGTAATTATTTTTCTATGGTTTTCAAGTCAGTTTGCACTCCTGCTCTATCAAGTCAACCGCTTTATTCGCACCGTCACTAAATTGCAGCAGTTCTCTCATTATCGATACATTTTCTGTTATTTCAGCATTCGCCCAAATACGGTCTGCCTGTGTGCGTAATAATTCAGGGGTTACTTTGTCCATTTCCAGCATGACACCAAGCCCCATTTTTGCTACCCTGTCCGCAACTGCAAACTGATCCAGATCAAGAGGGATAACCATAAGCGCATTGCCATAGAATAAACCTTCATTTACGCTATTCATTCCACCATGCGTAATGAACAAGGCAGAATGTTTCAAAACCTCCAATTGCGGAACAAAGGGATACACGTAAAAATTAGCCGGAATTGTACCCAGCTTCGCAATATCTGTATTGGTTCCTACCGACATAATCACGGATACTCCGGACTTTTCCCCGAAAGCCTCCATACAATTTTTATAAAAACCTATATTTTGATTCTGCAATGTTCCAAGAGACACATAAATAATGCTCTTCTCCATCTCTTGAAACGGGATCACCAGACCGTTACTTCTTTTTCCGATCAGTGGTCCCACAAAATGAAATTTGTCACTAAATGAAGGACTGTCCTCCTGAAACTCCTTTATGGTAAATACAAGGTTCAAATCAGGAGTAACATCTGTTATTTCCGTAAGAATATTGGATGTTACCAATGGAATCTTTCCACATATCAGCCCGGTAACTGCTTTTAAAAGAAATTGGTTTTTTAACAGATTGATTTCTTTATTTTTGCTAACGAGAATAGACCCGATATTTTCACGGCTCACCGCAAATGTGGAAAACAATCTGACCGTTTTCAGGTTCCTTTTCTGTGCTGCGGAAAAAGCAGTAAACGAGAAAAATTCGTAGATCAGGAGATCGTACTTGTCCCCCACCTCCAGAATTGTATTGTATACATATTTCCATGCCTTCAGTGCATGCAGGAAATTTCGCGGCTTGCCGTTTTTAAATACAATTTCATAATCGGCTGCATTGCGATAAGGAATAAATGTTGCCCCTGCTTCTTCGATTCTGTCCTTCCATCGGTTTGTCAGAATATAAGAAACACGGTGTCCACTCTCTACCAGTTTCTGAGCCAGTATTAATGTCGGATTTACATGCCCGCTAAACGGTACATTTACCATCAAGATATTCATTCTATATCCCCCACGAGTGCTCCTCTTTTATCTCGCAGATGGTCGCTCCGCCAACCACATAATCCCCATCATAAAATACCACAGCCTGGCCTTTTGTGATGGCGCGCTGCGGCCGGTCAAATACCACTTCCACCTTTCCGCTTTCATGTGGTGAAACAGTGGCCCAGTCCTCTGTGTGCCGGTAACGGACCTTTGCTTTGACACGCATGGGCTCTGTCAGATTATTTATGGATATCCAGTTAGCATCTTCAGCTAGCAAGGTTGTGGAAAACAAATCTGCATCACGTCCGAGTACCACCCGGTTATTCACAACATCGATTTTCATGACATACATCGGTTCTTTTAAAGAGAGTCCCAGTCCTTTGCGCTGTCCCACGGTATAGCGGATGATTCCTTTGTGACGTCCCAGCACATTCCCTTCCTGATCCACAAAATCCCCCTCCGGATAAGTCTTTTTACTGTGTTGTTCAATAAAGGACGCATAATTTCCGTCAGGGACAAAACAAATGTCCTGGCTGTCATGTTTTTTCGCATTGACAAAGCCAAGCTTCTGTGCAAGGGTCCGCGTTTGTTCTTTGGTCATTCCTCCAAGCGGAAACAGGGTATGCGCCAGCTGCTCCTGTGTCATGGAATACAGTACGTAGCTTTGATCCTTGGTGGTGTCAACTGCCTTTTTCAGCAGGTAACGACCGCTGTTTTCATCCCGCTCAATCTGCACATAATGCCCGGTTACAACATAGTCAAGGTCCAGCTCCTTTGCACGATGCATCAAATATTCAAATTTCAGGTGACGGTTACATTCAATACAGGGATTGGGTGTAATGCCCTCCTCATAAGCCTGTACAAATTTATCCATGACACATTCCCTGAAACGGTCTGAAAAATTAAACACATAATGGTCTATTCCCATGGAATTTGCAATGGCTCTGGCATCTGCCACATCATCTAAGGAGCAACAGGTATGCCTGTCATTAAGAACTAAATCCTCATTTTGGTAGAGCTTCATCGTCGCCCCAATACAATCGTACCCTGCCTCCTTGGTAAGATATGCTGCAACACTGCTGTCCACTCCGCCACTCATGGCGATTAATGCTTTTTTCATCCCAAAATCCTTCCTTATGCCTAATCGTTTTCTCTGCGGTGAGAGAATCAAATGCATTCTACTCCACAATACCATTCTGCGGCGATATTGTAAATAGATTGGCGGCTACGGCTCTTCTTCATTTCCCAGTCGTAATGACTCAGTTAACAGCCAAGGATGTTCATGAGGTCTGCAAAATACAGGCGCAGAACCCGGGTTCCGGCTGATAGCATATAATGGTAAGATTTTTATCGATTTCCGGACTATAATCGTGGAGAGTGCGCTGTGTGCCATTGAGGGCAACATCGGCATAAGCGACGAGCCACTTTTTGTCGCCGTTCCGGAAAATCTCATAGAAAGAACGATTGATCATTTCTTCCACAGGCACGCCCTCTATCACTGCCATCTGTGCGTTGCAGTAGCGAAAAATAAAATCAATTCCGTGTCCCTCCTCATTGAACACCAGCTCGATGATACAATATGCTATCGGCATATCATCTAACAAGGTGCACTTTTCCAGAAGGGACAGGGGCAGGGTGTACCCCGAAGTGGAATCATACAGTTCCAATTCTTTGCCCAGGCGGCGATGCGTACTCAGATTTCGCCTTCGTCCCTGAAACGTCCGACCATCCAACATGGTATAGATGCCGTCTTTGCTGATATCTACAATGCGGTCGCGCCGCACGACTACGCCCTTGTTAATATTCAGGAAATCATCCTTTGGCAAAATATCCAGAACGCTGCGCACAGGAACATACAGTTCTATTTCTTCACTGTGATCCGGACATATTACGGTTTTTCTGTCTTTATGATAAATATAGAGAATCTCTTCCGGTTTCAAATGATGTTTTTCAAAATAGGCATTCAAATCTATCATGATATTCGTCCTCCGCGCTCATATTTCTAATAATCGTATTATATCATAGTGAAATAAAACATACAATGATTTAAATGCGTATCGCATTGAGTTTTAATCATTGCATTTTCAAAATTAACACCAAACCATTTAAATCTAACGCTATTAATACATAATTTGTTGACTTTAGAACATTTGATATTTATAATTTTTGATGAATAATTATATTTATTCAATAAACGATGAAGGAGGATTTATGATGAAAAATCAGAAAAAGTTATTTCGGGCTAAAAGAATTCTCGCAATGCTTTTAGCTGCTGTCATGGTTTTTACTGCTATGCCCGCCACGACAGTAAACGCGTCTGAAGTAACTCCGGTAGTCACGGATGTTACAACAGACACAACGATTCCCGCAACCGGTGATGTGACAGACAATGAAACAGAACCGATTACAGAGAATCCGGCGCTTGTTTCAGAATCAGAGGAAAACACGCCTGACTTGAAAACAGAAATCAAGGTAGATTTGACCGTTGATGAAACAACAGCCGTTTTTAATGGCACATCGGTATTTACAAGCCAGGACTTCCTTATTACACTCATAAATGGTATTCACGTATATGTGGATGGAGTGGAAAATGTTAATGCCCTGAATGCACTTCGCACTTCCTGGAAACAGTTGACGGAAGAAGGTGAGGTGGCATTAGAAGGTGCCCCTGTCAATGCAGGTACCTATTATCTGGATATCACGCTGGAAGCCAAAGAGGGCTGCTACAGTGCTGCCAAGCAAAGAGTAACCTTAACGATTACAAAAGCCCCTCTTACTGCCAAAGCCACAGTAGCCCAGGTTATGCCCGGAACCAAAGCCGGTGATGTATCCGTTTCCAATATATCTGCATATTGTGAGCAAACAGATAAGACCTTCACCTATACTCCGGACGATGCCGCAACAGAAGAAGTTGACGAGTCAGAAGAATCACAGTTGTCCTACAGTGTGAAGATTAAAGACGCGATTACCGGTGAAGTTCTGGATGATGATTCACCTCTTGTGAAAGGTTCTGATTATGTTGTGGAACTGACACTTGCCTTTACAGACAAGGTTGACGCAAAGGACAAGGGAAATTATGAACTTCTGCCCGCTTCTTTTGACATTACCATGAGTGGATTGGTTTCTACTGCAATGGAATTAAAATTCACAGATACATGGTCTGAAGGATACGCAAAAACATATGATGGAAATGCAGTATCCCTTGTCAAAGATACCGATTATACCGTTAAGGTTGTAAGAACGGACAATAGTGAAGAAGTTTTGAATCCTGAACTTAAAGAATATTGGACGGATGACAATGACAACTTGTTAGAAGCAGCTCCGACAAAGGCCGGAACCTATTATTTTGTTGTCAGCTATGAGTCAAAAGACAATATACTTTCAGGATGTAAAAATAAATTAAAAGTAGTGATCAATCCTGCCGAATTAAGCATAAAGCCAACTGTAAAGGCGGATAGCAAATTCTATCCGGGTACTAAGGTATACGAGGTATTAGAACAGACAGACTATCTGGTTTACGATGCAAATGGTAAAGACATCACCAATAGCATTGATAAGAACACCTTCTGGGGTGCTTATGACGAAGATGGAGTGTCCTATCCTTTTGTACCTTTATTTACCATGCATGAAGTGATTGCACCGGAAAGTGAGACCTTAGGATCCGTTTCCTACAGAAAATTAAGTAATAATGACACATTGGAAGCAGGAAAAAGCTACTGCGTAAGTTTTTCCGGTTATTTAGGCATTTACTATCTGGATGGTGAGCTTATTGAGGATGATATCCCTGTTAATGAAATTTTAGGAAATGGCAACTACAAAGTAGATACATCTTCTGCAAAACTGTTAGAGAATGCTGTTGCAATTAACTTAGCAGAAGGTACCGAGGCAACCATCGATGTAAGTGGCATTTTCGTGGATGATGCAGGTGCAGACTACGAAAATCCGATTACCAAAACATACGACACAGGTGCGCTCTATAAAAAGGCCACCGATTATCAAAAAGCCGTTGTAAAAGTTTCCGTAAACAATGAGGAAACGACTCTTGCAAAGGATGCGGACGACAGTCTTACGTATACATGGTTTTCTCAAACCGGTGAAACAGACGGAAAGCCTGTTTGGAGTAACATAGATTCTTTGCCGGTAAATGCCGGAAATTACAGATTGGTAGTTTCCTATAAAGACAGCAATAATGTTTATTATGCAGAACCGACAGAGGTATTTTACAAAATTGAAAAACAAAAAGTAAGAATCATTCCTGCCGCAGATGGAAAAGAGTATACTGCATGGGCAGGCGATACGGTTTCGAACTTCCTTAACCGGACAAAACCGGATTACGAAATCGTAACGATTAAAACGGATGATACGAATGGTGATAAGCTTAATCTGAAGGAAGACGAATACTCCCTTTCCTTACAGTTAGAAAGAAAAGTGAATGATACCTGGTCTGCTATGACGGGTTCTGATACTTTTGAAATGGAAGGTACATACAGGCTTACAGGTAAACTGCAGGCGGCTAATTACTACACCAATGAAACCGTTATTATTCCGGAAATTATCGTTCAAAAAATGGGTACCACTGAATTGGAAGTTAAAGTTGACGCATCTACTACTTCCAAAATGTATGATGGTGAAGCATTTGATACTTCAAATGCCCTCGAAAATGGACTGATTACCATTGTAACAAAAGAAGAGGAACCGGTATCGGTAGATGCCGCTTCGCTTGAACTTGTATATAACTGGCGTAACAGCGCAGGTACCGTTGTCGATGCACCTGTAAATGCCGGGACATATTATTACTACGTCAGCTTCCCTGGAAATGAAACCTACAAAGCTTTTGAGGAAGTAAAGGTTGCAACGTTTACAATCAGCAAGAGACCTTTAATCATTGAGCCGGTTGTGAAAGAGAACATTGTTGCAGGACCGATGGTTCCTGCGGATACACAGAATATTACTGATATTGGTGACCTTTTTAGCTTATTTGTTAAATATAATCAGACAAAATTTAATGGCGTAGTTGAGAAAGATAAAGCTGCATTTAACTACCAGAAATATTATGATGAAAAGCTGGAAATTGAGCATGATGGCTGGCCTGCATTCACTTATAATGTTACTTGGTTAAATGAAAACATATCCTTTTATACAGGCATATTCTTTTTTGTATCGGATAAAAATGGCCGCTCTCTTGATTATGATGACATATTAAAAGGCGAAACCGAATATGATGTAATGGTAAATACCGATTATGCTATGAACTTTCTGGCTGAGCCTTATAAGCAAAATTATATCATAATCCCGAAAAAGAAAAGCTTTACCACGGTTCGTGGCAATTCTACGATAATAGCTTCTGTTGCAATTAAAGATACCATCAATAAAATGCAGCATACCATAACTGCAAAAGAAGCCATTCCTTATTCTTATGATGTAACAAATATTGAAACCGGTGAAGAATTAAGTGGCAATTTTGTTACGATTAGCATAAGTATTCCTTCGGAATATACGGCTATACCGAATACCGCGCTTTTTGAAAACAGCATCAAAAAAGCAGGCGGATTTAATATCGGATATACTAACGGCACAATTTCAGCAGTCTTTGATGTATCTGCAAGCCAGAAAACAGAGTTTGATATTCGCTGGGAAGTAGGATACACAGAGCACTTCATCCTTGATTTTAAAGCTGCAACACTGTTAACGGATCTGAGAAATGCAGTGGCACCCAAATCTCTTGCGTTTAACGGTCCTTCCACGAAAATGGTGGTCGGTGAAACACAGCAGCTTGATGTAAAACTCACAAAGGTACAGGCAAGTGACACCATCCGCCTAATCTATAGCGTAGACAACAAGGAAATTCTTCATGTAGATGAAAACGGACTGGTAGTGGCGTTGAAAAAAGGTAGCGCAACCGTGACCGTTTCACCCGCGCATTTGGTAGACAACAAGCTGGTGCCGATTGAAGGTGCCAAAACAGCCACGGTAAAAATTACCGTAAATGATGTGTCCGCTCCGAAAATCAATAAAGTAACTGCAATTGATACCAAAATTATGCTGGAATATACGAGCGCAAAGAACGGCTCCCGTCATGAGATTTATGTACTGGAAGGAAAGAAAACGGCAAATGACTTTGAGGCAGCCATTTCTTCCATGAAGAATTACAAGTGGCAGGGTATCTTTGCCATTGCTCCGAAATATGTTTATGATAATGATGGTACCTGGTATTTAGATGATTTGGAAGCCAATACTGCTTACACGGTATATGTTCGAAATGTCACCCTGGAATCTACATTGGATGACGGCTGCAAAATTACCCAATCCCATGCAGGTGCGGTAAAGAACTTTACCACCACAAAGCAGATGGCAGATGGAATCCGCTTATCTTTTGCTGATGAAAATGCGGTTTACAATGAGAGATACCATATTTCTTCTCTGACAATACCGCTATTAAAAGGAAGTACTTCTGTATCCGTAAAAGGACTCTTCCTCGACAATGAAGATAACGAATCCTGGGAAACTCTGCCTCTTTCCAAAGCTTTGCAGAGTAAATATGCAAATCCGAAGCTTATATATGAAATCTATGCCATGAAAGAAAGCTATGAAGGACCGGAAGGTTATATTACCGGTACTTTTGAACCTACCAGCGGAAAGTATATATACATATATACTACCAAGCAGGCCTCCATTGACAAAAATGGCAAAATAAAGGTAACGAGTGCCGGTGATTATATCATCTCTGTATCCGACGAATATGAATACAATTGGTCCTCCGGCATATTACATGTTACAGCTTCTGCTGACAGCATTACCGGAAAGAAGGTTAAGCTTAAGGTAGGTCAGAGCATGTCCCTGTATGATATGGTTATTTACAAGGAAGGCAAGAAAGTAATAACCGGTTCCTTTGATAAGGAAATTGTGGTAGACGAAGCACTGCTTGCAGCCTTTGAGAACAGTACCTGTTTCCGATTGGACGGTACCACAGTTACTGCCACGAAACCCGGAACACTAAGTTTCTCTGTAAAAGATGCAACCATAAATGGTGCGACCGCAACCGTAACGATATCTGCAACCGCCATGGACGCTGTTAAAAATCTGAAGACAAATGCGATAACGGATCAGTATTTTGACTTAGAATTTACACATTCCGGTGATGCAGAAGGCTTCCATATTACGGTGACAAATGCAAGTGGTACAGTCATTAGAGATATCTATGCAGCAGAAAAAAGCCTGTATAATCAAACAACCGGAAAATACGGCTACAGAATTGGCGGACTGACCGCTAAATCCAAATACAATGTATCCGTAACAGCAGTTTTTGAGGATTCAGAATCAAAGGCAACGAAGAAATCCGTTACCACGACCAAGACACCGATCAGTTATGTAAGATTAGACAAGGAGTCATACGGTGGCGTAGAAATTACTTTACCCAATATCAATACTCCTATTACCAGCGCATCTTTGGTATCCGGTAATACTTATACCTTACTTGCAGCCGGTGATTTGGTAAACTATGGTGCTGTTTACGCAGAAACAGACTCCCTGACATGGACCAGCAGCAATAAAAAGGTGGCAACCGTTAAAGCAACTAAGGGCTCTGTATTTGCAACCCTTCAGGCTTTGAAAGCCGGAACCACTACCATTGAAGTGAAATCCAAGATAACCAATGCAGTCATCGCAAGATATGTAATTGAAGTGAAAGCAGTCGGAAATGCTTATGATTACTATGGCGATAATGAAGATATTGAGAAAAACCAGGCAGGAGCTTCAGATGATAATGCATTGATGCTTAGTTTGAGCTACGGATTACCTGTTTCCACAAACGCAGGTGAATATAAGTGGCTTAAGTTTACAGCGACCTCCGATGGTTACTATACTTTCTATTCCGAAGGAGACTATGACTCTAAAGCCTGGTTCTTCCGGGATATGAGTATCGGAAATAATGCGGATATAGATACGTTAAATAGTATTTCTGCCTCATCCGGGTATGGGTATGATGATGATGGTGGTGAAGATCGCAATTTCTCAAAGACAATATCTCTTACGGCAGGCGAGACTGTTTATATTGCGGTCGGATACTATAGTTTAAATTCTTCAATGTCAACTACAGTATATGTAAGAGCTAATTAGAAATTTTTGTAAAATTTAATTAAAATCTGACACCCCGGGGATGGCCCCGGGGTGTCATTTTGTGTGTGGTATCAAGGTCGGAATTGAGCATTTATTGTTTCTTTTCCCATGATTACGCACCGTATTTTATCTCACAAGTTCTTTTCCAACTGAATTATCATAAATAAACTGATAATACGGAATACGTTGTATGCCGTCAGCCTCTTCTGTCATATCTTTTGTAAGAAGTATCTTCTTATAATCATCTGGAAGTTCATTCAAATTTACCACTCTTATGCAATTATTTGATACTGAAATTTCTATTCCATAACCCTCGTTTGAAACATAATCAATCTCTGTTCCTGTATCACTTCGATACTCAAACGAGCCTGTTTTGGGAAGCAGACTTCTGACATGGCATTCTACTATACTTCCAAGCAAGTCTTTCGGCAATTCACTGTTTTCTCTGTCCTTTAACACATTTTGTATCAGATCAACATAGAACATTGGATAATCAATAGTTAGATTAAATCTCGAAAATAGCTGTGGCTTTGTATGAAGCTCACTCGTATCTTTCAGCAACTTTTCTGTAATATAAGGGTCTGTTGTCAATTCGTCAGATACATATGTCAATGTTGTAAGCCCACAGCTACATAAGAACTGCATAGTTGTTTTGCAGTCATAACTATTCATAGTTTTATAGTTCTTATAACGACCACCTATGATTTCAGAAACACGTTTTTCTTCATCTTCGGTAAGTGAGTCACCAAAGTGATAAGTAATCATGTCCGATAGAAGTTTTGAATTTGAAAAGTTTTGATAATTTGTATGGTTATGAAGCTTTACAAGAGAGGCATACAGAACGTCCAGAATCATTTCTACATTCAAGTCTTCCGCTGCGTTTCCCATAATATATTCTACTGATTTCCTGTTGGATATAATTGTTTCATCAAGGCAGCCCTGCAAATATTCCTTTGTATTGCTGAAATCCTTATAAAAATCCCTGCTGTTAAAAAGAAAATCTGCATATGTTTTTTCTGATACTTCTGTAATTCCTTTGAACGCCAACCATTCAGGGTAACTTAAAAAACCTGTTTTGATAAATGCAGCATTACCACCACAGGCAATATGGCCCCAGAATTCAAGTGCTTTTGACTGACTCCCAGAAAAGACCACTTTTGTATTCTGGTTATCATACTCACTGAATGCTCCTGCTATTCTGGCAATATCCTTATCGGGAGTTGGCATATATGTCGCTTCATCTATCAGATAAACAATACTGTCGTTATTAGCTATATTTTTTAATATTCCATTTACAGTATTACGGCGTTTTTCGTCCGTATCAAATTCTGCTTTCATATCAAGATAAACAGCATTGTCAAGTGCGTCTTCCAACTGGTGCATACACACAGTTTTACCGCATTTTCTCGGGCCAAGAATGAAACTGATACTGCTTTCCTTGATTGCTTTTTCTACCTCATAATAGAAACTTCTTTTGAAATTATATTTATTCATCATGGCACACCACTAATCAATCATTCTCTTTCAAAATCAGATAAAAGGTATTTCCTTTTCTTTGGCTATTTCCTCACGTGCCTCGTCTGTCAATTTAACAGCTTGTTCAGGCGTTGGATAATAGCCATTAGCTTCGTAGAATTCTTCCTGTGCAGCTTCACAGACTTCTTGAAAAGACCTGCCCGAATACTGCATCTTTTCATTTTTCATAGTCTTTTCCCTTTCTCGTTATTTCTATGTTGAACAATGCACCATTTTGGGTGGGTTGTTCAACTGTACCCGTCCATACTTTTTAGTCTTTTAGTCTTCGGAAGAAAAATTATCGGTTAATGTAATCATCCCTGTTTATTGTTTTTCTTGGCTTTTGAATGACCGGAGGGAAAGGCTTCCCTGATTTTTCAAAATCTTTTCTCCACCTTTCTACACAAAACGGTTTGTAATAAGTTTCAGTAAGCACTTTCCCCAGGTGCTCTCCCTGCTCTGGTTTTAAGTCCACTTTGAATGAATAGCGTTCAGGTTTGTAATCGTACAGAGGAAAACCATAAAGACTATCATCAGGGTTTGGGGTAAAGGTAACTTCCAGATATCGTACACACAAATCATCTTCAAAATTATCATGGCGGGAAACAATTTTTACTCCTGCTTTTGCAACCGGCATATCGAAAAGGTATAGAGTGCCATTTTCATATTTGGTAGTAAATGAATCCGGATTCGCATTACAGAACTGTGCAAGAGACATCATCATTCTTTTATCCAGTTCAAAAGTGCCGACAAGTGATTTAAAAGTTGTTCCTGTAGCTTCAAATGTAGCAGGGTCATAAGCATTTTCAACAGCACTTACCAACTTTTCTACTCCGTTAAAATCAAATGGAGTAAAATATTTTTCCTTAAACTGGCTTACTGACATAGTTTCCAAGTCATCAATCATCTGAAGGGTTTTTCTACCTTCTGCAATCATGTCAAAATTGCCTTCAAGAGGACAATGAAATTTTTCCATGAGAATACCTTTTGCGCCCTGATAGTTGCAAAAAGCAGAGTCCCCGGCAAACAGCACACGCTGTTTATTATGTTCCGAATATTTAATTTTGTGTTTGCCACCTTCAAGAGCGTCATTCATCACCATTTCTTCAATCTTAGGGAGTAAACGGAGAGTGATCTGCTGCTCAACAACAGGCATGGTATTTCTTGCATTGTGGCAGGCAGTGTAGTATCTCTCTAACTGCTGATGTGCTCCCTGTGTTGCTTCACGGACATCACTGTTTATAAACATTTTTTCATTTCCTTTCACAAACGTTTTCTTTTATTGTAATACAGCAGTAAAAAACTTTGCAACTTCTTTACGAACTTTTCTCCCAGACACTTCCGATAAGACCATAAACATCATCAATGGAATACCCTTCTGCCTCCTTACCAGAAGCACCACAATGATATGCCTGTTCTGTCGGCAAGCCATAATTCAAAACAATAAATCTATCATGGCAATCTGCGTTCGGTTTAATTCTGAGTGGTGGATATTCTTGCATAAAATCGTTTACAACCGCTGTCGTCAAAAAACCTCTTTTTCCATGACCATTTTCTGCAAACAAAACAACTTCTACACCAGCTTGCTTCTGCGATAAAAGCTGTAAGGTCTTTGTATTCACATAATCATCCACTACATAAATACTCTTTTTTGCCTGCTGATATATATCTATGTATGCTGCATCAGCCTCAAACTTCTGTCCTTTATAAATAACAAAATTTTTGAAATCCTTATTTGAGACAAAATTTTCATTAAGTGTGTCTATGCTCTTTTGAATAACTTGAATATCTTGTTCTGTTTTCTTCTGTCTATCAGCCATATTTGACATTTGTACAGAAATTTCTGATACTCTCGCACTTACAAGATGCATCTCTGACTGTGTAACGAACTGCTGGTAATGTGAAGCCCTCTTTTATTTCCATTTTCGTTTAAAGTCGCAATTTGCGACTTTAAAAAATCTTCAATTTCACACTTACTATACATATCCCTCATATAGCAATGTTCTATTTGCACTTTTCATAACCTCCATTTTTCAACATAGCGTAATATATAACATCCATCCTATCAATTCAATCCGTCTTAAGTGTTCACTTTTGATAGCAAACAGACACTCTCAACATGGCTCGATTGTTCCGATTTGATGTCATGTATCAGACTACCAATTTATCAAATCATATTCCCACCCTTTACTACCATTAGTGTTTCCGGAATCTTGATTTTGAAATCAACTAAGTTGTACCTATCATAACGCTTTTTTATCTCTCCAACAATACATTTTTTCTTGTCTTTAAGTGCTTTATGAACATGCTGCATTCTTGTATTTTTCTGCATCAATTGCAAATAATGCTCCTCCAGTAGGATAGGCGAAGGTAATTGACAATTCGTTCCTGTTCCAATCGCATAATTAGTTACTACAAAGTAATCTACTTCCTTGGGAATTATTCCAGTATACTCAGTGCCAAAATACTCTTCTAATATGTCGTCATGTCCATCAACATATTTCTTTGCCCATTCCAGCTGTGTATATGCCTTTTCCAACATCTCATCCAAATTAGTTATATCTCTTTCAGAATCAACCGGAATTTTATACTTTAATTCCAACACCTGTAAATGATTATTATTCTTATCATAAACCAGCATATCCATTGCGGGCCTAATTTTCTGTTCTTTAGTCAAATTCTTGGCAACTAAAAATCTTTCTTCTACAATTTCTTTTAGTCTGTTTTTCTGCTCTATTTCGAACATATTTTGTTCTTTCTCATATAGTTTAGATTGATGCTTTGCTAAAATTCTTAAAGCATTAGTCGCCGGTCTTCCATTGCTTCCACTTCAGAAGCATTTATATTTTTAACCAAACTATCTAATAATGCTCTTTCTTCTGAATGCTTTCGATTCAACGTGTCATATAACTCATGAACTTGATGACTCTCCTCATTTACATAGTCAAACTGTATACTATTTCCAAACGTATTGTAAGATACTATATGTTTACTATGATAAAAAGAATATTTAACAAACTCATCATATGCATATGCTAATCCCATTAATTCATACACTTGATTTGCTAATATTTTTTCATTATACTCACTTTCATCAGCACAATATTCCGCGCACCACCTACATATCCATTTTAGCGACTCTTTCGATAATGAAGAAGACAATCATCACCAATCACATCCTCCGCACAATACCTTCCTAAAACCTCAATATTACTTGTACCTGTAGCAGGGTATTCATAGAACGCATAATCTCCAATTTACACCATCGTAAACTGAGTGATTTTCCACAGCTTATGCTTTTTTCTTTTTAGGTTTTCTCTCCGGTAATTCCGGATACTTCTCTTCCACCATTGCCTGCACCGCAACCCTATCATCCAAAATGGTCACCGGTAACATAGGTTTTGCACCTTCTGGTGTATGAAATGCTTTTCCCTCGCACGAATTGCAATCATTACACATTTTTTCAAAGCAATAACACGCACTACAATTCGTTCCGCAGGCACTTATCCGATCTTTTGATACTCGTCGTACCAAGCCTTAATCACCTCAATCGGATGTTGGACTAATTCCCACTCCTTCTCCTTTGCCTATATTCACTCGGAGAACTTTTATATCTTTCTTTGAATACTCTATTAAATGTTCTTTGGCTCTTAAAACCACTATCTAAACAAATATCCGTGATTGCATCATTTGTATTTTCCAAGCGTCCAATCACATATCCAATTCTTGCATCATTTAGATACTGGTTAAAATTACAATGAAATGTTTTTGAAAATATTCTCGAAACCACATACTTACTCACACCAAGCTCTCTTGCCATGTCTTCAAGTGAAAACGATTTTCTGAAATTTGCAGAAACAAATGCCACCGTACGATAAATTAAGTCATCACTACCTACGCAACTTTTATCTATCAGGTTCATCTTTTTTATACATCTAGCCAATATAATCTGAACATATGCCTGCACGACCATTGATTCTGATTCATTTGTTTTCATAATGGAATTAATAGCATGATACACTTCTGATTCTATGTTTTCTGCTTTTATGACCGGATTTTCAGGAGCATACTTTTGTATTTCCTCTGCAAACAATG
>CAMEIX010000025.1 GCA_945919075.1 uncultured Lachnospiraceae bacterium
ATTATCAAATGACCTATTTTCTGTTTACCTTGGCATTATTGAGTGCATGGAAAAAGGTACCTTGAATTAGAGAATTTAATTTTTCTATAATCAGTTTTGGATCTTCCTTCATTCCTCCATCGATCCATTCCAGTACAAGACCCACAAACCCATACTTATAAAAGTTTGCAATAAAAGCCTTATCCTCTTCTCTGACAATCATTCCTTCTGCCTTTTCCTCTAACACATCATAAAGAAGCTGATAAGTAACTCTGTACAAATAACGATATAAGTAGTCCTTTGGAACATTACGATAAATATTAATAATGAAAGCCTTATCTTTCTTTATCATGTCAAAGATAGACAGAAATCCCTCCTGCCAGGTATCATAAGTTCTATTTTCCTTTAATGCCCGCTCTGCATCTTCCTCACAGATCCATTCGGTGAGTTCTAAAATATCATGAAAATGATAATAAAATGTCTGACGATTCATCTCACACTTTTCGGTAATGTCATTCACTGTTATTTTATCCAATGGTTTTTCTAATAATAATTCCTTGAAAGCAAATGCGATAGCAAGCTTTGTAGTTGTTTTACTCATACTCCTTTTCTCCTTTGCTTATTTTGTACCAAATAACACCAATCCACAAATTTCTCCAAATATCTAAAAAAAGATTCAGCCGCAAATGAAAACATAACAAATAAAAGAATACACTCTAATGACATTGCTTCTAAAGCATATAAATGATTGAGAAATACACCGGTAAGAACCAATGCAACCATATTACCAATCAATATAATCGTTCGTAGTGTATTCATTGGCTGACTTATTTTATATAATACCATAAATCCTACAACAGAAAGCAATAAAGTTGCAGCTGTCGATATATCTGCATTGTCAAGATGAAAAGCCTCCCCACAAAACACCATGGCGCCCACAGCAAACACATCTGCCATCCCCCCTGGAATAGCCTTCTTCATGACATTTGCCAAAAACCTTCCCTCAATTCTATCCTTATCCGGCTCAAGCGCCAGAAAAAATCCAGGAATCCCTATGGTAAACATGGTGATAAAAGATACCTGCGAAGGTTCCAATGGGTATGAAAACTTAAAGATTAACGACAAAATCGACAACATGAATGAGAAGATATTCTTGACGAAAAACAATCCTGCCGATCTTTGAATGTTGTTTACCACCCTCCTTCCTTCTATCACAACAGATGGCATTTTTGAAAAATCATTATCCAGTAAAACTACCTGCGCGACTTGTATAGCCGCCTCACTTCCAGAAGCCATAGCAATGCTACAGTCAGCATCCTTTAATGCAAGTACATCATTTACACCATCACCGGTCATAGCAACTGTATTTCCGAGTTTTTGAAGGCAATGGACAATTTGTCTTTTCTGTTCCGGTGTAACACGACCAAAAACCGTATATTTCCTTAACGCATCAATAAGCTGTTTATTGCTCTTTATCGTTGATGCATCAATATAGTTTTCCGAACCTTCAATCCCTGCTTCTTTGGCTATCTGCGATACAGTAAGCGGATTATCACCTGAAATGACCTTAATCTGAACATCCTGCCTTACAAAATACCTGAAAGTCTGTTTTGCATTCTCCCTAATCGGATTTGTCAGGGTAATAAATGCTATGGGAATAACTTCTGATACAAGTTCTTTTCCGGTTAGTTCCCCTTTATATTCTCCGAATACCAACACTCTTTCCCCAGATAATGTAAGTTCCTCCACTTGATTTTGATAATTCTCATACTGACTTCTCAAAACAAACTCCGGTGCTCCCAATACATAATTACCTTCTGGGAATTCAACAGCACTATACTTGTAAGTGGGAGAAAATCCATACTTACTTCTACAATGGCGATTGGTTGTCCTAATGAAATAGTCTTTCATAGCTTGCATGGTAATATTATCCGACTCCATAACAGATGCAAAATCACTTATTAGTTCTTCCAATTTAGTGTCTGATATCATATCCGTTTCATTTAAGCTTATCAATTCGCAGATCTTCATCTCATTCTTGGTAATAGTTCCAGTTTTATCCACACATAATACATTTACGCGAGCCAATGTTTCAATGCTTTTCATATCATGCAACAGCACCTGATTTTGAGCCAATTTGACAGCACTTACTGCCATTGCAATTGTTGTAAGCAAATATAAGCCTTCCGGTATCATTCCTATAATAGCAGCTACCATAGAAACAATGCTTTCTGAAAAGCCAGCGTTCTGATATAGATAACTTTGTACAAATAATGTTATTCCAATTGGAATAATAGCAATTCCTACAAAAAACACTATTTTATTGATCGATGCAATCATTTCTGACTGCTCTTTATGATTGATCCTTTTTGCTTCCATTGTAATTTTGGATATGTAAGAGTCCTCTCCAACAAGAATCACCCTGGCGTAACACTCACCGGATGACACTACACTTCCTGACATTAATCGATTACCAACAGATTTTACAATTTCATCTGATTCTCCTGTTAACAAAGCTTCATTTACACGTACTTCTCCATAAACGATTTCTGCATCAGCACAAATCTGATTTCCCGCCGAAAATATTACAATATCATCAATTACAAGTTCTTCAGTGAAAGTTCTTGTTCTCTGCCCATTTCGAATAACATTTACATAAGGAGTATGGAGTATATTCATTTTGCAAAGAACATTTTTGGCACGTATTTCCTGAATAATACCAATTAAGGTATTCGCAATGATAATTGGCAAGAAGGTAAGATTTCGATAAGATCCAGCAATAATGAGCAATATACTAAGTCCGAGAAATATCAGATTGAAATATGTAAAAATATTGTCTTTGATTATTTGTTTATTGGTTTTCTCCGGACTCTCCACTGCACGATTAGTCCATCCCTTTTCAATTCTTTCCTGTACCAGAATATCATTTAAACCTTCCTCATATGAGATAGATACCCTCTCTATTGGTTTCCGCAAGAGTTCTTCTTCCTTCTCATGATGTCTATTTTTCATAAACTCTTTTCATCTCCATTTACGCATGTCTTTTCTGAACTTAAACTAAGATTTTCATTCCAATATGTGAGAAATAATCAAACCGACGCTGTTATTAACAGCCTCGGTTTATCATGACTTAATCCATATCAATTGAAATACCTATACCTACTGCTCCAGGTCCTGTATGAGTACTTATACTTGCAGATAACGGATTAAAAAACAAATCTGCACCCGGAAAATTCATCTCTATCATCTCAACCCACTGTGCAATCTCTTCCGGATTAAGTCCTGCACCTGCCCCCCCCTACGTGAAGTTGATTTGGTCTTACGCTTGGAAAACGATTAAACAAATCATATTTACAGGCACTTATCATTTTCTCCTCACATTTTTTCATGGGACCTCGGACTGTTGCATAAGAATCTAATTTTTCACCTTGAATTGATAGGATAGGTTTTATTTTTAATACGGTTCCTATTGTAGCTGCTGCAGGAGTGATTCTACCACCCTTTCTTAGGAATTCTAATGTATTGACAGAAACATAAATAGTCGCATTATAAGCATCTTTTTCAAGTTTTTCACAAATTGTTTTTCCGTCACATCCTTGATCCGCATACTGTTTTGCTTTTATTACAGATGCCCTCATGGTTACAGATATTCTGTGATTATCAACTATATATACTTTCCCCACATATTCCTGAGCTAATCCCTTTGCAGTCATACATGAACCACTTAATCCACTTGACATTGGAATATACACTATCTCGTCATACATTTTCTCAAAGAGCGCTTCCCATGTATCTATGACATCTACCGGAGAGGGTTGAGATGTAGAAACATTCTTCCCGCTTGTTAATGCTTCATAAAACTCTTCCTCTGTCAAATTGTCCCCTTCAAAAAATACTTCTCCATCAATCAGGACCGGCATAGGCATCACATAAATTCCTATATTTTCTGCTTCTTCTTTTGATATTCCGCTATTTGTATCTGTTAATATTGCAACCTTCATGATTCTACTCCTCCAACTATTTTGCAAACACCATCGCAATGTTATATAGTCGCACTCTCATTTATCTTTTTACTTGCATATGTCCTAATTATTATGGTCATTGTTATTACAGCACCTCTGATAATTACTACTACCCATAACTGCCAGCTTAATGAATTAAAGAGATATTTTCCAAACATTCCGTCCATGAAAATATTAAGCGATGCCCACACATACTTCCCCAAATAAAGCCTCCAAATTTTACACCAGAAGCCCCTAAATAAACACTTGCCATATCATGACATATTCCACAAAAATACCCAGGCCACTTATCAATGAAGAGAAAGGAAAATCGAAAACCATTCCCGTGGCAACGTTTAATACAGCAGACGGAAATACTATGCTGATTCCCTTAAGGATATACAGCAGAACAAATTCAAGTACGGCAATAATAGAATTTGGAGAAACGAGTTTCACAATATTCTCAGATAAGTCCAATTCTGGATTATTCTTCAGGCTTACAGCCACATATATTATCACTCCAACCAATGCCGTCAGAGATGCAATACGAACCAAACTCATAATCCTTTTTTTGTTTTCTGTTGATATTACATCCCTCCCCCAAAATGTATCCTAATGCAAATGATGGTTTTGCTTGCTACTACACATATCGTTTTAAATAGTTGAATGATAATATTTCTTGTTTCTCTCAGTCTTAAAACTTATTTTCCATCTTCTGTTTATTCTCTTATTTTTCATCATATACTTTGCTTCATGTAGAAAATCTGCAAGTAACAGGATAAACAGAATCATTATCACTGTTTGTAAAATCACCGAATTTATATACATCGCCCATTTCATAATTGAGAAAAACAGACTGTTCATAAAAATAGTTATCATCAATCCAAAAGCAATTGATGTAAATACCGAGGTATATTTACCAATATGTAATGGTAAAGAAGAATAATTCCACCATTCAATCTGGCAGTACTTCTCAACAAAAGTCCCTAATGCTATTTCACCAGCAGAAACCAATATTGCGGAAGTAAAAACAAAATAAGCAAGCTGTGCAGGTTTATTCCCAATAGATATATCCATCCATAAAAACCTTGGATGATCCGGTGTTCCAAGAACAAGAAATACGCCTATTATTGCTAATCCATACCCTAATAGTCCCGGCAGGATCATTCCTCTGTTATCAAAATAACCGTATCGTATTCCCAACCATGCATTTTCAACAATAAATCCCAGAAAAGAGGCAACAACAATAACGAATACGTATGGTATTATTCTGTTCAATATATCATATGCCATTTTTCTGATGCTCCTTTTTATCTGTCTTCCAATCATCTATTATCTTTCCTATATATCTTCTTTCTCTTTTCACTCTTTCCAAAGATTGCTTCATATATCTCAATCGCTTTGTCCAAATCACCCCATGCCGAAATTTTTTCTTCTGCATAAGCGTCAAACATTCCTATATCTCCATTTGCTAAATCAATTGCTGTCTCAAAATCTGTATTGATGATTATATCTCTATCATAATACTCATATGGTTGTACCTCTATCTGTCCATCAGCAAACTCAATATACAAGGCACCCTCTGCTTCTCCGTCAATATTAATCTGGATTGCAAAATGTTCTTCAATTGCAGATGCATCTACTACTTCATAAAGTTTTCTGAGTTCCTCAACTAATTCCTGATATGTCATTTCATGATTCTCCTTTTGTTTTTCTTCTTAATAAAGATTATTTGTTATCTCTCTTTGCATAATTTTCATATGACTTTGAAGTTACCTTCGTATTTGCCCACAGTTTATCAGCGTATGGCTTCCAGTTCCTTGCATACTCCTCACACTTTGTACATAAATGCTCTACCGTCTCTGGTGACTGCAAATCGGTTGATTTGGCTCCTGTCTCCTTCACAAGTCTTTGAAGAATCTCAGGATTCTCAAGCATAGGACATGGTCTTAAGTGATTTTCATTGAATGGCTGATTGTGATAATATGCCAAAAACAATGGTTGCTTCAATATTTCAAGCAAACTGTGTGTCCTTATATTTGCACCGGAATAGTGAATAAATACACATGGCTCTGCATCACCATTTGCATTGATATGGAAATAATTTCTTCCACCGGCAATACATCCACCAACGAACTCACCATCATTTTGGAAGTCCATAGTAAACAAGCCTTCTCCATTTTCCAGCTTACGAATCTCTCTGATTCGATCTTTTATATACATCCTCTGTTCAGGTGTAGGGAGAAGCTCCAGGGATGCTTCATTTCCAACAGGCATGTAGTGGAAATACATAGCATATCTACATCCCTTATCCACCATAAGTTTTACAAATTCTTTACTGGTCACCGACTCACAATTCTTTGAAGTATAGCAGATGGATGTACCAAATATCAGTCCATTTTTCTTAAGCAACTCCATCGCATGCATAACCTTACCATAGACACCAGCTCCTCTGCGCAAGTCATTTACCTCTGGTGAACCCTCAAGGCTAATTGCCAATGCCAGATTTCCGGTTCTCTTCATTTCCTTGCAAAAAGCTTCATCAACTAATGTACCATTAGTAAATGCAAGGAATTGACATTCGTGATGCTCCTCACACAACTTGATGATGTCTCTCTTTCTCACCAATGGTTCCCCACCCGTAAACATATAGAAATAGACGCCTAATTCTTTACCCTGTTTTACCACATTTGATAATTCTTCATAGGAAAGATTCAGTTTATTTCCATATTCAGCAGCCCAGCAACCGGTGCAATGAAGATTGCATGCGCTAGTGGGATCCATTAAAATCAGCCATGGAATATTGCAATTATGTACAGTTCTCATTTTACGAATTGTTTTTGTACCATGAAGCATAGCCTCAAAACCAAAATTCAAAATGGTTGTCTTTATTACATTCGGATCTAACTCATCCATTAAACGATTCAAATATTGATTCAGCGCACAGTCCTTGTTACAAGTCATTTCTCTTACTTTGTCATAATCTATGTCAAGCTTCTCACCTGACATATATTTTTCCATAAAGTCAATGAGCTTAATCATTTCCTTTTCTCTGTCTTTATCAATATTTTTGACCAATACATCAATTATTTTTGAAGCGGTTGCTCTAGCTGCTGTATGTCCTAAATTACTCATTTCTAATTCCTCCGTTTGTACTATTATTTATTAGTCAATATCAATAATATCTTTTTGCATATTCTTAATTGTTCTTACTGTATTTGTAACTACTACAAGATTCATTACTCCATCTAGACAAATGCCCAAACCAACCATTCTGACAATTAGTTTGGTCGCTTCCATCGGTGAAACCAAAAGCAGTGCTCCAACAATTCCAGATGCTATAGCTGTTACCAAAATCCATTTCCATCTTTCAATTCCAAATCTTTTTGCCTCGAATGCTGTTTGAATTTTTAATGCAGCATCAATCAACATAAATATTCCTATACAAAATCCAAGAATCCCTACAATATGATCAGTTCGGAAAATCATCAAAGCTCCCAATATCATGGAAACAATACCCAGTCCAAAATCAAATTGAAAGGCTAATTGAAACAGATCCTTTGCAAAATAGCTTGATATTTTTGCCAGACCATATATCAGGAAAAATACACCACAAATCTTACACAGAACATATAACCCTGGCCCTGGCCAAACCAATAGTATAATGCCACCGACAATACAGAATAGTGTCATTACCACATACACATTCTTCGCTGTTTTTAATTTTTTCATATATTCTGCCTCCTTATGTGTATTGATGATAATCTAAATATCTTTTCCTTCAAATAGACAAAAAAATAACAGTGTCCAAATTTTGGGCACTGTTGTAAATGTGTCTAGTTTTTACTTTTATCTTTTTCTATTTGAGCAATTAACGCCTTGATCGTAGCTTGATAGGAAACCGACATTCTATAAATTAATCGTTCCTGTGAATCCTGCATACCTTGCTGTAACCATCGGAGTGTATTACCAATCATAGAATTACTATAAAAATGTGTTACAAATTTAATATCATCCTCTGACAAATTTGTCCCTATAACCTCTTTTCTCACATATTTCTCCACAAAGTCCTCTGTAATATCATAAAAATATTTCAAAATCATATCTCTATTTTTTGAATTATAGAGGTGAAATACTGCCTTCTTATATTCAAGAACAAGGTGATACTTCTGCAAATATTCCTCATAAAAATTTTTGTATTCTTGTTTTTCTTTTAATGATTTTTCCGTTTCACTTTTCAGTAATTCCTCTAATACCTGATAAATATCGCTATAATAATAATAAAAGGTATTTCTATTAATCTCACACAATTCACAGATATCCTTTACTGTTATTTTATCAATTGGTTTTTCTTGCAACAACTTAAGTAGGCTATACATAATTGCCTGCTGAGTAAATTTAGCCATAATGACACCTCATTCTATTGAATAAGTCTGCTTAAAATAGTATATATCTATAACATGTGGGATATACCCTCTATTTTATTATGATAACATCCATTTTAATTATTTTCAAATGTATTCTCTTTCTACAAAACACTCTATTATTTTTCACGTTGACAAGCAGCATCATTATTCCGTAATGACTCTATCCACCATACCCACCATTAATGCGTTTCACTTCTCTAATCTCATTGTCACAATTTGCAAAGTCTTCTACTAAAAGCATATAATCCTTCCCCTGTTATTTGCAAAAACATAAATTTTCAACAGTCTTTTCCATCCCACTCAAGCATAAATTCTTCCACATAAGATTTCATATAGGATTCTCTTTTCCCGGCTATTTCCTTGCCACTGCTTGTATTCATCATATCTTTAAGCAAAAACAGTTTTTCATAAAAATGGTTTATTGAGGTTGAAACATGATTTCGATATTCTTCTTTACTCATTCCCATAACAGGAAGAATATCCGGATTATACATCTCTCTGTTGTGACTGCCACCATATGCAAATACTCTCGCTATACCAATTGCCCCGAGAGCATCAAGTCTGTCCGCATCTTGGACACATTTGCTTTCTATAGTTGACGGAACTACCGAATCAATACCATTAAATGACATTTCATCAATAACATTGCAAATCTGTGTAATAACAATATCAGAAACATTTTTACTTTTCAAAAACTTGACGGCATTTTCCTTCTTTTCATATGTCTGAGGTGACAATTTTATATCATCAACATCGTGCAAGAGTGCAGCCAACGATACAATATCTATATCTGCGCCTTCCTTTTCTGCTATTGTCCTTGCGATATTATATACACGTAACGAATGAAAATAATCATGCCCACTAAAATCATTTTTGAAAATGGTTTCTATAAATTTTATTGCCTCGGCAATTATATTCTCCATACTTATATCCTCCGTTCAATACTTTTCCACCAAATAGCATCCGGGCTATACAACCTGAATGCCGTGATACTTTTCTTTTATATTTGATTATAAATTAATTGTATATAGATTTATAAAATAATCAATCGAAAATCTATATCTGTTGTGATACCATTTAGATGCAAACATATGTTTGTGTCTAAATAATACATAACGGGAGATTTTATTAGTGCACAAAATTTTGTGAGGTGACAATATGGACTATAGAAGCGGAAAAATCGCCCAACAGATAATAGCGATGCAAAATAATGATGGTACTTGGGGAAATGAATTTCATTCCCTATCCATACCCAATAATAAGAAACCACTGACGACTGAACAGGCATTACGCCGTTTAAAGCATTTAGGATTTACTATCCTTGATGCGCCCATTAAAAAATCGGTGGATTGCATGGTTGCTTGCCAAAATGCTGAAAGAAAAATTGATAATTATCGTGAAAAGGGCAGGGATTGGGATTTATTCACGAAACTAATGTTATCTACATGGGTTAAGATATTTCACCCTCAAAACGTAGTTGCTTTAGAATGTGCTAAATACTGGGTGTCTATGATAGAAACTGGATTTGCGGATGGTAAATATGATAATGATACCGGAGAAGTAGATTTTGTTACATTTTACGAGATGAATTTATTGCAAGGACTTTTGAGCGAATCAACAGAAAGCCGTATGCTTGATTATGTGATAAATCATGAAAAAGGTATTTATTATATTTATAACAAACGAATAAGTGAATTACCGAAAGAATTTCAGTCAGTTGAAACAAGTCGCTATTTAGAAGCCATTGATATTTTATCCGGATATAAATTAGCAAAAGAGAAACTTGGTTTTGTTGTTAAATGGCTAGAAGATAATAAAGACGAGAACGGTCAATGGGATTTGGGTGCCAAAGCAAAAGATAATCTCTATTTTCCACTCTCAGACTCTTGGAGAAGTGCTGAATACAGAAAGGCAGATTGTACGGCAAAAATAACTGCTATCATTAATAAATTAAAAAACTAACAGGAGGTATCCATATGTCAATAACGATAAAAGAAGTTAAAAGAGAAATTGGAATGTTCTTTCTATCCGATGCAAAAGTTCCTAATGGGTTTGAGTACATAGATATTGCGCCTACGGAGTATGCAGTTTGCTATTTGTATGACAAGGAAAACAGTAGCGACTTTTATACAATGGACACCCATAATATGTGTTTGAATGAGTTGAAAGCACTTGGCTGAAAACGCAAAGAAGATGATTGGTGTTTTGAACAATATAATTGTCCACGCTTTACAACTCCTGATGAAAAAGGTAATGTCATTCTAGATTATGCTGTATCAATCGAAATATAGGTTTCCATAGACCACAATGCAACATCAGTAGAATATCTGATTACATCCATTTGTCAGACACTGTCTGACAAATGGCAGATGTGCGATAAAGAATGAAAATACACATTTATAGACAACAATCAAAAATCTTACAAAAATTGTGTTGACTAGTATGTCAACCAAATAGTATACTATCTGTAAAAGGTGATGCACAGCCTTATAAATGAGCGAGTTATTAGTGGGTGATGCACAGCCCTAAAATGAGCGAGTTAACAGATGGTAGAGGCTACTTGGTCTCTACCATTTTCTTTACAAAGAAAGGGATTCATATGAGAAATAATATAAGGATTTACGAAGTAAAAAGTGAATACATAAAGTATTTAAGCAATTATCAAAAACATATTTTCGCCCATGCAGATGGTAAAGAAAAACGCAAATACATCGGTATTGTTTTAGAAGTAAAAGGAATAAAATACTTTGCACCTTTGTCATCCTTCAAAGATAAACATAAGCAGATGAAAGAAGGCGTAGATTTTATTAAAATAAAGGATTATGCCGTAATCAACCTCAATAACATGATACCCGTTCCGGATAGCCAAATTGTGAATATTGATATAAACAAAGAAAAAGATGCAAGTTACCGTTACTTACTTCAAGCTGAAAGCCGTGAAGTGAACAGGCAAAAGAACCGTATCCGCAAAAACGCAGAGATTGTGTACAGCCATAAAAAGCATAATGGAGTTTCAACTCCACTCGCTAAAAGAACAAATGATTTTGATATGTTAGAGATACTCTGCAAGGAATATTGAGAATATGCAGATAGAGGGTATAACACACTACACTTTGCCATGCAAAGTCGTGTGCCAAATGGGGAGTGTCCCCCTTTGGATTCCCCCTCTTCATTCTATATCCATATTATTTTCAAGCATATTGTAAGCGTGAGTTGGCTTCTTTTCTATATTTTCTAATGACTTCTGCAATATTCATTTACAGACCTCCTAAAAGTATTACAAAAGCTTTTGTACTTCCATCATAGCAGGAATTCTTATATCATACAATTGAGCTGTTGTTAAATATTGTTTAATTTTCTTAACCAACAGTAAAACAGCAGCTCCCGGAATAGGAAAACTATGATTCAGACTCAATCACATCATCCGTATATTTCCTTTGCATGTCATGTCGCTTTTTCCGGTTTTCAACGGAGTCAAATATAATGGAAAAGTCATAGTCCTCCGGATAAAGCTCGGTTGCTGCCACATGAAGTTTTACACGTTTATGGTTAATCCAGATTTTTTTATTTGGCAGCTGTACCCTTAACACCCCTTTTTCGTTAATCGGCTCACACACAATCCCTATCTTTTTCTCCGGATAAATCATGACACTGTCACCAATTTTATACTTGTCACTAAGTTCTGTGCTGTTTTTTGGCCTTTGGGTTTTGGAAATCTTTGCTGTGTTCTTTTTGGTAATGTGGCTTTCCGGCTTTTGGAACTGATAGGATGCTACTGCTTCTTCCCCATACGCGGCACGTATCGCCACCTTCAACATTTCATTTGGCATACCCAGCCTGTCTGCAATATAAAATGCACAGCTTTCGCCGGCTTCTCCGATCACCATCTGATAGGTTGGTCTTAAGGTTTCCTTATCGAAAGTCATTCTTGCATTGATGATTCCATTAGCCCTATCGGCATATTCTTTTACTTCCGGGTAGTGCGTTGTCACCAGAAAAATGGCTCCGCTTTTTCGAAGTTCTTCCAATATGGCGATGGCAATCCCCATACCTTCTGTGGGATCCGTTCCGGAGCCCATTTCATCCATTATAATCAGGCTGTCTTTATTTGCTTCCCCTAAGACCTCCAGTACATTGGTTATATGGGCAGAAAAGGTGGACAGATTTTCGGACAGGTTCTGGCCATCCCCAATATCACATAAATAAGAACTGCTCATACCGATATCTGCCTGTTTACATGTGACATGCAACCCACATTGTGCCATGATACAATTTAACATAACCGTTTTAATCGCTACCGTTTTTCCTCCTGTATTAGGTCCGGTGATTACAATCCCCTGCACATTTTCACCGATATGAAACTGTAATGGCACTGCTATGTTCTTATCCATTAACGGATGCCTGGCCCCGGTCAGATGGATCCTGCGTTTCGTGTTAATCATGGGTTCTGTGGCATCCATATCCAGACTCAGTTTCCCTTTGGAAAATATAAAATCTAATTTCTCAATCATTTGCAGATTTTCATACATTACCGGAGCGGATGCCGTAACCATTGCCGACAGAGTATATAAGATGCGATACACTTCATTCTCTTCACTGATTTTAAGCAGTTGCAGTTCTTCATAGTATTTTGCAACGCCTGACGGCTCAATAAATAGGGTGCTGCCCGTGGAAGACTTATCGATGACGCTCCCTGACACTTTCAGTTTATATTCCTTCTTCACCGGAACGCATACCCGCCCGTTTCTAACCGTACAGTAACTGTCTGCCATGCATTCCTTAAAGGAACGCATGATTTGTTCTGCCTTTAGTTTCATCTGGTCTTCACATTTTATAATTTGATTTCGTATCTGTCCCAATTCTTTGGATGCATAATCATCCACCATGCCGTTTCGAATCTTACTACAGATTTCTTCCCGTAATTCTGTAATGGAATCTAAGTTTTCCTCATAATAGGCCAGGGAATTCTGGTACATTTTTCCCCTCTCCAAATAATCCTTCAATCGTTTAACGGCCACCAGAACTTTTTCTACCCGTTCTAACTGATAAGGGGTTAAGCAATCCCCTTTTTCTGCAATCAACAAAATATCTTTAATCTCCGAGATATTTTGAAGTGGCGGCGTTCCCAGCTTTTCCATCAGATTCCTGGCATCTGTGGTATCCCTTAACTGTTTTCTTAACCCATTTTCAGAAAGGCATATGGATACTTCTTTAATTTGCTCTTTTGCCCAATCCGTAATGGCTAAATCAGCCCACATTTCTTTTACCTTGTCAAATTCAATTTGTCTGTCAATATTCATGTTCTGTCTCCTTATACATAGACGAGATACGCTTCGTGATTCTCGTCACTACAACAAAAAAGGCCATAATACCTTTTGTGCAATAAGATATTATGGTCTTCTAAATCTCTATATGATTATCCTATATACTTCAAGAAAAATAGCATGACCATACAGCCATGCTAATATTATCTATGGTATCTGCCACAATATTAAGCAATTGTAAGGTGAAAACGTTGGCAACATGTGTTGTCAACAAATGGGCAGACTCGTAGTGTCAACTACAAATCACCCTTGCAATATTTATTTTGCAATTTTCTCCAGTACAATTACACTTAACATGCAAAATCCTCCTAAAACCTTCTTTATTGTACATCATCCTTTTTGATTGGTCAAGCCCTACTGCATCACAAACTGGTTAGGTACAATCCTGATTAAATATTTCGCGACCATAACACCGTTAATTCAATAGAAGCGCTTTTATTTAATTCCTAATAAAACGCACTCAAGACCTGGGCATTGGTTCCGTAGAAAACGTCCTCTTTATTTGCCACTATACTGCAAATTTTCTCGATGTAATCCCAATTTTGATGGACTTCAAATTCGTAGCTGTGTCCCCAGATATATAACATTTCAGGTTCTTCCATCTTCGCAGAATCTTGTGCCAAAAAGTCCTCTATAATGCTCATCAGCCCCTCCTCACTGTGATGTGCCGTAGGACGAAGCATTAATAAATCAGAGGGCTTTGCAGTCTTTCCCATGCTGTTTACGGTTCTTGCATACTTAATTCCACAATCCTTTAATATTTCTGCAATATGCTCATTATAGGTTCCATAGGGATATGCCATGCCTTCGATTTTGCAATCAAACATTCTCTCTAAATTCTCTTTATCCAGCATGACCTCATTGTAGACAGTTTCATCATCATATTTTGTTAAGTCGGGATGTGTCAGGGTATGAACCGCAATCTCATGCCCTTTATAAAGCTCGGGCAAGCCCTTTGCATTTAACCTGTGAATTTCGATTCCATTATTTTCCCAGTGGTTTGCTCCTGTCATGATCCCACTATTTAGGTTAAAGGTGCATTTTAGGTTATACTTATTAAAGATTTCTACTAGCCTTTTATCATACACCACACCGTCATCATAGCTGAATGTAATTGCTTTTTTCTTACCGTTCCACATAAAAATCCTCCTTAATCTTCAATCTTTGATATAGGTAATTTCTTCCGTTCTTATTTTTCGATATTCCCAGGTATAGCTATAGCTTGCTACGGCCTTGCCGCCTATTAAGTCAATCTTCAGCTTTGCATTCTTTGCCCGCAGGCTGTTTTCCATATCTTCCAAATCCTCATAATCGGAATATTCCTTAAATTCTTTTTGGAATATCTCATCCTCCGGACTACATGCATTTGCAGCACAAATTTCTTCGATTTGTTTTAACGCAAAATAAATACGATCTTTATCACTTTCTACTATCGTTCTTGCCACATATTCGGTCATGGTAAAGGGTAAAGTGGCCAGTACAAGGCTGATACAAAGAGCAATGATGATAGTAAACATCCCCTTTCCGAACATGGTCCGTACTTTCCTTGCATCCTCCGGTTCATAGAAATTACGGTATTTTCTGTTATCAGACTGTCTGAAATATACAAACGTACCTATCATCCAAAAGAAAGCCAACAGTCCCAGACAAAAAATCATAAAACCGATTCCGCTTAAAAATCCCCATTTCCAAACATAGTCCGTCAAGATAAGCAGAAAAATGACCGCTCCTAAGCACGCAAAAAAGGTTAATAGGAGACTGCCTTTATTTCGTCCTGTGTTTTCTATAACAAGCTCCTTTAAGCGGGGGAGATTTGCCAGCTTATTTTCATATTTTCTTCTGTCTGCCGGTACCTCAAAGCCGGCTGTTTTCAGGCTGTGTAAATAGAGTTTTCCATCAACATAATATACCCAAAGTATCACCATGGGCCAAAAGAGCACAACGGTTAACAGTAGAAGATATTCTTCAAATCCATGGGTATTTTTTATAGGAACCATTCCGGCCAACCATCCTAAAACCACTATGACGGTAGACAAAGTAGCGGTGATAAAGATTCTGCGTACAATACGTGTGTCATACTTAATCTTCATTATGATTCCTCCCAATTTTTCCTCTAGTTCATTACAAACTGGCTGTTGTACAAATCCGCATAGAAGCCTTTCTTTTCGAGAAGTGTCTTGTGGTTGCCCTGCTCGATAATGTGACCATCCTTCATGACCAGAATAATATCCGCATCCACAATGGTGGAAAGTCGGTGCGCAATAATAAAGCTGGTTCTTCCTTCCATCATTTTGGCAAAGGCTTTTTGAATCCGAATCTCCGTACGGGTATCAATGGAGGAGGTTGCTTCATCCAAGATCAGCATGGGCGGCAGGCAAAGCATAACTCGCGTAATGCATAAGAGCTGCTTCTGGCCCTGGGAAAGTCCTTCTCCGTCTTCCGAAAGGACAGTGTCATAACCATTGGGTAATCTTTTAATAAAACTGTGGGAATGGGCTGCCTTGGCTGCCTGAATCATTTCTTCCTCGGTGGCATCCGGTTTTCCCATAATGATGTTTTCCCTGACGGTTCCTGCCTTTAACCAGGTTTCCTGCAGCACCATACCGTAATTTTCACGAAGGCTCTTTCGGGTCAGGGAGCGAATGTCATTTCCATCCACGGAAATACTTCCCTCATCCACATCATAAAAACGCATCAAAAGGTTGATAATCGTGGTCTTGCCGCAGCCGGTAGGCCCTACAATGGCAACCCGCTTGCCCTTTTCCACCTGTAAGTTCAGATTTTCAATCAGTTTCCGGTCAGGCACATAGGAGAATGCCACATCTTTTAAGTCCACGCGACCTTCCACATTCTTAAGTTCCTTGGCATCCACAGGCTCTTCCACCTGAGGAGTCTCTTCTATTAATGCAAAAATACGTGCCGCACAGGCAAGTGCATTCTGAAACTCCGTAAATACGCCGGAAATTTCATTAAACGGCTTGGTATACTGATTGGCATAACTTAAGAAACAGGTTAGCGTACCAACGGTAATTTTGCCTGCAATTGCAGAAAATGCTCCAACCACGCATACCCCGGTATACACCAGACTGTTGACAAAACGGGTTGCCGGATTGGTTGTGGAAGAAAAGAAAATGGCCTGAAGGGAGCATTTACCGAGTCGCTCATTAATCTCGTCAAATCGCTCCATGGCTTCCTCTTCATAAGAAAAAGCCTGTACCACCTTCTGGTTTCCAATCATTTCATCAATTAACGCCGTCTGCTCTCCACGGGTCTCAGACTGGAGTTTAAACATATGATAGGTCTTTCTGGCAATAAAATTGGCAACTAAAAGACTCACGGGAGTAATGCAAACCACCACCAGAGTAATGGTAATGTCCTCCCTGAACATGAATATCAGGGTTCCAAAAATGGTAATGATACCGGTAAATAACTGCGTGAATCCCATGATCAAACCATCTGAAAACTGGTCCACATCTGCGATTACACGGCTTACAATTTCCCCGTAAGGATGTGCATCCAGATATTTCAAAGGCAAAATCTGAATTTTTTCAAAGGCATCTCTTCTGATATCACGCACTACATGATAGGCAATGCGGTTGTTGCACACAGTCATAACCCACTGGGTAACGGCAGTCAGCAAAATCACGATACCCATTTCTTTGAGGATGGAGGTAAGTGCTGTAAAATCCACTTTGCCGGCATCTATGATGCAGTCGATGGCATCCCCGGTGAGAATCGGAATATACAAAGTGAAGGTTACGGTAAGTGCTGCACAAACGATGGAAAAAAGGAGGAAGAACCAGTAACGGCTGATATACTTTAGTACCTTTTTCATTGTGCCTTTATTCTTGGTTTTGTTTTGTGTATTTTTCTTATTCTCTGCCATTATTCGTTACCTCCCTTTCTCTGATCCGGATACTGGGAGTAATAAATTTCCTGATAGGTTTCGCAATTTGCAAGCAACTCCTCATGTCTGCCCATACCGGCCACCTCACCGTCATCAAGGACAATGATATTGTCCGCATGCATGATGGAGGAAGCACGCTGGGATACGATAAATACCACGGGAGCCTTTTCCATGGCACGAATGGCTTTCCGCAGTTTTAAATCAGTAGCATAATCCAGCGCGGAAGCACTGTCATCCAGAATCAGGATTTCCGGCTTTCTGACAAGTGCCCTTGCAATGGTCAGCCTCTGCTTCTGACCGCCGGAGAGGTTCTTTCCGCCCTGACTGACTTCCGTTTCCATTCCCTCCGGTTTGTTATCTACAAATTCCGCAGACTGGGAAACCCCTAATGCTTCCCGCAACAGCTTGTCTACAGCCTCTTTGTCTTCTTTATCAAAATCATCCGGCAGCCCCATCATCAGATTTTCCCTGATGGTTCCCTTAAATAATACTGCCTTCTGTAAAACCACACCTACTTTAGAACGAAGTGCATGAATGGTATAATCCTCCACCGCAACTCCATCAACCTTCACGCTTCCGCCGGTTGCCTCGTAAAAGCGTGGAATCAGATTAACCAGAGAAGATTTACCGGAACCGGTACCGCCAATGATACCGATGGTCTGTCCGCGCATAGCCTTGAAATGGATGTCCGTCAGACTTTCTGCGCCTGCACCGGGATAGGTCAGATGCACATGATCAAATTCTACAACGGGAACCTCTGCTGATTCGCCCTCTGTACGGGTTCCTTCCACAAGTCCGGGTTCGGTATCCAGTACCCCGGCAATACGATTGCCGCAGGCAAGTGCCTTATTCACGGTAATAATCAGGTTTGCCAGTTTTACCAGTTCCACTAAAATCTGGGACATATAATTCACAAGGGCAAGTACCGCACCCTGTGTCAGAATCCCACCTTCTACCTGAATGGCACCTGTCCATAACAGAATAACCAGTCCGCTGTTTATAATGATATAGGTAATCGGATTCATAACTGCCGAGATACGTCCCACAAACATCTGGAAACCGGTCAGGTCCTCATTGCTCTTGGAGAATTCTTCTATTTCGTCCTCTTCTTTATGGAATGCACGAAGTACACGCACACCGGTCAGATTTCCCCTGGTAATCCCCAGAAGCTTGTCCAGACCGCCCTGCACCTTTTTATACAAAGGAATGGTAATCAACATGATTCCAAATACGACCAGGGACAAAAGAGGAATAACCACTACAAATATCAGTGCTGCCTTCACATCAATAGTGAAAGCCATGATCATGGCACCAAATACAATAAAGGGGGAACGCAGGAACAATCGCAGTACCATGTTCACACCGTTCTGCACCTGATTGATATCACTGGTCATACGGGTAATCATTGTGGATGTTCCCATGTGGTCCATCTGTGCAAAGGACAATTTCTGCATATGACCGAAGAGAACATGACGCAGTTTTGTAGCAAAACCGACTGCAGCCTTGGCCGAAAAATATTGTGCGGTAATGGCACATACCAGACCAATGATGCCAAGTGCAATCATAACTGCGCACATCTGTCCCACATAGCCTTTGTCTGCGTTTGCAATTCCCACGTCCACAATCCGCTTCACCACGAGCGGAATCAGGAGTTCGAAGGAGGCCTCTAACATCTTAAACAGGGGGGCTAAAATGGTTTCTTTTTTGTAATCTTTTAGGTAAATCAGTATCTTTTTCATAACTACTCCATAATAACTATTTTTTTAGGATAAAGGAATTTCTTCTACGCAGACCCGTTTCCACTCAGGTTTCGCTCGCAACGGTACTAAGGTTCTAAAATACAGAACTTAAGGACCGGCGGCGAAACATGGTCTGCTTAAGAAGATATTCCATTATCCTCTATCCAGAAAGTCACTTATTTTATAAGATGAACTCTTGCATCTATAATTTTAGCTGGAATCTCTGTAATCTCTTTAATGCCTGTTTCGCGGTCTATGACTACCTGAAGAATCATGGTCTCATCGGTTCCCGGCTGAATCTGCCGGTCAAATACGAAATTTCCCAGACTGTAATAGATGGGCACCCCGGCGTATATTTCGCTTTCTCCAATTACATGGGGGTGTGCCCCTACCACCAGATCTGCACCGTTATCCACTGCCATGTGTGCAAAACTTTCCTGGGTCTTTGTTTTGTAGGGCATGTATTCTACACCCCAATGAAAATAGACAATCTTAAAGTCACATTCCAGGCTGCGTATTTTTTCTGCCACAAGGTCCGTATTATAGGTGCTGATGTAGCTGACGGTGGGCGCCTTGGCATCATAGAAAAAGCCTTCGGTCGGAAGTGCACTGAAGGCTAAGATTCCTATTTTGTAACCATCCTTTTCCCAAACAAATGTAGTATCTTCTTCACCGTTCATTCCGGCACCGACCGTGGAAATTCCCTCCTCCCGGAGTGCTTCCATGGTGTCTCCCAGTCCCTCGTCCAGATAATCCATGGTATGATTATTGGCAAGATTTAAGCAGTTAAACCCGGCACGGGAAAGTGCCCCGGCATTTTCATAATCTGCCCGGAATATAAGTCTTTTTTCCTTATTCGCCGCATTCCCCGCTTGGGTAATCGGACACTCAAGATTTCCGATTGTCAGGTCATCTTCCAGAAAGTAATAAGAAACCTCTTCATAAGGATAATCGTATCCGTTGTCGTTAAGCATTCTCTGGACATCTCGGGAAAGCATGATGTCACCCACAATATTTATCACAAATTCTTTCCGGCCTGCTGCCCTTTTTTCCTGTGCCTGAACACCGGAAAATACAAGCAGCAGAACCAGTAAAATCATTACAGAACCTGCCTGTAAAATTCTTTTCATATATAAATCCTTAACATCCTGTAGAATAAGGTTCATCCGGTACAGGTGCAGGCTCACCGCCGTTCTCATCCATAAAGGTTCCCACATACGGAACTCTCTCAGGAGGATATTCATTCAAAAGGCTCTGCCATTCCTCATCCGTCAGCCTTAACACACTGTCAAATTCATAATAATCAAACACTGCGCCTCTGGTAAGGTATACTTTACCGTTCTGTGGAATTGCCACGTAAATTTCGCAGGCATGCCCCACACCTTCTTCCAGATAACCGCCCAGAGTGGTATGTACATCCGCAATCACCGCCATGTTACGGTCAGTATCGCTTTCAATCAGATACCAGCCGTCTGCCTCCGCAATGGAACTGCTGATATATTCCAGCGTGCCACCATAAACCAGAAGACTGTATCTTTCTTCCGCATTCAGATCTTCACCGTTCAGCTCCTTTACCGCACAGTTTTCCAGGAAGCGGAGCATATTCAGCATGGTCTCTGTTTTGTAGCGCATTTCATTAGAAAGCACGCCTCTCTCATCAAGGCCGTTCATAGTAGTTTCGGTAAGCCAGATCAGCCGATGGAAAAATTCCGGATCCGGCTCCACATAACCCATCACCTCAGGTGGCTCCTCACCTCCACCACACTCTGCACCGGACTGTTTGCCGTAGAGAATGGTATCGTGGCGCAGCTCCGCCCAGCTTCCTAAAGCGGTAGTAAGGGATTTATTCATCCATGCATCATTCTGCATAAACAGGGGATATCCCTCTCCCTTTGTATCGGCAATCTGCTTTAATGCAAACAGCCATCCGTTGTAGGCATTGCTTGTTTGCTCCTGTATGGACTGGTTGCGGAATTTGTCGGCCAGTTTATCAAAATTCTCCCGGTAATCTGCCCACAGTTCTTCCGGTCTGTAAATTTCATCCAGCAATGCTTCTGCTCTTTCACTACCGTAAACTGCAAAGACATCCAGTCCGGTGGGGAAAGGTCTGAAATCCGGGTCGCTTAATTCCTGTAAAATTTCGGAGTCCGCAATATATCTCTGGCCCATAAAACGCATCTGCAAATCCTTGGAGATATCCTCCTGCTTGGAAACAATCTGGGCACTTCTGAGGCTTTTCAATCCCGCATAGAAATCATCCATCTTTCCGGGCAGTTCATCCGGTGCAGGGATTTTTCCGTAAATCTGTTCTATCAGATTGGAAATCTCACAGGGCATCAGATCATCGGACTCTCCTACCATAAAGCTGGTAGTCGCATATATGGTATTCCAGATTTGTTCCGCTTCGGGTGTGTTTTTCAGTGCATCCGACAGTATCATGGCACAGAGTGCATTGTCCCTATTCTCGTTTCCTTCACTATAGAAAGTAAACGGTACCAGACCGTACCAGCTAAATGCCAAGAAGTACTTGGAAAGCTCTTCACTTCTGGTATAATGCCCTCTGACCGTAAACAGGGTGTAGTCCAATTTGGTGCCGGCAATGGGGGAATCTGTGGTCCGGTCTGCTTTCATAATCAGGTCATACTCCTGCTTTGCCCGCTCCCTGATATCCTCACTCACGTCATTGGGAAGGGGCACATCCAGAAGGAGATCCACAACCGCCAAATAACCGATGACCCTCTCCATGGCCTGCTTTACCTGCTCATCCTTTACTTCCTCATATTCCTTTAGTACTTCGCAGAGCAAGGCATCATTCATTTTTGCGGTATCCTCGTAAAAGAAATTGGATTCCACATTACGAAGGGAATAATCATAATAAATATGGTACAACTGTAAAACCGAGTCCGTTGTTACAAAGTTCGGAATGGTCTTATAAGTATTTTCTTCATAAAGATAGAATAATTGTTCCGCATCAGTGGGCATTACCACAAATCCATTCTGCGCAATCATGGATTTCTGATAATCACTTAAATTCGGGAACTGGTCTATGTTCTCAATATTGGACAAATCCGGTGCAATTGTATACTCCGGCGCATTCTTATTAAAGGAAAGCGGAGTATAGACGTTTTCCTTAGTCACAAAAGACGGTGCCGCCATGGCTACCACTTCCATATTAACTTCCGGTTCCTTTTTGCTCTCTTCCTTGTCCGGCTTTTCGGTTTTCGTTGTCTCTACCACCTCATCCTGCACATCCGTTACCGCCTCTTTTGCAGGGATGGAGCAGGCAGTCATACAAACTGCCATAGTCACTGCGATAAACGTCTGCAACCATTTCTTTTTCATAGCATTCCTCTCCTCTTGAATATAATCCGCTTACGATCCTCTACTTTTCCTGTAAAACCAGTCGGTCCCCCTCTTTGACCACAGTAAAATTTTGGCCTCCCGACTCTATATACACATCTTCCTGCTCGTAATGTCTGTTCCCTGTAAACCGGGCATCGTGGGAAAAGCTTTCCGTCTCACACACCAGGTCAAACCCGAAGCCTTCCCAGCTATAAAGAGCAACGACCGTATCCCCATCCTTAGTCTTTTCCATGGAAACGATTTCTTCCACTCCGTCTTTGTCCAGATCACAAAGCACAAAATCCGTAAAGGGTCTGGATAATCTGGAGCCTAACCAGATTTTTTCAAGTTTTTCATCCGTCAGGGCATAAAAGAATGGCCTCTTCGCAGGCACCGGATGAAACTCGGTCTCCTTATAGACTACCACCGATATCTCCTTTTTTCCATCCCCATTTACATCCCCCGTCTGTACCGTCAGAGGCTTTAAGTGGCTTAAATCAAATTCATAGGAAACTTCCCCGCGGGGATCTTCTCTTTTTCCCCAAGTATCCTCTGCCCCGGTTTTGGAATCGTATACAAAATCCTTGTAAATCCGCAGATAATTGCCGTACCGTTCTCCGCTTTCTATTACCTGATACCTGTCAGTTGTCTCTACGGTAATCATTTCCTCTTTCCCGTCCATATCCACATCCGCAATACAGTAGGAAAGTACATTCCCCCACAAAAGCTCATCGGTCTGCTGTGCGGATGCCACACATACAAGGCATGCAAGCAGTACAAAAACGGTCAATACCTGCGCTGTTCTTTTCAAAGAATTCCACCCCCGCTTTATATAGAGTACTTATTCCCCGTAGTATTTCTTTTCTCTGCGTCAGATATTGAATTTCTTTACCGCATTCTGCATACTGTCTGCCTGTTCATTTAAGATTGCCGACAGGGCAACGCACTCTTCGGAAGTGGCCTGGGTATTGGTGGTAAAGGCACCCATGTTGTCCACAGCCTTTTTCATATTTCTGACGGTATTATTTTCTTCCTCAATACATGCGGAAATTCCGCGAATCTTGCTATTGACATCATTGGTTATGGCAACAATGTGTTCCATCTTTTCTGTGGTTGCTTTTACAATTCTGTTTCCTTTGTTCACGGCTGTTTCCGATTCCGCAATCAGTGCCGTTGTCTGGGCCGCTGCGGAGGAAGTCTGTTCTGCAAGACTCCTTACCGAATCTGCAACCACCGAGAAACCTCTTCCGGCTTCGCCCGCCCTTGCAGCTTCTATGGAAGCATTCAGTGCAAGTAAGTTGGTCTGCGCCGCAATTTCATTGATAATCCCGATGATTGCGGAAATGCTGTTGGATTTATCCTTAATTTCATTCATGGCACCAACCAGATCGGCCAGTGCTTCATTGCCTTCCTCCAGATATACAATGGCATTTCCGGACAATTCACCCGCTTCTTTGACATGGTTCATACTCTCCACAAAACTGTTCTGAACTCCGTCAATCTGTTTCTCAATGTTACCTACAATTTCCATAACATTTTCCACATCCTCTTCCAGGGAACCGGCTCCGCACTGTACATTCTGTGCAGATGTATGAACCGACTCGGATGCCTCTGAAATGACCTGAATTGCATTCTTCATGGAACAGATAATATTGTTGATGGCATCTTTAAGAGGTGCAAAATCTCCTACATAATCTCCGGTCACCTCTACCGTCAGATCTCCTTGTGCAACCTTTTCCAGTTTTTCGGAAATATCATCAATATATTCTTTTATGGTATCATTGGACAATTCCAGAGCTCTGCACAGGGAACCGATTTCGTCCATTGCCCTATAGCCGGAACTATGTCCTAATTTACCGTTTCTGACATCTTCCGAAACCCGTGAAAGTTCCTCTAAAGGTTTTAACGAAGCGGAAACCACATTTCTCACTTTCTTTGTAGTCAGGAAATAAAGAACACTGATTAGGAGAATGCTGATGGCATAGAAAAGAATCAGGCCTCCGTAATAACTGAAGAAATCCGTTGCATACACCACTGTCACACCTGCGGTTTCAATGTATTCGGAAACGTAGCCTGACGCATAAGTTCTATGTGCCGGAGCAATCAGTTTATCCGGAATGCCGATTTCCTTGTAATTGGTTGCTACCATTTCGCCTGCTTCATCCGTGGCAGGAACATAAGCACTATTTTTATGGGTAAGCACGGTTCCATCCTTATCAATCAGAATGGCAAAAGAAGAATTGGTGGATAAGGAGTCGCTCATGGCAAGCAGGTCATCCACAAAAAAGTCGGCTGCAAAGACACCCACCGGTTTTCCGTCTTTTACAATGGCCTTGGAAATAGTCACCACAATACGACCGGTATCCGCATCCACATAGGCTGCAGAAACCGACACTTTATCGGGATTGGCAAAAGCTTCCGGGTACCAGTCTCTTTCCGTTGCTTTATAATCTGCCGGTACTTCCCATCCGTCACTGAAGACGCAGCGGTCATCGGAAAGTCCGAAATAATATACATAAGCAGCAGCATTTTCCGTGAGACAATCTGCCAGATATGCTTCCGAAGCATTGAATCTCGTCCCGATATAATCCTCGTAAGACAAGGTTTCCGCGAGCAGTCTGACACGGCCAATCTGTTCGTTATACCAGCCGGATGCCCCCTGCACCACCGAATTGGCAGATGCATTTTTGAGAGCATTACTTTTGGTAATAATAAGATAAGAGGCTATCACTCCGATAATCAGTGTAATCGTAACGGATGTAACCAGAAAGTTTTTCCCAAATACATTTGCAATTTTTTCTTTCATCGAGATGGCGCTGTGCTTTTCTTTCTTCATGGTATCCCTTCTCCTTTTCTTAACATGAACCTGTTGTCTGAATGTTTACGACCCGATACTGATACCTCAAATCTTTCAAAAAAGTGTCAAAAACATCCTGCGTCTTCAAACGGATGCTGGAAGTGTTGACGCAGGGATGACAGGCAAAGTATTCCTGTTTCAATACATCCCCATCCACCAGGACCTCCAGACATTTACTATGGTCATTCATTAATCCCATGATACTTACGGACCCGGGAGAGATGTCCAGATACTCTTCCATTTTCTCCGCAGAGCCGAAGGACAGGCGGGTACTGCCAATCTGTTTCGAAACTTCCGCTGTTTTAAACTTTTTGTCCCCCCGTATAAGCAAAAGATAATATTGTGTCCCCGCGGAATTGACTAAAAATAAATTTTTGCAAATGGTTGCCGGTGCAAGAGCTTCGTCAATCTCTGCGCAGGCTTCCATGGTATTTGCCGCCTCATGATCAATGCGCTCATAGGCAATATGTAACCGGTCCAAAAAATCATACACACGGATTTCTTTCGGAAGTCTGCCCACTTCTGATTCAGGCCGCCCCTGATGTAATATAAGCATACTGTTTTCTCCCTGATTTGCCTGTACTGCACCCGTGAAAACAGATGCGTACACTCATGTGGAAATTATATCATATTTAATTTAAAAGTAAAAGTACCCGTCCATAATTGGACGGGTTGCATAATAAACTTATTTCGTCATTTTCCTAAATCTCTGCTTCCCCTTCAAAAACCGTGGCTGCCGGACCGGTCATGTAAACCAGATTCTCTTTCCGGTCCCAATATATTTCCAATTCGCCGCCTAAGAGTTTCACGTTAACACGGTCTTCGGTAAGGCCGTTTAAAACGCAGGCTACCACCGTTGCACAGGTGCCGGTTCCGCAGGCAAGGGTCTCTCCGGTCCCACGCTCCCACACACGCATTTCGGCGTGGGTTCTGTCAATGACTTTTACAAATTCCGTGTTCACACGGTTCGGAAATCTTTCATGATTTTCAAAATAAGGGCCGATTTTCTCAATATCTAAATTTGCCACGTCATCCATAAATACCACAGCATGGGGATTTCCCATGGATACGCAGGTCATGTGATATTCCTTACCGCACACGGTAATGGGCTCGTCAATGGCCTGCTCCTTTTCGCTAATCACAGGTACCTCTTTTGCAATCAGTTCCGGTGCGCCCATATTGACTTTCACCATGACTACCTTGCCGTCTTCCACCGTAAGATCCAGGTATTTCACCTTGCCTGCGCTGACAATGCTTACCTGCTTTTTATCCGTAAGCCCTTTGTCATAAACAAATTTGGATACGCAACGGATACCGTTTCCGCACATTTCGGAGCGGGTACCATCTGCATTATACATTTCCATTTCAAAATCTGCTTCCCCCGCAGGATTGATAAAAATCACCCCGTCACCGCCGATTCCAAAATGTCTGTCACTCAGTTTTCTCACAATCTCCGGCTTTTTTTCCGCCGGAATCGGATTACGAAGACCATCTATATAAACATAGTCGTTACCGCACCCTTGCATTTTTGTAAAATTAATTTTCATATTTTCTCATTCCCATTATATGCTGAATAACGTCAGAATCATCTGTGCAGTCTCTACCATATTCGTACCGGAATCCATACTGGATTTCTGCATATACTTATGGGCCTCTCCTTCGGTCATATTGTTGCGCTCCATCAAAAGACACTTGGCTTCTTTTATCAGAGCTGTTTCTTTTTCATCACGGACTATCGGAGATTTGCGACGGGCACGCCTGCGTCTCTCCATATTCTCTACCATCATGTCTACGGTATCTACAAGTTCCTTTACCTTAAGCGGCATGCCGAGACACACAACATCATTTCCCAGACAGTCGTTTAAGTGCTGACCCGGAGTCAGGAGTAACATTTCAAATCCCGCAGGAAGGAGTTCCTGCAACTGGGAGTACAACATATCCGTCAATTTATATCCGCATATTACAATGCCTTCATTCCACTCATCCGCTCTCCCGGCAGCCTGCATACCGGAGGTACATACGCCGCTTACGGAAAAACCGTTACGTAAAAGCACATTTTTGATTCCTCTGCCTTCTTCTAATTTCGGAAATGCAATCAAAATGTTCGTCACAAACTCACCTCCCCCTAATTCTGTTCAGAGTGAGGTTCATTTAGAAACGATACAGATACTCATTGATTTCCCAGTTTGTAATCTGTTCCCTGTAACGGTTCCATTCGGCTTTTTTGAGTGCACTGTAACGACGGAACACTTCCGTACCCAGTACGGATTCAATCATATCATCATTTTCCATAGCACGGATAGCTTCAAAAAGATTATCCGGCATGGTTTCCTTTTTATCATTGATTTCTGCTTTTTCATTAATCCCCTGAAGACCCGCACGCAGACAGAGAGCAATTGTCAGATACGGATTGGCAGTAGGATCCGGGCTCCTTAAGGAAATTCTCACATTTTCATCCCTTGTACCGGGAATATTGACCATCCCCCTGCGGTTTTTACGATCGTAGGAAATCTCGGTAGGGGCATCAAAGCCCGGAACCAGACGCTTGTAGGAATTGACAATCGGATTGGTAATGGCAGCCATTCCGCGTACATGCTTCATCAGCCCTGCCACGAAGTGATAGGCATCCTCACTTAAACCATCCTTCCCTTCTGCATCATAGAAAATATTCTTACCATCCTTATACAGTTTCATATTAATGCGCATGCCGGAACCATCCACGCCCTGCTTCGGCTTGGGCATAAAGGTTGCATGGAGACCATGGGTTCTTGCTATACTTTTCACAGCCAGTTTGAAGGTTAATATATTGTCTGCCGTAGCAATTGCCTCATCTGCCTTAAAATCAATTTCATGCTGCGCGGGGGCGCTTTCATGATGGGAAGCCTCTACCTGAAATCCCATGTTTTCTAAGGAAATCACCATATCTCTTCTGGCATTTTCCCCAAAATCAATGGGACCCAAATCAAAATATCCGGCCTGTTCATAGGTCACGGTAGTGGGCAGGCCGTTTTCGTCTGCCTGGAACAGGAAAAATTCGCATGCCGGTCCCACCTCAAAGGTATAGCCTAAATCCTTAGCTTCCTTTACCACCTGTTTTAAGATGTAACGGGAATCGCCCTCATAAGGAGTACCGTCCTGTCTGTACACATCACAGATCATACGGGCTACCTTTCCACGCTGAGGTCTCCAGGGGAAAATGGCAAATGTAGAAAAGTCAGGGTGTAAAAGCAGCTCTTCCTCCCCCTCGTCGGAATATCCCTCAATCGCCGTAGGATCAAACGATATTTTATTATCAAGTGCCTTTTCCAGCTGGCTTACGGTAATGGCAACATTTTTTAAGTTGCCAAATATATCGGTAAACTGCAGACGAATAAATTCTACGTCCTCTTCTTCCACAATTCTGAAAATATCTTCCTTGGTATAATTTAACATTATCCATCCTCCTTCAATTTACAAAAGGGCATTCTCCTCCCTTGGAAAGAACGCCCTTGTTCTATCCCATAATAGCAATCCGGTTTCCTACTTGTCAATAGTATTATTTCTGCATTTTGTGCATAAATTATAAAAAAGATTTATTTGTAGGTCCCATATGAATTCCAAAACCAAAATTATCGTACTCCGTGCAAAAAAACTGATGTACACAGGCATTTTCATCGCACTTGGGATTCTCTTCCTCATTCTGCTGTTTATCATGCTCTCCCCTAAAAATAAAGATGATGAAAACGAGGAGAATCCAAGCCCTGCCGAAGAAGAATCCCTTCCTACCGCTTACATACCCGGAATTTATACCACTTCCTTAACTATCGGCGGGCAGCCCCTGGATGTAGAAGTAGTGGTAAATGCAGATTCCATCGTGGATGTCCGTCTTGTCAATTTAGGAGAAGCCGTTACCACCATGTACCCCCTGTTGGAACCCACCTTTGATTCCCTCGCAGCACAAATCTGCGAAAAGCAATCCACGGATGAAATCTCCTTTTCGGAGGATAACCGGTATACCACCTTAGTCCTCTTAGATGCCGTAAACCGGTCTCTTGAAAAAGCAGTCATCAGTTACGACTTAGAGGATTATGACTGACTTATAGGAATATGAAGAAAGAAGGCACCCCAAGGGGTGCCTTACCGGATTCATAAAGATTGGGAAGCAAACAGTCAGGCTTCCAGTTTTTCAATTTGTGCAAGCCACAGGGCAGCACTGGCATCGGAAGGCATTCTTAAATCTCCTCTCGGGGATACCGCTACACTACCCACCTTCGGACCGTCCGGCAGGCAGGAACGCTTAAACTGCTGTGCAAAAAATCTGCGGTAGAACATCTTCATCCATTTTAAAATCACTTCATTTTCAAATACGCCTTTGAAAGAACTCTTAGCCAGACGATATACCTTTTCCGGCTCAAATCCGCATCGTAACATATAATACAAAAAGAAATCGTGCAGTTCGTAGGGTCCTACAATTTCCTCCGTACACTGGGAAATTACACCGTCCTTAGGCGGCAGAAGTTCCGGACTGACCGGAGTATCCAACACATCCAGAAGAACCTTTGAAAGGGTCTCATCCCCACAGGTATCCGCATAGTAACGGACCAGGTGCCTTACCAGAGTCTTGGGAACTCCCGCATTTACACCATACATGGACATATGATCCCCATTGTAGGTTGCAAAGCCGAGGGCCAGCTCCGACATATCCCCGGTACCGATTACCAGGGCACCTTCCTTGTTGGCAATATCCATCAGGATCTGGGTTCTTTCCCTTGCCTGACAGTTTTCGTAGGTCACATCATGATTTTCCGGATTCTGTTCAATATCCATAAAATGAATGTTTACCGCCTCTTTAATATTAATTTCTTTTAAGGTTGCACCCAGTGTTTTGGCCAGCATGCAGGAATTATCATAGGTCCTGTCCGTAGTGCCGAAGCAGGGCATGGTGACCGCAATGATATTGCTTCTTCCCAACTTTAGCATATCAAAGGTTCTTACTGTTACCAGAAGTGCCAGAGTGGAATCCAAACCGCCGGAGACACCGATTACTGCCTTTTTACAGCCGGTGTGCTCGTATCGTTTCTTAAGACCATAAGACTGAATGGACAGAATTTCGTTACAACGTTTGTCCCTCTCTGTCTGATCCTGAGGTACAAAGGGATGACTGGCAAATTCTCGTTCCAGACTGGTTTCCTCCACTTTCATGGAAACCGGAATAACCAGATAGTCCTTTCGCGGTTTTACGGTGAATGTGGACATACGTCTTCTTTCCATACACAATCTTGCAATATCCACATCTGCATAAACATCCTGATTCACAAAACGTTTTGCCTGTGCCAGGACGGTGCCGTTTTCGGCAATCAGATTGTGTCCTCCAAATACCAGGTCCTGGGTGGATTCGCCTTCTCCCGCACTGGTGTAGACATAGCCTGCAATGAGTCTTGCACTGGCAGATTTTACAAGCATTTCCCTATAGGTATCTTTTCCGATGGTTTCGTTGGAAGCGGACAGGTTTACAATCAAAGTAGCCCCTGCCTGCGCATGACCGGTAGCCGGAGGATTCGGTACCCAGAGGTCTTCACAGATTTCACAAGCCACGAAAAGACCACTCACTGCATCGACTTCAAACAACAAATTGCTTCCGAAGGGCACCTCTTTTCCTTCCAGACGGATAGAAGTCACCGCACTCTCTCCGGGTGTAAAATGCCTGCCCTCATAAAACTCGGCATAGGTCGGTATATTCATTTTGGGAATCATACCGAGTACTTCCCCGTTCTGAATGACGGCTGCCACATTGTAAAGATTCTGATCCTTTTCCACGGGAAGACCTACGAAAATCAGGCTGTCATAGCCTGTCGTAAACCTTGCCAGTTCGCATAACTGTTCCCTACAGGCTTTTAAGAGAGCCTCCTGCAAAAACAAATCCCCACAGGTATAGCCGGAAATGCAAAGTTCCGGAAATACCATAACCTTGGCACCCCTCTCATGGGCCTCTATTATCTTTTCTTTGATTTTCTCTACGTTATAGGCAGGATCTGCCACTTTAATCTTAGGTGTCAGAGCTGCTACTTTCACAAAACCATGTTTCATTTTTCGTCCCTTTTCCTATGATTGGTTTCTTTTAAGATTCCTTTTAATTCTTCCACGGAAAATACATAATGATGATTACAGAAATGGCAATTAACTTCAATTTCCTTTCCCTCATCAATCATATCCTGAAGTTCCTTTTTGCCAATGCTGACGAGGGCTTTTTCCACTCTCGTCTTACTGCAGTTACAATAAAAGGACAAGGGCAGGGTTTCATTAAATTCCACATCAAAGCCCTCTAAGAGAATCTGTAGAATCTGCTCGGGAGTATTTCCGTCACTTAAAAGAGAGGTCACAGAAGTAACCTTTGCGAGGTTTTCTTCCAATTTGTCAATTACCGCATCCTCCGCAAAGGGCATTAACTGGATAATAAAACCGCCTGCCTGCTTCACGGTATTGTCTCTTTCCATCAGCACTCCCAGCCCTACCGAGGAAGGTACCTGCTCCGAAGTGGCAAAATAATAGGTCAAGTCTTCTGCGATTTCTCCGGTCTGCAATTCGGTTCTTCCCACATAAGGCTCCTTAAGTCCCATATCACGGATGACCTGCAGGTAGCCATTACCGATGGCACCGCCCACGTCCAGTTTGCCTTTTGCGTTTGCAGGAATTACCACATCCGGCACAATGGGGTAACCTTTGACTCTGCCTTGCGAATCCGCGGTTACGGTTAGTCCGACCATCGGACCGTCCCCCCGAATCTGCAAGGTCAGAAGGTCTTCTTCTCCCTTTAACATACTTCCCATCATACAGCCTGCAGATAACAGTCTTCCCAATGCCGCACTGACAACGGGACTTGTATTATGGGCTTTTCTTGCAAATTCCACCAATTCTTTTGTTGTACAGGCAAACGCCCTGATCTGCGCACCGGCAGCCGTCGCCCTTACCATATAATCCGCCATCTATCCGATCTCCTTTGCGTGTTCCCGGGCTACTACATAAACTCTCTGGCTCGTTTTCGTAATCTCTCCGTCCGTGTCTGCATCTCTCATTTCGACCAACTCCATACCGGCTTTAAGAAGCAGTGCCGTTATCTCTTCGGGCGTATATCCCCTCTGAAAGTGGGTCTCTGTCACCCGTTCAAAAAGTTCCCCTTCTCTCTGCAGGAAGAGTGTTAGGTCGTACTCATTGATATGCCCTTCTTCATCGTAGTAATTTTCCCAGATAAAGCTGCAATCCTCCCGGTTCTCCGCAATTACGGTATCGCCGATTACTTCCCGGTATTTATAATCCGTATTAAAATCAAAGATAAAAATACCGCCGGGAAAAAGATAGTTGTTTACCAGTTCAAAAACTGTTTTCAGTTCTTCCTGTTCCAGAATATAATTCAGGGAGTCGCATACGCTGATAACCGTTCCTACGGTACTGTAGAGTGATAATTCCCTCATATCCTGTTGAATATACAGAATATCCGAACCGGTTTTCATACGTTTTTCCATAGCAATGCCAAGCATGGCCTCTGAATTGTCCACACCCACCATATCGTAGCCCTGTTCATACAAAAGTTCCGTCAGAGTTCCGGTTCCGCACCCTAAGTCTAACACAAGATTCTTTTCCGATGTCAGTTCATCTTCTGCATTTCTCTGGGGTTTGGAGACACCGTATTTTTGGATTAATTTTACAATTCTGTCCCGCCATTCCTCATAGGGAGTGGCATCCATCAATTCGTCATAAACTGCCGCAAAATCCGAATATGCTGCCGCCATTGTTTCTCTCCCTTAAAAAAATGCTTTCAAAGCTCCTAACAGTCCGGCACTCGCCAGTCCCATGATTACCCCTGCCAGAATAACCCCTAACAGGACTGCAATGACACTCTGTTTAAAATCCATGTCTAAGAGGCTGGCTGCCAGAGTCCCGGTCCACGCACCTGTACCGGGAATAGGAATTCCCACAAAAAGAAGTAAAGCGACAAACAATCCTTTGCCCGCTTTTTCTTTTAATTTAACACCGCCCTTATGTCCCTTTTCCAGACAAAAGGTAAAGAACTTTCCGATATAGGGCTTGTCCGCACCCCATTCCAGTACCTTTCTGGCAAACAGAAAAATCACCGGTACGGGAAGCATGTTCCCTATAATACAGATGATATAGCTGGGAATCACCGGAAGTCCCAATGTCAGTGCGTAGGGAACCGCTCCTCTTAGTTCCACCAAAGGCACCATGGAAATGAAAAAAATAATCAAATAGTGAATCATGACTTTCTCCAATCTTATTTCTTATTGCAAATCTGTTTACTGTGCATCTGCCAGATATTCCTGCAGGAAACGTAGCATAGTATCCATCTGTTCATCGGTTCCGATGGTAATTCTCAGACTGTTATGAATCCTGGGTTTATCCCAATACCGTACATAGATGCCGGCATTTCTCAAAGCCTCAAAAATATCCTTTGCCGGTACGTTCTTATGGGACGCAAAAATGAAGTTCGCCTTGGAATCCGGGAAGGTAAAACCCAGTTTTGTCATTTCTTTCTTCACACGTTCCCTTGTACGGATAATCCTTGCCGTAGTGTCCTTAAAATATGCATCATCTTTTACCGCTTCCACACCAATCGCCTGGGAAGGAAGATTCATGGTATAGGAATTAAAAGAAAACTTTACATCATTCAAATACCCTATCAGCTTCTCGCTGCCCATGCAGAAACCGATACGCAGACCTGCCATGGATCTGGATTTTGAAAAAGTCTGTACCACAAGAAGATTCTCATACTTTTCCAGAAGGGGAAGGGCACTGACACCGCCGAAGTCCACATACGCCTCATCTACAATTACAATTACATCCGGATTGGCCTTTAAGATTTCTTCCACCTTTTCAAGCGGTTCCAGTACTCCGGTGGGAGCATTCGGATTAGGGAAGATAATGCCACCGTTTGGCTGTTTATAATCCTCCGGATTGATCTGCCAGTTTTCATCCAGTGCACAGGTCTTATAGGGAATCCTGTAAAGTTCCGCCCACACATCATAAAACGAATAGGTAATATCCGGGAACAGGATGGGCTTTTCTCCGTTAAAGAACGTCATAAATGCCATGGAAATCACATCATCGGAGCCTACTCCCACGAATACCTGCGTGGGTTTCAGATGATAGTACTCTGCCAGTGCATCCACCAGGGGTTTTACCTCTGCATTGGGATACAGACGAAGGGCATCCGGATTCATTTCCTTAATTGCCTTCTCCACTCCGGGGGCCGGAGGATAGGGATTCTCGTTGGTATTCAGTTTAATGATATTTTTATTTTGGGGCTGTTCTCCCGGAACATAGGGAACGACCTTTCTTATATTTTCTTCCCACTTCATTTTTGTATTCTTCTTTCTCTAATCATTTTGTGTAAAAGCACGCATTTTGCCGCATATATTCTATCATGATTAAAGGGCAAAGTCCATACATTCTTCCATGCTTTGTTGAAGTTTCCGGTCACCCGCTAATATTGTAAGGCTCATTCCCTTGCAGTGTTTTGCAAAATTCTTTTTGAGGATCAGGCGGTATCTTGGTATGTTTCTAGAATCCGTCATATTCTCCGGCAAAGACATTTCATAATTTCCGTCACTCTTTTTTACAATGGCAACTCCCAGTTTCTTATAAGAATCGCCCCCGTCATAACAATATACTTCCACACTGTGGGACCATATCAAAATGCCAACTACGGCTGCTGCCACAAGCAGCACGGTACCCACAACGATATCCGTCAGATTTTCCGATAACAAGACTTGAAGAGTTGTAAAAATCCCGTCTTCTTTTGAACCTTCCGCACCGGATATCTCCATATCCGTTGCAGCTGACTCCTCCACCTCTTCTTCTGTTTCTGCTTCTCCCGCTAAAGGTACGTTATTTATACGGTTGTTCAATGGATAGGAACCGAAATTGGGAAGGATTATAACTTTCTTATCCATTTTATCCCCTTCTGCATCTGCCTCCCCGGATGCACCGTTTTTCCCATCTGCAGAATTTTTGTCCTCTTTTTTGGTGTCTTCTTTCTTTTTCTCACTATCCTTTGAGGTGTTACCCGTCTTGGAGCCGGCTCCTCCTGTGCCACTTTCGCTTCCCGAACCATTCCCGGTTGCTGTGGTATTGCTTCCCCCGCCCGAGCTGGCACTGCCGCTATCGGAAGAACTGCCACTTCCTGCATTACCTGTACCACCGGAAGAGCTGCTTCCTCCACCGGAGGTGCCGCCGCCACTACTGCCACCGGAAGTACTGCCGCCCGGTGCCGGTTTCTCCGGTTCCTTGGGATAAGGAAAGTCCCCTCTTTTCACTGTTTTCGAGGTAGTATTCCCTGCTTTATCCCGAACCGTTATGGTAACCGGTGCTCCTTCCTTCAGGGTAAAGGTGTTGTTCCCGGACCAGGTACTTCCTCCGTCCAGAGAATAGGGACTCTCTGCCAGTCCGCTTTCCCCATCGGATGCGCTGAAGCTTATCGTAATCTCGGATTTTGTCATGGTATCCGTATTTCCGGTTACACTGCCGATAACAGGAGCCACCCTGTCAATACAGGCAATGGTTGCGGATGCGGAAATACTCTGCCCAAGACTGTTTGTCGCAGTAACGGTATAGGTTCCGTTTTCCTCTGCAACCATCTTTCCATCCGGCCAGCTTAATGTAATTCCGCTGCTGCTGTCATCTTCTTTTAGTACATTCACACGGGCCGAAATTGTAACCCCCTTATTGGTCCATGCCGTATCGGCGCTTACAGACAGGGTTGCAGTCGTTTCGCCCTCCTCCATTTCACACACCACTTTTTTGACCTTGAAAGTGTGACTTTTAGTTGGTGCGGATGACCATGGAGTTGTCGTACCGCATACCGTACATGTGCATTTTCCGTCCGGCTGCCAGGACTCAAGCTGCGCTTTACAGGTAATGGTGGTTGCAGACAATTTATGATTGGTCCCGGTCCCGCAAACCGAACAGTTTCTGACCTGGTATTCCTCATTGTAGGAACTGAAATGATATGCATTACAAGTTCCATCCACCATTTTATAACAGGACTCCCGATGGGAATGTGAAAAATGACTTTCTGCTGCATGTACTCTTTCCGTCATATGCAGGGCAATAGCAAGCGCCATTATAAGACTGCATACGATAAGTTCAATCTGATATCTTTTTCTGAACATAAAAAAACCTCCTGAATGAAATAATAACAACAAAGAGAGCGCATTTTATCCGCTCTCTTACTCGTTTATCTCAATTCAACAGGTAATGTAATGCTATCTTATCACCCTATACTGTACTTGCCAATTGTGTTATTTTCACAATGTTTCATTCTGATTTTTGTGCTATATGCGCTCCAGCTCCTGTCTGTATAAAAGCGCCTCTTCAAAATTCCCCAGTTTTTCGTAGCAGCAAATCAATTTTTCCAAGGGTTCTCTTTCTGCCATTCGAACACAGAGCATGGGTTCGGTTTCATAGTGGGCATTGTAATACCAGATAACCGCTTCCTCAAAATCTCCCTTTTCATAATAGAAATCTCCCAGTTCGCAGCAGATTTCCGAACAGGCATTATCCGCTACTACCTTCATGGCATATTTGAAAAAGTCCTCCGTCTTTCCGGCAATCCGGCTTGCCGCAGCTACCACCAGATTAGCCTCCTTAACTTCCTCCGCATCTCCGGCAGGATTTACGGCAGCTTCTAAAAAGCAGTCCCCGGCACGAAGAAAATCCTCATCCTCCCCTGCAATAAAAAGTTCCTTGGCATACATGGTACGCAGTCTTTTGGAAATGCCCTCCCCCTTTTTATACAGTTTTTCAAAAATCTCGAAATCTCTGGACGCATGCATATTTTCCGGCATATGTAAAATCACAATATCACTGTCGTAAATGACAGGAGTGGTAAGAATGGTTTCATGCACAGCCCCTTCCCAGATAAAATTACGTACACGCTTAAACAGTTTCGGACGGTATTCCTCGTCAAAATTGTAGACGGTACCAAAGGATAACTGATTTGCATACTTCATCTGTACGATTTCAATTTCGGGCAGCATGGCCTCCTTCAATATCCGAAAACGTTCTCTGTTTTCTTCATCCAGAACCTCATCCGCATCCGCCGAATATATATAGTCTCCGGTGGCTTTGGAAAAGGCAAAATTTCTGGCCGCCGCAAAATCTCCGATCCAGGTAAAATCATAGATTTTTGCCCCCGGATAGGATGCCGCAATCTCCTTGGTTCTGTCCGTGGAACCGGTATCCACAATGATTAATTCGTCCATCAGATCCACAACCGAATCCAGACATCGTTTCAGAATCTTCTCTTCATTTTTTACAATCATGCACAGACTGATGCGAATCATCCTTTTATCCTCCGTATTACACTTAATTTCTTCATTCTCTTATTGTGATTTTTGGAAAAAAGCTGTATAATAATACTATCTTTTTGAAAGGTGGTTTTCCTATGGAATGGATTTTATTGGCCGGTGGCCTTTTAATTATTATATTTGCGGTGATTGTTGCGGTGGTTTCTTCCGTTGGCGGTACCATTGCGGCTGTAACCGATGAGGATGACGAGGATTAGGAAATAGTCTCTCCCGCTTCAATGCGGGCAGCCAAGTCCTCCAAATACATCCACCTGTCCATCTTTTCATCCAACTCTGCCTGCAGGGTTTCTTTTTTTGCGGAAATTTCCTGAAGTTTCACAAAATTGCTGGAAAATTTGGGAATTTCTTCTTCCAATGCCGCTATCTGTTCTTCTAAATTTGTGATATCTGTCTCAATGGTTTCATATTCCTTTTGTTCCTTATAGGAAAATTTTAATTTTCTGGGTGCTTTCTGCCAGGTACCCGGGGCCAATTTTGCCTGTGGCTTATCCGCAGATTCCAAAGTCGCGTCCTTTCCGTTTCCTGCTTTAGCCTGTGCATTAAAATATTCCTCCATGCTCTTTCGCAAAAGATAATCCGAGTAATTTCCCTCATACTGCACCACATTCCCATTTTCAAAAGCAAAAATCCGGTGCACAATGCGGTCCAGGAAATAGCGGTCATGGCTGACTGTAATCACAATTCCCGGAAACGTATCCAGATAGCTTTCCAGAATGGTAAGGGTTGCAATATCCAGGTCATTGGTGGGCTCGTCCAATATTAACACATTGGGAGCTTCCATTAAAACCCTGCACAAAGAAAGCCTTCTTTTTTCACCACCGGATAATTTACCCACGGGACCATACTGATCCTCCCCGGAAAATAGAAACTTCTCCAACATACGGCTTGCCGTAATCTTGCCCTCCGGCGTATCAATAATTTCTGCCACATCCCGTATATAATCAATGACACGCTTACTGTCATCCATCACACATTCCTGTGCATAATATCCGATTTTAATCGTCTGCCCGATGGTAATCCTTCCGGCATCCGCCTCCTCCATACCGCAGATCATCTTCATCAGAGTGGTTTTTCCACAGCCGTTTTTGCCCACAAATCCTACCCGGTCATTCTTTAGAAAAATATAGGTAAAATCCTCTATCAGATGTTTCTCCCCGAAACTCTTTTTCAAATGTTCGATTTCAATGGTGGTACGTCCCATGCGGCTTGCCACACTGCCCAGTTCCACATACTGGGCACTTTCCGGCGTTTTCCGGTTTTTCAGTTCTTCAAAGCGTTCCAGTCTGGCTTTCTGCTTGGTGGTTCTTGCCCTTGCCCCACGCTTCACCCATTCCAGTTCCGTACGGTATAGGGATTTATTCTTTCTCTCCGTGGCCAGTTCCATTTCTTCCCGCTGCAGTTTCAATTCCAAATAGCCGGAATAATTGGCCTCATAAGAATAAAGCTTTCCCTTGTCCAGTTCCACAATTCTCTGGGTTACACTGTCCAAAAAGTAACGGTCATGTGTCACCATGATTAACGCCGTTTTCCGGTCACGCAGGGTATCTTCCAGCCACTGTGCCATCTCTCCGTCAAGATGATTGGTGGGTTCATCCAGAACCAGAACATCCGCATTGGATAAAAGAATGCTGATGAGGGCAAGACGTTTTTTCTGACCACCCGATAAATGTCCGCATTTTTCTTCAAAATCCGTAATCCCAAGCTTCATCATCATAGATTTTGCTTCGCTTACGAATAATGCATCCCGGGCTGACCTTTGATTTTCTCTCAGAACTGCCTCAAGCTGGGTTTCCTCCGGCTCAAAAACCGGATGCTGGGGTAAAAAACGCACAACCATACCCTGGGCATAAATAACTCTTCCCTCATCATATTCTTCTATTCCGGACAGTATTTTCAGCAAGGTGCTTTTTCCGGTACCGTTAATCCCAATAATACCGACTTTTTCCCCCTCCTGTAAATAGAAGGAGGCATCGTCCAAAAGTTTTCTTACCCCATATGCTTTTGTAATATGTTCTGCAGTCAGTATATTCATGTTTCGTCCCTTTTTAGTAATTCCCCATCCCCGGGTTTTATTCTATATGTATCATATCACACCTTGTTTAACAGATAAATGGCAAAATTCAAATAACCCGCAAATGTCACCCACAATAAATAAGGAATCATCAGATATGCTGCAGCCTTGTTTATCTGATTAAACATGACTATGATTACCAAAATCATTCCCCACAAAAGAAGAATCCAGAAGAATGCAAACAAATAGAGGGAAAAGCGGAAAAAGAGAATGGGCCACAGGAAATTTACTGCAAGCTGCAGCCCGTAAAGCCTGAGTGCTTTTTCCTTGTCGTCCCCTTTTGCATCAGCCGTAAAGACCAGATATGAAGCAATCCCCATTAGAATATAAAGACCGGTCCATACGATGGGAAAGAGATAACCTGGCGGTGTCAGTGGCGGTTTCACCATTTCTTCAAATTTCTGCATGCTGTCATTTGTAAAAAATGCCGCAAGTCCTCCTGTAAGCAACGGCAGGAAGAGACATTGTGCCAGATTCTTTATTTTTTGTTTCTTCATAATAAAGATACCCTTTTTTTGTTAATTTATGTTTTCTTTTGCTTACATATTCCCGTAATTTACGGACATATTACAAATAACCGGTTTGAACCGAATCTGACAATATGCAAAATGGAAAGGATGATTTTATGGAAAACCAAGATACCGTTTCTCTCCTTAGAGAGTGCAATGCAGGCAGCAAAATGGCTGTCTCCTCTTTAGACGAAGTTCTGGATAAAATTCAGGACTCCAAAATGAAAAGTCTGCTCCTTGAGAGCAAGGAACATCATGAAAAACTGGGAAATGAAATTCACACGCTTTTACTCCGGCACGGCAGTGATGAAAAAGACCCGAACCCCATAGCCAAAAGCATGGCATGGATGAAAACCAATATGAAACTTTCTATGGACAGGTGTGATGCCACCGTGGCGGATTTGCTGACCGATGGCTGCGATATGGGAATCAAATCCCTGCATCGTTATAAAAATCAGTATGGACAGGCCGATCACAAGTCAAAAGACATCTGCGACCGTCTGATTGACATTGAGGAAGAATTAAGAGAAGGGCTCCACAGTTACCTGTGAAGCCCCCCCGCTGCAATATAAGCTAACGCTGAAACCATTTCAATACTTCTACTTGCTCCAGATTTTCATCAGAATGTTCAATTTCTCTGGAATATCGATATACAAGTTCAACCAACTCCTCCTTCGTAAGGTGTTTTTCATTTTTGAGCCATCTTGCCAACAAAAGCATATAGAGTTCAATCCCATGACCCACACAGGCTTCCACTTTCCCTATGATATTTTCATCATATACCGCACCCAGAAGGTAAATGGAGAGGAAATAAACTACAATCTGCTCCAGCACAATTTCCATAGGGGGTAAGGTACTTTTCTCCCACCAAATTTCAAATTCCGTTCTATTTTGGAAAAAGGTCTGCTCATCATCACCAAATAAGAAGACTTCCGATTCCACCAGTACCTTATTCCAGTCCTCATAAAGAATTTCTAATTCCTCTGACAAGAAGGAAAATTGCATTTTTAGTAGTTCGTATTCCTTTTCTACCACTACTTTATCCTGCTCCTCCACATCAAGCCAGGATATTAACTCGCCCTCGTCAAAATGTCGTTGTGCGGACGCACCAATCTGTAACACCTTACTAAATCTGTCGCAAATACGAAAATCTCTATTCTGAAGAATATGAATCATTTCTTCCCTGATATCTTCTAAGTTTGTGAAAAGAAAATAATCAAACTCTTCAAAGATTTCCTCTTCCTCATCCGACTTTATTTTCCAAGTCACTATGTCCTTGTTATTCATTAGCATTCTTGCTACTTCCGGACAGGAAAGGGATAGGGAAATTTCACGGACATTTTCAAATTCTTCCGTGTGTCTGGGGTACTCTCTGCAGGTGGTGCATAGACTTTCCTTTCCCATATGTTGATACATATCGCAAAGTAAGTCATCCCGTAGAAAGGCACATTTTCCTTTTCGGTTATGCTTAAAAGTTCCTTCCGCCCAGTCTATATTCTTATGTAAAGTGTCTCTGTACTCTCCCTCGAAATTTTCATAGTAATTCAGAGAATCCTCATCAACCACAATCTGCCATGAGGAGCAACAGGTGTCCGGGCATTTGTCAGCTATGCAATGAAATTTATTATAATAATCCGGATAAGAATAAATCACGGCTTTACCTCACGTTCTTTTGTTGCGTCAAATCATTTCAACGGGTATCCATATCTCGCTGTAATTGTCCTCGGGGTTTTCGTGGGGCGGAGTGTACATTTCAATATCGTAGTTGCCCGAAAGCTTGTATTCCTTGCAATTAGGAAGCCACTCGCTCCAAATCTTTGTGTTCACGACCTGCAAATCTCTGGGATTGCACGGGAATATAGCCCATGTTCCTGCGGGAATAAACATTGTAACATAACCCTCAGGCACTTCATCGCACGGGTTATAGTTATCTGCGATCAGATACTCGAAATCCTTGCCATCGCCATTAAGGCATACGCCGTACATACCGCATACTATCTTGTTTTCACCCTCTTCAAAATGCTCCTGCCAGAAGTTAGGTATCTCGATATGGGAAGTATCCGCATTGAACATTCTCGACTTTCCCATTACCGTAAATGCCTCTTTTTTAACAATTTTGTACTCCATCATAGTACCACCCTCCAATGTAAGCTTTATTCTCACAGGCGCAAATGATTTCAGATTTGCGCCCTTTTCTTTTGCAGCCGAGGGAGAGATTCCGTGAAACCTTGTGAACGCCCGTGCAAAGCTGTCGGGTGAATCGTAGCCGTATTTTACCGCAATGTCAATTACTTTTGCATTGTCTGCGGAAAGTTCCTGCGCGGCAAAAGTAAGCCTGCGGTTACGGATATATTCGCCCACAGTAAAACCGCACAGTGCGCTGAAAATCCTCTGAAAGTGGAAGGGAGAAACATACGCCTTTGCGGCAATATCCCCTATCTGCAAATCTTCCGTAAGATTATCCTCTATGTACTGCACTGCGCTTTGAATTCCTTCTGCCCAGCCCTTCATTCCGTCACATCCTTTCCTCTCTGCTGTATTCACTATATCAGCTTGATTGAAGTGCTTCCCGACATTTTGTGCTTTTAGTTGTAGTATACTTTTTATGTATTCCACTGCTTTATTTTCAATTTCTTTACACTTCCTTTTTGCATATTGGATGTCTGATCACAGTCCTCCACTTCTCAGGGGCAACCTTTCTTGCATCGGACATATAGATTTCATGGTGAAGTCTGACATCACTAAAGTCATTACGATATCCATTATCTTCAAGAAATTTATCCATAATTGCAACAGTTGCGGGTTCATCATCAAAAGGTCCGTGGTGCATAATTTGGACGCACAAGCCCTCATCAACTTCAAGGAATTCGGCTTTGGAACAGTCCATTTCTTTCTTTTCAGACGCAGTCTCCACTGCCCAATCAAAATCCTTCTTTGTCACAAAATCCGGAAGTCTGATGACTGATATCCAATTAAATTCAGCCTTGATACTGTAATCACATCCATCCACTCCGTCTTGCCACCAAAACCCTTCCAGTGGAGGAACTACATACTGGAAAAATCCCTCAATTCTATAATCTGACTTATAGCTCATTTTCAAAGTATAGGCTACAGCATATAATATGCCGACCGCCTGCCTGTATTCGCCGCCTTCCTCGTTCGGATTTCCTTTTCCTCGTACAGCTATGTAATTCGCCTTTGGAACAGTCACTATTTCAGGCTTGTTCTTTGGCATGTAAAATTCTTTAA
>CAMEIX010000026.1 GCA_945919075.1 uncultured Lachnospiraceae bacterium
AAGAGGACATGTGTAAGGCGTACAGAGAATTAGTAAAAGATTGGAAACAGGAAGGAATGCAGGAGGGTATTATTCTATCAATAAGAAACCTAATGGATAGCCTACAAATGACTTCTGAACAGGCTATGGATGCATTGAAAATTATGGGAACTGAACGGGAAGAATATTTAATGCTACTTGGAAAATAAGAAACGGGACATAAGGTTAAATTGAACCAACTATGACAAGCATAAGCTGGCAGAACTGTTTGAAGAGGAATCATTTCAGAACATCACAACCGAAACCCAGAAAATCATAGCGGTACATTTAGATGTAAAGGAATTAAAAAAGAAAGTCATAGAGGAGGAAGAGGACATGTGTAAGGCGTACAGAGAATTAGTAAAAGATTGGAAACAGGAAGGCAAACGGGAAGGTAGACAGGAAGGACGTCTGTTAGATGTTCAAAATCTTATGGACAGTCTGCGACTTACCGCAGAGCAGGCCATGGATGCCCTGAAGATAGAAGGGCAGGAAAGAGAAGACTGCTTTAGAATGCTACGGGAGGCTGCTCAGTAGGGCAACACATTGCATTAAGGAACTAAATAATCAATAAAAAACAGCCATACTTACCTGAAATCAGGTAATGTACAGCTGTTTTGCAATCTACTTAACCGGTTTTGCTCCGGCCTTCTCCTGTGCCTTTTCGACGGCACGTTTGAAGAAGCCTTTTTTCTTTTGTTCCTGTGCAGGCATCTTTCCGTGTAATCCCTTTACATCCAGGATGTAGATGCCGCTTACGGAAGCTTTTACTTCCTTCTTCACGGGAATCATATCAAAAATCTTTTCATCACTGATAAGGGACATAATCTGCGGCCCGACCTTTGCCTTGACGATGGGAAGCTTTGAGTTTCGCATCATCTTGGGTGTTTGGTCAATGACGGACTGCGGCAGACCGGAATCCTTAATCTTCATTCTCTTTTTATCAATGATCAGCATGGATACGCTTTGCTTGTGCTGTTCCAATAAAACCTGTTGCTCAGCCTGTTTCTTCTGGGCTTTCTTTCCGAGGAAATATAAGATAACAAAAATCGCAACGATAACTGCAAGAACGATAAGTGCAATAATCCAACCTTTCACGGGCGTTCCTCCTCTATTAAATTTGTCACTTTTAGTATTGTAGCATTGTTTTAAATATATGGCAATATGGTTTTGGGGGTATTTTTAAACATAAAAATGTGGTATACTCTATAGGTAACAGGGAGGAGAAGATATGCATCAGGTATGGGAAATTGCTGGGACTGTATTCGGCTTTATTTGGAATAATCTGGTGTTTCTGAATTTGTTTTTTTCCATTGTAGTGGTATTTTTTCAGCGTAAAGATCCCAAAACCGTCTGGGGATGGCTTCTTGTGCTCTACTTTATCCCCATTGTAGGCTTTGTATTCTATCTGCTTATCGGAACGGATATGTACAAACAAAAGATGTTCCGGGTCAAAGAGGTGGAGGATAAATTAAATGAAGCAATCCGTCAGCAGGAAAATCAGCTCAAGAGTAAAAAACTGCATGAAAATGATCTGGAACTCCAGGGATTTTCGGATCTTGTAATGTATAATCTGAATACCAACGGAGCTGTACTGACTGACACCAATGATGTGGATATCATCACGGACGGCGAAGCAAAATTTGATGCCCTTATCGAGGACATCAGTCAGGCGAAAGAATTCATTCACATTCAGTACTATATTTTCAAAAATGATGTCGTGTTTGAACGGCTGAAGGATGCTTTGCTTAAGAAGGCTTCAGAAGGCGTGGAAATCCGCATTCTTTATGATGCCATGGGATGTCGTACCATGCGCAAAAGTATCTGGAAAAAGTTAAATAAAGCGGGCATCGAAACGGCAGAGTTTTTTCCGGCTTTATTCGGAAGATTTCAACTTCGTGTAAATTACCGGAATCACCGTAAAATTGTGGTAATCGATAATAAAGTCGCATACGTGGGAGGCTTCAATGTAGCCAAGGAGTATGTGGGGTTGGATCCCAAATTCGGTTATTGGAGGGATACGCATTTAAGAATCAGAGGGGACGGTATTTTAGGTCTGGAACTTCGATTTCTCCTGGATTGGAATTATGCTGCAAAGCAGAATCTGTTTGCGGAGCAGAAGTATATGAGCGGGTTTGAACCTGCCTGTCGTGACATGTGTGACATGCAGATTATTTACAGCGGACCCGATACATCCCTGCAGCCCATCCGTGACAATTATGTGCGTCTGATTAACAAGGCAAAGGAAAAAATATGCATTCAGACCCCCTATTTTATTCCCGATGAATCCATGCTCACGGCATTGCTTATTGCAATCCGTTCGGGGGTTGAGGTCAATCTTATGATTCCCTGCAAACCGGACCATCCCTTTGTTTACTGGGCTACTTATTCCTATATGGGAGAACTGGCCATGGCAGGAGCCAATTGCTATATCTATAATGACGGGTTTTTACATGCTAAGGGAATTATTGTGGATGACCGCGTATTTTCCTATGGTACGGCTAATATGGATATTCGCAGTTTTGCATTGAATTTCGAGGTAAATGCCCTTATTTACGACAGTAAAAAGGCGAAAGAAATGTCTAAACGCTTTGCAGAAGATGTTTTAAAATGTACACAGATTACCAAAAATATGTATGCCTCCAGAAATCTCTGGCTGCGTATCAAAGAGCAGGTAAGCAGATTGCTCTCTCCGATATTGTAAAATAGCGTTTGTCATGGTATAATAACAAGAATGTTCCTAAGGAACGGAACAAGTAAAGGAGTATATTATGAAAAAAAGATTTTTACCGATTTTGACGGTATTGTTGGTCAGTACCGTACTAACAGGTTGTGGCAAAAATAAAACTTCGGAAGGAGATAATGAAACCACTCAGGATTCTGCAAGTGTTTCGGAAATCGCACAGGATTCCATTTCCTTATCCGAATTGGAAGGAAGCACTCCGATAGAATACGGTGAATTAAAACTGAACGAGTGGGTTACCTTTAACGGCGAATACAAGGGACAGGAACTGACCCTGACAAAAAGGGCTGACGTAAAGGAAGAAGATGTTTTGAATATCATGCTTTCAACTTACAATCAACTGGCAACCAAGGCAAGCCCGGAGAATACAGTGGTAGATGACGGAGAAACCGTTAATATTAATTTTTCAGGCGTTATGGAAGGTGAAACCGAACCTTTTGAAGGAGGCACGGCGGATGGATATAATCTGACAATCGGAAGCGGCAGCTTTATTGATGGATTTGAATCCGGTCTTATAGGCGCGAAGGTGGGGGATACCGTAGATCTTCATCTGAATTTTCCTGACCCCTATAATCCGAATCCGGACCTTTCCGGTGCTCCGGTTATTTTTACCGTAACAGTGAATTTCATCCATGCACAGACCAAAGAGGATATGTATGACGAAGAAGTAAGCCGGTTTACGGACGGTGAGTACCAGGATGTGGATTCTTTTATGGGCTACTGCAGAGATTATCTGGAGGCGGCTGCAGATTATAATTTTAATGCCGGCAGAGAGGATGCCGTTGTAAGTGCACTTGAGAGCATTGCAACTGTGAATACTTTCTATGGAGATATGCTGGATCGTTATACCGAGCGTGTAACCAATAATATTGAAAGCGATGCGGCGGCTTACGGTCTGGATGCAGATACCTACTGTGCATACATGGTGGGCTTGGACGCGGCAACCTATATCAGACTTTCCGCAGAAACCAGTACCAAGCAGAGCATGATTATGTTACTGGTTGCCGAGAAAGAAGGCCTTACCGTGAGCGATGAGGAAATTGATGCCAAAATTGCTGAGATGAATGAAGAGGGAACGGCTTCCGTATTGGATAATTATGACAGGGACGAAATTAAGGAATATCTGTTATTCCAGAAGGTAGTGGACTTTGTGATTGATAATGGAAATATCAACTGGGTTGAGGCAGAATAAAATAGAACAGAAATACAGAACAGAAATTGAGGAAAGAAGGATAAAAAGATGGATTTAACAGATATCAAGCAGTTATATCGTGAGAGAGAAACATTTTATGGAAAAGAGGTAACCGTGGGAGGCTGGGTAAGAAGCAACCGTGATTCCAAGACATTCGGTTTCCTGGTCATCAACGACGGTACCTATTTTGAAACACTTCAGGTGGTATACAGTGACAAGCTTGCAAACTTTACCGAAATTTCCAAATTGAATGTGGGTTCTGCGATTGTGGTAAAGGGAACCATTGTGGCAACTCCCGATGCTAAGCAGCCTTTTGAAATGCAGGCAGAAGAAGTGATGGTAGAGGGTGTTTCCAGTGCTGATTATCCTTTGCAGAAAAAGAGACATTCTTTTGAATATCTGCGTACCATTCCTCATTTACGTGCAAGAACCAATACCTTCCAGGCAGTGTTCCGTGTGCGTTCCCTGATTGCTTACGCAATTCACACCTTTTTCCAGGAGAGAGGATTTGTGTATGTGCATACGCCCCTTATTACGGGAAGTGACTGTGAGGGTGCCGGTGAAATGTTCCAGGTAACCACATTAGACCTGAAAAACGTACCCCTTACCGAGGACGGTGAGGTAGATTTTGGTAAGGACTTCTTCAATAAGCCCACCAACCTTACCGTAAGCGGTCAGTTAAACTTAGAGACCTATGCATTTGCATTCAAAAATGTATACACATTCGGACCCACCTTCCGTGCAGAGAATTCCAACACCACCCGTCATGCAGCGGAGTTCTGGATGATTGAGCCGGAAATGGCATTTGCAGACCTGACGGATGATATGGAGCTCGCAGAGGCAATGTTAAAGCATATTATCCGTTACGTTCTGGAAAACGCACCGGAGGAAATGAATTTCTTTAATCAGTTTGTGGATAAGGGACTCATTGAAAGATTAAATCATGTATTAAATTCCGATTTCGGCCGTGTAACCTACACCGAAGCAATTAAGATTTTAGAGAAGCATAATGACGAATTTGAATACAAGGTATACTGGGGCTGCGACCTGCAGACCGAGCATGAAAGATATCTGACCGAAAAGGAATTCAAACGTCCCGTTTTCGTTACTGATTATCCCAAGGAAATCAAGGCATTTTACATGAAATTGAATGAGGACGGCAAGACCGTTGCGGCAATGGACTGCCTGGTACCGGGAATCGGTGAAATCATCGGCGGAAGCCAGAGAGAGGACAAACTGGAGCTTCTGGAACAGAGAATGGATGAACTGGGATTGCGTAAAGAGGATTATGAATTCTATCTGGATCTTCGTAAATATGGTTCTGTACGTCATGCAGGATTCGGACTTGGATTTGAGAGATGTGTAATGTACCTTACCGGTATGGGCAATATCCGTGATGTCATTCCCTTCCCCAGAACCGTAAATAACTGTGAATTATAATTTGAACCCGAAACCAAATAACTCATATAGCGCAACAATAGGAGACAATTGATGAATAGGATTATTAGAATCATCAACTGCATATTACTCATATGTGTGCTCACAGGTACCATTTTGCCTGTGTATGCTACGTCTATAAATGAAATCAAAGACAAAATCAATCAGGATCAGGATAGACTTAATGGCATCATTGATAATATAGCCGGTCTGGAGGACGAGCAGGATATTATCGAGGAGGAACTGGCAGATCTGGATGCGGAGATTATGAATACTCTGGCCGAAATTGAACTCCTCGAGGAAAACATTGAGACGAAAAAAGCGGATATTGAAACAACCCAGGCACTGTATAATGAGGCAAAAGAGAAAGAAAGTAAACAGTATGAAGCAATTGTGAGCCAGATTCAGTTCATGTACGAAATGGGCGAGGCAGACTATCTTTCTACCCTGTTTGAGGCCGGTTCTTTTAGTGAAATGTTAAATCAGGCAAGTTATATTGAAGCCGTTTATTCTTATGATCAGAAGCTACTCGAAGAATATGAAGCAGCATCCGTCAAAGTGCATGAAATCTGGGATCAACTGGAGGTTGAAAAGAAGGATTTAGAGGCGGATAAAGCATCCATGGAGGAACAAAAGGCCAATTTGGACGTTCTGTTTGCACAGAAAAAGAAACAGTCAGCAGATTTTGATGCACAGATTGCCCGTGCAAAGCAGGAAGCAAAGGTATTAAAGGCTCAGATAAAGCAGGAGCAGAACACGTTAAAAAAGCTGGAAGAGGAGGAGCGCCGTAAGCAGGCAGCCGCTGTTGCAAATGGAAATTACTCCGTAAATGCAAGTTATGCGGAGATTATTAAGAATGCAAATGGCAGCGACCTTGGAAAAAAGATTGCAACCTATGGATGTCAGTTTGTGGGAAATCCCTATGTTGCAGGCGGTACCAGCCTGACAAAGGGTGCGGACTGCTCCGGGTTTACTTACCGAATCTATAGTGATTTCGGTTATTCCATTCCCAGAACTTCTGCTTCCCAGCGTTCTGCCGGCAAAGAAGTTTCCTATGAGAATGCACAGCCCGGTGATTTAATCTGTTATAGCGGGCACGTGGGACTTTACATAGGCGGCGGTTATATTGTCCATGCCAGCAGTGCCAAGACGGGGATTAAGGTAAGCAGGGCAACTTACAGAACAATTTTATCGGTTCGAAGAATCATTTAACCATGCCCGCCGGATATTGCCAAGGTTATATCCGGCGGACAAACTTTCTTAAGAAGAAGGGGAAAAGGCATGAAGAACATCAAGAATAAAATGGGTATTATTTTATGCTGTGTGGGTGCCGTACTCTGTGTGATTGGGGTAACTCTGGTCATCATCAGTATTACCGGAAAAAATACAGGAAACGGGAATACAGACCCGGCGCAGGCTTCTGCAACCGAATCGGTTACGGATACCTTAGGGGAAACGGAAGCAACCAATTCCACGGAAGAAAATAGACGGGAATCCCGGGAGGAGTCTTCGGAAGCAGCAGAATCCAGAGAAGAATCCAAACCTGTTGAGGAAACAGGAGAGAAAGAAGAGAACTGGGAAGAGGAAAAGGAAACCATAACCATGGCTGTACCTTCCAAGTGTGGAGCATTGTCCGTCAAAGGATCCCAGCTTGTGGATAAGGATGGTAATCCGGTGCAGCTTCGCGGTGTGAGTACCCATGGTCTGGCATGGTTCCCCGGATATGTGAATCAGGAGTGTTTCAAAGAATTTCATGACGACTGGAATGCAAACGTGGTGCGCCTTGCCATGTATACGGCAGAAGGCGGCGGATACTGTACGGATGGCAATAAAGAGGACTTAAAGAATATCATCTATCGCGGTGTGCAGTATGCTACGGATGCGGATATGTATGTGATTATTGACTGGCATATTCTCCACGATAATAATCCCAATACCTATAAGGATGAAGCAAAGAAATTCTTTGATGAAATGTCAAAGAAATATGCGGATTCAGAAAATATCCTTTATGAAATCTGTAACGAACCCAATGGAAATACAAGCTGGAGTGAAATTAAATCCTATGCGGAAGAAATTATTCCGGTTATCCGAAATAATGATGAAGACGCGGTTATTATTGTAGGTACTCCTACCTGGTCCCAGCGCGTAGATGAAGCAGCCAAGGATCCGCTTGCTTTTGATAATGTGATGTATGCCCTGCATTTCTATGCCGCTACACACAAGGAGGATATTCGGAGCAAAATGACGAGTGCCATTGATAGCGGACTTCCGGTATTTATCAGTGAGTTCAGCATCTGTGATGCCAGCGGTAATGGCGGTATCGATTATGACCAGGCAGCCAAGTGGATGGATGCCATTAATCAGTATGGTGTCAGCTATGTTATGTGGAATCTGGCGAATAAAAATGAAACATCCTCTCTTTTCAAGAGTTCCTGTTCCAAGAATTCCGGATTTACCATGGATGATTTGAGCGATACCGGTAAATGGCTGTATAAACAACTGACCGGCGAGAGCGAAATAGGAAACAGTCTTGGCGGCAATAAGCAGAATAACGGTCAAGGCAACAGTAATCAAAACAACAACCAGAACAATGGACAGAATAATCAGAATAATAACACCGGTAACAAAACAGCGGATGGCACCAGTTTTACATTTACGAGCAGCGGACTTAACGGAACCATTACCTTAAAGAGCAGCTGGGAGGAAGGTGGAAAGACCTGTTATCAGTTTGATTTGAGTCTGAGCAATCCGGGAACAAGCAGTGTGTCCCAATGGGCCATTGATATTCATTTTGACGGTGATGTGGAATTAAAGAGCGGTTGGAGCGGTAATTACTCCGCAAACGGAAATACCCTGCACATTACCAATGCGGATTACAATGGCAATATCGGTGCAGGGTCCTCTATCTCTGATATGGGATTTATGATTACCGGTAAATCAGGGCTTACGGTAACGCAGTAATGCTTTGGATGCCAGTTTATAACAGGAGGTAATTACGGATTTATCCGGTGCACAGAAACCGGAACCGTATAGAACCTTTTCAACAAGATAACACATTTCATGTATATCGCACCCTATGGAAGACAGGAATTCTGCCATTTCGTAGGGTGTTTTTTTCGTAGCATCGGATATGCCATGGTGCTGACCTTTTTTCACAATACGTCCATAGGCTGTCACGGCTGCTTTGTCCGGCTTTAAAAGGAAAAGCCGGATTCGAAAGATGCCTTCACCTAAAAGAGGTGCCAGAATGCGTATCACAAAAAGCAAAACAAACAGGAAGACCAGAAAGGCGACTACAACGCCTACCAGCCCATAATCCATCCGAAATTTTAGAAAGAAATTCAAAAAGGAAGGAAAGCCGGTTTCAGTATTATCCTCAAGAGAAACCGTGGGTTCAAATACCATCCAGCCCACATTGGGAATAAATACTTCCGGATAGGCGTGGGAATTTTTGCTCTTTATGGTGTGTTGCCAGTACATTTCGCCATGCTCCGGCACATATCCTTCCGCGTAACGGACAGTAAGGCCAACGGAACGAGCCATCAGGGTATAGGCGGTTGCATAATCGGAACAGGTTCCTCGTTTACTCTGGGTCAGGAAATAAACAGGACTTTTGCTGGGGGCACGATAACCCAGATCATAGACAAAACCACTCGTATGAAAGTATTCTGCCAGGGCAGAAGCCTTGTCATAATCATTTTCTAATCCTTCGGTAATCTGAAGAGCCAGCTCGTGAATCTCTTCCGGAATCTGCTCATTGTTTTCCTCGCAGAGGGAGTGGTAATAATCTGCGTCCACCTGCTGGCGTAAAAAAGCGGTAGCCACATTGGCTAAAAGATCGTCATGGTCAGAAAGAACCTTGCGAAGGTCGGAGAGAAATGCCACAGCTTCTTTACTTGTAAAATCCGAACCCCCGTTTTTAATCCAGGTGGACTGTGTCAACGGATCATTGTAAAACTGAATGGAATAACTAAAATCCTTGTCATGGGGAGTGCTTTCACTAAAAAAGGTTCCGGAGGGAGTTACGTAGTAGGGCTCATCACGGCTTACCATGACATTCACGCAATTGCTGGTGGAAAGGTAGTAAATAGCACCAAAGTTTTCTGCCTGGACACGAATCGTGTGAAGGGAGTCGGTATTAAATTTGGTGCGTATCGTGCTTTCCTTAATTCCGTGAGAGGAAATAAAGCCGGGCTCATATTCCTCTGCTGCCAGAATGGCATTCCGCAGTCCCGAAAGGCTTAAATACTGGTGTATGGTGAACCATTCATCCGGAGTGGATGTGGTTGCGGCCAGTTCCTTGTCTGCATACCAGCGGTTTTTCTTAAAATCGTAGTAATCAAAATTCTGTCGCTTCAGGTAAGAAATCTCGTCCCCTGCAAGAGTGTATAATTTGCGGTTGGAAATACTGAAAAAGCCGGAGGCATCGCCGGAATAGTCTCCCAACTCGGAGAAACTGGAAGAAATATCCGAGGAGGTATCCCCGCCCATAAACAAATCTTCGAAATCGTCATAATAAGGGGTCTCGGTAACCTTCGGAATAAAGGAGGTAACCAGAAACAAAAGCAGGATAAAGGTTACAGAGGAGGCAACAGTAGCAAAGCCGCCGATTTTTTTGACCTTCTCTTCTCTTTTCCTCTGGTGCATGATAAAAATTCCCACGTTCAAAAGGGCTATGAGAATCAGATATACATTATTGATTTCCGACATAACCTTTACATACAGTACGCAGGGAATCAGACTAAGCAGGGTTAAAAAGAACATCCGGTACAGAGTCTGTGAAAAATAGTATACGGTAATGCAGAAAAAGGTCGGAAAGAAAAGGAACAATCCAAGCATATAGTAGAATGCTCCATCCACATCACTACCTTTTGTCAGCAGCCATTCCAGAAAACCAACCTCATACCGGCTAAGCCCAATCTGTGAGACCGTGGTAAAGAGTCTGGCCAAAAGAAACGTTACAAAGGCAATCACTACGCCACCGGTAAAATGATGATTATCCGCCAGATTACAGACAAGATAAAGAATGATACAAAAGACTGCGGTGGCCGGAAAGATAATCCATATAGGAATAGTCCCCGCACAGTCGTAAATAGTAAATATAGAAAGACTTAATGTGAGTGCCAATGCATAGGAAATCAGAATGACACTGTTTTTTTCGAAAAAGGTAACTATTTTTTCTCTCATAATGTCCTGCCTTTCCGATCAAGTGCTGAATATATGACGAGGCCTGACAAATCTAAGGTATCATAGCGGTTGGGTGTACAAACCAGGGTTGCCGCATCCGGGGAAAGAATCTCTTCGGGGAAACGGTCGGTATCCGGAACCGTATCAAAGGAGAAATGGGCCAGTTCCTGAACAAGGGGAGGAAAATAATCCTCATTGTGCAGATGGTGGCTCACAAAACCATCTTTACTCTTATAAAAAAAGGTTACGGAAAGATTGCGGCTAAGAAGAACACGGGAAATACCAAGTGCGGTTTCCACAGCGTTTTCTGCAATTTTTGCCAATAGTTCGTCTCGGGAATTGTATTCGTAAAGGTCGGCGTCCATATTCAGAAGGTCCTCATCCTCAATGATAAAAAGACTGTCCAATACAACAGCTACCGAGGTGGTGGCGGCTTCCTCATCCAGCCTTACTAACAGTTTGTCACGCTTAGCGGACAGTTTCCAGTTCATACGTTTTAAGGGGTCACCGGGAATATATTCTCTGTGGTCGTAGCCGGGAAATCCGCCAAAAATAAAGGAAGCACTATCCACGGTCTCTTCGCTTTCGCCACACTCCATGGATGCTGTGACGGTTTCCCGAATGTAGTCTTCTTCCGCAGAAACCCACGCAATATCCGGTACCACACAAACCTCAGACAGGGGCAGTGGACCGGTTTTGGCAGAACGAGTGAAGAGATGAAGATAATCCTGAATTTTCATGCTTTGAATCCCGATTTCTGAGACACCGCAGATTCCGGCAGATAAGGGCACCGTAAAAGAGACCTCAGAAAAGGGCATAACGGAAAGAGAGTAAATTCTGTCCGGGCTTACCAGCCGGGGAGAATCCTTTATCTCAATCCGAATAGAGGGTGTGGGAAGGAAAAGCCTGTTTTTTACACGTATCACAATATCGCAGGTTTCTCCCTTGGCACAGAGAGGCTTTTCGAAGTCGCAGGTAAGAAATATATTTTTTTGAAACAGAAATGTAAACAGAGCGGAAAGGATGGGGGCAAGTACAAAGGTCAGTACCAAAAACCAGCCTACGCGTCCGCTGCAGTACAGGGCAAAACAAACAGCTAACGACAGGGAGGCCAGATAGCCGATAATCCCTCCGATTGCGGAAAAGAATTTTTTCATGAGAGTTCCTTTTTATGAAATAAGGTCTTTTGCTGTAGAAACTGTGATCAGGCAATCGGTACATCAATGGTATGGATTATTTCCTGTAATGCTTTCTCACAGGTTCCCATCACGGATTTTCCTTTGGGAGAAAGGATAATTCTATGGGAGAGAACAAAAGGGGCAAGGTATTTAACGTCATCCGGTAACACAAAATCACGGCCGCATAAAAGGGCATAGGCGCGGGCACATTTGTGGAGCGCCAGACTTCCGCGGGGACTGATTCCCAGACGGATATATTCTGAATTTCGGGAGGCCTCCGCAATATTTACAATATATTCCTCGATACGGGGACTGCAGGTTACCTGTAATACTTCTTTTTTCAGGTTTTCCACTTCATCTGTGGAAATCACGGCATCCAGATTGGCCGGAACAGCGTCGGCATCCCTTCTTAAGATGCGAAGTTCGTCGGACTTTTCCGGGTATCCCATGGATATTTTCATAAGAAAACGGTCCATCTGTGCTTCGGGAAGATGGTAGGTTCCATAGGTTTCTACCGGATTCTGGGTTGCCAGCACCATGAAGGGTTTGGGTAATTTATAGGTAATACCGTCAACACTAAGCTGGCCTTCCTCCATAATCTCTAAAAGTGCGGACTGGGTTTTGGGAGAAGAACGGTTAATCTCGTCCGCCAGAAGAAAATTACAGAAGGCGGCACCCTGACGGAATTCGGTTTCTTTGGTCAGAGGATTAATCATGGAAAAGCCGGTTATATCCGAAGGCATGACATCGGGAGTCAGCTGGAGACGGTTGAATTTCCCGTTCAGGGAATGGGAAACACAGGCTACAAGCTGGGTCTTTCCTACACCGGGAACATCCTCAATCAGGATGTGTCCGCCTGCTAAGACTGCGGTTAACATAAGTTCGATAGCCTCTCTTTTTCCTACGATTACCTTTTCAATATTCGCAACCACCTGCGAGAGTTTTTCATTCTTTATTTCAGGTCTTTCCATGTTTATTCCTCGACTTTCCGTATTAAAGGTATTAAAAGACTACAATGCCTGCTTTACGGCATAATAAAAATGTATAGTATACCATCAGTATTCACTCATAGTATACTATACATACCTTTTTTTGTCATTCTTTGATTTTCGCACAAATTATGCTTTTTTTCCGGTTAAGGAGTAGGTGAGCCATTTACCCTGACGGTAACGGATCAGTCCTGCAAGGGCTGTAATAACCCAGGTCAGGCCGGTTGCAAACCAGACTGCTTTGATGCCGATGGGAAAGAGTACCACCAATAGCAGGGAAAAGCCCACACGCCCGGAAACCTCCACCATACCGTTGATCATGGCATAAAAAGCATCTCCGGCTCCATTTAAGAGTCCTCTGGTAACATAAATAATGCCCAGGGGGAAGAACATCAGACTGGTAATGCGCAGTCCCATGGCACCGATTCTGATTACCTCCGGTTCTTTTACAAAGCAGCCAATCAGAAATTCTCCGGCACCGTAGCATACAAGCAGCATTAAAAGAGCGATGGATGCAGCAATCAGGGCACATTTTTTCAGCGCAGTCCGGACTCGGTCCACTTTACCGGCTCCCATATTCTGTCCGGTGAAGGTGGACATAGCGGCACCTAATGAATTGAAGGGCTGCTGTACAAACTGTTCAATACGGGTGGTGGCGGTAAAGGCACTCACCACGGCATCATCGAAACCATTTACAACACGCTGCAAAACCACGCAGGATATGGAAATCAGGATACTTTGTGCCGCAAGGGGCATACCAATCTGGAAGCATTGTCTGCTGATAATCGGGTCTATCTTCAAATGTTCCTTTCTCAGCCGGAAATAGGGATTTTTCCAAAAAGCGTATAAAAGACTGCAAACAGCGGAAATACACTGGGACAATACGGTGGCATAAGCTGCACCCCGGATTCCCAGGTTCATAACAACCACAAATAATAAGTCCAGCCCAACATTGATAAAACTGGATACAATTAAGAAAATCAGCGGCGTTTTGGAATCCCCAAGGGCACGCATGGTCTGGGATGCATAATTGTATAAAGATACTGCCAGGGTACCGAGACAGACAATGTGTAAATATTCAATCGCTCCTGCAATCTGCGTTTTGGGGGTATCCAGAAGCTTCAGTACCGGTTCTGTCAGAAGGTACCCCACAATGCTTAAGAGGGTACCCAGAACCAGGAGAATGTAGAAGGAAGTCACCAGGGTTCTCTTTACCTCTTCCTTTTTACCGGAACCGAAGTACTGGGCAACCAAAATACCAGCCCCCACGGAAAGTCCGTTGCAGACAGAGAAGAACAGGAAGGTGATGGAGCCGGTACAGCCGATGGAACCGAGCGCCAAAGAACCTTCATGCTGTCCTACTATAATACTGTCTGCAAGGTTATAAACCTGTTGAAATAAATTTCCCAAAAGCATGGGAAGCATGAAACGAACAAGTAAAGGAGTTTCTTTTCCTTTCGTCATGTCTTTTACAAGGGATGCCATAATCTGCCTCTTTCTTTTATTAAAGACTATAATTCGTTCCAAGGGATCTCTTTATCAATGATCTCGTAGCGAATACTGTGCATTTTCAGTCCGCCCAGTGCAAAGTAAAGACGGACGGTGGTAAAGTGTGAGAACATCGGGAGTTCCTTGGTAAAGGAAACGGGTTCTCCGCCGGTACCGTTGAAGGTAAAGGTACCAAATGCGCTGCCAAGACTGAACAGGGTAACAGGAATCTGAGCCAGCTCACCCTGTGTGGTGCTGCCGGTAATGGTAACGCGGTAGTAGGAAGGGTTCTTAACGGTCAGTCCGAAGCAGTAGCTGGTTCCCTTGTCAGTACAGATATCGTGAAGATCCAGGGTAAGTTCCCTGTCAATATCGTAGAATACAACCGGCTCCTCACTGGGCATATCCTCTTCGGGACGACCGATAATGCGGATCGTGTCCGCGTCATTCATCTTTCGCTTCATAGCATTGGTGTGCATTAAGAAGTTACAGATATTCTTGGCGTTTCTCTGGAGTTCGGCACGGGTAAGGGAGCCGTTTTCCAGACTTTCCAGAGTGTTGTCATCATTTGCCGCACCATCGGAGCAAACCATGTATACATCATTCTGTGCTTTTGCCATGGCAGCAAAATTATTTTTGCGTGCCTCCACAGTTCTTTCGTTAATATCGGTCCACCAGTCGGTCATAACAAAGCCGGTGTAGCCCCATTCATTACGGAGAATGACGGTATTTAAGTCAAAACTTCCGGCAGTCCAGAGACCGTTTACGGGACCGTAGGTGGTCATAATGGATTTGGCGCCGCCCTCTTTTACAGCAATTTCAAAGCCTTTTAAGTAGATTTCACGAAGCGCTCTTTCAGAAGCAACGGAATTTACAAAATGACGGCCGGTTTCCTGATTGTTGCCGCAAAAATGCTTGATGGTTCCGGTTACTCCTACGGAATGCATACCCTTCAGTTCTGCTGCCGCAATGGTTCCGGTTAAGAACGGGTCTTCGGAGAAGTATTCAAAATTACGACCGTTTAAGGGGTGACGGTGAATATTCATACCGGGGCCTAAAAGACAGTCCACCTTGTTTGCCATCATTTCCAGTCCCATGCATACAAACAGCTCCTGTACCAGATTTTTGTTAAAGGTAGAGGCAATCATGGTACCGATGGGAAGACTGAATGCTTTGGTGCCGCAGTCTAAGCGCATACCGCTGGGACCGTCGGAGCAACAGCCTGCGGGAATGCCGAAATTCTGCAAACGGTCTGACACACCGCCGAATGCGGCAGCAGTACCGGGAGTTACCTTGGGACTGCCCATTCCTTCCCCGCGGATAATGCAGGAGAGGTCGTAGTCCGTCAACTGGCCCACAAATTCATCCATGGTTTTTTCACCGGAAAGTACATCGGATAGGCGGATGCCCAGGTCATCGGTAAAGGGAATTTCTTCCGGCAAAAACTCCAGTCGTCTTTTTGCTTCATCCACTTCGGAAAGGGGAACACTTTCATAGTCCACTACGTAACCTGAGTCTGTCATTTTGGGAACCATGCGTTCAAATGCTTCCACAGGAGCAAGAGCCTGTGTCAGTTCCTCTATGACGTAGGTTTCGGGCAGATTTACGGTATGAACCTTTACAGCACTTCTTACATCGCTACCCAGATAGAAGTGGTAATCACCGGCTTCCAGTACATAGCAGCTCTTATGGCCGGTACGGCCGCTGTCATCATAGCTTGCAAGTTTGTCCATGGAAACGGCGAGGGTCAGCATTTCTTTGTCTCCTGCTGCCAGTTCTTTCGTCTTTTCATAGCCGCAGAGAACTCTGGCAGGCTTGCCTAGTTTCCCCTGGGGAGCTTCCACATAAACCTGAACCACTTCCTTGCCGGAGCATGCGCCGGTGTTTTGCACCTTTACCTGAAAATGCATGGAGGGAATCATGGATCTGGTAGCGATGATGCCCTCACAGCTTATGGCAAAGCTTGTATAGGAGAGACCAAAACCGAAGGGAAAGCGTACCCTGTCCTTGGCAAAGGTTTCAAAATAACGGTAGCCCAGATAAATATCTTCACAATAAAGATTTTTTTCCTTGCCCCCAAAGTTTTTGTCGGAAGGATAATCGGAAATTTCATACGCAATGGTGTCAGGCAGTTTGCCGCTCGGAGAAACCTTGCCGGTGAGTACGTCTGCGGTTCCGCTTCCGCCGGTCATGCCGCCCTGCCATACATAGAGGCAGGCATCCGGATTGCATTCATCCAGAAATTTCATATCGATAATACCGGGAACATTCAGAAGCACAATCAACTTATCAAAATTAGCACGTGTCTTCCTTAACATATCCCATTCTTTTTCGGTTAAAAGATAGGAGCCTTCTGCTAAGGAGTAATCCTGCTCCTCTCCTGCTGTACGTCCGATAATGACAATCGCGGTGGAGCAGTCTTTTGCAATTTCTTTTACCAGCTCGTCACTTAAAGGCATTTCTTCCTGAGCCCAGGGTTCCCCGGCCCAGCCCACACCCAGGTCAAAAGGATTCTTGGCATCCCAGTCCTTATATACGGATAATAATTTATCGTTTACTTTTACGCCGGCTTCCAGAAGTCCGTCCAGAATGCCGGTTACCTTGGAAACGTTCACCATACCCCCTGAACCGGTACCGCTCTTATAATAATGAAGCTGAATACGGCCGAACAGGGCAACCTCCTCCGTGGGAGCAAGAGGCAGCGCATGGTTTTCATTTTTTACCATAACAATACCTTCGCTGACGGTTTTTGCAGCCGTTTCCAAATAATAGTTCCAATCCAGTGTCCTTTCCATTTTAAATATCCCCCTTTTTGTATTTCCGGTTTTAACCGGATAAGAAATTCGTAACAATCATTCTATCTGGATTTTATCATATCAAAAGAAAAAATATATCAAATCCGTTACTTTTTTGGCAAATCTATGATATAATCATACAAACGGAGGAACAAATTATGATCAGTGATAAAAAAAAGGTAGCCATTCTGGAACAATATGTGGACAGGGAGGCAACTGCCGGGAATTTCAGTGAGGAAATGCGCTTTTACAACATGGTAAAAATGGGGCAGAAGGAAGAGATCGAAGAGGAGTTAAAGAAGAGGGGATTTTTAAAAAACGAAAAGTATCATTTATGCGAAGATCCCCTTCAGAACATGAAATATCATCTGGTCATTACGGCAGCCATGCTGGCCCGTTTCTGCATAGAGGGAGGGATGGAATATAATCACGCGTATCATCTTTCCGACGTGTATATAAACAGGGCGGATAAGGCGGTCAACATAGAGGGACTGTACACGGTTTATCAGGAAATGTGTCTGGCATACACCAAACAGATGGGGCTTCTTAGGAAATCTTCCGTTTATTCCAAACCGGTGGTAAAAAGCATGGATTATATTTATTCCCACCTGCACTGCCGGACCACCGTTTCGGAAATTGCGGAAAAAATCGGTCTGAATGAAAATTATTTTTCCAGACTTTTTCAGAAAGAGGTGGGAATCCCCGTCAGCCGCTATGTATTGCTCAAAAAAATAGAAGTAGCACAGAATATGTTGAAATTTTCGGATTACAGCAGCCTGGAAATTTCAGAGTTATTATCCTTTTCTTCACAAAGTCACTTTATTTCCAATTTTAAAAAAGAATGTCATATGACACCCCGGGAATACCGGAATCTCTATTACAATAATATGGGATTGGAAGGATAAAAAATATCTTGACAATCAAAGTATTTGGATGTATGATTCTCCCTGTTGATATTTTGACAATCAAATAACTTGAAAATCAAAACAAAAAGAGAATAGGAAAGAAGGAGCAAATTATGTTAGAAAAGGTAAAAGAAATTATCGAAGAGAAGTTGAATGTGGATGGTGTTGAAATTACTGCTGAAACCAGATTTAAGGAAGACTTGGAAGCAGATTCCCTGGATCTTTTCGAACTGGTAATGGCACTGGAAGACGAATTTGATGTGGAAATCCCTACCGAGGATCTTGCAAATATTACAACGGTTGGTGCAGTTATTGATTACATCGAAAGCAAGCAGGCATAAATCGGTTTAGGATGAAATGATAGGGAAATGAGTATGAAGACTAAGATTACAGAACTTTTAGGAATTGAGTATCCCATCATCCAGGGCGGTATGGCATGGGTGGCAGAGCATAAGCTTGCTGCCGCCGTGTCAAACGCGGGAGGTCTGGGACTAATCGGTGCAGCAAGTGCACCCCCCGAAGTAGTACGGGATGAGATAAGAAAGTGCAGGGCACTGACAGAGAAACCCTTTGGTGTCAATGTGATGTTGTTGAACCCCAATGCGGATGAAGTGGCAAAGATAATCGTGGAGGAAGGCGTAAAGGTGGTTACCACAGGCGCCGGAAGTCCTTCTAAATATATGGATATGTGGAAAAAAGCCGGGGTCAAAGTGATTCCGGTAGTAGCAAGCGTTGCTATGGCAAAAATGATGGAGCGCGCAGGTGCGGATGCAGTCGTTGCGGAAGGAATGGAAAGCGGTGGACACATCGGTAGCACTACGACCATGGCATTGGTGCCTCAGGTAGTGGATGCGGTGCAGATACCGGTTATTGCAGCAGGCGGTATCGGAGACGGACGGGGGCTTGCGGCAGCATTTATGTTAGGTGCAAAGGCTGTCCAGATGGGAACCCGCTTCGTAGTAGCGGAAGAATCCATTGTACATGAAAATTACAAAAACAAACTCATCAAAGCTTCCGATATTGATTCGGAAGTGACCGGCATGACCACCGGTCATCCGGTTCGTTGTATTCGAAACAAAATGACAAAAGAATATCTGCGTCTGGAAAGAGAAGGTGCCGATTTCATGGAGTTAGAGAAACTGACACTGGGCTCCTTAAGGAATGCCGTGGTGGATGGAGACGTGGTGAACGGAACCGTCATGGCAGGTCAGATTGCAGGCCTTATTAAGAAGACACAGAGTTGTAAGGAAATCATGGAAGAAATGATGAGAGAGGCGGAAGAAACATTCCGTTTTGCGGAGGAAAATATATGGGCAAAGTAGCATTCTTGTTTCCCGGACAGGGAGCACAATATGTGGGAATGGGCAAGGATTTCTATGATTCACTGGACAGTGCGAGAGAAATCTATGACCTTGCAAAAGAAGCAACCGGCATTGATGTGGCAGAAATCTGTTTCACGGAAAATGAAAAGATTAACATTACCGAATACACCCAGATTGCACTGTTAACTACCGAACTTGCGATTTTAAAAGTGGTACAGAATCTGGGAATCAAAGCGGACTTTGGTGCAGGATTAAGTTTGGGGGAATACGGTGCCTTAGGACTTTCCGGAGCCGTGGAGTACAAAGATTTGTTCCTCCTTATCAGAAAGCGCGGACTTTACATGCAGGAAGCATATCCTACAGGCGGTGCCATGAGTGCGGTACTGGGAATGGACGCGGATGCAATTGATGCGGTTCTTAAGACCGTGGATGGTATCGTATCCATTGCCAATGATAACTGCCCCGGCCAGATTGTGATTACCGGGGAAGAAAAGGCAGTGAAAGAAGCAAGTGAGATATTAACGGAAAACGGTGCCAAAAGATGTATTCCCCTAAAGGTCAGCGGGCCTTTCCACTCCGAACTCTTAAAAGGGGCAGGAGAACTGCTTAAGAAAGAACTGGAGCAGGTAAAGGTAGGGGAAATCCAGGTTCCTTACATCAGTAATGTGGATGCGAAAGAAGTAACAGACCCTTCCACAATCAAAGGCCTTTTGGAGAAACAGGTGGCAAGCAGGGTCCGTTTCCGGGAAAGTATCCTTTTATTAAAGGAATTGGGTGTCACAACCTTTGTGGAAATCGGCCCCGGAAAAACTTTGGCTGGCTTTGTAAAGAAGATTGACAAGGATCTTAAGGTCATCAATGTGGAAAAGATGGAAGACCTGTCAAAGCTCACCGCAAGTCTCTAAGAGAAAGAGGAGAAATCATGGAAAAATTATTGGAAGGAAAAATTGCTCTTATTACCGGAGCCGGCAGAGGTATCGGCAGGGGAATCGCCATAGCCTATGCAAAACAGGGCGCTACCGTTTTGATTAATTACAACGGTTCTAAGGAACGCGCAGAGGCAGTTTGTGAGGAAATCAGGGCAAACGGAGGAACCGCAGAAAGCTTTGGCTTTAATGTGGCAGATTATGCAGCCAGCGAAAAGGCGGTTAAGGATATTTTAGAGAAATACGGCCGTGTGGATATCCTGGTAAACAATGCCGGTATCACAAAGGACAATCTGATCCTAAAAATGTCCGAGCAGGATTTTGATGATGTTATCAATATTAATTTGAAAGGTGCATTTAACCTGATTAAGCATCTTTCCAGAAATTTCTTAAAATTGCGTCACGGAAAAATTATAAATATTTCTTCCGTATCCGGCGTAATGGGAAATCCCGGGCAGGCAAATTATGCGGCAAGTAAAGCCGGAATTATCGGTCTGACCAAGAGTATTGCAAGAGAATTGGGAAGCCGGAATGTCTGCGTGAATGCGATTGCCCCCGGATTTGTGGAAACGGATATGACAAATGCCCTCCCCGAAGCGGTTTTGGAGAGGGGAAAAGAATCCACGGTTTTAGGACGTCTCGGCAGGGTAGAAGACATTGCCGACGCAGCGGTATTTTTGGGAAGCGGTATGGCAGATTACATTACCGGTCAGGTACTCTGTGTGGATGGTGGCATGGCAATTTAATTTGTGCCGGGTTTCGGTGAAAACCTGACATGTAGCACCGGCCCTTCGCCAAAGGCGAATGATAAATGGGTCGATATTCCCGAATGAAAGGAAACGAAAAATGAAGAAACGTGTTGTAGTAACAGGTTTGGGAGCCATTACTCCCATCGGTAACAATGTGGCAGATTTTTGGGCAGGAATCAAAAAGGGAAAGATTGGTTTTGCACCGATTACCTATTTTGATACCACCGAATACAAATGCAAGCTTGCGGCTGAAGTAAAAGATTTCAAGCCGGAAGAATATATGGACAAAAAAGCAGCAAGACGTATGGAGCTTTTCTGTCAGTATGCCGTAGCGGCAACCGGAGAAGCAATAAAGGATGCCGGTCTTGACATGGAAAAGGAAGACGCTTACCGCGTAGGCTGCGCAGTGGGCAGCGGTATCGGAAGCCTGCAGGCCATGGAAAGAGAGCATGCACGTCTTTTGGAAAAGGGTCCTTCCAAAATCGGACCGCTTTTAGTACCCTTGATGATTTCCAATATGGCAGCAGGCAATGTAAGTATTGCCTATGGTCTGAAAGGCAAGAGCATTAACGTGGTAACCGCTTGTGCTACCGGTACCAACTCCATTGGGGAAGCGTTCCGTACCATTCAGTACGGGGATGCCGATGTGATGGTTGCAGGGGGAACAGAAGGTAGCATTACACCCATCGGTGTTTCCGGATTCAGTGCACTGACTGCACTTTCTTCCTGTGAAGATCCGGAAAAATGTTCCATTCCTTTTGATAAGAACAGAAGCGGATTCATTATGGGTGAAGGTGCGGGCATCGTCATTTTAGAGGAACTGGAGCATGCAAAAAAACGTGGTGCCAGAATTTACGCAGAAGTATTAGGCTATGGATGTTCTTCCGATGCTTATCATATTACCAGTCCCGCCGAAGACGGTGCGGGAGCCGCAACCGCAATGTTAAATGCACTGCATGACGGCGGCGTGGATAAGAACGATCTGACCTATATCAATGCACACGGAACCAGCACCCATCACAATGATCTCTTTGAAACCAGGGCAATCAAACTGGCCTTCGGGGACCATGCAAAGGATATAAGGATCAATTCCACCAAGTCCATGGTAGGACATCTTTTAGGTGCTGCCGGAGCGGTAGAATTCTTAACCTGCGTAAAAGAAATAGAAGAAGGTTTCATTCACAGAACCGTAGGTCTGACTGAATGTGAAGAAGAGATGGATCTGGATTATTGTAAGCAGAGCTATGAGGAAGAAGTGCCTTATGCACTTTCCAATTCCCTTGGTTTCGGTGGTCATAATGCCAGCATTCTGATTGGTAAATACAGCGAATAGGAGCACGGAAAATGGCAGTTTATACAACGAAAGAAATTATGGAAATTATTCCTCACAGACAGCCTTTTTTACTCATTGATACCATTGAGGAATTAGAGCCGGGAAAAAGAGCCGTGGGCAAAAAATGCGTCAGCATGGGAGAACCCTATTTCGGCGGACACTTTCCGGGAAATCCGGTTATGCCCGGAGTTTTACTTATCGAAGCTTTGGCACAGGTGGGCGCAGTGGCTATGCTTGACCTCCCGGAAATGAAGGGGAAAACAGCATACTTTGCCGGCATTGACAAAGCACGTTTCCGTAAAAAGGTAGTACCCGGTGATGTGCTTATGCTGGAAACCGAAATTGTGAAAGTAAAAGGTCCTATCGGTGTGGGAAAGGCACAGGCTTTTGTAGAAGGAAAAAAAGTAGCAGAGGCAGAACTTACCTTTGCAATCGGTTAATAACCGGAATCAGAGGTGATTTGAATGAAAATTCCAAGAATAAAAAGAAGTCGCAATTTTGCGAAAATCTTTGGCGGAGAAGATGCTTCCTTCGGTATGACAAAACTGGTGGAGGAAGAAAGTGTGGAAACATCCAAAACCCGGACAGAGGAAGAGGATGATACAAAAATAAAATGTCCCAAATGCGGCAAGATGGTAAATCGTGCCAGAGTTGTAAAACGAAAATATATCTGTTATGAATGCGGCAGCTATTTCAGGGTGAGAACCTTGAACCGTATTAAAATGGTAGCAGACCCGGGTACTTTTACTCCCTGGTTTTCCAAGACGGAAATCAAAAATCCCCTTGGATTTGCAGGCTATGAGGATAAGGTGAAGGAAGCAAGGGAAAAGACCGGGTTGGACGAGGCCGTTACCATCGGACGCTGTAAAGTATTCGGGGAAGATATTGTACTGGGTGTCTGCGATGCCCGGTTTATGATGGCCAGTATGGGTCATGTTGTGGGAGAGAAGATTACCAAGGCCATGGAAAGAGCCGTGGAAGAAAAACTTCCCGTGTTCTTATTCTGCTGTTCCGGTGGTGCCAGAATGCAGGAAGGCATTGTTTCTCTGATGCAGATGGCAAAGACCTCCGCGGCAATCCAGAAATTAGGGGAGGCAGGACTCTTTTATTGCCCCATTCTGACAGACCCTACCACAGGTGGTGTGACGGCAAGTTTTGCCATGTTAGGGGATGTCATTATGGCAGAGCCCGGAGCCCTCATTGGGTTTGCCGGTCCCCGTGTCATCCGTCAGACCATCGGACAGGAACTCCCGGAAGGATTCCAGACCGCGGAATTTCTGGTGGAGCATGGTATTATTGACGGAATCGTGCGACGGGACCGCTTAAAAAAGACCATATACTTTTTGGTAAAAGCACACCAGTGCAAAGAAGGAAACTATGCCAATTTCGGTGATGTGAACTATCACTTTGTTCCTACTGAAATTATAAAAGAGCGGGCTGCAAAAGCAGTGACAAAAAGTGCCTGGGAAAAGGTGAAAGCAGTCCGCAGCGTGGACAGAGCTTCGGCTTTAGACTATATGGAAGTGATTTTCGACCACTTTGTAGAAGCTCATGGCGACAGGGCATTTCGGGATGACCCCGCAATTGTGGGCGGAATCGGCTTCATTGGCGGGCAGGCAGTGACGGTTATTGCAGACCACAAAGGAAGAAACTTAAAAGAATGTCAGGAACGAAACTATGGCATGCCCATGCCGGAGGGGTACCGTAAAGCACTTCGTCTTATGAAGCAGGCGGAGAAATTTAACCGTCCCATTGTCTGCTTTGTGAATACCTCCGGGGCTTATCCGGGAATGGAAGCGGAAGAGCGTGGCATGGGAGAAAGTATTGCAAGAAACCTGATGGAAATGTCGGCATTACAAGTTCCCGTGCTTTGCATCATGATCGGAGAAGGCGGAAGCGGAGGTGCCCTTGCAACGGCAGTGGGCAATGAAGTCTGGATGTTAGAGAACGCTACTTACTCCATTCTTTCTCCGGAGGGCTTTTCTTCCATCCTGTGGAAAGATTCAGGCAGGGCAGAGGAAGCCAGTGAAGTGATGAAAATTACGGCACAGGATCTGAAGGAGCTTCATATTATCGATAAGATTATTCCGGAATTCGGTGGTGCGGATGATTCCACCAAGAAAGCCATCGGTGGCTATCTGAAGGAAAATATTTGCGCTTTTCTTAAAAAGTATGAAGGAGCAAAGAGAGAAGACATCAGTGCGGAAAGATACGACAGATTCCGTGCATTTTAGAGGAAGATTATGAATATTTCAAGCTTAAAGATAGGGGATCTTGTAGCGCGTATTCCGGTAATCCAGGGCGGTATGGGTGTCGGCGTCAGTCTTTCCGGACTGGCAGGAGCCGTAGCCTGTGTGGGCGGTGTGGGTGTCATATCCACAGCCCAGATTGGCTTTCGTGACCCGGAATTTGCGAAAAACCCCATTGAAACCAATTTAAGAGTCATCGGAGAGGAAATCAAAAAGGCCAGGGAACTGGCATGCGGCGGAGTCCTCGGGGTTAATATCATGGTGGCTACCAGACGTTATGAAGAATATGTAAAAGCCGCTGTGGAGGCAGGTATTGATCTGATTATTTCCGGCGCAGGACTTCCGCTTAATTTGCCGGAACTGGTGAAAGGGAGTCTGACTAAGATTGCTCCCATTGTCTCCAGCAGGAAGGCATTGGATGTGATCATTCGTTTCTGGAAAAAGAAATATCAGAAACTGCCGGATCTGGTGGTGATTGAAGGACCGGAAGCCGGAGGCCATTTAGGCTTTTCTAAGGAAGAACTGGACAGTTTTACAAAAGAAAGCTATGACGAAGAAATAAAGTCCATTCTGGATTATGCAAAAGAGCTGGAAAAAGAAGAACAGGTATCCATGCCCGTAGTGGTTGCCGGTGGTGTATATGAGAGAAAGGATTTGGAGCATTATGTTTCCATGGGAGCAGCCGGAGTGCAGATGGCAACCCGCTTTGTGACTACGGAGGAATGTGATGCAAGCATGGCTTACAAACAGGCGTACATCCATGCAAAAAAAGAAGATATTGAAATTATAAAAAGTCCCGTGGGAATGCCCGGAAGAGCGATTCACAATGCCTTCCTTGACAAAGTGAATGCCGGTGAGCGGTTTATGAGAGGCTGTAGACAGTGTATCAAAACCTGTGATGTTTTAACGGCACCTTACTGTATTACGGAAGCCTTGATCAATGCAGTGGAAGGCAGGCTGGACGAAGGACTGATTTTCTGCGGAAGCAATGCCTGCCGTGCAGAAAAGATTGAAACAGTAAAAGATATTATGGAGGAATTTGCACCATGAACATGCAGATAAAAGGAACGGGTAGTTCACTTCCTGCAAATGTCTTAACCAATGATGACCTTGCAAAATATGTGGAAACTTCCGATGAATGGATAAAAGAGCGGACCGGAATCGAAAAAAGACATATTTCCACAGGGGAAACCGTGGCTTCGCTCGCTTCCGAAGCCTGCATAAAAGCACTTGCGGATGCCGGAAAAAGTGCGGAGGATGTGGACCTTATTCTGGTAGCAACCTGTTCTCCGGAGATGGCGCTTCCCTGTGTGGCCTGTCAGGTACAGGATGCCATCGGTGCAGTAAATGCGGTAGCTTTTGATTTAAATGCAGCCTGTGCGGGCTTTCTGTTTGCCCTGCATACAGCCCATTCTTATATGGCTGCCGGCATTTATAAAAATGCACTGGTGGTGGGAGCAGAAGTACTTTCCAAGATTATCGACTGGGAAGACAGAGGAACCTGTATTCTGTTCGGAGATGGCGCCGGTGCCGTTTATGTGGAAGCAGATGCGGCTAAGGCATATAATTTTTCTTTTGTACAGCATGCGGATGGAAGAAAAGGTATGGTATTAAAGTGCGGTACCAGAAATCTTAAGAATCTCCTGTATTCCGGTGAAGAACAGTCCATGTTTGTAACCATGGACGGAAGGGAGATCTTCCAGTTTGCTGCCCGCCAGGTGCCGGGTTGTATCAATGAGTTGTTGGAAAAAACCAATCTTTCGGTGGACGATATCGATTACTTTTTGCTTCATCAGGCAAATTTGCGTATTATAGAAGCCATTGCCAAAAGGCTTAAGGCAGACATTTCCAAGTTTCCCGCTAATGTACAGAATGTAGGCAATATGTCCTCTGCATCCATTCCCGTACTTTTGGATGAATGCAGAAAAAGCGGGATGTTCAAACCGGGAATGAAACTGGTGCTTTCCGGATTCGGAGCGGGGCTTACTTACGGTGCCTGTGTGATTACTTTGTAGTTTCCGGGTTCCAAAAGGATTTAAGAAAAGGAAATTGCAATCTTTACCTCGAAAAAAGGTTGACCGCAGGACGAAAAAATGGTTAGATTAGTTTTATCAAATGTGCTTCAGAAAAGAGTGTAAAAATGAGTGAAAGATCCAACCGCGGATTAAATGAAATGTTAGTAAATCTCTTCAACCATGTCATGGATGTGGAGGCCCAGGCAGTCATTACCGAGGAATTCAAAGATATCACGAATAATGATATGCATATAATAGAAGCTGTAGGAATTGATGAACCCCGGAATATGTCCGAGATTGCCAAACGGCTCTGCGTTACGGTGGGGACGCTGACTACCAATATGAACGGCCTGGAGAAGAAGGGTTATATAATAAGAGAGCGCAGCACGGAGGATAAAAGGGTGGTTTTGGTCACCCTCACGGAAAGAGGACGCAAGGCCTTCTTCCATCACAGGGACTTTCATAAGAATATGATAAAGTCTGTGGTAGTAGGACTGGATGAAGATGAAAAGCGCCTGCTCTACCGCTGTCTGGTCAAACTGGATAAGTTTTTTTCCGTGGAATAGTTTTGAAAAATTGTTTTAGAAAAAAGAGTTTCCTTATTGACATTTCTGAAAAAAGGTATAAAGTACTTTATAACTTCATCAAGTTAAACCGTTGAAGCGGAGATAAAGATAACGATGCTCCTACAGAGAGCCCGGGTTGCTGAGATCGGGTGGAAAACAAATTATCAAATGGACCGCTGAGGGTACAGGGAAATCCTTTCGGAGAGTATTCTGTAACGTGTGGGCATACGTCAGTTGCCGGGGATATGAAGGTATCTCGCAAAGGGTCCGATGCAAGTCGGAAAGCAAGGTGGCACCGCGGATTTAGTGTAAGTTCGTCCTTGACAGAATAGGAGTATTCTGTCAGGGATTTTTTATTTAGCGAGTCTTAAACTTCCTAAAGATCCATGGCAGAAAAGCAGTGGCAGATGCCAAAGGAAAGGAGAAAAGACAATGATTAAAGAAGCAATTGTAAAAATCGTAGACAAACAGGATTTAACTTATGAGGAGGCCTATGCCGTAATCAATGAGATTATGAGTGGGGAAACCAGTGCAACCCAGAATGCGGCATTTCTGGCGGCTCTGTCTACGAAGAGTACCAAAGCAGAAACCATCGATGAAATAGCAGGCTGTGCGGCAGCCATGCGCGACCATGCCACCAAGGTGGAACATGATATGGAGGTTATGGAAATCGTAGGAACCGGAGGGGACAATGCGCAAAGCTTTAACATTTCTACTACTTCCGCTCTGGTAGCGGCAGCAGGCGGTGTGAAGGTGGCAAAACACGGAAACCGTGCGGCATCCTCCAAATGCGGAACCGCGGATTGCCTTGAAGCATTGGGAGTAAATATTGACCAGTCCCCGGAAAAGTGTGTGGAACTCTTAAAAGAAGTGGGGATGTGCTTCTTCTTTGCACAAAAGTATCATACCTCCATGAAATATGTGGGACCCATTCGTAAGGAGCTGGGAATCCGTACCGTATTCAATATTCTGGGACCGCTTACCAATCCGGCATCACCGAGTATGCAGCTTCTGGGTGTCTATGACGAATCTTTGGTAGAGCCGCTTGCAAGGGTACTTACGAACCTTGGAGTAAAACGTGGTATGGTAGTGTACGGACAGGACAAACTGGATGAAATCTCCTTAAGTTCCAAAACCACGGTATGTGAATTTGCGGATGGTGCTTACAAAAGTTATGTCATCAATCCGGAAGAACTGGGCATGAAGATGTGCACCAAGGAAGAACTGGTGGGTGGCACTCCCGAAGAAAACGCAGCCATCACAAGAGCTATCTTAGATGGTGAGAAAGGCCCCAAGAGGGATGCCGTTCTCTTAAATGCCGGTGCTGCTTTATACATTGCACAGAAGGCGGACAGTCTGAAGGCAGGTACCAAGCTGGCAGCTTCCCTGATTGACAGCGGAGCCGCAAAGAAAACCCTTGAGAAATTCATTGAAGTTTCCAATAAAGAGGACTGAACATGAGTACAATCTTAGACACTATCGCAGCCTATGCAAAGGTCAGGGTGGAGCAGGATAAAGAAGCACTACCTTTGGAACAGCTAAAAGAAATGGTAAAGGTTCCCTTCCCTGAAGATAATCCATTCTACCGGAACTTAAAAAAGCCCGGTATCCGTTTCATTTGTGAGATTAAAAAAGCTTCCCCTTCCAAAGGAATTATTGCCGAAGAATTTCCCTATGTGGAAATTGCGAAGGAATATGAAGCCGCCGGTGCCGATTGTATCTCCTGTCTGACGGAGCCGAAGTGGTTCTTAGGTTCCGATCAAATCTTTACGGAGATCCGGAAAAGTGTAAAGACTCCCATGATCCGCAAAGATTTTGTGGTGGACGAATACCAGATCTATCAGGCAAAAGTCATGGGAAGTAATGCAATTCTGCTTATCTGTGCCATCCTTGACAAAGATACGATTGCAAAATACCTGAATATCTGTCACAGTCTGGGCATGGTGGCAATTGTTGAGACCCATGATGACAAAGAAATCAGGGAAGCAGTAGAAGCCGGAGCAAAAATCATTGGGGTAAACAATCGCAACCTGAAAGATTTTACCGTGGATATCGATAACAGTCAAAAATTGCGTTCCCTGGTACCGGAGGATATTCTGTTTGTGGCAGAAAGCGGCATCAAAACGCCGGAAGATATCAAAGCATTGAAGGAAGCCAAGGTAGACGCAGTGCTGATCGGGGAAACCCTGATGCGTGCAAAAGATAAAACCCTGATGTTAAAAAAACTGCGCGGTGAGGATTGAAACATAGTGAAATCCGCACTTCATGAAACCTAAGGAGGCACCTATGAAACAGGTCAAAATCTGCGGACTGATGTGTGAGCAGGATATTGCCTATGTAAATGAAATCGGCCCCGATTATTGCGGGTTCATTATCAACTTTTCCAAAAGCCATCGGAATCTTTCCAAAGAGCAAGTGAGAAAACTTCGGAAAGGATTAAAGGAAAACATTAAGCCGGTGGGCGTTTTCGTGGATGAACCATTAGAACAAGTTGCAGAATTACTCAATGAAGGAAGCATTGAAATCGCACAGTTACACGGAAATGAAGACAATGACTATATTGAAAGGTTGAAAAATTTAACATATAAACCCATATGGAAGGCATTCCAGATAAAAAGCAGAGAAGATGTGGAAGCAGCTGGGAAATCCAAAGCAGATTTTGTAATCTTAGACAAGGGACAGGGCAGCGGCGAGACTTTTGACTGGTCCTATCTGGATGCTATGACAAGACCCTTTGGACTGGCAGGCGGACTTAACATTGATAATGTAAAAGAGGCCCTGCGGACAAAAGCCATACTACTGGATGCTTCAGGCGGTGTGGAGACAAATCAAAGAAAAGATAAGGAAAAAATACGCGCATTTGTGGAAGCAGTAAAAGCTTAACAGGCGTGGGAAATAAAGGATAGGAAGGTACAGACATGGAAGAAAGAAAAGGACGTTTCGGTGTGCACGGCGGACAATATATCCCGGAAACGCTGATGAACGCAGTTATTGAATTGGAAAAAGCATATAATCATTATAAGGATGATCCGGAGTTTAACAGAGAGCTTACCGAGTTGTTCAATGATTACGCAGGCAGACCCAGCCGCCTGTATTATGCGGGAAAAATGACCGCAGACTTAGGCGGAGCAAAGATTTATCTGAAAAGAGAAGATTTGAATCATACCGGCTCCCATAAGATTAATAATGTACTTGGTCAGGCGCTCCTTGCCAAGAAAATGGGTAAGACCAGACTGATTGCAGAAACCGGTGCAGGCCAGCATGGAGTTGCGACGGCAACCGCAGCAGCACTCCTCGGAATGGAGTGTGTAGTATTCATGGGTAAGGAAGATACCGAGAGACAGGCTTTGAATGTTTATCGTATGCGGCTTTTGGGTTCCACCGTAATCCCGGTAACAAGCGGAACCGCAACCTTGAAGGATGCCGTATCGGAAGCTATGCGGGAGTGGACCAATCGGATTGATGATACGCATTACTGTTTAGGCTCCGTTATGGGACCCCATCCCTTCCCCACTATTGTCCGCGATTTTCAGTCTGTCATATCCAAGGAGATCAAGGAGCAGATTTTAGAAAAGGAGGGAAAATTACCCGATGCGGTGGTTGCCTGTGTGGGCGGCGGCAGTAATGCCATCGGTGCATTTTGCCACTTTATTGAGGATAAAGATGTCCGGCTCATTGGTTGTGAGGCAGCCGGAAGAGGGATTGATACCTTTGAAACAGCAGCTACCATTAATACCGGCAAATTGGGGATTTTCCATGGTATGAAATCCTATTTCTGTCAGGATGAATATGGCCAGATTGCTCCTGTATATTCCATTTCCGCAGGGCTTGATTATCCCGGTATCGGACCGGAGCATGCATGGCTTCATGATACAGGCAGGGCAGAATATGTAGCTATCACGGATGACGAAGCCGTAAATGCCTTTGAATATTTAAGCCGCACAGAGGGTATTATCCCGGCCATCGAAAGTGCCCATGCCATTGCAGAAGTCATGAAGCTGGCACCCACCATGGACAAGGATCAGATTATTGTAGTCAATATATCCGGCAGAGGAGATAAGGACTGTGCTGCCATTGCAAGATACAGAGGAGAGAATATCCATGAGTAAAATAAAAAGTGCATTCGAAAACAAAAAAGCCTTCATACCCTTTATCACCTGTGGGGACCCCAGTCTTGATATGACCAAGAAACTGGTAAAAGCCATGGCGGAAAATGGAGCGGATCTGATTGAACTGGGAATTCCATTCTCCGATCCCACTGCGGAAGGTCCTGTCATTCAGACAGCAAGCCTGCGGGCTCTGACGGCCGGAACCACTACGGATAAAATATTTGACATGGTTCGTGAAATTCGGAAGGAAGTAAGTGTTCCCATGGTTTTTATGACCTATGCCAATGTAGTGTATTCCTACGGCATCGAAAAATTTGTAAAGACTGCAGCAGAGATTGGCATGGACGGTCTCATTCTTCCAGATGTTCCCTTTGAGGAAAAAGAAGAATTCGCACCTACCTGTCGCCAATATGGTCTGGATTTTATCAGTCTGATTGCTCCTACCAGCAACGACCGGATTGCCATGATAGCCAAGAAAGCAGAAGGCTTTGTTTACTGCGTTTCTTCCCTTGGCGTGACAGGGGTGCGCACCAATATTACCACTGATGTGGGTGCTATGGTAGAACAGGTTAAGAAGGTAAATCCTACTATTCCCTGTGCTATCGGCTTCGGCATCTCCACTCCCGAACAGGCCGGCAACATGGCAAAATATGCAGACGGGGTGATTGTGGGCTCCGCCATTGTCCGCCGCATCGGCGAGTTCGGTGACAAGGCCGAAATACCTGTAGCACAGTATGTATCGGAAATGAAGAATGCGTTAAAATAAAAAAATTCAGTTTATTAAAATCTTGATAAGGAAATAAAAGAGTAATGGAACTTTACGTAAATGAAAAGTTCCATTATTTTTTATTATATACAACCAATATCTTTCGTGAAGCGTCTAATGAATGTAAGCAGAAGGTGCTTCATATTACATTTGGCCAAATGTTGAAACTGGAGGAACAATGGATAAACTTGTGAAGAAAGCGCAAAATGGGGATGCAGAGGCTTTTATTACCCTGATGGAACAGAATAAGCAGACAATGAAACGGATTGCAATTGCTTATCTTGGAAATGAGGAGGATGTGGCGGATGCGATACAGGAAACCATTTTAGATGCTTTTGAAAAGAAATGCACTTTGAAAAAACCAGAGTTTTTTAAGACCTGGCTCATCAGAATCCTAATCAATAACTGCATCACAATTCAAAGAAAAAAAGCAAAAGTGATTTCCATGGATTTGGTAGAAGCGGACCAACAGACAAAACTTAATTTAGAGACGTTTCATATTGTTCAAAATTCTGATCTGGAATTTTTCGATTTATTACAAAAGCTTCCAAAGGAAAGTCGAATTATATTTCAAATGTATTATGGAGAACAATTTACAACCAAAGAAATTGCCAAATTACTTCATTTGAAGGAAAGTACAGTAAAAAGCAGGATTCATAGGGGCAAGGAGCAGCTTAGAACACAGCTTGACATTTAGGAGGAAATGAAAGAATGGAAGAGTATAATGAAAAAAATATAAAAAGAATCATGAGAGGAGATATCCTTGATAGCCCGCTAATTGATGAAAAAATAAATCAGACATATGACGCAATCAGAGATCTTTCGTCCGTAGTATCTTATGAAGAAAGAAAACGTACAGGTTTGGCGGGTTTACGGAAAGCGATAGTGGCCCTTGTTGCTTATTCAAAACATCAGAAATCTCAATTTGAAGGAAGTATTGATGCTCAAAATGCAGAAAGCAGGAAAGTCCGGATAATAGAAGAGGATATGGTCAATATGTGTGGAGGTACCTTCACGCTCATAGATGTACAAGTTCTGGATTCCTGTGAAGGACTTGATGGGAATGCAATGTGCGAAAATAAGATTGCATATGAAAAGATATTTGATGAACAGGGAAGAGTCAATTCTTACAAAAGAGAAACAGTTACTTATGGAGATGGCATATCACAACCACAGCGATCAGTAGTTGAAAGAAATGTTATCAACCCGAAGATTGTATACGTAACAGCACAGTATGAAAATGTGAATCCATTTTCAAATGGCAGAATAGAGATTCCTGATTTGACATTTTATGAAGAAAGTAATGAAGGAACAAGTCTATATATAAGAGATTATGTTCGCCCGGATTATGTAAGGGATGCTATGACAGACAATGCCCCTTTCTATTTTGAGGAAACCCTTGGTGGAAAAGAATTCTATTTTACCGAAATCCAAAAGGGAATCACCACCGTACATTTTGCCTATCTGGTAGATGACGATATGTTAGATAAAATGGCTTTGAATTTAACCCCCTGGGTTGACAGTAATTATGCACCTGTACTTGTAGATATTTCAGTTGATGAATGATAAAAAGCATACCCCTTAAGAACTGTACATGCATTGTAAAAAAGGTTCTTAAGGGGTTTTCTTTTATTAAAACTGTTTATTTAGATTCTTTTATACAATCAAAATTTATAATTTGCACAGAATATATGGTTTCAGAGTCCGTCAAATACTGTTCAAATTCGCCGCCAGTCATTCCGTTTGGAAGTACGCTGTTGCCTTGATAGCCGGTGTCTATGTATCCACCGGCTAATTCTGTATAGTCAGCAATGTGAATATCGAATTCAAAAGGCGTTTCATTTTCTATCATTTCGTATAAGAAGGAATTTGAATCAGTACCGAATGGATCATCCGGATTTTCAAGGTTTAAATCGGTTATGTAGCCATTTGTCCCGGCAAAAACACAAGAAGATGATAGGTCGCATACATAATCTCCGTAGCAACTGATACGTATGTCATGGTCAGATTTGTTCTCTACATATAAGAAAGGTCTGCCCCAAAGAGATTGAAAGTTTTCATCGTACAATATATCTGTACCTATATAAGTGACTTTAATCTGTTCGTTATCGATAAGAACCTGTTCCCTTGGGTCACGAATTTTTCTTTCATAATCCGGTGCTAACTCTGCTTCATCATAGAAATATATATCCATGAGATTTTGCTCAATCAGAATTTCCTCAGTATAGTTTTTGTCCATTACATATACGCTGTATCCAACCTTGGCCCATGTGATTGGGTCACGGTCAACTTTCAGATACTCCTGCGTGTCAATATTCAGAATGCCATCATGGTGATTGATACATGAAATCTGTGTAGAGTGTGGATCCAGCATATAGGTTTCATTGGAATATGTACCGTAGTCCATACTCTCATTATTTACGGTGAAAAAATTCATATTAACAAAAATGTCTTTGTCGGATTTATTCTCCATGTTCAGTTCTACGATGCAATCTTCCAAACTCCAGAATTTTTCCTCTATGGGCATACGTGTTTCTTTTTTATCCGGAATATATCCCTTATCATAGATTTTATCAATAGTAACAGTAACATAATCATTATCGATGATGACAGTGTTTACGTTGGTATAAGGTTCCTTTGTTTCCTGCTTCTGCTCAGGCTTATTCATTAGCATAAAGCCTGTTGCACCACCGACTGCAACAGCAGTGGCAACTACACCTGTTATAATTTTTGCCTTAGTGGTCTTAATGAGTCCCTTTATGCCAAACTTGGATGCCTTTTTTGCTACTGTCATTCCTGCACTTGATGCAACAGAAACGGCGCTTGCATTACCGGCAGAAGAAACTGCACCGGCTACCGTACCGGTAGTAGCTCCAAAGGAAGCAAAAACACTGCTTAGAACATTTGGAATCATAATCTTTTCTGCATCTGCCATAAAGATAGCTGTGAGGAGAGGAACCGCACCGAAAGAATACAGTTTAATGCCGCTGGTATCCTCATATTCCTGCACCGCACATTTTATCTTTCCCCGCGCACTGGACAGACGATAAGTCACGGTTCCCTCCGGACAATTCATGCATTCGGCAATCTCTGAAACACTCATCTCGTCAT
>CAMEIX010000027.1 GCA_945919075.1 uncultured Lachnospiraceae bacterium
TATCAGCTTCATCTGCATCATCCTTTCACTAACAGTATGTACTTATTATACTGTTACTATTAGCCAAAATCAACGTTTTTTCATTTTTGGCTAATAGAATAAGGTTTGGAGTTTGAATCATATTACCAGAAAAGCAAAACGCATATTTTATTTTCTATTCTTTGATAATATCTCCTCTGCCACTTCCATACACTTCATATAAACCTCGGAAGGCTGTACAATCATTATTAGTTCTCGTGGAAAACAAAATAAATTCAATGCCTTCGATGTCTGTCCCGATGGGTTCCTAATTTCTTATCCATACTTAAATGAAAAGGGGCTCTACCCCGGTATTTATCAGGGATAGAGCTCCTCGAAAGATATTTCAAAATATTTGATTAGTCGTTTTACTGTGTCTACAGAAGGATTCGCTCCTTCTTCATTTTCGATTGTAATAATCGTACGCTTACTGATTCCGGTAGCTTCAACCACCTGATCTATCGTAAGCCCTGTTCCCTGTCGTATCTCCTTCAATCTTGACTGATGTTTCACCATAGACATTTCCTCCCCACACAGAAAATAGATTGCTATTTCTTTTTGTGAGGTTTTTCTTCGTTGTTAAGCACGCAAAGCACTCCCTTCGGAAGAACATACAGAACAGTTCCCTTTGCAGTATCTCCAATCTTGTCATACAACCTTCCAGCGCTGTAGCTTTCGCCCACTACCGTGTAAGGGCTGTTTGCCACATAGCCAATATGTCCGATACCGGGCATCTCAACTTTGATCGCTTCCCTATCATATTCATTATCAGGCTCCTTGACCAGTTTAACCTTCATCTTTGGCTCAAGGAAATCCTGGCCATGATGGTGATTCGTTCCTGCTATTGTAAAATAAATCTCTGCCATATCGACACCTCCAACAATGTATTCTTGTTTCTATTTGGTAGTTTATGATCATACATTATCAGATAAGGTGTCCGTTAAAAATGACAGGTTGAATTCCTTGCTTGCGTTAATGTGTAGAAGAATGTATTAGGAATTCATTCTCTCAAACGGAGGGGAAGCAGTAACTTTATCCTCTGTTTAAAAGAAATGAAAGCAAAGGAGACCCTAATTTCCAGTCGATTGCCGTGGTCTGTTTCAGGATCTTTACTTCCATAACAACCTTGCTTTTTCACACAAGTCTTCAACATACTCCTTCTGCGTTATCTCACCTAACCAATCTTTCGGTATTGCATCTACGCCATAATACAAGCCGGCAAGTCCACCTGCAACTGCTGCCACGGTATCTGTATCATGTCCCATATTTACTACTTTCAATAAACACTCTTTCAAGGAATCTGTGGTAATTAGGCACCATACTGCTGCTTCAATGGTTTCAATCACGTAACCGCCGCTTCTCATTTCACTTTCCTCTATCTGTTGGAGTTCATCCAAATGAAACAGCCTTGTAAAATGTGCCATTTCATAATAATTATCCTTGTCCATTCCGTAAAACTTTAATCCTTTATCAATACCCGTTTGCAAAATGTTCTTAAGTGATGATTCACCTTCAGAATGAAGCAGTACATCAACCATTGCATAATATAATCCGCATGCCATTTTACTTCTGAGATGATTATGGGTTAATCCGGACACTTTATGAATAAGCTTCATCTTATCATCTTCCGAAGTCTCCTCATCTAATGCCAGAAATATACATGCCGGGAGAATCCTCATTAAGGAACCATTACCATTAGAATTTTCATCTGTGCATCCGCAGGTATCAATATTCTTGTCCTTTATATAACGATAAATGGCTTCCGTGCAGGTGTTTCCCTGATCAAAGGCTTCTCCATACTGTGTATATTTTCCTTCTAATTCCCACTTGCAGAAGCATTCCATAATGTCTAACAAATCAATTTTCTTATTATTTACAATACTGTCAAGAGTAGCAAGTGCCATACTTCCATCGTCCGACCATGTACCTGCCGGCATATTATATGCACCACCGGATTCCATTCCTTTTACCAGTCCGACTTTCCTTGTGATAATTTCTTCTTTCTCCATAAACTGTACCGGAACACCTAATGCGTCCCCTACAATAAGCCCCATCATACCGTCAAGCCAAATATTTCTGTCCATATCAAGACCTCCTTCACATTCATCTAGAAGAAAATACCATAACCTTCCAAAACCGACACTATCAATTCACCCTCACATTATCAATTCTAATCTCATTTTCATCAACGTTCTCTTCGATTGTCTCGAAAAGCTTTCCAACCAAATAATCCAGTTTTTCCTCTGGCAAATCATCCTCTACTTCTATATTAATTATTATCTGTCTGTAATGCTTCATTTTTCAATTCCATCCATATCTTAGTACTTCTTACCAGTGATTTTCCTCGTATATCTGCATTTTGGATAATTACTACACCCGATAAATGAACCAAACTTTCCACTCTTTTCCTTCAGCTGTCCACCACAATCAGGACAGACATTCGAATCATATGCTCTTTTCTTTATTGCCACCGGATGATTTATCTTTTCATGTATAACTGATGTATTCTTTGAGCAATCATAACAGGTTCCAAGATTAACTCTGCCAGCTCCTCCATAGGAACTGAACTCTTTTTCCATAGCAATTTTACCGCAGAACTCACATTTTACCCATCTATTTCCATCGGCATCTCGTATTTGAGTTTCTTGATTCTTAAAGTTATTAGTAACCGCAGCCTTAAATGCATCCTCTTTTTCCTTTCGGTCTCTTTCCTTTCGTTCAGCTTCTAATCGCTGTTTTTCTGCAAGCTCTGCTCTACGTCTTTCTGCCTTCTCCTTCTGACGAATCATTTCCTTATTCTTTTCTTCCTGATGTTTAGCGTTCTCCGCAATAATCTTCTTAAGATATTCCTCTCGCTCTATCCTTTCACGCTCATGCTTCTGTCTGATAGACTCTTGTTCCCAGGAAAATTTATCCTTTGCAATTTCTAACAATTCTTTGAGAGCCTTTCCTAAATAGAAAACATCTCCAAATTCACTTATATCAAACTGACTAAGCAATCCCGATGCAAAAGTTATTTCTTGCCATAATCCATCAATATCCTGTTCAAAATAGACAGCTTTGAGTTTAGCCTTGTAATAGTCAATATCATCAATGGAAAGATACAAGCAATACCCCTGTCTTGTCTGTATTTTCATCAGACTTTCCGGATACTGACCGTTCCCACCTCCATTAAGTGCATCAACAATATAAATAATACGAATACCTTTGCTGTTACTTTCTAAGATATCAAACTTTTCATCTGATAAATTAACTCGCTCATGTGAATAACTCACCGCTATTGATTTTGTTCTAGACAATAGTGTAAATTCATATTTACGTTCGTGGTTCTCTACTGCTGATATCGGAACTCTGGATTCAATATTGGCATCTTGCAACTTATCATCCATCCAGCATTTAAGAACAATTTTTGAATCAACAGAACATTTTCCTTCTGTTACCAGGTGGCAATCTTTTTCATGTTCCCCTTCTTTAAGTCTAAAATGCTGTTCTCGTAAATTTCGATCACCCGCTACCAATGTAAGAATCGCCCCGCAACCACATGGACAGGTAAGCTGATTGCGACGACTTTTTTCTCTAAGTGCCTCAACCTTTTCGGGAATATTTATTTGTCTTCCATTCACAACGGTAAATATCGATTCAATTCCGATGTATTTACCCTCACATAGACACATAGTTCTTTGAGCCATCTACAATCACCACCTTCACTATATATAATAAATTTGTTTATCATTCAAACGAATACATGCAAGTTTAGCACCATCTCTTTTGCCCTTTGCAGAGCAGCCACAATCAATATCATAAAATGTGCAATCTAAATCCTCATCATAAGACTTATACACATCTCCGTTATTAAATGGCAGTTCTTCTTCCAGAGTTGTCGGTGTATGTCCTGCAACAACTACTCCATGTTCAATACCTCCATAAATATATGCATCATCTCTTGCATATAAATAAAATTCATCAATTGATTCATAGGCACGTTCGGTATCAACACCTTCTAGAGTATCAATGTACCCAGCATGTACTATTACATAATTCCTACCACTTACCTCCAATAAATAAAACAAAGGAAAATCCTCAAACATGTTCGCATAATATGATAATTCACTTAATGTACAGCCGTGAATCTCTATCAAATTTTGAATAGTCCCATAATAATCAAATACGCCCTGTGAGGCTTGTTTTATAAGTGCAAATACAATTCTTGTATCTTCCAAGGATTCTTCTCAATCCACTTAATCATCTCATAACTCTTTGGTCCTCTGTCTATATAATCACCTGCAAAAACCAAAACATCCTCATCGGACAATTTAATTTTTTCTATCATCATAAGCATGTCATCATAACAACCATGGATATCTGACATAACATATGTACTCATTAGAAGCACCACCTTTCTTTTCTTACTATTTTATAAAAAAGCTATTTCTTCATGGTCGCATGGCAGACGACATCTATCTACCGGCTAACCTCCCTGTCTTTTTACCTGTTTTCGCCAATATAAGTGCATCATCATAGCTACAATTATTTTCCCTTGCATATTGCATAATTGCACGATCCAGATATGGATATTTACGAGGATTGACAAATCCATAATTTGCTTCAACCAATGCCCTATGGTAAAATGCTTGAAGTTTTTCGTCATTAATATCAAATAATCCCATAATATTTTCTTCCTTTGCTTTTTCCTACAAATCTGTATATAGTTTATCTACTTCACCTTCGTAAATTCTTTCTGTCTCATTGTCAAATAGAACCCACTCAACAAATTCGAAGCTATCAGGATTATCATCCAAGAATCTGCTCACTGTTTTTACTGCAATCTTTGCTGCAAGTTCCACTGGAAAGCAATATACCCCTGTGGAAATAGAAGGAAATGCGATACTTCTTATCCCATGTTCAAGTGCAACCTGCATAGAATGAAAATAGCAACTTGCTAGAAGTTCCTCTTCCTTACTTCTGCCGCCATTCCAAATGGGACCCACAGTATGTATCACATAATCACATGGCAGATGATATGCTTTTGTAATCTTAGCCTGACCTGTCTCGCAACCATGAAGAGTCCTACACTCTGCTAAAAGTTCCGGTCCTGCTGCCCTGTGAATGGCACCATCAACTCCACCACCTCCTAAAAGAGAGTTGTTTGCAGCATTGACGATTGCCTGAACATCTGTAATTTTCGTAATATCACCTTTTACCGTCTTGATTAAATACATCTTTCCACCTGCCTGATTCTTATATTACTATTCCATTGCAATGGTCAATCTCATGCTGAATAATCTGTGCTGTCCACCCTGAATACTTTCCATGCTGTTTCTTAAAGTTATGATCAAGATAGTCCACTTCTATTTCCTGATATCTCGTGCATGGTCTTACACCGTTCAGCGAAAGACATCCTTCCTCAGTTTGGTATGCTCCGGATTTCTTTGTAATTATCGGATTTATCATTGCAAATTGAAATGGCCCGGCTGATACTACTATGACATTCTTTTTTACTCCAATCATATTGGCAGCCATACCAACACAGTGTTCTAAATTTGCCCTAAGTGTATCAAGCAAATCAGTCACAATCTGTTTATCTGCCTCTGTTGCATCCACTGACTTCTGTGCCAGAAACAGCGGATCATGCATTATCTTCTTTACCATTAATTCCATCCCTTCCATACATCAGGCTGATATCCAAGTGTAGATTGCTTTCCATTTCTAACTACTGGTGTTTTAATTACCTGCGGATTCTCAAGTACCTTTTCCAGCTTATCTTCATCTGCAATATACTTAATAAGAGCAAGTATATCCTGGTCTTTACCATCCCAGTTAATCATGTTTTCAAGTCCACCATTAGCCTGTGCAACAGAAGTAAACTCTCCCTTACTCATGCCTTTTTCTTTCATATCAATAAACTGATACTTTATGCCACGCTCTTTGAAAAAGCGCTCAGCCTTCTTCGTATCATTGCACTTCTTCGTGCCAAAAATTTGTATGTTCATGATTTTCCTTCTTTTCTTACTAATATTGTCAGGATAACTGCAACAATAAGCGAAATCGCAAATATAGAAATCATCACAATTCCTATCGTTACACCTATATTGTATTTCGTAACATCCTCTGGATGCATTCTGTATCCATGAAAAGATGCTCCTATCACCAACGATACGACAGCGATTATGTAGAATATTCTACTCACTATTTTCTTATTCATTTTTACAGACTCCTATCTTCGTGATTGCAATTGTTAATGGCTTTGACATATCTTATCTTGTCCCTTTCAGTTTATTTATCCGTCTTCGTACACCATCCGTTTTTATTCTTAATCTCTTTCCCGATTGCATACTTTCCAGATATTCCAAACTTAGCAATAGCGGCATTTATTACATTCCTGATAGCCACCTTCTCACCAACAACCCAGAGTCTTCCACCCTGATCTCTATTATCGATCACTTCCAATCCATTACTTTCGAAAAATTCTCTCACCGCACTCTTTGAATGATCCTTTTCAACTTTTTCTGTTCCATGCTTAGGCTTGTCTTTTACATTTACAACAGTTTCCGCCACCCGATTCGAATCTTCTGTTTTCTGGTTCTGCGCTTCAGAATTACTGCTTTCCTGTTCACCGTCTTTCTTTTTTCTTGGTTTCTTCTCAAATCCGGTAACATCTAGCAAATCAGGATAAATATACAAATCATCAAGTGCACGCGTAAACGCAATGTATCTCTCATTCCTACTCATTCGACCGGAGAGAACTATTACAGAACTAAATTCAAGTCCCTTCGCATCATCAATACTCATGATATTCCATCTGGTTCTATGAATACTAAATTCTTCATCTGTCATATCATGGAACTTTTGCTCATACGAGGAAAACATGTCCATAAGGCTCCTTGCTTCCGCATCGTCATTTACAAGGATTGCAGCAAGCCCCGCCCTTTGTGTATCCATTAACTGTGTTATCATTTCATTTCTGAATTCTGAATCTGTATGCAGTTCATGAACACCTTTACCAGGAGTATTGATCGGATTCATATTCATGCCAAATACACGGTTACAATACTCCGTAATTTGAGAAGCATTTCGATAATTCTCTATCATCTCATAATAATCAAAATCTACGATTTCTTTGTATTCATCCCAACTATCAACACCCTTTGTACCCTCAATATGCTGATAAACGTCTCCATACATATTAAACACAACATTGTTCCCATTGATATTTTTCAGTAATCTGATTTCTTCAGGCGCAATACCTTGAGCTTCATCTATTGCCAACAGTGATTCTCTGTATGAAGGAGCCCCTTGATAACAATAAAGCACCTGCAAATATATGTAAGGTGAACACTTTATGGCTCTAATATTTCCACTTTCTGCTGGCTTGATTCCAATATTACCCATTATCAATTCGTAGGCACTTCGTATTGCATTTGAACTTGCATTGGACAGTTCTTCACGTTCCTCTCTAATTTTGCTAAAATAGTCAAAATCAAGATATTTATCTGTCGTGCTCTGAAGAACAGCAATACATTTTCCAGCTTTATCAACATCCCTACTAATTGCACCAAGATAATCTGCGTATTTATCCTCAATCTTCGAAAATTCCCAGGACAGCATAAAGAATCCACCAATAAGCTGGCCTGTCCGATTTATTGCTTCATAGATATCTTTTACCGTATTCTGGCTAAATTCATTCTTAAGAGCAGTGAATGGTTCAAGCACGGATTCAATTTTCTCATTAAGAGCAAGGAGAGAATTAAAGTACTCTTCATCCGTTTCAATTAAGATCAATTCTGTTCGCAGCTGCTCAATCTTCTTTTCTGCAGTTGCTACCGTGTTATTTCTATTTTGGATAGCTTTAGCATTTTCTTCAGAATCCAGTGTTCCCAATTCTTTCTTTGCTTTAGCAATTTCCTCTCCATTTTTAGAAATCTGCTTTGTAATTTCTCTAACTACTTCATTCTTTCTATGTCGCAATGTTGCACTTAAAGTGTACAATGCATCCAACGAATCCCTTATTCCTTTGAAGTATTTAACTACAACCTCATTATTGGCATCCATTACATTCTGCAATTTCAGAAGTCTGTTACTAATTCTTTGCTCATATGTGTCCGAAGGACGCTTCTCATTTTCTTTGATTGAAAATAACGCATGAGCATTGTCTAAAGACACTTCGTTTTTCCCGATTGATTCAAAATAAGCTATAATATCGGCTATGCATTTCTGCGAATATACATATTTTTCATTATCCGAGCTAATCTTGGAACCATAATTAATCTTGCCATACTCACCGGCTTTATGACCTGCATACTTAGCAATGCAATGATCATAATACTGCTCTATTGTACCCATATTGATGTCTGAGATTTCCAACTGATGTCTCATATTCTCAGCCAACTGAATATACATCTGAGAAGGTGTTATAACATACAGATTCGTTCTACTAAGACTATTCGGATTGTCGTATAAAAGAATCGGTAATCTGTGAAGCATAATCATAGATTTACCCGATCCCGCACAACCTTGTACAATCATATCCCTATCATATGAAGCCTGAATAATTTCACCTTGCTTCTTCTGAATAGAAAATACAATATTCTTAAATTCAGGCGTAGATCTGCGCTCCAATAATTCCTGTAAAAACTTATCAGAAATAATCTTTGCAGCTGCATCCGGATCATAATCATCTGGATTAAACCTCTTAATCATCTCATCCAGAAATTTATCACTCATGAAGCCTTTTCCCTTCATCATTTCCAATGTTTTATCATCAAAAATACCAGGGAACATGTTTAATGCTTTTATTACTCGTGTAAATCGAAGTGTTACCTGATTTTTCACAAGCAATTTGTACTGAGTGTGATATTCTTCTCCATGCTTCCCCTTAACTATGCTTTCATACTCTGTCGATGCATTATCCAATATATAGTGACGACACAAGGGCATAGTCCATGCTGTAACAAACATTTTTCCCTTATACCCACACTCATGTAACCCAACATTAATCACTTCATAATCTATTTTTTTATCATCTTCATCATTGCATTGAACCAGTAATCTTGTATGATATAATTCATCCCTTGCTTCCAGCAATTTCTTTCTATTTTCTGCAGTATCCTTCATGCCTTGCTGTGCCAAAATTTGAGATAAATATAAATCAGGGTTGATAGAAATATCTGCATTTTTCGCCTCGGCAACATAGTTTCTCATCCTATTATCAAGGCTTTTTAAGACTTGATCCATTCGTGAAATCAATTCATCTAATATCTCTTGTTCTTCTCTTTTTAACTCCTCTGGATTATCGTTAAAATTCAATCGTATTCACCCCATCTTTTTACATTTCTAAAAATGCCTGTATAGACCTTGCCGTATGGGCGCCTATAAATCTCATACAAGGGAAATATACTGTATCCAAAATTTCGCCTTCTGAAATAAAGTCTGCTGCATATAATGGCTGACCAAACCAAACTATCTTTTTGTCAATAATCGTTACTGGATTAGTGACATATCTAAATTTTCTTGTATATTCCTGAAGTCCCTCCGGTACATCAACCTCTTCCGAAAGTCTAATGCAAATCTCCAATCCTTCAACTTTTTTATTTGCAAGTATTTCTATTAATTCGCCAATTGCCTCATCATTATCATCAATAACGTCCGGCACATCTATATGAACCTTGCTTTTGGCTGTCTTGATATCAGAGATAAACGTTTCCCAGCTTGTCTCCCTATCTTCGACATACACAATAGGTTCCTCCGTTTCTAATGGCATTAACTCGTCTAACGCATAATTGCCTTCTATATCATGATTCTCTTTTCTGATAAGATTCATAGCTTTTGTGAAAATAAGCTTCTTAGAGATATTCTTCCGTTCAAGGAAATCTATATTAGCAACCAATACAAATTTACCTTTTGCTCGTGTAAGAGCTACGTTGAATAATCTATTTGCAGTATCATTTTTCAGCGATGTGAGCAATGTTCCAGGATATGGCATTCTAAAACAATCTACTGCATCATAGATTATTACCGGCTTCTCAGAACCCTGAAACTGATGCACGGTAGCGCAAGATACTTTCAACCATCTTTTGTCATATTCCTGAATGTCTCTAATCATAGATAACATCAATCTTGACTGAGCACTATATGGTGTAATAATGCCTACTTCGTACTGGCTTATATTCTTTTCAGCCAATCGCAAGCACATGAGTGCAGACATAATATTGATGCGTGATCCATCCATAGTTTTAGTGCAGACGGAATACATACCACTTAAATCAATTAAAGACATTGCTGCATCCGGACAAGGATGACATGCTGCGATTTCATTACGGCTATCTGCTATTCTCTCAGAGGTCTTTAATCTGCCCTGATACATGTGCTCACTTACAAAATCTGCAATATCCTGATGCATACGATACTGCAAATCAAGCATCACTAACCACTTATGCCCTTGATTATTCTCAACAGCCGATGTAATGCCGGTATATTCAAAAATATCCCTTATCAGCCTCTCTTCCGCATCATTTTGAACAATAGCTGGGAGCTGGCAAAAGTCGCCAAGACAAACAAAATAATCTCTGGCAATTCCTGCTGAGAATACAATCTGCGGCACATATGCCATACTGGCCTCATCAAAAATTACAACATCAAATCTTTGTGTATAGATTGCCTTATCAACCGTCGCCTTAGATACAGTTGTAGCAACAAAGGCAGATCTATGAATTAGCTCTTTTTCCTCTTCTAACAGATACTCTCGTATCTTGTTGAGTTTATTATTTATCTCAATTCTCTCGGGATCTTTCCTTTTGAGCTTTTTCTTCCGTTCATTCAGTTCCTGATACTCCGCAGCTTTCTCAGAATTTTTATGCAATACATACTGATATGAAGTAAGTGTCTTACTTTCTAATAATTCTTTTGTTCTCGGATATCCGTATCTAATGACCATGCCCTCAGGCAGGTCTGCTTTCTTTGCTACTCTTAGAAGAGCTCCGTCTACAGAAACATTACTATAGGAAAGCATCAGTACACGTCGCCCATTTTCAATATGTTCAAGTGCAATATTAGCCAATGTTTCTGTCTTACCAGTTCCAGGAGGCCCCCATATAAAAGTGATTCCCTCAGAAGTAGCCCTGTTAAATGCAAGATTCTGTCCGCATTTTATGCTTTGCCATTTTGTTATCTGCTTTCTTCCATTACAGGCTATTTCATATGCCAATGAACCAGCGCTTGGCTCCATCTCTTCGAGACGTTCCATAAGTGCTTCTAACAATTGCCACTGTTCCGATGTGAATTCCACACTTTCAATTGCCTCGCCTATGTACTCCATTGTTCTGATAAGAATTGTGAAGTCCTCACATGACACTACATAACCTGGAACAATATTATCTGGGAACCATAACTTAATTGCTGTTCCATCAGGAAAATGCAAGTCCGTATCAGTATCAAACGCATACAGATATTCACCGCTTTTTGAAGGCAACTTCTCACCGTCAATAATCTTGTATTTCTTACCTCCTGTAGCCTTCAAAAAATCAATCTCGTTATTAATTGCAAAACGATAATCTCTTTTGAAATTATCAAATGACGCACCAATTCCTGCGTCCTGGATTTCTTCCTGCAGCTCCTCATCTTCTAGCTCCAACACTCCAGCAAAAGCAGAAGGATAAGAATACTTGCTGATATCGCCGTGATAATCTACAGACACAATCCCATCGCGGATATATTCAATTGTCCCTATAGCATGTGTGCTTGTATTCATAACACGCATACCAACAAGTTTTTCTACATCCATGTATTCAACCTTCTTTACAATAATTTCTTCAGCTTTGCAGCCTCTTCTTCAGTAAGAGTAACACCCTTACCCATCTTCTCATGTTCCGGAGCCCAGTCTCTAATATCATACTTAGGAGCTGCTCCATTCCAGGAAATCTTATTGAGCTCTTTTCTCCAGCCCTTGGCATTTTCAGAAAGAACACCGATTTCCTCAACGATATCAAATTTAATATCTGCCATGTTCACACCTCTATTTCATAACCTTATCCAGCAATGCCTGATAACTGTCTACTACATCATAGATTACGTCCTCTCCGCTGATTGCCTTAAAGTGCTCTCTTGCACAGTGGATCTTTGCATCCTCAATTCCACGAAGCTCCAATGTATCCATAGAACCTTTTGTCTCTGCAACAAAGTAAATATGCTTCACGCTACCAGTCTTGAATGCAATCGCCCAGTCAGGATTGTAATGTCCAACCGGTGTGGAAATATAAAATCCATCAGGAAGCTTTACATATACAGCAACATCGGATGCCACATCCAGCTCCTGAGCAAACTTACGCTCATTAGTTGAATCATAAACAATATGGTCAAACAGATGCTTATCTGCCTTCATAGCATTCACATCCAACTTGCCCTTAATCGTTGCATCAGTGAACAGGTCTGTATCATATCTGTCATCAAGCACATCATAAGTAATATGCTGAATGATTGCGGTAGCCTTCTCATTATTGATAAGCTTAGCTGCCTGTATAATAAACTCTTCCGGATTATCCTTAAACTGATTAAATACAGAGGGCTGAATTCCAGTAAGAATCTGAATAACAGCTTTTCTTGTAAGACCGGTTTCTTCAACCAGCTTACCAACCAGGTCATACTTAACGCTGGTATTCGCAGCAACCCTATGCTGATCGTAAGTTCCGGACTTCTGCTTCTCAAATGATGAACCGGCAAGCAGATCATCTTTTGACTTAATCTCCTTCATTGAGCCAGTTTCTACCTTGAAGAAAATCTTCGGTACACGAAGCTTACTATCAAGAGCTGCTACTGCCTTACGAACCAATTCATCTGTATCAAAATCTACCACATATGCAGTCCTTGCATTAATCTTACTCCACAGTGCTTGGAATTCCGGCATAGCAAGCTTATCCGGATTAACCTTAAGCTCGACATTGTTGCTTCTGGCATTCTCTGGCTTCAACTTGGTATCATCATAAATACTGTCAAGAATAACAATAAAATCTGACTTGTATTGATCCATCTCGGTACCAAAGCTTACTTCTCCATTTGCCTTGTCTTCATAAAACTTATCTGTCAAAGCATCATTCTCATCAATGTAATCCATCTTAATCATATAATGGATCAGTCTCCTTGCCATCGCAGAATCAACGATTTCCTCATTACCATCCTTGTCATGCACTCTGGCATTTTCGAATAGGATTTCTGTAACCCTACGCGGTCTGCTGCTAACAGCTTCAGCAATCTCAGACTGTAATCCCTTTGCAAACTTATCATAACTCTCACTGGCAATAACAGTAAGAATATTGATGTTATGAACATCTGCACCAAGTGCATTTTCATCCATACGGTCTCCGTCTTCATTAACACAAAGACGCATACCACGACCAACTTCCTGACGTTTTCGCACATCAGAGCTGCTCTGTTTCAAAGTACAAATCTGGAATACATTCGGATTATCCCAACCTTCTCTCAGTGCTGAGTGAGAGAAAATAAATCTTACAGGAGACTTCTTAGGATTACGATCCAGCAGAAGTTCCTTATTCTTCATAATAAGGTCATATGCATCAACATCATCCGAGGAAGTCTCAGAACGACCAACCTTACTGTTGATCATGTGCCCTTTCTTATCAATAGAAAAGTATCCCGCATGAGTCTTCTTTGCACTGATACTCTGTAAATACTTAATGTAATCATCTTCTCCGATTTCAAGCTGAAGATTCTGGATGATATCCTCATACTCCTGCTCGAACATATCTGCAAAAATACCATTCACCGGATTTCCTGATGCATCATATTTTCTGTAATGCTCTACCTCATCAATAAAAAACAGAGAAAGAACCTTAATTCCCTTGTAGAACAGCTGACGCTCTCTTTCAATATGCGAAAGAATCGTTTCACGAATCTGAATTCTACGAAGCTGCTCTTCACTTACCTTACCAATTACATCACCGGCATAAATCTTAATACCGTTGATAAATTCAACCGAATCATCACGGCCATCGATTGCTTTTACGATAAAGTTATTTTTATATTCTTCCATTTCTCCAGAGTTTGGATAAAGGTTAAATCCTATTCCAACTTTCTTAGAAACTGTCTTAACTCCTGAAGCACCTTTCACATGGAACTGAATTGTTGCCGTCGGATCCGCCTTGGAAAGATTGATACCTTCCAAATAAACATAGCTGTCTGTGGCGGTAGTTCCTGACTCTTGGATACCCTTAACTGCGATCTTCTTAACAAGCTTCTTGTTATAAGCTTCCATTGCATCCAGACGGTACACCATGTTATAGATGCTATCACTCTTATGTGTAGCTGAATAACGAAGTGTCATCAGAGGATGGAATTCCTCCAGGTTCTTCTTAGTTTGCTTTCCTTCTACTGACTGCGGCTCATCAATAATAACAATCGGATTAGTCTTTGCAATGATATCAATCGGCCTTCTGGATCTAAATTCATCCAGTTTCATGTAAATTCTTCTGGCATCCTTACCTTTTGCATTGAATGCCTGGGAATTGATAATCATTACATTGATAGAATTATCCGATGCAAATCTGTCAATCTCAGTGAGCTGGGTAGAATTATAAATAAAGAATCTAATCTTTTTGCCGTATTCCTCTGCAAAATGCTCTTGAGTTACCTGGAATGACTTATATACACCTTCACGAATAGCAATGCTTGGAACAACGATGATGAACTTACTCCAACCATAATGCTTATTCAGCTCATACATAGTCTTGATGTATGTATATGTCTTACCAACACCTGTCTCCATCTCTATTGTAAGGTTATAGGTTCCTTCCAATTTTGATGAAGGCTCAATCTGATTAGCTCTCTGTATCTTCTGAATGTGCTCCAGAATAATTTGATTATTAAGTTCCGGCACAATACGCTGATTGCCCCAGCCAGTAAAATCCTGCTCGTCCGTCAGAGACATCTGGTATGTTCCAGTACCTCTGTCCATCATATAAGAAGGAGTCAGGTATGGCTGTCCTGCAAAAACATCTACTACAGCTTTTGCAGCATCAGCTTGGAACTTCTGATGCTTAAATTGTAGCTTCATTAGCCTCTCCTCCTTAGATTACTTTTACTGTTGTATCCGGTGCCATAAGCTTAAAGATTTCACCCACATTAATCTTTGACGGACTTCCTGCAAAACTGCTGTCTCTGAATACTGCTCTAAGAGGCTGCTGTTTTGCAATTGCCTTAATTACAGAATCCGGGATATTCTCGTCAAAGCATGCAATCAAGTCACCGTCGTTATAATTATGAACAGTACAGCCTTCTATCTTGTCAGAGCAATACGGCATTGACAATGGAAGACCCCATTCAAGAAGGCATCCAAACAGAAGATCCAAATCTGTTCTATCAGACTTTACATTTGATTCAAGCATAGATAACAAATCTTGCGAATACTCTGCTGGGCTGTAATACACCTCATTCATGTTAGTCTCATCAACTGCAAACACTCTAAATCCTTTATCAAACTGACTCGTAGGGTTCTCAGTTGAAATTTTCTTCGCTGCTCTTCTAATGCGTTCCTCACCTATCTCACAAATATTTGCAAAACCACTTTTTCTTGCATTACTACTTGGATCCGTCTCTTCAGGAAGCTGAATTAATATAAATCTTCTATGACCTCCATCTTCCGCATTCATCTGCATTATTGCCTGCGCAGTTGTTGCTGAGCCAGAAAAGAAATCCATTACAATGGCGTCTTTATCATTCTTACATACCATATTTGCAACAGTTTGAATTAAAGAATAAGGCTTTGTATAATCAAAGCATTTCCCCAGTCCCAATTCTGCCATCTCTTTAACGGCACTTTCATTTGTTCCAACTCCACTATCTTTGTTTAATTCAATATTTAAGAAATTTGTAGGAGTCTTGTACGAATCTCCTGTATTCATTCTTTGAAAACGAATGGAAAACTTGTCAGTTTTAATCAAGAAATATGTTCCCTGCTGAACCTCCTTATCAAGTGTAGCTTGTTCCCATTTGAACTCGCCTGTCATCTCAATAGGATTTTCATTGACGCCATTTACCACTCTTATATCATTGTGAACTTGAACCTTATCCTTTAAGCCGGCACCGATTGTTCCATTCTGCATAATGTTAAAATGAACAGATCCTGCTGGAAATAATAATTTCTTTTTAGGATTACCTGTATTTAATAAAGGAACATCACCTCCATCTAATGGTGCTCCAAAATATTTTAACGTACCTAATTTCTTTTCATATGCTAGAACATATTCAACAGTCTTTCTGCATTTGTATGAGAGCGCTGGCGGTGTTGATGTTTTTGTCCAGATAAATGTTGCTGCATAGTTCTGTTCACCAAATACTTCATTACATAACTTTTGCATGTTGTCTACTTCGTTCTCATCAATACTGATAAAGATAACGCCATCATCTGCTAGTAAATTTCTAGCAAGCATTAATCTTGAATACATCATAGATAACCAGTCTGAATGGAAACGAGGATTGGAATTATTATTCTCTCTAAATTTTTTATTTCCGTCTTCGTCATACAGTCCTATCTCTTCTTCATACTCTGCCTTATCCATAGAATAGTCATCAGGATAAACAAAACTGTCGCTTCCTGTATTATAAGGTGGGTCAATGTATATCATCTTTATAGCACCAAGATAGCTCTCTTGTAGCAATTTTAAAGCGTCCAGATTGTCCCCCTCAATATATATATTTTCCGTTGTATCCCATGAAACAGATTTTTCTGCGCAAGGTCTCAAAGTTTTTCTGATTGACTGATTAGCCTCAACTACAGCAGCCTTCTTTCCTACCCATGAAAACTCATAACTTTCATCTCCGTCTAAAACAACTTCAGAAAGCATCTGTTTCAGTAGTTCAAAATTGACTGCTTTCTTTATTCTTCCGTTGGCACCCATCGTTTCAGTAATACAGTTCGGAAAATATTCTTCAATCATGGCAATATTACGATCCGTACCACTGATTGTTTCCATTCTCATCTTATCCATCGCTAAATCCTCCATTTATTTTTTCATGTCACATCCACATATAGAATTAATGATATTTTCTCCATATCTAGGCTTAAATACAGTTCTGTACGCACCTAAAGAATACTGCTCTGACTGTGAAAAAAATTCTTTGCCAATGTCTTCTTTCAATATTTTTATTTTCCTTTTATGACATAATTCTTCATCGTCATTGCAAAAATAATAGTTGCTAACAATTTCTGCAAAGCTGTAGCTTCTACCATGATATCCCGGTATCAATACATAGTCTCCAATTTGCATTTCATGGCAAAAAGCAAAAAGTTGAGCTGACCAGTTAGATATACTTGTTCGATTTGTCGTGGTTTTTTCTTTCGCAACAATACTTCTACAGGCTTCCATAGAATTTAATTCTGACAAATCGAATCTGTAACCATTCCAAGGAAGAGCTATTATCGATTCACTAAGGTACCTGCTATAAAATACTGCATCCTGTCCTGCTCTACATATCCACAGCATCAAAGCACCTCCAATCTCTTTTTAAGTTCTTTAATTTCCTTATTCATCTGCATCTGCTTATTCAGCTGCTTTTCCTTTTTTACCTTTGCTTGTAGACTTGTAATCTGTTTTCGCAGTGCCTCTTTTTCTTCTTCCCTGGCAACTGTATCCTTCAAGGATTCGCCAGCTTCTACTACCTGCAGCTTATCTCCTGCAATCTGCTTTACGAAGTTTTCATAGACTGCATCAATATCCAGTCCTTCAAGCTCAACCGGCAGATCATCCTCTTCCATCCATTCAGTGTGATAATACTTATTCACCTTGAATGCTGCGGTACCGAAAATAGATGCTTCTTTGTATCCAATCCATGCCTGGTACTTTCCCTGGTGTTCCAGAAGAAACAGGATGTGGTAAGGGATTTCCTTGTCCATCTGCCTAAGCATTCCTTCATCAAGTGTTTGCTCGGTAAGCTTTACCTCAAACACTTCTATCTCTGTCACATCGGTTCCCGGTGCAAGGTTTAGTGTTGTTGTCGCAATCTTATTTCTCCAGTAGATTGTTTTAACCTGATCTACAAATACTTTCTTTAATGCAGGCGATATTTCCAAATTCTCATAGAACTTCTGCTTAGGAATTCTTTTGTTGAATTCCGTGGTCTTTGGTAATCCCAGCATCTAACCACCCGACCTTTCTACTTCACAACCAGGAAACAGATTAGCTCGAAGTCATCCAATCCAGATACATCAGACATAAGTGCCGAAGTTCCACCGGCTGAGAAGAGACTGTCAATATCGCTCTCTTCCTTGACATCGATGATGGAATTAATAGCATCACTCAGAAGCTCTGACATCTCAGCCATGTTTCTTCCATCCTCTGTTTCCTCATTGAAGATTGTATATACTTCCTTAATCGGCTCTTTCCTTCCTCTGCAGAGCAGACGAACATCATCCAAGAGCTGTTTCGGATTCAAATAATCACAGATTACGGAACCATCCACGCCCATATAAACCATATAGAACGGATGGATTCTGTTCTGATTATCAATATTTACACTGTTATTCACATTCTTAAGAACAAAGATAACACCTTCTGGAAGTTCGTCCGTTGCAGGTACCACTGCATGAAGGCCTCTTGGCTTTTTATCCATATCAGGATGCGTCTTAAGATATTCCAGCAAGTCCAGTCTGAATTCATTAAGACCTAAATCCATGATAGAGATACCGTCTGACATTTCTTCGATATCTACTACCTCTTCCTGAAGTTTCTTCAGCTGCTGCTTTCTATATTCCAGATCACCCTTTTCCTCTGGATCAATAGGATTATCATCTCCGTTACCAACCATAACTGAAATCTTCATTCTTGTTTCTACTCTGGACTTAAGATTGATGTAATCGTCTAGTGTCATATCCGGCCAGAAGTTTACAAGCTGGATAAATTTGTTCTTACTTCCGATACGGTCCACTCGACCAAATCTCTGAATAATACGAACCGGATTCCAGTGAATATCATAGTTTACTAGGTAATCACAATCCTGCAGGTTCTGACCTTCTGAGATACAGTCTGTAGCAATCAGGATGTCGATGTTAAAATCGTTATGCGGCATCAGCATTGCCTTACCCTTCGATATCGGTGAGAAGCAGGTAAGTACGTTGTTCAGTGTTGCCTTCAGTCCCTTTATCGTTGATTTACCATCTGTCGTACCGGTAATAATTGCAGTATCCAGACCATATTTCTTCTTAACAAATGTGCTTACATTCTCATACAGATAATCTGCTGTATCAGAGAATGCTGAGAAGATAAGAATCTTCTTATTGCCTTCGTTAATCGGATTCTCAACCTTCTTTGAAATAAGCTCAAACAATGTCTGAAGCTTTGTATCATATTCCGGAGTAATATCTGCAACCATCAGTGTCAGAAGTTCAAGTACTTCTGCATCTGCCTTCAGTTCCTCTCTCCAGCTCTTATAATCCATATCAGCAAGGTCAATCTTAACCTTCTTACCTACAGTGAAGTATTCTGTATTGCCATCATCCATATCGAATTCATCTTCTGCAGCCTCGTACATATCGATGTCAGCACTACCATACTTCTCAAACTTATCGATGGCAGAGATTGTATTCGTAATAAGATCTCTTATTCTTGATAAGGTAAGGTTGAAGGAATAAACAGAAGACTCCAATCGTTTAAGCAAGTTAATGCTCATAAGTCTTCTGATACCTTCCTCACGACCTTTCTGTGTAAGGTTAGCTCCCTTGTTATGTGTCAAATCCATATACTTGTCCAGTTTACTTGGGAAGATATAATTTGACGGTGTATAAATGCACAGCGTAAGTAACATCAGCTGCTCATAAATCTGATTGTAGCTAATGGCTGATTCAAGAGAAGTAAGGCTCGGTCTTAAAGATATAGGTTTTAATCTCTCAGGGAACTTACCAATCTCGGCTGTGCTGTAATATTTCTCAATATGCTTTCTAGATCTTGCAATGGTTACGCTATCCAGCACCTCAAAGAAATCAAAATCAAGTGTTCTAAGAAGTGCATCTGTGGTTCTGTCTTCCGGATCCAGTTTGCTCCATGCATTAAATGCCTTCTGTGCCTGACGGAAAATATCCTCCAGGGACTTACTTGTGTTAAGCTTGCTGTCAAGATTCTCAGCATCTCCTTCATAGGCAATCGCTAACTGATTTCTCAAATCTACAAATCTGTTATTCACCGGTGTAGCAGATAACATCAGCACCTTCGTCTTAACCCCTGCACGGATCACCTTATCCATCAGCTTCACATATCTATTTTCCACAGTGTTGGCATGTGTACCGGCACCGTTACGGAAGTTATGTGATTCATCAATTACAACCAGATCATAGTTACCCCAGTTCAATCTATCCAAATCTAGTCCATTAGAAAAGCCACCGTTACGTGACAGATCTGTATGGAATAAAACATCGTAATTGAGTCGGTCTGATGCAATCGGATTATTTACATAGTTGTCCTTATATGTATTCCAGTTCTCAGCCAGCTTCTTAGGACAAAGAACTAGAACTGATTTATTTCTGTTCTCGTAATACTTTACAACTGCAAGAGCCGTGAATGTCTTACCAAGACCTACACTGTCTGCCAGGATGCAGCCATTGTATTTTTCAAGTTTATTGATAATTGCCAGTACCGCATCCTTCTGGAAGTCATAAAGCAGATTCCAGATCTTGCTCTGCTTAAAGCCGGTAGCCTCGTTTGGCAACACATCCTCTGATATGTCATCAAGGAATTCACTAAACACATTATACAAAGTCATAAAGTAAATGAACTCTGGAGAATTCTCAGTATAAGCGGATGAAATATTCTCTATAACAATATCCGTAACATTCTGCAATTTATCCTTATCATTCCAGATATCTTCAAATATCTGCATATATTGCTCTGTGAATGGTGACTCCATTCGATTGACCATATTGTAAGCGTTATTGCCGCGATCACATCCGATATCAACTGTAGTGAAGCCATTAAGTGGCATATAGGCCACCTTCTCTTCTCTGTTATCAACGGTCATAAAGCCAGCCATTGCTTCTCCGGTAGTGTTGGAACGGAATATAGCTTTACGTTTAATCCATTCTGCACATTCTCTGGCAATAGCCTTCTGTGTCATTTCATTTCTAAGCTTAATCTCAAACTCAGTACCGTAAAGACTCTGTTCTCTACCTATACGTGGAATATAGAATTCACGCTTCTGCTTGCTTGCCTTTTCAGTAACAAATGTAGGTGAAGTAAAGATAAATCTCAGTTCATCCACATTCTCCAACTGTTTCTTTAATTCGTTATAGGCGTACATAGAAAAACATGCTGCAGCAATCGCAACCTTACTCCCCTTCTTCATTGTAACCGCCATATCGTCGCGAACGATATCTGTAACATTATTGAATACTTTCATCCGACGGTTCCTCCTTTTGCTGCATTTCAAGCTTCACTTCATCAAGCTTGTAAAATTCCATAATATCTTCTATATTGCATTCTAATTCTGCGCATATTCTTTCTAAAACAGGCATCGCAACCGGTTGATTCTTTGTTAACTTTGCCATCGTACTGCTACTCATATTCGTCGCATTTCGAAGTTTTGTTTTGTTTGTCCCCTTATCAATTAGTAATTTCCATAATTTGTTATACGATACAGCCATCTTTCTTCCTCCGAAATTGTAGCAAACAGAAAACACATTGTATGCCCTAATCCCATACATTATCCCATTGTGCACAAGACACAATAATCCATCTGATATTATAACAAATTATGTGTATTTTGTAAAACGGAACTTTCGACTTCTCGCAACTCTTGTTTGTTTTCCTGAGACAGAACCTGGTAGCCTGATTTGCCTGGTTCGTGAACAACCATGGAGCAATCATAACAGGAAGACAGGAAATTCAAATTCCCTGCCTCCTCATTAAAATTCGTCATAATCATCTGGATCCAGCCCTGCATCTTCCAGAGCCTCTCTGCGTTCGTCCTCATCCATGTATTCAAGTTCATCTACATCAAGCCCAGCCATTTCAAGTTCATCTGTCAACTCGTCTTCATCCTCTTCCAAAGAATCGCTTCCGGTATAGAAAGTATCATCTCCCGTCAGAGCAATCGCTTCCTCTCGGCTCCCTGCCATTATCTGCAATTCTGCATCCAATTCAAAAGCATCAATTTTACCATCTCCATTGAAATCAAATGGATCTCTATCAAAAAATCCCATAATCATTCCCCTTTCCAAATCAATCAGCCAACTGCAATAACCGGTCTTCTCGTTTCTTCGAAATCATAATCTTTTATCTTAATCTCAACACTGGTCAGATGAAATCCATTACAATACGGACACCAGTAATAATCCAGTTTCTTACCGCGCTCCTGTTCAAATCTTCTCCGATAATAATTTGCCGTATGTTCATCCCGATATCTGTTCTTTCTTTTGCATTGTCTCCATATACTTTTTTCCATGAGTTCCCTCCCTGATTTACCAATCCTCATCTTCCATGGCATCATCCACACCGGCAGCATAGTCATCATCGCTCCAGTAGCGATCCCAGTCGTAATCATCATCCTCATAGATCGCATTGTAGCCATCATCATAGGAATCCATAGAGCTTTGATTCTTCTTTGAAGAACTACTTCCGGATGAATAAGTTTTGTTGCTGTTTGAAGTAGTGTTACTGCTCATTTTGCCGGAAGATGAAGCGCTACTCTTTGTGGTTGAGGAACTGCCGGAACTTTTAGAGCTTCCGCTGTATGAAGTGCTGCTCTTATACCTGTAAGTGCTATTATCATGCAAGTAGCAGTAGCTGCTTCCATCCTTAGCATCATTGTCACACCCGCTCTTAATACATTTCGGTGTGCCCAGATCAATGATCCAGCCAATGAAAAGTAAAATTCCTAGAGTGCAAAGAATTGCCATTCCTGTACTCATTCCATTTGAATTTCTATTCATAATCGCTTCCTCCTTCGACTTTATCTCTTCTTTATTTACATACGATAAGCCAGAATATCATTCCGATTAATAAGACTGCTCCGAGCAGCTCATTGATACCATACCCGATAATGAGAGCAATGATATAGAAGAGCCAAACCTTTCCGCCGGAACCACTTGAGCCGCCTCTTGAACTGGAGTAATAACCTCTTGGTCCATCAGTTCCATCGTAAATACAATCGCTATAATGAAACCCATCACTTCCGCCACAATCCGGACAATGTCCTCTGTCTTCACTCATATCGTCTTCCTCCTTTTTCAAAAATCACATATTTCTATCTTTAAGAAATCTGTTATAGCTCTCCATCGTTTCTGCACTCCCGATAGAACGGGCACATCAGGCAACACCTGCCACATTTTCTCATTTTCATTCTTTTCTTTTTCTTTAGCCAGAAAATGATTCGTTCCATTGTTTTCTCCCTTGTTCTCTATTTTCCTTTTATTGCACTTACCACACCGCCAATGACCGAGGTAATGACAATAATTAGAATCACCAATACAAACGCAGGAACATCATCAACCTCAATATTCAGAATCATAAGAAGAAGGGCAACTCCGACAAAGCCTCCAATGACACACAGGATTGCTCCAAGTGTTGACATTCCATTCCCTGAACCCGATGAATATCTATAATTTCCTTCCGTCCCCTCATACGTACATCCCGGGTAGTGGTGACCTCCTGTTGCATCACATTCAGGACACCGATTTTCATGATTATATTCACTCATAAGAACTCCTTCCTGCTCAAACAGAGCACCTGCAAAAATCATTTCCTCTTTGATAACATTTTAGTTTGCTTTGGTTTGTTGTTGACTTTATCTTATTTCATGAGCTGTCCGTTACAAAGGCCAGCTTATTTTCGCTACAAAGTTATTTTTCTTTCTTTAAGCTTTCTTTAAGCACCTTTAAGCACCTTGTAGAATCTTCTTTAAGCACCTTTTTTGACGCAAAAAACGGGCAACCACCACAGTATTATCTGCAGCAATTGCCCAATTCACATAACTACTATTTAATTCATATTTTCAAGAAAAGCCCTTGCACACTCTTTCATCTGCTCTACTACTTCGCTTGGTCCGACTACCTTTACATCCTTGCCAAGACTGAATATCCAGCCAAAGAACTGTGGACTGACATTAACACTTACATTGATCTCGCTGTGCTCCGCATCTACTTTCCTGATACTGATATCTTTTCCAAATCTGTCAATGAAGACACCGCACATATAATTTGAAAATTCAATTTTTACCTTTGTCTTTGTTCCCTGATACATTCCAAAGGTCGCTTTGGAATACTCAGCCATATCGAAGTTTTTGAACTCATCCTTACCGTCCCTCTTTTCGTCTTCGATGGAAATACGCATCATTTTATCAACACGATAATGCTTAACCCGGTGGTCCAGATCATCGAAGGCAACGAGATAATAATTCTCATCGTCCCAGGTAAGGGCCCACGGACTTACAACAAACCAGTCACCATTATGTCTGGGAACAAGTTTTTTATCTACATTCCATTTGTAATATTTGAATCTGATTTTCTTATTGAGATAAATAGCAGTATGAATATCATCTACGTTGTAATATACAGATTCATTCATCGCCTTCACACGATCATTGATATAAACCTGACGTTGTAGCTGTTTAGCCTGATGCTCACTCACATTACTTTTAATCTTGTTAATCAATTCTCTTGATTTTGTCTGCGTAATAAACTTGGAAGACTGAATTGCATCAATAAGAAGCTTGACCTCTGCAAGTTCAAACTCTCTGGAACCAACATGATAATAAGTCTCACGACCAATCTGCTCCTTAATAATCTCTACACCAAACTTATCTGTCATATCCTGAAAGTCTGCATAGATACTTTTTCTTTCTGCAGTCACATCATATTTTTCTAATTCTTCCATAATCTGCGGCATGGTAAGTGCATGCTCATCATCTGTCTTAGCCAGCATGATTTTCATCAAGTATGTGAATTTGAATTTCTGATTTGTTCCTCTGGACATTATTCCTCACCCCCTAGAATTCCATAAGTTCTTCAAGCATAGCCTTACGTCTCGGATAAGCTTGTCTGTATTTTTCAACCCGCTCTTCCGCTACCTCATCGCCACCCGGATATCTCTGTATCCACCTAAGAAGCCCTGCCAGTTTTCTGTAATCAGATCGCTTATTCCCATCATGTGCAACTCTGTCTGCCTTGGCAGAAAGTACAAAGAGACATCTTTCCGGATACAACTTTTTCAATTTCTTCTCGTAGGCCTTTATTAGATCTGTATCTTCGCAAGATTCTACGATGTCCATAACAAGATCATATCTGTCTTCCTCGGCATACCAGCTGCTTGCTCTGTAGTCTGTTTTCTTGATTACACCAAATATTTCCTCACGAGCTGCCGGCCAATCTTCCTTTGAAAAATTCGATTTATACTCTTCCCAAAGTTCCATGTTTCCCACAGCAGCACGCATGGCCAATTTCAGATTTTCAAAATATTTTTCCTGATTACCATGATCTTTATATATGTGCATCAGTTTTTCACGATACTCGTTTCTGCCCCATCTCTGTTCTTCCCTCTCAGCAAGTTCTTCATAAATTGCAAGAGACTCATTAAGATTACCATAATCAAGTTCTATCTTTGCAAGTGATTCTTTTACAAAATAACTTTTAATTGTGCCGGCATACTTACGAACTTCATCAATTGGATATTTCAGTTCTCACATAAGTACAAGTACTCTCTCCTGACACCTTGGCAGATGGAATTCCACATGGAACTGGTCATCGGATTTTCTTAGAAAATCTATCTTCTCTTTTAGGAAATTCATTTTCCTGTTCAGCAGTTCCTCTTCCTTAAAATGTTCCATCATGTATCGATAGAGTTCATCCTCCATATAATCGATAACAGAACCATCCAGATTCTTAAGAAACCATTCCAGCATCTTGGCATGATTTATTTTAGGATCATCTGCAGCATATACCGCATCCCAGGCATCAAAAACATAACAGACAAAATCCTGAGTCTCCCCGTCGGAATCATCCTTATCTGTTTTCGCCCACTTAAGAAATGCCTTATTAGCAAGATCAAATAATTCCTTATACTGTCCCTGTCTTCCAAGATCTGCCGTAGCCTCAGTCATGAGACTTGTCATATCACTCCACAGACCCCTGCAATTATAATAATCAACAAATCCTCTCCTGCTATATGCAGCAAAGATATGGTTTATTTCATCTCTGTATTCTCCGAATTCCATAATGCCTCCACTATGTCTGTCTTAATACGGTCATTATATACTAACGTACAACGGGCAACTCAAATATAACAAAAGACGACAGTTTTTACAGTCGCAATCTATAAGCCAGAAATATCTAAGTCAACTATTAACTGATCGATTTTAGGCTCTTTAAGAAGATAACTCATATAAATTGGAAGATAGATAATCTTACCTTCCTTTTCAACATTAAAGGTAGAAAATACATATGCCTTTTCAAGATGATAATCCTCAATATTCATATAGTTATCTAGTGCCTTATGAGACTTATACCCTTTACCAGACTTCACTTCAATAGGTACCACTTTTCCGCTAAGTTCAATAAGAAAATCCAACTCTCCAACCTTACTTCTTTTACAGAAATATGGATCAAAGTCATTAGCAAGTAATTGCTGTGCAACTGCGTTTTCGAAGTGTGCCCCATGATTTACCTCACCATTTTTACTAATCAGTTCCATTTTTGTTTCTGCAGGATAAGCACTTGTAAGCAGTCCAATATCACTTGAAAAAAGTCTAAAAACATTACTACTCTTGCCTGCCTTAAGAGGAATCAGAGGAGCCTCTGCATTATAGACCGGTATTACAACACCTGCATCCTTTAACCATAAAAAGCTATTCTCATATCTATCAAACTTTAATTCCTTATCAAGCATTGTAAATACAAACTTTTTATTTTGCTTATTTAACTCTGCCGGAATAATATCATATATAGATTTAAGCTTAAGCTTTTTATCTTCTTCTTCATATTGTGAGAAATCAACTCTATATAAATCCACGATATCCTTCTGGATTTTATCAACTTCACGGATATCCTTTGTCTCTATATATTTTTTAACTGCATCCGGCATACCACCAACAATCAAATATACAAAAAACATCGCTAAGAGCTTTTCATGAATAAAATCATCTACAGGCTTACATGCATCAAAGCAATCCTTAAGCATATTCAGAGTCGTCGTCGAAACACCATTTGCTATCATAAACTCCTCAAAATCCATAGGATACATTTTCTTAATTGATAAATATCCAACCGGCGCGGATGCTATGCCTTTTAGTTCTACCCCAAGTAAAGATCCACTCATAGCATATTTAAAGCTTCCTTCATCAACCAAAAATTTTATTTTTGTAACGATTTCTGGGCACTTCTGAATTTCATCTAAGAATACAACTGTTTCATGAGGCTTACATTCCTCAGGCATTATCATTTTAAGCTTTACAAGCAAATCCTCCGCACTCATTTCTGCATTGAGATAATCCACCATGTCAGGCTGATTTATAAAATTGATTTCAAATCGTTTATATCCACTTTTATCTATTTCATCCCTAATAAGCCAAGTCTTCCCTATCTGTCTTGCACCTGTAACTAAAAGTGCTTTATTCGAAGTTTCTAACCATTCTTTTACTGCGACTGAATCTTTTCTAAACACAAGACTTCACCTCCAAATACATCATACATCATACTGCCCCGTTTTCGCAATCGTTTTTAATATATTTTGCCCCGTTTTTCAAGTTTTAATTCAAGAATATTGCCCCGTTTTATACAAAACATGTACTATTCAAGAAAAGCAGACACGAAAAAGGCTGGAACCCAATTATGAATTCCAGCCTGTCAACATAGTTTATTTATTCTTCTTTTTTGCCTTGCTACGCCGCTTTCCTTGCTTAAGCGATATCTTGACATATTTTCTTTTTCAAGTAAGTCATTTACAATCATCAGCTTTCCCTCCTTTTACTATAATATATCGGTTAACCGAACCATACTTTGATATTTTGCTCAAAATTATGATATTTTGCTCGAAGTCACAGATCTCTATACCCCCGTCTTCAATTTCGCGATTTTACACAGAAGAGGGGGCGCCGGTCTTGGGGCCTTAAGCTTCACTTTTGGTCCATCGGCACTCTTCGCAAGTTATGTTGATTTACACCAGGCAGGTGCATCGGAATTCTTCTTATCTACAATTGTTATTCAGTTGTCTATCAAGGTTCATCGCCTTGACAAGTGATATGATACAACCGAATTATTCTTTTGACAGTACACAAGGTCGATATAATAATCCTGCTTTTCAGTATGAATATGCTGTTGTCTTGCCACAAAAGCATAGCCCTTGCATTGATGCGAAGAAGGCGGATTCTGCCAGTTCTACCAAGTGACCTACACACCAGCTGACAAGGTACCCGGATCCCTCCAGGTACCCATCATGCTTGGTAGTAGCACCTATAACTTTGGCAATAGACTGAGCAACCGATGGCTTTTCAGCAATCACTAAATTCATACTCATTCTCCTTTTCTTTTCAAAACAAAAAGCGCCTGTACTTTCTACAAGCGCCTTAACAATCACTAAATTACATTTCAAAAAATCTTTTAATATTTGATTCAAAGTATCTGTTCAGTACCTTCACAGAAACAATGCAAAAATGCATGAAAATTACGTACTTTATACATATATAGATATTAGCACAGGAGCATACGTTTGAAAAGCAGAAAATAAACGGACCTGCATTTAAACAGACGTTTCTGCCCCATTCTCCAGTATTTCTTTCAAATGATCTGTCAGTTCTTTGTACTCATCCATGACACCATCATGATGTGACCGGATATAGTCCATATTTCCTTCTTTTGCCGCCATCTCCAGTGCTTTTGCCTCTCCGGACAAGTGAGCCGCACCAATCGTGAGTGAAGTACTCTTTAATGCATGTACGGTTGTTCTGTAGTTGTCCCAGTCCTCCTCTGCCAAAAAATGCTTTAGCTGTGACGCTTTATCTGCCTGCAAAAATTCCTGCAGCATTTCTATATAGAAATCTTCTTCATTCATGCAGTATGTAAGTCCGGTCTTCACATCCAGTCCCTCCAGCTGTTCCAGTCGTTGAAGCGGTTCTGCCCCTTCTCCGCCGGCTTCCGGCTGCTCCATATCCTGCGCATCTTGGCTTTTTTCTATTCCCTGCCCGCCATTTTCACAGACTAGTTCTTCCGGCAGATATTTGAGGATCATCTCCAGCAATTCCGTTTCCCGGATCGGCTTTGTCAGATAATCTGTAAATCCCGCTTCTATGTATTCTTCCTTTGCTCCTACGATGGCATTGGCGGTCAGCATGATAACGGGAGTTTGTGCGTTAGGGTTATCTGCAAGGTTCTTCATGTGTTCCAATGTCTCCAGGCCATCCATCTCCGGCATCATGTGATCCAGAAAGATCATTTGGTATGGTGTTGTCTTTACACATTCCAGACACTCACTGCCACTGACTGCTGTATCAATCTGTATCTTTGTTGCTTTCAAAAGACCTTTCACTACCTTTAGATTCATCGTCACATCATCTACAACAAGGATCTTTGCATCCGGTGCCAGAAATGACAGTTTATCGTCATCTGAAGTACTCAGATATTGCTGATAACGTTTTCCAAAGTCTCCCATCGGCTTGGCATCCGCGATTTTCTGCGGTATTTTGGCAGTAAAGCAAGAGCCTTTTCCATAGGTACTCTCTGCAAAGACCTCACCGCCCATCAGGTTCACCAGATTTTTCGTGAGATTCAGCCCCAGTCCTGTTCCCTCGATATTCCGATTGCGTTTTTCTTCAATCCTCGTAAAGGATTCAAACAACTTTCCCAGATCTTCTTCCTTGATACCGATGCCCGTATCTCTGACAGTTATGACAAGCAGTATCTGTTCATCCGTTTTTTCTTCGAAATCCAATTCGAATGTAATATTTCCCTCTTTTGTATATTTCACTGCATTGGACAAAAAATTATTGATGATCTGCCTGATCCGTACTTCATCCCCATATAACCAGGAGGGTAGCTTCTCATTGATCTGCATGATAAACGAAACGGGCTTATTCTGCAGTTTTATTTTGGTCAGGTTATAGCAATCATTTAATACGGAAAACAACTGATACCGGATCGTCAGTATTTCCATTTTTCCGGATTCAATTTTGGATATATCCAGAATATCATTAATTATGGAGAGCAAAGACTGCCCGGCACTCTGGATATTTTTTGCGTATTCCCTTAGATTTTCGTCATGACATTCTTTCAATAGCACGCTGTCCATACCCAGAATTCCATTGATCGGTGTACGAATCTCGTGAGACATATTGGCAAGAAACTGACTCTTGGCCTCGTTTGCCCGGACAACATCCTCCAACATATTTTTTTCTTTCGTCAGGTCATATACAAAGCAGACGATGCAGTATGGATCATCATGAAAATCTCTTGCCAACGAAAAATTCAGTGAACAACTGATGGCTCCATGCACAGACACCAGCTCTGCCACACCTTTGTTATCCCGCAAAATCCCATCCTTGATCCGGCCGGATTCCGCGTCTGTCCCCTGAAACAGCTGCATGAGTTTTTGATTTTCAATCTTTTTAATTCCCAAAAGCTCCTGACCATATGGATTTGCCAAAACAAGCCGGAAGTATTCGTCAAAGATCAATATCGCCGTGTTTGCAGACTCGTAAATATATTGGCTCAGATTTCCTACCGTGATGCTGAATGCATTAAATCTGGTGGCCCAAAACCATGTGATCATATAAGTCAGAAACATTCCGTAAGCCGAGCTTGGAAAAGAGGGCTTGCCCAGCATCGGCAGAATCGTATCCGGAATAATAGAAAACAGAATCGCAATATTGGCGAGTATCGCCGCTCTGACATAATATGACTGACGCTTCGGCTTTTCCTTGTGCACCCAGAGAATGGCCATGGCAATCATCGTTACCGCAACAAATGCCAAAAAAATGTTATGTACCATTCTTCCGAAGCTGTTTGTAGAATAATAGCACATTCTTCCGTTCAAGCGCACAAAGATATGCTGGTCGGGAATGAAAAAGTACAGATCGACCACGGCAAAAATCCCAAATATCATCGCATAAGCGCGAAACGGCCACTTCGGAAGTTCCACCATATAGGCGACCATCAGGGCTTCTGTCATCATAAATCCTGCAACACCCACGAGCCCGGCAGCCCGGAATACAGCTGCAGCCTCCCCGGTCTCCGTGAATCCCATAATGCCATAACCGCCACTCCAAAGAGCACCGAAAAAGCCCATCACCAGCATGTAATACCGCAGTGCCCCGGCATTCTTTTCCCGCATGAAATAACTGATTCCACAGATTGCTATAATTGTGCTGAATACAACAGCAAGACAATTAATAAATATTCCCATTTCATTTCCTCCTCAGGTATCCATTTGATCACACTGTCTTCCTTTGCCTGGCCGAATCATTCACCGTGCTACCCGGAAATGCCATCATCCCTATTAGATCATATCAATATGGCAAGCAACCCTATAGATTACCTGCCATATAAAATAATCAGTATAAAAATGAAATTATTCAAACTCATTATGCCCCAGGTTAAACTTAACTTATTTCAGTTAAGTTCTGGTCGAATATGGGGCATATTTATATATCAATTACACTATTTATTTTGACCTACTGAATGGACGTTGCCAAACTGTTGCCATGAGATTATTATAGTGCGGAAGAGGATGAAGTGCAACCGGAAAATTCATTTACGGTACAATTAACTGGTGGAATCCGCTTCACATTCCTTCTGATTTCTGGACTTTTTATCGCTGTCAGCATTCATCGCTTCCTTGTTGTGAAGTGATGCATGACTGGCTTCATGAAGTGCAGTCTTTACGGTCTGAGCTTCACTCATGCCCTCCTGAATTGCAATCCGATTTTCCTCTACCTGGTAATATCCCTTAGCACCAGATTCAATATTCTCAAAGGAAATTGGAACCGGACTGGCCTGCTTGATTGCCTCCATTAAAGTTGCATATCCTTCTACAGATCCGGTAAGTTCATCTACACCAAGTCTTGGCACAGGCTCACCCTCCGTCTGAGAAATGTCAAATGTACTGATCTCTCGCAAGCCTGCTTATATGTGATTAGTATTCCTTTGTTATTTGCTCTCAATGCCTGCATCAGCCTGCCCCCTTTCTTTCTGCATCTGTAAATCTCTAATAGCGAGAAGAATTTTTCTCTCAAAGTCCGCATCTACTGGCTTTCTCAATTTCCCTGATAAGCTAAACTCGTTATATCCTATATACTCGGCTATCTCATATTGATGCACTTTAAAGACAAAATAAAGGCACTCTCCATCTCTGGAAAGTGCCTATTTTACTGGATTCTTTCTTGATTTACTTGTCTAATGACTTCATCGTGGGGACGGAAAAGACATCTCGGTTATTGGGTTACTAAAGTGGTATTCATTGTACTACCCCAAATGATTTGCTGCCCTATTTTGTTTGATACACCCTTTCTTTACTGCCCTATACGTGCTATTTGATGTTGTATTTGGTGTAAATGGTGTAAGTATCTTTTCGTCGCCAACAATAAAACTACGTCAAATGTTTGCCGCTTTATTATACTCATTTTTGAAGTACGAGTCAAGACCTTCAAATTCAGACCTCCTTAACTCCTTCGTTACATCGGTATAAATGTTAAGGGTAGTAGAAATATCTTTGTGACCAAGCGTATCCTGAATGACCTTGACATTAACCCCTGCCTCACACATTCTTGTCGTGAATGTATGCCTTAATGAATGGCAGCTAAAATGCGGTAGCAAAATCTTTGCATTTTCATCTTTCAGGAGCTGTTCATCATTGCAGTCACGGATAATACGACGTATTGCTTTGTTAAGGGTTGCTTGATGTTGCGGCTGTCCAAAACGGTTAAGAAAGATAAAATCAGTATATCCGTCCACAACAGCTTCGCAATGAATATCAAGCAACTCCTGTCTTTCCTTTTCCATAAGGAATGCTTCTTTGACGAAATCCAACATCGGAACTTGGCGTTTGCCAGCCGGAGTTTTCGTAGTATTGATGTTAAAATAGCAACCACGCTTACTTCCCTCGGTACGGTGGTCATAGTAAACCAGCGTGTGGTTCACATCAATGATACCTTCTTCCAAATCAATGTCGCACCATCTTAGACCCGTCGCTTCTCCAACACGAAGCCCTGTTCCAATCAACACTGCAAAAATAGGATACCACAAACTTGCAGACGGTGTATTCTTCAGATAACTCAGGAGCAGTTCCTGTTCCGGTCTCGTTAAGGCTCTGCGTTTCTCAGTTTGAAAACAATGGGACTGCTTTAACTCTTTCAGCACATTATTGGAAGGGTTGTTTCTGAGATAATCATCATCAACCGCCATATCCAAAATCTGATGAAGAACCGTATGGATATTATCAATAGTCGCCGGTTTCAAATGGCGTTCATCTGCAAGGTAGTTGTAAAACCTCTTAATATCCGATTTTTTCAAAGAAGAAACGGTCTTTGAGCCAATCTGTTGGCGGACAAATGTCTCATACATATATTTGTAGTTTTCAAAAGTGTTGTTTTTTAGACCACGCTTCAAATCTTTCCAAAGCTCATATATATCATTGAGGGTAGTATATCGAGCTTCCGCTTTTATGCCATCTTTCTTGTCCTTTTCTATTTGCTCTTCTTTGTATCGAAGTTCGTCAAGAGTCTTGGCATACACATAACGCCTTTTTCGGTTGGCGTCTGTCCAACAATAATGATATGTACCGTCTGCTCGCTGTGATTCTCCTGTGCGAAGAACTACTCTTGATTTATCTCGTCTTTTTGCCTTTGCCATAATCTTTTCCTCCTAAACCTTTTCTATTTTGTCCATATACTTGTCAAACTTCTCACGATTTATCAAAATCTGTGTTCCATTTGAGATTGAAAAATTACAACCTTTCGCCAATGCCATTTTTCTAAGTCTTTTAATCCCAATACCGGAATAAGCGGCTGCTTCTTCACAAGTGATAACCTTGCGTTCCCATATCGGTAAATCCAGCTTTCTTTCCTCAATCGCCTTCCTATATTCCAATATTTCAGGACTGCTTACTTTCAGCACACTCTCACCACCTTATATCGAATATAGCTTTTCAAGGTACTCCTCAAAACGCTTTCGTTTTATCATAGTTCTTTTCCCTACACGCAAAGTAAAATTGCAATCGTCTTGCTTTATGAGCTTGTATATCGTGTCTCTACCAATGCCCGTATAGGCTGCCGTTTCTTCAATAGATAGGTTTTGCCTATTCCATAAAGGGACATCGGAACCTCGGCTCTTGAACCATTCTCTTTGGCAATTAACCTCGCTATCCATTTGTGATTCCTCCCTCATATTGAGTACACTCTTTCAATATACTCATCAAACTTTCTTCTTTTTATCATTCTTCTTGTTCCAATCCACAGCACAAAAGGACAATCTTCCGGATTAGTCAGTTCGTATAATTTACTCATACCGATACCTGAATATCGAGAAGTTTCTTCAATGCTCAAAGTTGGTTTGAACCAAATAGGCACTTCGTCCTTTTTACTATTCTTTCGATTGTCTGACATTTGATTTTCCTCCTTGATTTTGATGTCTCAAGGATACATAAAAATGATTGATGAGCCAATGATGCGAATTGGCTCATCGCACACTTGACAATTTGGTTAAATGGAATACTGCCTTTCGATATATTCATCGAATTTTTTACGCTTAATCATTCTCCTGTTACCTATCCATAAAACAAAGGGACAATCCTCCGGATTCGTCAATTCATAAAGTTTATCTCTACCAATGCCGGAATAAGCAACTGCTTCTTCAATGGAAAGATTGGGCTTATGCCATAAAGGAATATTGTATTTCTCCTTATCTTTTCTTTCAGGCATTTTTACACCCCTTTCCTTTGACCGAGGTGCGTTTGTCATAAACGATATAATCCCAACCGC
>CAMEIX010000028.1 GCA_945919075.1 uncultured Lachnospiraceae bacterium
CGGAAGGGTTGCAGAAACAGGTGGAAGAAATCCGCAGCGACGACGAATGGAGGGATAATTACATGACCTTAGAAATGAAACTGGACCAGAGATTTGAAGATGGCATGGAGACTCTGACGAACGTTGTTCTCAGGCTACGCAAGGGTGAGAGCGTAGAACAGTTGCGCAAAGAAGGTATTGAGGAAGAAGTCATAGAAAAGGCACTTACTATATTGGAGTAAGAAGTTAAGGATGAAAAGCTTAGAGTAAAATTTTAATTGGCAAAAATAAAGGGAAGAGACCGAAATCTCTTCCCAATCATACAGATTTAGCTTATTGTTTAATTGTCGAGAAAAAACAAAAGGAGTCTGTATGATGAATTCTATGGTAAACGAAAAAGGGATAACTTTCAAGGAGATTGGGAAAGAAATATTTAAAATTATATGTGAAGCAGGCAGGGAACTCACCAGGGAGATCCTTGAAAAGTATGATAAACATCTTCATGAAACAAGAAACAAGTCTGTATATCGTGACAAAGGATGCCGCGGCACATCGATAAAGACCGTATACGGAGAAGTTCCATACGAACGGCATGTATATCAGACCCGTGATGAGTATGGAATAAACCACTGCGTATATCTTCTTGATGAAAATCTGAAACTGAACAGCATAGGACTCATTTCTGAAAACTATGTAGAATTATTAATTTCCTCCATCACGGAGATGTCCTATCGGAACTGTGCCGAAAAGGTAAGCGAAACAACGGGCCTTTCCATTAGTCATGCAGGTGTCTGGAACATCATCCAGGCGTTGGGTGAGAAACTGGAAAACGATGAAAAAGAGCTTGTAGCAACAAGTAAACATCAGCAGATAAGAGGAAGCAGGGAGGTGCCGGTCCTGTTTGAAGAAGCTGACGGTGTATGGCTGAACCTGCAGGGAAAGGACCGTAAAGAGAGAAATTTCCCAAAGGCTGAGATGAAGGCCGCCATTGCTTATGATGGATGGAGAGAGGAAGGATCGGGAAGATACAGTCTGGATGGAAAAGTTGTTTCTGCCGGCTTTGAACGTGCTGAGGATTTTCAGAAAATCAGAGAGGCAATGATTGCTGCGGAATATAATCTTGACGAAGTGCAGGTGCGGTTACTGAATGGAGATGGGGCTTCCTGGATTAAAAAGACAAAAGACAGGGATACAGTATTCCAGCTTGACCTGTTTCACAGAAATAAAAGCATCCGGGAGAATCTCTCACATAAGAAGGCTGTACACGATGTGATGGAACTGCTTGAGAACGAGCAGATAGAAGAAATGTTTGAATATCTGAAGATATATAAGGAAAGTCTGTCAGATGATTCAGAAATCGAAAAAGCCGAAACATTGATTAGCTATTTCCATACAAACAGAGAAGGTCTGCTACCCTATCAGAAGAGAGGACTAAAGATACCCGAGAGCCCGGAAGGTCTCATCTATAAGAACATGGGAACGATGGAAAACCATATTTGGAGCATCATAGCCAGAAGGATGAAGCATAACCATACCAGTTGGAGCATAAGAGGAGGAAATCATCTTGCGAAGATTCTGGCAAAAAAATGTTCCGGAAAACTGTACGAAATAACAGAGCAGCTGCGCATTCCCGTGTTTGAAAAGGAGAAACTGGAAGAAATAAAAGGAGATATCCTGCAGGCCGGACAGATAGGAAAAAAGATTGGAAAAGGATATGAATATCCGGTCATGGGACATTTGATCGGATTGGATGCTGTGACAAGAGGTGACAGAAAAAAGATACTTGCCATGGCAGGTTTCTAAAAACAGTACCGTAAAAGGCGATGTATGCATGCGAAAGACGATAGCGAGGCTTCCGTAGCAAGCTGCAGGCTAGCAGCGAAGGCGGGCGCGTGTCTGAGCCCAAAGGGCGAGTTTGCGCAGGAGCCTGAGCGAATCAGCGCATGCAGCGAGCAGGAAACGCAGCGTGTCTAAGCAGCATACATTGCCTTGAACGGTGCATATGGATAAATCTGTATGAAAGCATTGCCAACAAACGCTTGACAGTAACGATGAAAAGTATATTATACAGAAAAGCCTTGCTTTTCATATATTAGATAGAGTATAATTTTATTATATATGTTGCTTTGTTTTCATGTTAGGGAGAGATTATTATGAAAAAGGAATTGAGTAACAAAGGTTTTTCATTGGTGGAACTGATAATTGTCATTGCTATCATGGCGGTTTTGGTTGGTTTGCTGGCCCCGCAGTATTTTAAGTATGTTGACAATTCAAGGGTTGCCACAGACATTTCAAACAGCGAAGAACTTGCCACTGTTTTCGGTGTTGCTTTTGCAAACGGTCAGATTACGCCCGGCACCTATACGGGAACGGAGAATGCTACCATGGGGCCCACTGTGGACATTGCAAATTGGCCGGAACTGAAATACAGTCAGGGTACCAGCTGGCAGGTAACCCTAAGCGGTGACGGAGTTACCAGTGTTTATATCGGATGCGGCGGAACATACTACGAGGGATTTCCGAACCCCCAGTCTGCAAACGGATATTATACGGCATTTCACCGATAATAAATAGAATGACATCATAGGAATACAGGAGATATTGAAAATGGCTGACAAGAAATTAGTTGAAGCTATCACATCCATGGAGGAAGACTTTGCCCAGTGGTATACGGATGTGGTGAAAAAGGCAGAATTGTGTGATTACACCAGTGTTAAGGGATGTATGGTTATCAAACCTGCCGGCTATGCGATCTGGGAATTATTGCAAAGACAGTTGGATGACAGGTTTAAAAAAGCAGGAGTACAGAATGTGTACCTTCCCATGTTTATCCCCGAAAGTCTGTTGCAGAAGGAGAAGGATCATGTAGAAGGCTTTGCACCCGAAGTAGCATGGGTAACACATGGCGGTCTGCAGCCGCTTCAGGAGAGACTCTGTGTCAGACCCACTTCGGAAACACTGTTCTGTGATTTTTACAAGAATGAAGTGCAGTCCTACCGGGATCTGCCCAAGGTATATAACCAGTGGTGTTCCGTAGTTCGTTGGGAAAAGGAGACCAGACCCTTCCTTCGCAGCCGTGAATTTTTATGGCAGGAAGGTCATACTGCTCATGCTACAGCAGAAGAGGCAGAGGAAAGAACCATTCAGATGTTAAATCTGTATGCGGATTTTTGCGAAGAAGTACTGGCAATTCCGGTTGTAAAGGGACAGAAGACCGATAAGGAGAAATTTGCAGGTGCACTTGCAACTTACACCATCGAATCCCTGATGCACGACGGAAAGGCACTGCAGTCCGGTACCAGCCATAATTTTGGGGACGGATTTGCAAGGGCGTTCGGTATTCAGTTTGCAGATAAGGATAATACCTTAAAATACGTTCATCAGACCTCCTGGGGTATGACTACCCGAATGATTGGTGCAATTATCATGGTACACGGTGACAATTCCGGTCTGGTACTGCCTCCCAAGGTAGCACCCATTCAGGTTGCAATCATCCCGATTCAGCAGAAGAAAGAAGGCGTTTTGGAGAAGGCATTTGAACTTCGTGACCGTTTGTCCGGCAGTTTCCGCGTAAAAGTGGATGATACCGATAAGAGTCCCGGATTTAAATTTGCGGAAGCGGAAATGCGTGGATTCCCCTTACGTCTGGAAATCGGGCCGAAAGACATCGAAGCCGGAAAATGCGTTCTTTGCAGAAGGGATACCAGAGAAAAGATTGAAGTGGCACTTGAGGATGTGGAAGCAAAAGTTGCAGAACTTTTGGAGACCATCCATAGCGATATGTTAGAGAGAGCAAGAACTCACAGAGAAGAGCATACCTACATTGCAAAGGACATGGCAGAGTTTGAAAAAATCTTTACCGAAAAGGCCGGTTTTGTAAAGGCAATGTGGTGCGGCAATCAGGAATGTGAGGATCTTATCAAGGAGAAACTCAGTGTCACCAGCCGTTGTATGCCGTTTGAGCAGGAAAAGATTTCGGATACCTGTGTCTGCTGCGGAAGACCGGCGCAGAAGATGGTTTACTGGGGCAGAGCGTACTAATCTGCAAGAGAATGTACATGGCGGAACAGTGCCTGTTAATCTTTAATAAATTAAGTAGTTCAGATAGAAAAAAGACAGTATACAAAAGGCTGTCTTTTTTTTATAATGAGTATACAATGGACAACTGTGGCAGGATTCATCTGCCTATAAAATATAAGGAGGATATAGCATGATTTTCGGAAACGGTTGCTGGTTACAAAAGGAAGGCTGCAGCTGCCTTTCTCCCCAGGAAGTATACTTTGAAAAGGTTGAGGATACCAGGGTGACTCTTTGTCTTCCTACCTCACATATTTTTAACAGAGGATGTACACTGGGCGGTGTAAATCTTACCATGATCGTGACAAGTCCTGCACCGGATGTGCTGCGTGTACAGACTTATCATCATATGGGAGTGCAGAAAAAATCACCCGAATTTGAACTGGAGCAGAGGGATGAACTGCCTTTGGAGGTAGAGGAAAACGAAGAAACCCTGACTGTAAAAAGCGGAAACTTAAGCCTGGAATTCGGTAAGAAAAACTGGTATATGGCATACAAACGCGGTAATGAAGTAATTACCCGTTCTGCCGCAAAGGATCTTGCCTTAATGAAGATGAATTGGAAGGGCGACTACTACGATAAAGGAGACAACGTAGATACATATATGCGTCAACAGCTCACCATGGGCGTGGGTGAACTGATTTACGGACTGGGCGAGCGCTTCACCGCCTTTGCCAAGAACGGACAGAGTGTGTCCATCTGGAATGAGGACGGAGGCACAAGCACTTACCAGTCTTACAAGAACATTCCCTTCTATGTCAGCAACAAGGGATATGGCGTTTTGGTAAATCATCCTGAGAAGGTGGAATTTGAAATCGGTACTGAGCAGGTAACCAAAACCGCATTCTCCGTAGAAGGCGGCTATCTGGATTACTATCTTTTCAATGGTCCTACCATGAAAGAAGTTCTGACCCGTTATACGGATCTGACCGGAAAACCTTCCCTTCCGGCACCCTGGACCTTTGGTCTGTGGTTATCCACTTCCTTTACCACCAATTATGACGAAGAAACGGTTATGAGTTTTATTAACGGAATGCTGGACAGAGGAATTCCGTTAAGAACCTTCCATTTTGACTGCTTCTGGATGAAGGAGTTCCATTGGACGGACTTTTTGTGGGATGAAAGGGTATTCCCGGACCCCAAGGGCATGCTTTCCCGAATTAAGGAAAAGGGCTTAAATATCTGTGTATGGATTAACCCTTACATTGCCCAGGAAAGTGTTCTTTTCAAAGAAGGTATGGAAAACGGTTATCTGGTAAAACGTATAGGCGGCGATGTATGGCAGTGGGATATGTGGCAGCCCGGCATGGCACTGGTTGACTTTACCAATCCGGATGCCTGTGCATGGTATCAGGAAAAACTGGCAGGTCTGCTGGATATGGGTGTGGACTGCTTCAAAACAGACTTCGGTGAGAGAATCCCTACCGAGGGAATTGAATATTTTGACCATTCCGACACCAAAAAGATGCACAACTATTATACTTATCTGTACAATAAATGTGTATATGATATACTGGAGAAAAAGCGTGGCAAAGGAGAAGCCGTATTGTTTGCACGTTCTGCAACCGTAGGCGGTCAGAAATTCCCCGTACACTGGGGCGGTGACTGCTGGTCCGATTATGAGTCCATGGAAGAAAGCTTACGCGGTGGTCTTTCCCTTATGATGTCCGGATTTGGTTACTGGGCACATGACATCGGCGGTTTTGAGAGTACTTCCACGCCCGATGTTTATAAGCGTTGGGTTGCATTCGGCCTTTTATCCTCCCACAGCCGTCTCCATGGCAGTACCTCCTACAGAGTACCCTGGGCTTATGATGAAGAAGCGGTTGATGTAGTACGGTTCTTCACAAAGTTAAAGGCAAGACTGATGCCCTATCTTTACAAAACGGCGATTGATACCAACAGGTCCGGTGTACCTACCATGCGAAGCATGGTTCTGGAATTTACGGAAGATAAAACCTGCAATTATGCGGATCATCAGTATATGTTGGGCGACAACCTTTTAGTATCTCCGATTTTCAATGAAGAGGGTATGGCAGAATATTACTTACCGGAAGGCCGTTGGACGGATTTCTTTACCGGCGAGGTAAAAGAAGGCGGCAGATGGATTAAGGAGAAACACGGTTACATGAGTATTCCCCTTCTGGTAAAGGAGAACTCCATTGTAGCAATGGGCGCCTGTGATAACAGACCGGACTATGATTATGGTGAGAATGCAGAGCTTCGCATTTATGAATTAAAGGATGGCGTGGCAGCAGGCACTACCGTTTATGGTATGGACAAATCCGAGGAAATTGTGATTACTGCCGTAAAGAACGCAGATACCATTACCATAGATGTAGAGGCAAAGGTGCCCTTCTCCATCCGTTTGGCAGGTGTTACCGCGAAAAATGCCGATGGCGCAGAACTGTGTACGGATGACAATGATAGCATTCTTACAAACGTATCCGGGCATGTGGTTGTAACGCTGTAATCACAAGAGGTTAAATAATATATGAAACAGATAAGGAACCGATTACTGGAATTTTTTAGCAAAAGAAAGATCAGGCAGCAGCTCTATATGATTTATATTGTTGCCGTTCTTTTGCCGATTGTTGTAATCGGTTCCTTTTTGATTGGCAATACCGGGAAACTTTTAACGGAGTATTACGAAAATCTGCTGGAATCGGACAACCTGCGTGTGAAGACGATTTTGTTTGAGATTACGAGCCAGGTTTATAATATTTCCGAAACCATTATTTTTGAGGATAGTTTACAGGAAATATTAAGCCTGAAGGGAGAACCGGAAGATCAGAATTATGCGTATTCTTATACTACGTTAAATAACTATATTTCCAATCACGCCGAGATAGAGGATATTGTAATCTACACGGACAATCCCTATGCGGCGAATTATATGCATTTTGAAAAGACAGATGAGGAAATCCGCAGCCGCACCTGGTATCAGAAAGCTATGGAACAGGCAGGGGCATTCTGGACACCGGTAAAGGACGTGGATAAATACGGAAATGAGTATTGGAATCTTGCCTTAATCCGGAGAATTACGGTCATGAACAATGAAGAGCAGGCAGTTTTGGTCATGAAACTCAGTGACAACTACCTTCAGACCCGTATCAGCAGTAATGAATACCGGATTCATGCACTTTGTGAAGAGGGGCCTGTCTTTTACGATTCTTCCAGAGAGCATTACGGAGAAGAAGAGACAATCTACATTGACAGGACGAATGATTATTATCAGTATACAGGTATGGTATGGCAGGGAGCGAAGAAAGTATTTACGAAGGTTTCCACCCTGCGTCTGTACCAGAGTAAGAGCAAAATTTATATTATTACGATGCATGACAAGGCCTATTCGGATATCCGGGGAATTATCCTTACCAATCTGCTGATTGTGGCGATTGCGGCCATTCTTCCGGGAATCCTGATTCACTATTTTACCAAGTATTTTACCAATCGTGTCTCTCTTTTGCGTGACCAGATGAAGAAGGTAAGCAGTGGGGACTATGATGATAATCCGTTCTTTGGCGGAGAGGATGAACTTTCGGAAACCTATTCGGATTTACAGGTCATGGTGGATGTGATTAAGAAAAAGGATGCAAAAATGTATGAGACCATCCTTTCGGAGCAAAAACTCCTAAATGAACAACAGGTGATTGAAATGAAGATGCTGGCAAGCCAGATTAATCCTCACTTCTTATACAATACCCTGGAAAGTATCCGCATGCAGGCCGTTGCCGCAGGGAATAAAGAAGTAGCAAATTCCATCAAGCTTCTCGGAAAATCCATGCGGTACGTGTTGGAAAATACCGGTACGGCCATGGTTACCCTGAAAAAGGAACTGGATTATGTTCTGACCTATTTGCAGATTCAGAAAATCCGTTTTGGCAGTAAATTTGATTATAAGATTGAGGTTTCGGATGAAATTCAACCAGACTTATGTATGATTCTGCCTATTCTGATTCAACCGGTTGTGGAAAATGCCATTCTTCATGGCCTGGAGGAAGTGGAAGAGGGTGGACTGATTACCGTGAAGATAACACTCCCTGAGGAGAATTTTTTGCAGGTTGAGGTGACGGATAACGGCAGTGGCATGGATCGGGAAACCTTGGAAAATCTGCGGGAATCCATTAAAAAGAATACCACCGGCAGGCAGAGGAGTATCGGGCTTGCCAACATTCACCAGCGTATCCGGCTCTGCCATGGCGAGGAGTACGGCATGACAGTGGACAGTAAAATCGGAAGCGGTACCGTGATTACCCTCAGACTGCCCTATAAACCGGCAGAATGATTGAAAAAGGCGATAAATACCTGCAAAATTGGATGGAATCTGAATAATGTTTAATTTTGCAGGTAAATGATGTAAAAATGACAAGGTTTTTTTCTCTCATAAAATTTCCTACAATGGTAGTATCTTAAATTATCATAGGAGGATAAAAAAATGAAAAAGATGATGAAGAGAATTTTCGCTTCCATGCTTGCTTTTGCCATGATGTTCAGCACCCTGACACTTACAGCGGCAGCAGAAGAAGAGGAATATCTCATGTTCCTTGCTTTCGGCGGTGACAAAGAAGCGTCGAACGACTGGGGCTTTGGATACTCCGGAGCAGATGGTGGTGATATTGTTGCAACTACTGCAAATGCAAAGGTTGGCGATACCGTAACCATCGGTCTTACTTTCCCCAGTGAAGTAGTTTATACCTGGTATATGGCACCTGTTCTGGTTGCAGAAGGCGTAGGCAATGTGGACTACACTGTTGACAAAGTAACCATTGATGGTGAAGATGTAACTGCAAACCTTGATATGTCCATTGGCGACGATGCATGGTGGTATGAAGGAACCGGTGATTACACCAGCGAGCAGTCCATCCGTCTCAAAGGCGGTTATAATGAATGGGCACCTCAGGCATTTACCGAATCTCCCAAAGGATTCAAGGAAATCATGTACACCATTACCATTAATGACATCTCATTCGGCGCAGCAGAAGGAGATCTGACATTAAGCACAGACAGCTACGATGCATTCATCGCTTTCGGTGGTGACAAAGATGCTGAAAATGACTGGGGCTTCCAGTACTATGGCTCTGATGCAGCAGGTATTACTGCAACAAACGGTACCATAAAGAATGGGGAAACCACAACTCTTTCCCTGGAATTTGAAAAAGAAGTATTTTATACATGGTTTACAGCACCTTGTATGATCGTGGAAGACAGCAGCGTAATTTCTGAATCTTCCAAATTTGATGTAAAAGTATTTTTAGATGACGTAGAAGTAACAACTGACCTTTCCGCAGGAAAAGCATGCTGGGCAGAAGGTACCGGTGACTATGCAGGAGAACAGTGCGTACGTATCGGTGGCGGTTACAATGAATGGGGTGACAAGTATCTTGCAGAATCTCCCAAAGGATTCAAAAAGATTTCCTTCGAAATCACTCCTGAAATTTATGTAGCAGCTGCAGCTCCCGAAAGCACTGCAGAACCTGTAGATTTGAATGGAAAGTACAATGCATACATTGGTTTCCAGACTCCGAAGTTCTCCTTCCGTAATGCATGGGATGAACCTACCTACGGAAAAGGAACAGACTTCTTTAACGTAGTTACCGGCTGGGATGCAGATAATAACGCATTAACATTCCCCGGCTCTTTCACCGATGTAGTAATCGAAGGTAACGGTACATACACCGTATCCGCAGAAGGTTTAAGCTTCCCGGATGGCGAATTCGCTGACCAGGAATACATGAATCTGATTTTCATTTCTACCGATATTCCGAACTCCGGTGAAATTACTTTCTCCGACGTAGAATTAAAGGTTGACGGAAAGTCAGTAGATCTTCCTAACGGACCTATTGTAGATCCGGACTCCAAGGAAGTTGTAAAGATTTTATTACAGAACATTTGGAACAATGACTGCAAGGAAATCGGTTACTATGCAGTTCCCATGGAAAACATCAGCATTACCTTCACTGTAAGCGGCTTCGCTTATGATAAGGCAGCAGAAGCACCTGTTGAAGAATCCAAGGATGCAGCAGCAGAAACACCGGCTCCCGCAGAAGAAGTTAAGGAAGAATCCAAGAGCAATACCGGACTTATCGTTGGTATTGTAGCTGCAGTTGTAGTTGTTGTAGGTGGCGGCGCAGCTGTAGTAGTTTCCAAAAAGAAAAAAGACAAATAATCATAAAACAATAATCTCTTAAAAAAGGTGAGGGGGATGTCCGTGTGACATCCCTCTTTTTATATAATAGGAAATTCCTCTGAATTTCCTATTATATAAAAACGCTCCGCTAAGGATGCGCACTCGCGCGATAGGAATCATGTCGCAAAAGCGACCGCGCTCGGCGCGAGAATCTCGCAAGCGAGATTCTTTCTTGTATTTTCAAGCAAGCTTCCTTCTTAGGGCTGATGGGTAAGAAGAACATGTCACAAAAGTACTGTATTTCTTATCAAGTATTTACGGTATCTTTTTTGAGGGTCATTTTTTATAATTAACCTAAGGTTAAAAATGTGTAAAATCTCGTTAAAGTTGGAGGTACCTATGAAAAACAAGAAAACAGGAAAGGAAAAGCTGACGGAAATATTGTATTACATTATGCGAATTGCCATTCTTGCATCTGTACTACTTATTTTCTTCCCCGGCATGAACCCCGCCAAGGTTTGTGATTATGTGAATAAGAATATGTCCTTATTTACATCCGGTATTGCTTATTCCGATTTGACGAAACTCTGTGTCAGAGCCTTTGATAAGGGATGGGTTCATGAGTATTCCTTTATAATCTTATTTATTTCCAGCCTGCTTACCTGTCTGGGAATTGCGGCAACCGGAGCTATGGGATGTATGTCCCTCGGCAATAACAAGTTCCGCAGACTGGGTAATAAAATCGGTATTGCAGGTGCGGGTGTTCAGATTGTGGGTCTGATGGGTATTTTATTAGCCTATACACAGATTGCGGCAACCGATAACCCGAAGAAAGTAATCCCGAACTTTCCACTTAAGAACTGGCTGGTTTTCCTTGTGCTCGCCGTTATTGTGCTGATTACAGCCGTAATAACCTTTTTACGGACTCCGAAGGCGGATAAGGAAGAACCTTATTACATGGAATCTAAATTCAAATTATTCCTTCTGTTCCTGCCTTTTGCGGCACTATGTTTTGTATTCTCCTATCTCCCTCTTTATGGCTGGAGATATGCCTTCTATGACTATACATCCGGCGGTACCTTGTCCGCTGAGAACTTTGTAGGGTTCCAGAACTTTACTTCTCTCTTTGAGAGCGAAGCAACCAGAGCAGATATTTTGCGTGTACTTCGTAATACCCTGGTCATGAGTGGTTTGGGGCTGGCTACAAGCTGGTGTGCAATGGCATTTGCTATTTTCCTTTCTGAGATTAAGACCCCCTGGGTTAGAAAATTCGTACAGACCTTCACAACCATTCCGAACTTTATAAGCTGGGTTCTGGTATACGCGATTGCATTCGCAATTTTTGCAACAGACGGATTCATCAGCAGTATGATGGTAAACTCCGGTATCTGGACGGAAGGCCGTAATATGTTGATGGACCCTACGGGGCACTGGTTTAAGATGCTTGCCTGGGGTATGTGGAAGGGCATCGGCTGGAGTGCCATTATTTACATAGCCGGTATTGCCGGTATTGACCAGCAGCTTTATGAAGCAGCTACGGTTGACGGAGCGGGACGTTTCCAGAAGATGTGGCATATTACCGTGCCCGGACTGCTTCCTACCTTCATGGTAATGCTTCTTATGGCAATTGCAGGTATCCTGAGCAATGGTATGGATCAGTACATGGTATTTGACAATCCCAACAATACCAATGTGAACATGGTATTGGATTACTATGTATACAAACTGGGTCTTGCGGATGGTCGTATTTCTCTGGCAACCATGGTAGGTATGGTGAAGTCGGTTATCAGTGTCATCCTTCTCTTCCTTGCAAACGGAGCATCCAAACTGCTTCGTGGCGAGAGTATTGTCTAAGGAGGTGCGAACATGGCAGATATCGAATTAAAGAAGAAACCCTCCATGGATGAGGAAGAGCAGCTTGTGACAAAGCAGCGCAAAGACGAATTAAAACAGGAAAAGAAGAATGAAAAAGAATATTACAAGCGCCACAAGAGAATGTATAAACTGACTGCAGGCGATGTAATCTTTAATATATGCAACTATACGGTTTTCATTTTATTTACCATCCTGTGTATTTTCCCTTTTTACTACCTTTTCATTAATACCATTTCCTCCAATGATCTGGTAAGTAAGGGTCTTATCAACTTTATCCCCAGGGGACTTAATATTGATAATTACTTAAGTCTCTTAAAGGCAAATGAAGTAGGTCAGGCATTTATTGTATCCATCAGCCGTACCCTGCTTGGTACCACACTGATGGTTGCGGCTTCTGCACTGGTAGGCTACCTGGTTACCAAGCAGCAGATGTGGCACAGAAAATTCTGGTATCGTTTTTTGGTTATTACCATGTATTTTAATGCAGGAACCATTCCCTGGTACTTGAATATGTCCATGTTAGGACTTACCAATAACTTCATGGCCTATATCATTCCCGGAATTGTAGCGCCTTACAATATTATTCTGGTAAAGACCTACATAGAATCCATTCCGGCTGAACTGGAAGAGAGCGCATTTATTGACGGTGCCGGTTACTGGACCATTTTCAGAAAGGTAATCTGGCCCTTGTGTACGCCGATTCTTGCAACCATTGCCATCTTTGGCGCGGTGGGACATTGGAACTCCTTTACGGATTCCCTGATATTGATGCAGGATGCGAGCCATCTCTTTACCTTGCAGCACAGACTGTATTTATACCTGACCCAGACCTCCAATATCGGAGCACTGATGAATCAGGGTGTTTCCAGTGTAGTGGGCGAACAGTTAATGCAGAGTGCACTGAACGGAAAGGTAATCAAATACACCATTTCCATGGTAAGTATCATACCGATTCTGATGGTATATCCGTTCATGCAGCGTTATTATGTAAAAGGAATTATGCTGGGTGCTGTTAAGGGTTAAGGCATTCGGTTAATGAAATAAGGAAGGAGAAGTAACTACATGAAGAAGTTTAAGAAAGGCATTGCCCTCCTGTTAAGTGTGATTATGGTATGTTCCATGCTTACAGGATGTGGTGGTGGAAACAAAAAGAAGGAATTAATTACCCTGACTGTTTACAGTCAGCTGGCGAACTATTCGGGTGAAATGCAGGGATGGTTTGCACAGATTCTGGAAGACAGATGGGGTGTTAAGGTAAACCTGATTCCGGATGGGGATGGTGTATATGACACCCGTATGGAAGCAGGCAATTTAGGAGATATTGTTATATGGGGTTCTGACGGTAAAGATTATATGCAGGCCGTGGAAGCAGGACTTTTGTATGACTGGGAGGAAGATGATCTTCTGGCGGACTACGGTCCTTACATTAACGAACATATGCAGACTGCACTGGAGAAGAACCGTGAAATTTCCGGTACCGGTAAGGTTTACGGCTTCGGACATAACGTAGCAAGCAGCTCCGACAGCCATGATGCATTCTTCTATACATGGGATATTCGTTGGGATCTTTATCAGGAACTGGGACATCCGGCAGTGAACAATCTGGATGACCTTATGAATGTGCTGATCAAGATGAAAGAACTCTGCCCTACCGGTGATGACGGCAAGCCTACCTATGCGCTGTCCTTATGGCCGGATTGGGATGGTAACTATGTTATGTATGTAAAGGCATTTGCTACCGCTTACTATGGTTATGATGAATTTGGTTTCGGCCATTACAATGTTACCAATGGTGATTTCTATGATGCCCTGTCTCCCGACAGCCCTTATCTGGAAATGCTTGCATGGTTTAATGAATTATACAGAAACGGATTGTTAGATCCCGACTCCATGACCCAGACCTATGATAACATGATTGAAAAAGTAAGAAACGGTAATGTATTCATGTCCATCTTTAACTATTCCGGTTCTTTAGCTTACAATAAAGAAGAGCATTACAGCCAGAATAAGATTATGGAGAGTCTTACCCCCACCCAGGCATGTCCCATTGTTGCAGGTTTAAGTGCCGTGGGCGGAAACCGTGTATGGTCCATCGGTGCAAAGACACAGTATCCGGAAATCTGTATGGAGATTATTGACTGGCTCAGTACTCCCGAAGGTCGTCTGACCATGGATTACGGTCCTAAGGATTTGTGCTGGGAATATGATGAAAATGGAAAGACCCGTTTCACCGAATTTGGCAAGACCTGTTTTGAAGACCGAACAACCATGATGCCGGAAGAATGGGGCGGATGCTCTTTCAACGACGGTGCATGTCAGCTCAACAACACCACATGGACTGCAGCAGACGTAAACCCGGAATCCGGAGAACGTTATGACCAGCAGTATTGGGCAAGTACCCAGGTACCTGAGGGACGTTGTGAAGCAGAACGTGACTGGAGAGAATTTACCGGCTGCTTATCCGTTCAGGATTACATGGATACCTGTAATTTTGCAGTTGACGTTCCTACCACCTATTCGGAATCCAAGAAAGATGCAGCACTGGAGAACGCATGGAGCCAGGTAGCGACCTGCCTGAAAGATTACAGCTGGAGAGCTATTTACGCAGAGAGCGAAGAAGAGTATAATAAGATTGTAAACGAAATGCGCGGTAAGGCAAAATCTTACGGCTATGATAAATGTATTGAATGGTGCGAGCAGGAAGCAGAGAGAAGAAATGCATTGCAGGCACCTTTGAGAAAATAGTATGAGATTATTCAGCACGGACACTCCGTTCTATAAGTTTATGTCCCGTTTACTGGACATGTTAAAACTGAATTTTTTGTGGATTATATTTTCCCTGCCCATCGTAACAATCGGTGCTTCCACCGTGGCGGCTTATGCGGTTACCTTAAAGATGGTGGATGAAGCAGAAGGGTATGTGGGAAAACAATTCTTAAAAGCATTCAAAGCAAATTTAAAGCAGGGAATCCCTTTGGGACTCCTTGCTTTAGTATGTACCTATTCGGTTTATCTGGATTTTGAGTTCTTTAATAAACTGCCGGATAATCCGATTGTATTTCTGATTATCGGTATTGTGGCAGCATTTATTTTTTATATGCATTTTATTTATGCATTCCCCTTAAGTGCCAGGTACGAAAATACCCTGCTTCATACCATGAAGAATTCGGCCAAAATTGCGACCCGGTTTTTCTTAAGGACTTTGTTCCTGACAGTGGTTTTGGTTGTGGAAGTGGTGTTCTTTCTTTTTAACACCACAACCCTGTTCTTTGGAATCCTGCTCGGACCGGCCTGTCTGATTCTTACAATCAGCGGGTTTGCCATGTACTGTTTCCGAATATTGGAAAAAGAAGGGACAGCCTAATCAACGGCTGTCCCACCATTTTTTCTACGAAATTCTGCGGGGCTTTCTCCCACATATCGACGGAATTTCTTGTGAAAATAATCTACGTTTCTGTAGCCGACTTTCTCGGCAATTTCATAAACCTTATAGTTCCCGGATAAAAGCAGTTCCTTGGAATGTTCAATACGGGTATGGTCCACATAGGAGTTAAAGCTTTCTCCCACGGTTTTGTTGAAAATTTTGCCCAGATAGGCACTGTTGTAGCCAAACAGGGGAGCAATGGATTCTAACCGGATATTGCTCTGATAATTATTATCTATGTAATAAAGAATATCATCCAAAACGCTGGTGCGGGAAGGACTTCCGGAAGCATTCATAATCATTTCAAACTGCTCCGATAAAAACAGGATGATTTCATAGAGATAATGCTTCTTCTCGATAAAATCAATTACCGTGGAGTTGGTCGGAAAAGGAATGTTTAAGGTATTGTATATCAGGTTAATCTTTTCCTTGATGCTAAGATACAAATCTGTCAGGAAAAGTTTGACCTCTGAAATATTATTCCGGACATCATAAAGATAAACCTCCAGCTCCTGTAAGGTGGTGGATACCTTCTTCCGGTTAAAGGTTTGCAGATACCCCACAAAATAATCAGTATAAAAGGTCAGTTTCTGGGGATCCAGTACCTCTTCTTTGGAGAGGGAAGGCAGTTCTTCATACCCCAGGGTATGCTGCCCCTGCATACAGAAGAAACGACGGGAAATCAAAACATCCGCCTCTTTATAAGAATCCGGAATTCGGGAAAGACCGGTTACCGGACGCCCGTATGCCAGAAAGAGGGTGTCCAGGGGACTGTCCTTCTGCGGAGGATAATTACCCTCATAATGTTCTAAAAAGTCACGGAAACGGTTTAAGGCATAGTTTCCCTTCAGTAAAACCACAGTACGCCCGAAATCGTCGTAATAGTTGAAGGTATGTTCCTCTTTATTGGTAACCTTTAACAGTTCGGCAAAACTGTAGGAAATGCTGCCGGGTGTCTGGTTAAAGTTTTCGTAGATTACCACCTGATAACAATCTGCCTCAAGTGAGAGGTCGGCAATGTTCTCAGCGGTGGGTTCCGTATCCTGGTTTCCGGTAATCAGATCCTTGAGAATGGAGGTTTTTGCCTTCTTTTTTAAGAGGGCAATGTTGTCCTGACTGTGTATTTCGCTGTCCAGAGCTTCCTTTATCCGGGCAACGGATTCCTCCAGTTCTTCTTCATCAATGGGTTTTGTCAGATAATATTCCACACCATGACGAATCGCTTCTTTGGCATATTTAAAATCCGAATAACCGCTTAAGATAATAAATTTCCCTTTAAAATCGTTTACACGGACATTTGCAATTACATCCAGCCCTGTCTTTTTAGGCATTCGAATATCCATTAGTACCAGATCGGGAGACAGGGAAAGAATCAGGTTTTCGGCTTCCTCGCCATTACCGGCTTCACCGCAAATAGAGAAGCCCAAAGCTTCCCAGTCAAGAATCTGTTTTAGACCGTTTCGGATGAGGGTCTCATCGTCTGCAATCAGTACCTTGTACATAGTATCCTCCCTGATTATATGGTTACTAAAATTATAGAAGAATGCCGCAATATCGTCAATGAAAAATTCCAAGTCATCTCGCTATGCCATTCACATTCCACTTCACTTCATGTTCACGAAACGACTCACGACACGCTGTCATATGGTGCTATTGGCATTCCGTTGCACTTCATGGTATAATGGAGAGGTAAAATGAAACAAGGGGACGGAGCGCATGATAAAACGTGGAAAAAAATGGCCTGTGGCAGTGGCTGTTATGGTAATTGTCGCTATTTTTGCAGGTGTGCTTTACGGGCATTATGAGAAAAAGAAAAATTCGCATCCTTACGAGGAATTTATTGTAGTGGATGTTTTTGATTCCCAGGCTAATTTCCAGGGAATACAGTCCGGATGGTTTGCCAAGGTTGTAAAAGACAAATACAATATGGAACTGAATATCATTGCTCCCAATGTGGCGGGGGGCGGGGATACGTTGTTTGAAATGCGTTCTGCCGCCGGAAATCTGGGAGATTTGATAATAACCGGATCTGACAACGGCAAATTGGAGCAGCTTGTGACAGCGGGATTGATTCTGGATATGAGCCCCTATCTGAAAGATAAACAGATTATGCGTTTTGAACGTGCAATCCGGGAACTCAATGACCCGGTATCTGCTACCGGTATTTATGCGATACCTTCCGAACTTTCGGGCAGTTCTCCCTTAGATCCAAGTGAATCCACGGAACCCACCTTTGGTCCGTATTTGCGTTGGGATCTCTATGCCGAACTTGGGTATCCTGAATTAGAAACCCTGGAAGATCTGCTTCCGGTTTTGAAAAAAATGCAGGAATTAAATCCCTATGGGGACACCGGAAATCCCACCTACGCTTTTTCATTCTTTAAGGATTGGGATGGAAATCTGATGAACAATGCGAAGCAGCCCGCATGCTTTTACGGATATGATGAAAATGGTTTTGTGCTGGCGAATGCGGAAGGAACAGATTTTCAGAGTATTATAGATACAAACTCCCTGTACATGCGGTCCTTAAAGTTCTACTTTGAGGCTAACAGGATGGGGCTAGTGGACCCGGATTCCATGACACAAAATTATGACAGTGTTTTCCAAAAATATCAGGACGGAGACATTCTGTTTTGCTTCTGGCCCTGGCTCTCCCAGTCCGCCTACAATACCTTAAGTAACAAGGAAGAGGGGAAGGGCTTTATGCTCGCACCCATAGAGGATATGAAGATTTATTCCTATGGCTGCAGGTCCATGGGAAATTCCCAGATGACCATTTCGATTGGAAGTAATGCCAAAGACCCGGAAAGGCTGGCTGATTTTATTGACTGGCTCTATTCCCCGGAAGGGATTCAGATGAATTCTGCCCAGATGTCGGGAGGAAGCGCAGGACCTGAAGGACTTACCTGGGAAATGACGGAGAATGGTCCCGCTCTTACGGAGTTTGGCGTGCAGGCACTTTTGAACGGGGATATTTCTGTACCCGAGGAATGGGGCGGAGGACTTTGGAGTGACGGGATATCAACCCTGAATTATAAGCCGGTGGTACTATCCGACAAGGATGACAACGGTTATCCCTATGCCTACCAGTTGTGGGACTCCGTTCTGGAAATGAACCGGACAAAATTAGACAAATCCTGGCAGGATTATATGAAGGAAGATTCTACTATGGAGTATCTCAAAAAGCATGATATGCTGGTGGTAGCACCCGGGTGCAGTTATCTGGCACCGGTGGAGGATTCTGAAATCTCAACTCTGCGCAGCCAGTGTAAGAATATCATTGTGGAGTATTCCTGGAAGATGATTTTTGCGCAGGATGAAGAAACCTTTTATACATTGCAGAAGGATATGCAGGAAAAGGTAAAAAGTCTGGGATATGACCGCGTGCTTGAACAGGACATGAAGAATGCGAAAGAAAAAGCGCAGGCACAACAGAAAATAGTAGAACGCTATCAATAAAGTGTAGAAATACGGTGCTTTCTGTCGTAGACAGGAAACCCCTTGCAGGAGGATTATAGTGACAGAAACAAATTATATTGTGCTGGATTTGGAATGGAACCAGTCAAGTGATGCCGAAAAGGCAGATGAAAATCTGAATTTTGAAATTATTGAAATCGGTGCCGTGAAGATGAACGCAGAACGTGTAATGGTTGGAGAATTTTCTACACTGGTGAAACCCAAGGTATATCACGAACTTCATAAAATTACCAGCAGGCTGATTCATCTGCAGATGAGGGAACTGAATAATAAAGGAATTCCTTTTCCGGAGGCCATGGCAGATTTCAGAACATGGTGCGGTGAAAATATCATGTATTGTACCTGGGGACCTCTGGACCTTCTGGAATTGCAGAATAATATGAAATACTATGAACTGGAGCCGCTTTCCGACAAGCCGCTTCCGTTTCTTGACGTGCAGAAGCTTTTCAGCCTTGCTTTTGAAGACGGCAAGAGTAGGAAGAGTCTGGAGTATGCGGTGGATTATCTGAACATTGAAAAGGATATTCCGTTTCACCGCGCTTTCAGTGATGCTTATTACACCGGAAAAGTACTGGCAAGGATACCCGAAAAATATCTGGAAATGGTGTCCTTTGACCTCTTTCATCCGCCACTTACCAGAGAAGATGAGGTTAAGGTGGTATTTGATAATTATGCCAAGTACATTTCCCGCGTATTTCCAAACAAAAACGCAGCCCTGACCGATTGGGAGGTCATCAGCAGCAGATGTTATCTCTGCCATAAGAACTTAAAGAAAAAGATTCGCTGGTTTACGCCTAATAACAAGCATTATTACTGCGTGGCTTACTGTGAAAAGCACGGTTATATGAAGGGGAAACTTCGAATCCGAAAAGCCGGCGATGATAAGGTATTTGTGGTGAAGACCACTAAATTCATTTCCGAAGAGGAGATGAACTCCATCCGGGAAAGGAAAACGCATGCAGCCAGTCTGAAGAAAAAGAAGAAAGAGTGATTGATTTCTCAACCACTCTTTTTATTCATCATCATCCCATCTTCTTCTTCGGTTTTCTTTCTGTAGTTTTTTCTGTTTACGGATATTCCGCTTAGCTGCGGCAATTCGGGTTTTACGGTAGCGGTCGGCTTTTTTCTTCCGGTTTCTCCGCCAGTTTGCACGGGTGCTCTTGTTACTTAATTCAAAATGATAATTGTGTATGACGGCGTAGAGCATGATACACAGGATGATAATGCCGGCAATTCCGATTACCCATAAAATCACCTTAAATACATTGATGAAAATTATCCTGGGGCCGCTCTTTTTTATTTCTTCAGGGGCAACACTCTCAAATTCGTATTCTTTCTCGGTACTCTTGGTAAAATCCACGGAGCCGGTTCCCAATACAATATCATGGTAGGTATAAATAATTTTGACTGCCTGTCCGTCGGCAAGATTCTGGTAAGAAATTTCCGAACGGAGGTCATCAAAAGTAATGGTCCCGGGAAGAATGACGGAGTCTGTTTTATTCAGTTCCAAAATCGGTTTGGAGTCCCCGAAAATATCATTATTGGTATAAAAGGAGTTGCCGTTTTCCATGTGAAAACGGGATTCATTTTCGGAAATATTTATTTTTTTAAAATTGTTGAATCCATATTGAAATAATGTGACTGTATCCGCAAACTGATTGGGAGAATCTGCCACCATGACTACGGCAATCAGTTTCATGCCGTCTTTTTCGGCACAGGATACCAGGGTACTTTTGGCTGCCGAGGTATAACCGGTTTTGCTTCCTACCAGATATTCATACGCATAGGGCTTTCCGGGCAGAAGCTGGTTCTTGGAATTTTCCAAAACATGTTTTGGCTGCTTGTCCGTGGGCTCCAAATCCAGTCGGGACATGGAAGAAATTTCACATAAAAGTTCATTTGCAAAAAATGCTCTTCCCATCATGGCAAGGTCATGGGCGGAAGTGTAATGATTCTCGTCCGGGAGACCGTTCGGATTTACAAAATTAGTTTCCGTACAGCCAAGTTCCTTCGCACGCTTATTCATCATTTCTGCGAAGACGGACCAGTCACTGGTGCCGGTAATGTGCTCGGCAACCGCAAAGGAAGCTTCATTGGCGGAGGCAATCAAAATAGCCTGCAGACATTGTTCCATGGTCAGTTCATAGCCTACATCCATGGCAATATTACTGGAATCACGGGGCGTATCAAAAACGGCATCATGAGAAAATACAACGGTGTCGGTAAGCTCTGCATTTTCCATTGCCAGAAGACAGGTCATGATCTTGGTGGTACTGGCGGGGTAGAGCTTTTCGTGACAGTTCTTTTCGTAAAGAATGGTTCCGGTGTCAGCATCGATTAAGATGGCGGACTGGGAAGTTACCACGGGACCCTGGGGCCAGTTTTCTATTTCGTTGGATTCAATTTTTATATTAAGTCGTGTGTCTGAATCTGTAATGACCGGAAGTGCGTGGACCGGAAGAACCTGTACAAAAAGAAGAAAAAGGGACAAAACAATCAGAAGCACACTTTTTGGTTTCTTTGTAAACAAGGGAAAGAATCCTTTCTATTTTTAATTTGCCCGTAAGGGGTTATTCATCAACCTCGTACAGGTAGGGCTTTGCACTGTTATAGCGGATTTTCATGGTGGTGTCCTTAATATCCTCTATTTCCGGATCGGGCAGGGGAAAGAAAGTATGCCACGCACGTTGTAGCTTATCATCGGTATAATAGGTGATTTCATATTCATAATATTCCTGCCCCAGATAACCGGTTTTGGAGCGGATGGCGGCTTTATTTCTTTTGCCGGTAAAGGTAGCAGTTGCCGGAATCCAGGAATCGCTATTCTTAGTGTGATTTAATTTAGTAAAAAAGGAAAACAGACTCATATTCTATTCCTTTCACGCTTCAAGAATTTGTTCCTTGTCATTTTAACATATTATGGGGAAAAGAAAAAGAGAATTCGTTTTAAAAGGGAGGATGCCAAGCTGTGGACAACTTGGCATGTATCATGAAAAAGTTTGATATATATAATTGCAACCAAAATAAGTTTTACTTATCTTATGGTTTTAGTATAAAGTAAAGAAATGTCTAAAGAATGTTTAGACAGTGAAGAGATTTTAAAAGAATTATGAACAAAATGTGAACAATGCTGTCGGAGTTTAGCAATAATAATTCATTTTGGAGGGTGGAGATGAAGAAATATTTTACTGCCATAATGTTTTGTATAGCGGCTTTATTTTTAAGTGCCTGCTCTTCTGAAAAGTTATATGAATCAGAAAAAATGAACGCATACGAAAGAACGGAATATCCACTGACAAAAGAGTATCCTGATACAACCATTCATGTAATGAACAACAGTAAACAGAAATGTCTATATTACGAATCAAGGTTTGAATACGAAGATGGGGAATCAACTTTTGTGGTGAAGGATATCTATGAGTATGATTACAATACCGGTAAGGTCAGCAAAATGGATTCTCTTACGGAGGAAGAAAAATATTACGGTTGCATTTATGTATGGGAGAATGAATTATTGGTATGTGATACGGAGTGCAGTAACATATATTTAATGGATTCGCAGCATAAGGTAATTGCAAAAAATAATTTGCAGGAACTGTCATTTCCGGGACAGGATGCGCAGAAGTGTTGCATGACTCTGCGTTTGGATATCAAAAGTGACGAAAATTACGTCTATTTGAATGGAAAGAATCAATATAATCAGGGAATGGTTCTCATATTAGACAGGAATCTGAAAGAAAAATCGGTGTTCTTTTCAGATAATGGATGGACACTGATGCCTATGTATGAGAACAAGATAAGACTTGTGGATAATAAGACCCATCATCTATATGAGTACAAGGAAGAAAAAAACGCATTAGACGATGTAGGAAAGATTGCAGACAATGTGTTAGATCCTACATTCACTGCGGGTTATTGTCAGGGAAATTCGGAATATGATTTTTTCTATTACACAAGAAATAATCAGAATAAGGAAAATGGCATAAGGCAAGATTATTTAGCAGGTGTCAAGGATGGAGAACAGGTAATCGTATTTGATTTTACCGCGATGGGGATTGATGATTTATATATAGAAAGTATTACTCCCGACAGCCGGGACGGATTTTGGGTCTGGGGCACATTGAGTGATGAGAAGCACGTCCAAGAGATGGTTTTATATCATTTTGCATTAAGTGAGAAGGTGCAGGATTATTCTATGAAATCCGGGAAAACGTGCTGCAGAATCGGAAGTCTGTTTTCACCTAATCCCGAGACAAAATCTGCAATAATGCAATTTAACCGTCAGTCAGAAGACTACTATTTTGAAACCGTGGTGTATGGGGAAATATACGAGGATAGGAATATAGCAATCACGCACCTTTTTCTGGATTGTCAGGAAGGCAAGCTTGACGGGGTAATACTCGATCAAATCGAAGACGAGCTTGTCAAAAATGATGTTTTATACGATTTGGAAAATTATCTTACACAGAGTAAAGTAGTTTCAAAGGACAGCTTTCTTACACACTATCTGGAAAGTGTAACCGATAGGGAAGGAAGAATATATGCGCTTTATCCTTCCTTCAGAGCATTTGGATATGCTTATGACGAACACATCGATTTTTCGGATCTTCTGAAATATGAGGACTTATGTGAGGAGAACAAAACCTTTTTATCTTCGCAGGGAGTGGAGAACGATTTAGGATTTCTTTTAACCTATTCCGGTAATACGATAGTGGACGAAGATAACGGAGAGATACACGTTAAAGAGGATGCCTTTCGCTCCATGCTTCAGTTTTTAAAAGCACAAAGTACCTGCAGAAAAAAGAACTTCGACTGTGTAATGCAGTATTGCGAGGGAGAGTCATCCGCAACACGTATACAGATATCGGAACCCTGCGATTATCTGTATTTTAATGAATTATTTCATAATAACGTAGTATTCACCAATGTGGGAAAAGATGGACTGGTGATAGGGGAAAGAAAGGGATTACTCGGTATATGCAATACATCGGAAAATAAAGAGGCTATCTTTGCTTTCTACGACTTTCTGTTTGAACCGGTTTTTTACCATAATGCTTTTTTTGTAGGATTGAACATGCCTGTTTTAAAAGAAGAATATAAGTTATGGGAAGATTATTTCTTGGCTACAAAAGATTATGAAGATAAGTATGGAAAGTATAATCGAAAATACGATTTTCAGATTGGTATAGGAGCGGCTGAATGTATTATTGAGGTTGGTTCTATCACAGAACAGGAAGCGAAAGAAGCCGTAACCGTTTTACAGGAAGTGCAATATGTGAAACCGATGAGGACAGCTTATAAAAATATCATTCTGGAAGAGGCTGCCGCGTATTTTGCCGGGAATCGGGATTTAGACGAGGTATGCGATAATATGGAAAAAAGATTAGAGATTGCGCTTAAGGAGAACAGAAACTAATTTCAGAAATGACTATCAGATAATCAAAAAGAGGCTGCGCTTAAACAGTTTTCAATTGTTAAAGCGACAGCCTGTTTTTTACATTTTTTCCGGTTCGGGATAATCCACACCGAAGGTTTCTACGGTAACGGTCTTCATTCTCTGAGGAGTAAGAGGCTTGTCCATATAATCGGTAGGAGTTTCTGCAATCTTATTTACCACATCCATACCTTCGATAATCTTACCAAATGCAGCATAGCTTCCGTCTAAATGAGGAGAAGTCTTGTGCATGATAAAGAACTGGCTGCCTGCGGAGTTTGGCATCATGCTTCTTGCCATAGAGAGAACACCCTCGGTATGCTTTAAGTTGTTCTCCACACCATTTTGTGCAAATTCCCCTTTGATGCTGTATCCGGGACCACCGGTACCAATGCCGTCCGGGTCGCCGCCCTGGATCATAAAGCCTTTGATAACACGGTGGAAAATCACACCGTCATAAAAGCCTTTCTTTACTAAACTGATAAAGTTATTCACGGAAATGGGAGCGATTTCAGGATAGAGTTCCAGTTTCATTACGTCGCCGCTTTCCATGGTAATGGTTACAATAGGATTTGTTGCCATAACTGTCTTCCTTTCCATAATAATTTGTTTTACAATATACCCAGTATATTACACTAAATCAAGGAAAACTGCAAGGCACGGGTGTATAACATGGAAAACAGAGTGATAAGGAAAAATTTAATGAGAACAGTCCGGTGGCCGGACGAAGACACCGCGCAAAGCATCGAAGAGGGGACACTCTATTTCACGGAAAGTGCAGACACGGCTCGGAAACTGGTGGCAGCAGGATATCCGGTGCTTGGCATTCTGACACCGGAAAATGAAGGGGATGATTTCTCTGGGGTGTCCTATCTTGCGGAAAAGGATGCTCTGGAGGATGAAACCTATTTAGAGCAGATTTACTGCCGCATGACGGACAGGCCCTATATGGTACTGGAGACCGCCCGCTGCATTCTTCGGGAGAGTACGGAGGAAGATGTGGATGCCTTTTACCGGATTTACAAGGAGCCGGGGATGACCCGTTACATGGAAGCCCTGTTTCCAGAAAGAGAAAAGGAAGTGGCCTATATCCGGGATTACCGTAAATATGTGTACGGGTTTTACGGCTTTGGAATCTGGACGGTTCTTTATAAGGGAACCGATGAAATCATAGGTCGTATTGGTATCGAAATAAATACCTGTAGTGATGTGCCTCAGCTTGGCTATGTACTGGCGAAAGACTTTCAGGGTAAGGGGATTGCAGAGGAAGTCGTGAGGGAAGTACTCCGGTACGGATTCGAGGAACTGGATTTTAAACGGATAGAAGCGAGGACGCATGGGGATAATAAGGCATCCTTAAGACTATTAAACAAATTGGGATTTGTGTATCGAGAGACGGTGGATGGTCTTTTGGTATATGAAGCTGACTTGAAATTTTAAATTCCAGTGCAGCGGTAAATTTTCATTTGGTATATGAAACAGATAGCAACACGCCAGATGGGGAAATTACGAAGGGGGAAAACAGGAATGAAAGCTATTTTTCACAAAACGAATATAAGCTTGGTCGGGACGCTTATTTTTGTGCTGTGCCTGCTATCGGTTGCCGGCTGCACCGGTACAAAAGAAGAAGTCCGGCCTGAGGGAGGGGAGTCAGCACAGGAAACGATACAGGACTCAGCACCGGAAACTACAGTCCCAGTTACAACAGAGCCGGAATACGAGAGTCCATCTAAGGAACTTCCACCTGAGAATAAAGAGCCGGTTCCGATTAGCGTTTCTGCACCGGAGGATATTAAAGAAGAATTGTATGCCGCTATCTGTGCGGTGCGAAAACCCGCACCCATGGAAATTTCTGGTGTGACACTGAGCGACAATCCGGACATAGATGTGAAAAACCTTTATTATGAACTGACACGTGACTATCCGGATTTGAAATATGCCTATGACATTACCGCTAAGATAGAAGACGGATTTCTCCTATGTGAAATTTCTTATATGCCCTACAAGACCGGAAACTGGCCTGCAAACGAAGATGCCCTGACCATTCATAATATGAAAGAACTGCTGCAGGTTGCGGAGGAAAATATTGGGGAAGATGCGGTTCCCATCCGTCTGCCACAGCAGTCTCCGGGACCGGACGACATGAACCGGATTCTTGGACAGGTGGGAGGCGGCTATATTTTGTGTGCCCTGAATCGGGATGGAACAAAGATTACCTATACCCCTGCTATGGGTATGGATATGGAGGAATGTCTGTCCCTACTTAAACAGGCAGATCAACTGGCTAAGCAGATTATTGACCGGGAACTGAATGATTCCATGACACAGAGGCAGAAGGCAGAGGCACTTTATACCTATCTGACCGGCAACGTGAAGTATGATAAACGGTATTATTCCGACCGGAACAATATGCCCTATGATGCGCAGACCGCCATTGGTGCTCTTAGGGATAATCTGGCAATCTGCGGCGGGTGTTCTCATGCGCTGAAATTGCTTTTTGAGAAGGTGGGGACTCCCTGCTATAATGTGACCGGCACCTATTATGGGGAAAATCATATGTGGAGCATTGCCTGCCTGGATGGCGAATGGCTATGGTTCGATGCGACTTCCGGCCGTGGTGTCTCTCCTGAGTTTGGTTTCCGCCACTATGCACTGAAAGAGCTTGATACAACAAAATATCGGTGGGAACAGGACAGAGTGGATCTTCTATTGAATCTGTTTTAAGCAAAACCATGACCCTTTTGTATCAATCTGGCCGGTGTTTTTTAATTTACTGATTTCAGCCGACATGGCACTGCGTTCCACCCCTAAATAGTCTGCCAGTGCCTGTCGGTCATAGGGAATCACAAACTCCGGGCTTCCCTGTTGTTTTGCCTGATCCGACAGGTAGGCCAGGAGCTTTTCTTTTGTCGATTTTTGTGACATATATCGGATTTTCCGGGACAGTGTCAAATTTTTCTTCGCTATTTCCTGTACCAGATTCTTCATCAAAAGGCTGTGAAAATGACAGGAGGCGGCACAGGATGTCAGAACACGTCTGCAATCTAAAAGGAGCACCGTACTGTCGCTTACGGCAATAACACTTACAGGCAGGGCTTCCAGTCCTGCAAAAGAAAATGCTTCTGCAAATAATTCTCCGGGTTTCAGGATGGTCATAATGCTTCGGTTACCGTAATAATCCTCCCGGACCACCTGTACGATCCCGGAAAGAACAACTCCTACAAACCGGGCAGGGGTGCCCTCCAGAAATACAGGACTGTCCTTCGGGACATCCATGGTCTTCCCGTTCAGACAAGCTATCATAGAATCCAAATCTGACTCTTCCATACCATCAAATAATGGACATCGCGATAATATTTCAAAGAAATCTTCCATAACAATTCTCCTGTTAAAATTTTCCATAAAAATCTTTCATAAAAATTCTTCCATGTTGGAATTCCAACAGACATTCTCCTGCCGGTATATTAGAATAAGCTCGTAACGTCAAGTAAAGAAAATGCAAGGAGGAAATACAATGATTCGCAAAATTATTCAAATAGATGAAGAAAAATGTATCGGATGCGGAGCCTGTGCTTCTGCCTGCCATGAGGGAGCCATTGGTATGGTGGATGGTAAAGCAAAGTTACTAAGAGATGACTACTGCGATGGACTCGGAGACTGTCTTCCGGTTTGTCCTACAGGAGCAATCTCGTTTGCTATGCGGGAGGCAGCCGCCTATGATGAAGCCGCGGTTCGGCAGTGGCCGGTCCAGATAAAACTGGTACCTGCAAAGGCTCCGTGGTTTGATGGTGCAAAGCTTTTGGTAGCTGCTGACTGTACGGCTTATGCCTATGCCAATTTTCACCAGGATTTTATTAAGGGGCATATCACACTGGTAGGATGTCCTAAGTTGGATGCCGTGGACTATGCGGATAAATTGACCGAGATTATAAAAAACAATGAAATCAAAGGTGTCACAGTGGTACGAATGGAAGTACCTTGCTGCAAGGGCATAGAAAATGCTACAAAAATAGCATTACAAAATAGCGGGAAGTTTATACCCTGGAATGTGGTGACAATTACCACGGATGGAAAAATTTTAGAAAGTATGTAGGAGGAAATACCATGAGCAATAGTATGTTTTGTTTTCAGTGTGAGCAGACCGCAGGATGCGGCGGTTGTACAGGTAAGGTTGGTGTATGTGGCAAGAATGCGGATGTGGCCAAATTGCAGGATGAACTTACAGGAGCTTTAATTGGTCTTGCCAGAGCTTCCGATGGTCATCAGACGACAGCATCCACGCATAGGGCAATGATTGAAGGGCTGTTTACGACCTTAACTAATGTGAACTTTGACGCAGAAACGATTCTTGCCCAAATTGAGACAGTCAGACGGGAAAGGGAAACTCTTATTTCCGGATGTATTGGTTGTGGCTCGCCCTGCGGCAGAAACGACGAATACGATATGACCCGACTTTGGACGGATGATGCGGATATCCGTTCCTTAAAATCCCTGATTTTGTTTGGACTTAAGGGTGTTGCAGCGTATGCTTATCATGCAATGGTGCTTGGTTATTCAGATGAGGAAGTAAATCATTTTTTCTACGAGGGACTGTTTGCTGTAGGGGAAGACTGGGATATGGAACAGCTTCTGCCTGTCGTAATGAAAGTTGGAGAAGTGAACCTCAAGTGTATGGCACTTCTCGATAAGGCGAACACGGAAACCTATGGGCATCCGGTTCCCACTAAGGTTTCCCTGACCGTGGAAAAAGGTCCGTTTATTGTTGTTTCCGGGCATGACCTGAGAGATCTTCAGCTATTGTTGGAGCAGACAGAGGGGAAAGGTATAAACATCTATACCCATGGGGAAATGCTTCCTGCCCATGCGTATCCGGAACTTAAGAAGTATTCCCACCTTAAAGGAAATTTTGGTACTGCATGGCAGAATCAGCAGAAAGAGTTTGATAATCTTCCCGCACCGGTGCTCTTTACAACGAACTGCCTGATGCCGCCAAAGGAGAGTTATGCTGACAGAGTGTTTACCACAGAAGTAGTGTCATATCCGGGGATGGTTCATATCGGAGAGGAAAAAGATTTCACCCCCGTTATAGAAAGGGCATTGGAATTGGGAGGCTTTTATACAGACCGCAAATTTACCGGTATCAATGGCGGAAAAACGGTTACTACCGGATTTGGGCATAATACAGTTTTGTCCGTGGCAGGAACGGTCATTGATGCAGTCAAAGCCGGAGCTTTAAAGCATATTTTCCTTGTGGGCGGTTGCGATGGAGCCCGTGTGGGACGTAATTATTATACGGAGTTTGTAAAACAGACACCGGCAGACACTGCAATACTCACACTGGCTTGCGGCAAATACCGTTTCAATGATCTGGATTTGGGAACCATCGGTGGATTGCCGAGAATCATGGACATGGGACAGTGCAATGATGCTTACAGCGCAATTAAAGTAGCAGTGGCCCTGGCGGAAGCGTTTGAATGCGGCGTCAATGAGTTACCGCTTTCTTTGGTATTGTCATGGTATGAGCAGAAAGCAGTCTGCATTCTGCTGACACTGCTTCACCTTGGAATTAAGAACATTTATCTAGGGCCTACACTGCCGGCATTTCTGTCCGCCAATGTAGCAGACTTTCTGGTGAAAAATTTCAAGATTCATCCGACTACCACACCAAAACAGGATCTGGCAGAGATTTTAAAATGTAATTGAAATAATCAGTAAGATATTGGATAATAATTATGTATGAAATGCAATGGAGGAACTAAAATGTATAAGAATATTGAAAAACAGGTAAGCCTAAAACTGAAAGATTTAGTTGATTATCAGGAAGGACAGGTAGTCAGCAAAACACTGGTGCAGAATGAGCAGATTAGTATGACGATTTTTTCTTTCGACAAAGGCGAAGAAATTTCGACTCATGCAGCCGGCGGTGATGCCATGGTTACTGTGTTGGAAGGTACAGGCAGGTTTACCGTAGGTGGAGAGGTATTTATTTTGAATGAGGGAGAGACTCTTATTATGCCGAAGGATATTCCTCATGCAGTATATGGAGAAGAACAATTCAAAATGCAGCTTACAGTCTCCTATTAGGTGTTATAGAAATATAATGGTATTGCAAATCAACAGGTCTGCCTGTGGGGAAACTCCGGGCAGACCTGTTTGATTCAGATGCACACTGCTCGTAGAAATGCAGCGATATAAACGTGTTTATAATGCCTTACAGAACAGGTCTCTTACGTGGGAGACTTCCTCTGCGGTCGCCTTTGCGGCAGGCACATAATACTGGCGTTCACGTGCAATTTTGTACATATCCTCCTGGGAGGTTTCGGCAGCATTTCGAAACTGCTTTAAGGTGCTTTTTAACTCTTTGTTTTCGGTCTGGGGTATCATATCCGCATATTTCTTAAGTTCAGAATTTAAGCCGTCTAAAGTGTCGGTTACCATTGTTTTTTCGTCCATAATATTTTCCTTTCTGTTTGGGATTACTGCAAAAATTTCATCAGCGCCTGCTTGTTTTTCATGGAAGAATCAGCAGCTTCTTTGAAAAACGCTTTTACTTCAGGGTCCTTTGCTTCTTTCTCATAAGCTTGCATTTTACAGTGTGTGGTGTCATAACCGCCAATCAGATGACGGAGGTTCTGAAGTTCGAGTTCGGATAAATTGCTCATAAAAAATCTCCTTTTCCAATAATGTCATACAAAGTATGGCCCCGGAAAAGGAGATTTATACATTTTTTAATAGAAGATTTTAACCGGACTTAATAGAAGATTTTAACCAAAGGAGAATCCGGTGAAAGAATCAGGGTTTTGTTGTTGCCCTGCATGGAAATCTTTGCAGCGTCCAGACTCCTTACAAAGGTGTAAAACTCTGTGCGGGAGGGATCTGCATAAGCCTCGGAGAGAATTCTCATATACTCGGCTTCTCCTTCCGCAATCAGGATTTCAGCCTGTTTGTCGGCTTCTGAGAGCATCAGGGAAACTTCCTTGTCCGTAGCATTACGAATTTTCTGTGCTTCGGAATTACCTTCTGCGGTATAGGTGGCAGCGATGTTATCGCGTTCGGAAATCATACGCTCATACACAGCAGCCTTATTGTCACTGGGCAGGTCCAGATGCTTGGTTTCAAAGGATAAAATGGTAATACCGTACTGTGTGGTGGAATTTCCGATATTATTCAATACCGCTTGGGATAATTCTCCGTCACGGCCGCTTATCACATCTTCCTGTGTCATACTACTGATGACATTCTTGGTGGAGTTGTAAACAATGGTATCCAGACGATTTTCCGCATTGGATACGGAAGAGTTTAAGGTCTGTGCAAATTTTAAGGGATCGTCAATTCTCCACAAAATGTAACTGTCGCAAATCATGGTCTTTTTGTCGCTGGTAATAACATCCGATGTGGACAGGTCGTAAAAAAGTGTCTGCTTGGGAAGCTTGTCCACACTCTGGATAAAGGGAATCTTGAAGGTTACGCCTGCTTCGGTAACGACATGGTCAATTTTACCGAACTGACGCACCAGACTGTATTCGTCCTCGTTTGTAATTACAAAGCAGGAGGAACCGATGATGACAAATAATACAATTACAAATGCAAGAAATATTTTTTTACCTGTTTTCATATCTGTTATCCTCCTTTCTAATTTTCTGCGCCGGTATTGGCGGAACCATTCACATTGACATCGGAGAAGGACTCAATCGGATAGAGCGTCTGAACCTTTCCGTCGGGACTTTCAATAATGACCTTTAACCCGGGAAGAATTTCTTCCATTGCCTCGTAGAACATACGCTGTCTGGTGACCTCCGGATTCTTAATGTATTCCTCATACATGGCATTGAATCTGGCCACCTGCGCGGTTGCTTCGTTGATACGGGCAATCTTTTTTGCTTCCGCATCCTGAATAATGGCATCGGCGCGGGCAGAAGCGGAAGGAATCTGTTCGTTGCGGTATTTGTTTGCATTGTTCAAAGCGGTTTCCTTGCCCTGCTTTGCGGTTTCAACAGCCTTGAAGGCTTCCATGACTTCCGTGGTCGGGGGTTCGGAATCCTGAATGGTGATGTTGACAAGCTGGATGCCAATATCATGCTCCGCTAGTTTTTGCATAATCATTTCCTTGATGACTGCCTGAATTTCATTCTTTCCGGTGGTCAGCACATCATCCACGGGGTAACTGCCGATAACGTTACGAATGCAGCTCATGCTGATGTTCCGCAAAATTTCCACAGGCTCCTTGGAAGCGTAAACTGCTTTCACGGGATCGGAAAAACGGTATTCCACAAAGAAGTCCACATTTACGAAGTTGTAATCGGAAGTAATCATCAGGGAGTCATATTCATTACTGGTATTGGATGCGGTATCGTATCCAATGGAGAAGCCCTGAATGGTAGTGTTTACTTTCTTAACTTCCTGAACAAACGGTATTTTGAAATGTAAGCCCGGGTCTGTTACGGCGGTTGCCTGACCGAAGGTGATAAGAACCGCCTGCTCCTGTTCTTTGATCTGGTACGTAGAGTTACCAATCAGAATCAGAATGGCAATGACAGCAACAATGATGAGAACAATCTTTTTTGTCTTTTCCGATGGTGCCTTGGGAAAATCATCCAATGTCTCGAATCCGTTCTGTCTGTTACGGGTAGAATCTTTTATTGACATATTTCTACTTCCTTTCTCTTTGGATTTCTGTTTTGTCTATATTTTAACAAAATGGTCATGTATAAACAATAGCAAACCATGTACGATATCCTAAAACTTTTCTAAAAAAATCAAACTTTTTGCACGATAGATGATGTTAATGTGCTAATATGAAAAAGGAATGTTTAAATAGAAGAGGGATTATCCGAATGAAACAAGTCAGAATTTGGGGGGGAAGTATTATGACACAGAAATACATAATGGCATTGGACCAGGGAACCACAAGTTCCCGCTGCATTTTATTTGATAAAAAGGGTAGAATCTGTTCCATGGCGCAAAAGGAATTTGAACAGATTTACCCGAAGCCCGGCTGGGTGGAGCATGATCCCATGGAAATTTGGTCATCCCAGCTCGGCGTTGCCATAGAAGCCATGGCAAAGGTAAATGCCAAACCGGAAGAAATAAGCGGAATCGGCATTACCAATCAGAGGGAAACCACCATTATCTGGGACAAAAAGACCGGAAAGCCGGTTTATAATGCCATTGTGTGGCAGTGCAGAAGGACTGCGGGCATGATTGATGATATGGTGGCAGCAGGTCTGGGCGATATGGTAACAAAGAAAACGGGACTCATTCCGGATGCCTACTTCAGTGCTTCCAAAATTGCCTGGATTTTAGAAAATGTGGAGGGCGTAAGGGAGCGTGCTGAGGCAGGGGAACTGTTATTTGGCACCGTGGACACCTGGCTGATTTATAATCTGACCAAAGGACAGGTGCATGTGACGGATTATACCAATGCCAGCCGTACTATGCTGTTTAATATTCACGAGCTTACCTGGGAGAAGGAAATCCTTTCTTATTTTCGTATTCCGGAAAGCATGCTTCCCAAGGTGAAGCCTAGTAGCTGTATTTACGGGTATACGGACGTTACGGTGTTAGGCGGCAGGATTCCCATAGCCGGAGCGGCAGGGGACCAGCAGGCGGCACTTTTCGGGCAATGCTGTTTTGAAGAAGGAGAAGTAAAAAATACCTATGGAACCGGTTGCTTCCTATTAATGAATACGGGTAAAAAAGCGATTAGGTCCGGAAACGGATTGCTTACTACCATTGCGGCAAGTTGTGGGGATGATGTGAATTATGCCTTAGAAGGCAGTGTGTTTGTTGCCGGGGCTGCGGTTCAGTGGCTCAGAGACGGTCTCCGCGTGGTAAAGGACGCGCCGCAGTCTGAGCAGTATGCTGCAAGTGTGGCTGATACAGGCGGTGTTTACGTGGTACCGGCTTTTGCCGGAATGGGGGCTCCCTACTGGAACCCTTATGCCAGAGGCATGGTGGTGGGCATTACCAGGGGATGTGCAAGAGAGCATTTCATCCGCGCCACCCTGGAATCTATTGCCTATCAGACAAAGGACGTATTAGATGCCATGGAATCGGATGCCGGTGTGCGCTTAAAAAGTCTTTTAGTGGATGGCGGTGCCAGCGCCAATGATTTCTTAATGCAGTTTCAATCCGATATTCTGGAAACTGCCGTTTGCCGTCCTATGTGCATTGAGACTACGGCTCTGGGAGCCGCTTATCTGGCAGGTCTTGCCACAGGCTATTTTGAAAGTGAAGAAGAAATCCGGGCAAACTGGCAGCTTGACCATAAATTTGAACCCGCCATGGATTCTGCCCGTCGCGAACATCTCCTTAAGGGCTGGAAAAAGGCTGTAAAATGTGCCCTTGCCTGGGCAGAGGAGGAAGAATAGGAACGGATGGGGCAACGATTGGTATTGGCAAATCGGAATTGACCGAACTCTTTAGAGCGAGAAATGATTGCTCGAAGGGCCGTAATAAGCG
>CAMEIX010000029.1 GCA_945919075.1 uncultured Lachnospiraceae bacterium
CGATGACTTTCAAAGAAAAGATTCTATTAAAGAAAGTACTTGAGGCTGTGGAAGGGACCGATGTTGAAATCTTACTTAGAGAAAGTGGATTAATTAAGTAAGACTATTAGGAAGTAATATACAAAGCTGCCATATCACATAAAGCTGATGCGGCAGCTATTGTTTATTTATCAGACAAAAATTGAAAATGTATGAATAATCAGCACTTACAAATATTTCAAAAATAACAGCTTTAATGATGTTAACGAAGAGAGGTTGTTTTTAGGAATATATAGGTTGATACTTTATGGAAGAGATTTTGTAAATTTATTTTTGTGAGCGTGGTGTCAAATTATATGAGAAAATATGTCAAACGATTAAAAGCAAGAATTGCCATATACGTTACCTCCTTTTCTATAAACAACACATTCGTGTTCACCTAAAACACCCCTGTAACAAATATCTCAATTCCGATTGTAATCAATATCACACCGCCTAAGATGGTGGCTTTACCTGCAAATTTTGTACCAAACTGCTTGCCGATTATAAGGCCTGTCATACAGATTACAAAGGTGACAACTGCAATAATCATGGCACATACAAAAGCCATGAAAAGAGCATATTCTGCGATGGTAAAACCAACGGATAAGGCATCTATGGAGGTTGCCACTCCCTGTATCAAAAGGGCAGTCATGCCAATTTGGGGGCTTTCTGCTTCTTCCTCTTTGTTCCGAATAGCCTCAAACAGCATACTGCCGCCAATGTAAAGAAGCAGTATTAAGGCAATCCAAGGAATAAATTTCTCAAAGGTTTTGAAATACTGCATAATCGTATGGACACATACCCATCCAATCATGGGCATGATTGCCTGAAATATGGCAAATATGCCTGCAATACCACACATTTTTCTCTTACCCATATGGGGTTCATGCAAACCGTTGGCAAGCGATACCGAAAAAGCATCCATCGCCAAACCAACTCCTAACAAGGCACTGTTTAAGAAAAATAATAAACTCCATTCCATCTTTCGTAGTCCTCCTAAAGATTCCCAAATAAAAACCAGGCACAGTTTAGAAAACTATACCTGGGTATCTGTCTGAAAAAAAATATAGACTCCATGTATAGTTTCTGCTATACATGAGTCTCGCAATTTAAAACAAGCCAGACCAAAAGGCCAGTATGTTGACTTGCTACGATATACGCTCGCTACTCCCTCATGAGAATTCATAAAACATATCTTACCATTCGGCCCTGATTCTGTCAAATTATTTCTGAACAATCATTAGGGCAATAATTTTTGAACAATCATTAGGGTGAATAGGGCTTGACAGAGTGGTCTATTCAGTATAAACTCAAAATCAGAAGGTTTATTGTGAATAAACCAAAGACGCCTTTTGAGCAAAGAAAGAACACAGGAGGGAAAATATGGCGGATACAGAGTTAGGAGTGGTGCAGGCACAGTTTGCGGAAATTGTATGGAATCATGAGCCTGTGGCATCAGGAGAACTGGTAAAAATATGTGAGAAGGAATTGCATTGGAAAAAGTCTACTACCTATACAGTACTGCGAAAACTGTGTGAAAAGGGTATTTTTCAGAATGTGGATGGAATCGTAAGCTCCGTCATGTCCAGGGAGGATTTTTGCGCCACAAAGAGTGAGCAGTTTGTACGGGATACTTTTAAGGGCTCTCTCCCTGCTTTTATTGCGGCATTTACAGCCAGAAATAAATTAACGAAGGACGAAGTGGATGAAATTCAGAAGATGATTGATGCCTACAGAGAGGAGTAGAAATGAATAAGCTTTTTCATAAAGTTTTTAATAATACATTGACAGCGAGTCTTTTCGAGATGTTGGTTTTGGGAGTAGCAGCCTGCATCGTGGTGGCAGTCTGTTTTCTGACAAATCCTAAAAAGGACATGGGTGTGGATTCTGATGGAAATCCGGGAAATAAGGATGTTGCCGAATCCTTTATAAAGGATGAACTTGTGGAACCGGAGAAGTCTGAACTCGAGGAATCGAAAAAGACCGGGACGGAAGAATCTAAAACGGAAGAATCTGGAACGCAAGAGGGAGATTTGACATCGGAATACAGTCCCTTTGGCCAGTTTGGTGAGAAGGGTCCACATTATGAGTATGGCGTGTACCCTGAGAAATATCTTGTGGAAACCGTGCTCTACGAAACGATGGCGGACATAAATCACGACAAGATTCAGGATTATATAAAAGTGGTATGTTACAACGATAAGGTTGGCTCCACGGATAGAGAGACAGTAGAACTTTCTGCAATCGGGTGTTATGTAATGGTTTATAAAGGAATAGCGGACGGTATTTGTGAGAGAAAACCGATGTTTATCAGCAGGAATTTCCATCTAAGCCATTCAGGAAACGGAGTGGTTTGTCTTTCCAAATATAATGGGTTAGATTATCTTCTTTTTGCCAATATCTATGAAATGCAGGGAGATGCTTATTATGATTATGCCATGGTTTATTTAGACGAGGAAAAAGGAATTCTTACGGCTGACAGCGATGCGGTGGAATTTGCGATCGATAGTCATGGACATAGCGATTGGGATAAATTAACGCACAGAGAAGATGTAATTCCGGAATTTAAGAAAAAAATGGAACCCTATCTGGAGGATTCCGAAATTTTGATGTGCCTTACAATGGATGAGGAACTTCATTCCAATATCATTTGCTTTAGTACACAAGAGGAAAGGATTCCGGCAAATTATTTCTTTGGATGGGTCTGGGAATGGACTCACTAAGCCATTCCCTTACGGTATTCGGACGGAGAAATTCCGTAACGCTTCTTAAACTGCAGATAGAAGGTCTGGCGGTTGGCAAAACCAATCATGTTATCTATCTCTTTAATGGGAATCTGCGGATTGGCAAGCAGTTCTTTGGCAGCGGCAAGGCGGCAGCGTGTTACACTTTCCCACAGAGAGATGCCGGTTGCCTTTTTGTAAATGCGCTCTAAATAGGTTGCGTTCAAACCGATGTGGTGCGCAATCATTTCATTATTTTTCACAAGATAAAAAGATTCTTTAATATAATCCTCTGCCCTTTCCACATAGTACTGGGCGGAGGATTTTTCGGTTGTGGGAAGCAGGGGCAGTTCTGACAGGATGTGGTAGCTTAAGCTGTTTAAGTAAAGTGGATTCTTACGTCCCTCAAATTCCTTATGGATACGGAGCATATCTGCCTTCAGGTCACTTGCATCCGGAAAAATTCGTGCGCCGCGAAGTGCGGTCAGAAAAAGACAGAGTTCCAGGGAGGTGTTTAAAATATCCAGAATGCCCGGAAATGCCATGACAGGTTTTGTGTAATCAAAGGAAAGGGAAAACCCAAGAACCGTGCAGGGTTTTTCGGGATTGAATTTGATTTTATGGGGGAGGGAAGAGTCCAGAACAATCAGGTTTTTCTGGCCCAGTTCATATTCTTTACCATCGATTTCATAAATACAACTTCCGTTTTCGATGTAATTGCATTCCAAAAAACCATGGCTGTGCATTTCCATGGTATAATATTTCCAGTTGCCGTTCATGTAGGCATTGTCTATGTAAAGCGGAAGATTAGGTAATTTCGCAATGGTCATGGCAGTCCCTCCTTTCGTCATAATATCACAGAATGTTAAAAATAACAACCAAAGGAGAAAAAGAAGTCAGAAATAGTGATAGAAATATAAGGAGAAATGTGGTTTATTTAGAATACAGGGATATGTAAAATCCCGGACAGATATTTTCGCACGGCATTGCACGTTACGTGCACGCAGGCCGGGTGTGAGAGGAAAGAAGGTATTTATGGAAATCATTTATGAAGAAAAGAGCAGAAGTTTTTTGTTACAGACCCCGAAATCCACTTATGTCATTGGGATTGTGGATGCGGAAAATTTTGTGGGACATGCGTATTATGGTCCCCGTCTGATGGAAGATGATGTGACCTATCTGATGAGAACCGGTGAGGCACCCTTCACCCCGGAAAAGAATGCCAGGGACAGATTGTCCTTTTTGGATTGCTTTCCCCAGGAATTTCCTTCCTGTGGCGTGGGCGACTTCAGGGAAAGTGCCGTTACCATAAAGGATAAAGGTTCTCATGTGGCAAGTGAATTTGTTTTGGAAAGCTTTGAAATCGTAAATGGCAAGGAGAAACTGGAAGGCCTGCCGGCAACCTGGGGAAGTGAGGAAGATACCAAGACCTTAAAACTTACCTTGAGGGATAAGGTGCTCGGCCTGAAAGCCATTTTGTCTTACAGTGTCTTTGAAGGTATTGATGCCATCGCCAGAAGCGTAAAGCTTGTAAATGAGGGCAAAGATCCGGTTACCATAGAAAAAATCATGTCTGCGTCTCTTGACATGGATAATAGGGAATACGACAAACTGATTCTCTACGGTTCCTGGGCAAGGGAGCGCTATATCGACCGTACCCCTGTTAACTACGGGGTGCAGAGCACCTCTTCCCTGCGCGGGGAGCCGGGGCATCAGGAGCAGCCGTTTATGGCACTTCTTGAAAAAAATGCAACCGAAGATCAGGGAGAAGTCATCGGCATCAATTTAATCTATTCCGGAAACTGTACCACACTTGCGGACCGGAATCAGTTTGACAGTATCCGCCTCATGTCCGGTATCAATCCGGAAGGGTTTTCCTATATCTTAAATCCCGGAGAGTCCTTTCAGGCACCGGAAGCAGTGCTGGTTTATTCATCAGAAGGGATTGGCGGCATGAGTCGAACCTTCCATGATCTTTACCGGAATCACTTAATCCGTGGGGAGTATCGGGATAAAAAGCGTCCTATTTTGATAAACAACTGGGAAGCCACCTATTTTGACTTTAATACGGAAAAACTTCTGGATATTGCCAGAGAGGCATCCAAAGACGGTATTGAAATGTTAGTCATGGATGATGGGTGGTTTGGAAACCGTTATGATGATAACCGGGCACTGGGAGACTGGTTTGTAAATGAAGAGAAGCTTGCGGGCGGCTTAAAATATCTGGTAGATGAGGTAAATAAGCTGGGCATGAAATTCGGTATCTGGTTTGAGCCTGAAATGATCAGTCCGGATTCCGACCTTTACAGGGCTCATCCCGACTGGGCTGTTCAGATACCCGGCAGAGAAGCCGGACTTGCCAGAAACCAGTATGTTTTAGACATGACCAGAAAAGAAATCCGGGATTACATTTTCGAAAGAATGGCAGCAGTTTTGCACAGTGCCAACATTGAATATGTAAAGTGGGATATGAACCGTCCCCTTTGTGATATTGGCAGTGCATCTCTTCCTGCGGACAGACAGGGCGAATTTTTCCACCGTTATGTGCTGGGGGTTTACGATTTGCAGGAGAGGCTGATTACGGAATTCCCGCACCTTCTTCTGGAAAACTGCTCCGGCGGCGGTGCCAGATTTGACGCAGGTATGCTTTATTACAGTCCCCAGATCTGGTGCTCGGATGATACGGATGCCATAGAAAGGCTGACCATTCAGGAAGGCACTGCGTTGATTTATCCTCTTTCTGCAATGGGAGCCCATGTCAGCGACTGCCCCAACCATACCGTGGGCCGCGAAACGCCTTTTGAAACCAGGGGTTATGTGGCACTGGCAGGAACCTTCGGCTATGAACTGGATATTACCAAAATTTCCAAAGAAGACCGTGCCATGATTCCCGAGCAGATTCAAATGTATCATAAATATAATGACCTGGTACGTACCGGAGATTATTATCGTATTGCATCTTACAGCAAAAATCGTTATTATGATTGTTATATGGTTGTTGCAAAGGATAAGATGGAGGCGCTTGTGACCTATGTTCAGGTAATGGGCAGACCCAATTCCCACTCACGACGTATTCTGCTTAAGGGCTTATGCCCGGAAAAGACTTACCGGATTGAGGGAGAAGAACGTACATACAGGGGAAGTACCCTGATGAATGCGGGTATTCTGGTAGAAAACCTCTGGGGCGACTATAAAGGAAAACTGATTCACATTTTGGAGGCTTAGGATGGATATTTTATTTTTTGACCCCTGCTTAAAAGATGTAGTGTGGGGCGGCAATAAGTTAAGAGATGAATTTCATTATGAGGGTGCAGGAGATTCCACCGGCGAATGCTGGGGCATCAGTGCCCACAAGAACGGGGACGGAAAAATTAAAAACGGTACCTATTCCGGTATGACACTCTCAGCCCTTTACAGAGACCACAGAGAACTCTTCGGTAATATCACGGCAGAAGAGTTTCCTCTTCTGGTAAAGATTATTGATGCGAAAGCGGATTTAAGCATTCAGGTGCACCCGGATGATGCTTATGTGAAGGAGCATGAGGACTGTCCTTTCGGGAAAACCGAATGCTGGTATATCATGGATTGTCCCGAGAATGCCACTCTGGTCATCGGACATCATGCAAAAACCAGACAGGAACTGGCAGATATGATTCATGAAGACCGTTATGAAGAGTTGATTAAACAGCTTCCGGTAAAGAAGGGGGATTTCATCCAGATCGTACCCGGCACCGTACACGCAATCAAGGGCGGTTTCACCATTCTGGAAACCCAGCAGAGCAGTGACATTACCTACCGTGTGTATGATTACAAGAGACTGGTGGACGGCAAAGAAAGACCCTTACATGTGAAGCAGAGTATTGATGTCATCACGGTTCCCGACGAATCCGGAGAAAAAGCGTTAGTTTCCACAGAAGGCATGAAAAAGGATGCCATGAATCTTCTGATAGCATGTGAGTTTTACAAGGTATGGAAGATGGAGGTAGAAACTTCTGTCAACGTGGAGCAGAAGTACCCCTTCCTGTTGGGCAGCGTTTTGGACGGATGCGGCAGGGTAAATGAGTACGAACTGAAGAAGGGGGACCATTTTATGATTCCCTCAGATTATGGCAATGTGAAATTTGAGGGAAACATGGAACTGATTCTTTCCACAGTGTAATAAGGAAGCCCCTGATGGGGCGTAGGTTCTCGATTCTACGAATCGGAACAAGTAAGGAAGCCCCTGATGGGGCGTAGGTTCTCGATTCTACGAATCGGAACAAGTAAGGAAAGGTGCGTAGAAAAATATGAGCTTCTATATTTTGAAAAATGAATTGATTACCATAAAAGTAGAATCGAAGGGTGCGGAACTAAGGTCACTTAAGGATAATTACAGCGGTAAGGAGTATATGTGGTGCGGGGATGCTGCATTCTGGGGACGCGTTTCCCCCATCCTTTTCCCGGTAGTTGGTGCTTATAAGGACAAGGAATGCCGTTATATGGGAAAAACCTACAGCCTTCCCCAGCATGGTTTTGCCAGGGATATGGAATTTGCCTTAAAGGAAAAAACAGAGGATACGATCTGGTTTTCCTTAAAGGATGATGAAACCACCAGAGAAAATTATCCTTTCAAATTTGTGCTGGAAATCGGATATAAAATCGCAGACCGTGAAGTAAGCGTAATGTGGCGCGTGAAAAATATAAACGATGGCGATATGTATTTTTCCATTGGCGGACATCCTGCTTTTACCGCTCCCAAAAGAGAGAAAGAAAAAACAACCTGTTATATTGGATTAAAAGGATTAGATTCCGTAAAGGTGCGCAAACTGGATGGAGGACTGGCTTCTGACGAAATCATGAAACTGATTTTGGAAGATGGTCTGTTAGCGGTATCGGAAGAACTCTTTGCGGATGACGCACTGATTATTGAAAATGGACAGACAGGGGAAGTATCCTTATTGGATGAAGATAAGAACACTTATTTAACCGTAAACTTTGATGCCCCGTTGTTTGGCCTATGGACACCGCCCGGAAAGAATGCCCCCTTTATTTGCATTGAACCATGGTACGGAAGATGTGACAGCGTACACTTTACAGGCAATCTGGAAGAAAGAGAATGGGGCAATATTCTGAAAGCCGGGGAATGTTTTGAAAGTTCCTATTCGATTCAGATTTAACAAAATTATTTATAAAATATTCGTTTTTTGCCCATAAATATAGGGAAGGCAATCCGTATCCCATATGGAAGCGGTTCCCGGAAAGGACGAAGCGTGACCGAAACTGAATTTGAAAAGTGTATCAAAGCCATGAATCATGGCCGGAAAGACGGGCTGAAGAAAATATACGAAGAATATGCACCCTATATTTACGGGATTGTTCGCTCTGTCCTTCAAAACAGGGAAGATGCGGAGGATGTGACCAGTGATTTCTTTATCAGACTCTGGGAAAAATCTGAATCCTATAAAGCCGGAAACGGACATAAGGGGTGGATGGCGACCATTGCAAGAAATATGGCGGTTGACCGGATTCGTAAGTACAGGAAAGAAGAAGTGGTGGATTTTTCCGCAACGAACCATGAGGAGGATTCCGAAAATCACAGTACCCAGATTGCAATGAACGCGGCAAGTCCGGATGATGTGGAGGAAGAAGTGGTGTCCGAAATCAGTATCCGGGAAGCCCTGCAAAAATTAAACGAGAGGGAACAAAACGTCATACATATGAAAATTATGGGTGAGATGACGTTTCAGGAAATTGCGGATATACTTGGGGAACCGCTCGGAACCATTACCTGGCGTTACCGGGAAGCCATTAAGAAATTAAGGAGGTGCGGGTATGAAGAATCTTGAAAAAGAATACCGAAAAGCTTTTGACGAAGAAATGCCCGATCTCTGGGGACGCATTGAAGCCAATCTGCCTGCGAAAAAAGTACGCAGGTTTCCTGTAAACCGCTATGCTTCCGTAGTAGCAGCAGCCGTATTTCTGGCACTGCTTATACCGGGCAGCCTGTTTTTGATGAACGGCAGCAGTAAGAGCAGTGAAAGAAACAGGATGGATACTACAGCACCGAAATTCTATGCTGACACAAATGATATGGCAGAAAACAGTAAGGGAATGGAAGAAGAACTTGAAATGGCACAGGCGGATACGACTGCATATGACTCCATGGAAGAGATGGTAGCGGAAGAGAACTGCACGGATTTCACGGAAGGTACCTGTAACCTGCAGGCCGAAACAAATTCCGGCGGTGCAGCCGCTCCGGACAAAGTGGGGGCGGAAGAACGGTTTACGGTATTGGAGTATTGGGATGTGGAAGGGGGAAGAATCTATACTCTTAAGAATGTAAACCGAAATGTATCGGCTTTCCTTTCCGATGAAATGATGGAAGAACTTTCCAAAAATGATCTGGTGCCGGAAATGGATGGTAATTATCTGTTTACTTTCACAGATTCTTCTACACAGGACTTTACTTATCGGATAATTGGTGTAAAATAGATTACACAAAATACGATATGTGAGGAAACAAACATGAAGAAAGTGTTGAGTGCACTGTTTTTTGTGGCATTGATGACACTGACATTTTATATAGTATTTCAGACACAGGACCTGGGAGAGGTACTTGAGACCATTGCGGTAATGAACAAAGCCTATCTGGCATTGGCAATCTTTACAGCATTCTTTTTTGTGGCTGCGGAAGGAATCTTGTTTTTTTATATGTTCCGTTCCATTGGCGACAGGGTAGGATTCTTGCAATGTATCAAGTATGCCTTTATCGGGTTCTTTTATTGCGGAATTACACCGTCCGCATCCGGGGGACAACCCATGCAGCTTTTTCATATGCAGCGGGACGGGCACAGGATTGCAGACAGTACGGTGGCACTGATTAGTGCAGCAACCGCCTACAAATTCATTCTGGTGGTCATGGGGATTGGAATAGCCGTTTTCTGGTGGGGAGGACTCAAAAATCATTTGGGAATGTATATGCCCCTTTATTTTGTGGGATTATTCTTAAATGCCGCTCTGGTTGCCCTGTTGCTTGCTATTTTGTTAAACAGCAGCGGAATGAAGAAAGTTCTTCTTAGTCTGGAGCGGTTTGCGGTAAAAATACATATCCTGAAGTATAGTGAAAAAAGAATTGAGAAAATGGAAGAAATGGTGGAACGGTACCGGAAAGTGGTACAGTTTCTGAAGACGCATGTGCATGTGGTAATTTTTCTGACTGTGGTAACCTTTATCCAAAGGTGCAGTGTTTTCGGACTGACCTATTTCATCTATCGGGGGATGGGACTGTCGGGGGCAGGGCTTTTAACCGTCATGGCACTGCAGGCAGTCGTATATATCACGGTGGATATGCTTCCGTTACCCGGTTCCCAGGGAATTACGGAACTGGTCTATGCAGCAGTATTCGGACAGATTTTTGTAGGGGGAACCCTGACCATATCCATGTGTGTAACAAGGGGCATTAATTTTTACCTGCCCTTCATGATCAGTGCTGTAGTAGCAGGTATCAGTTTCTTTCGTAGGAAGAAAGGAAAACAAGAAATTTCTCAATAGAATCCAGGCGTTTGGTATTTTTGACCACACCTAAATAAATGGGGCCTTCTTCATAGCCAAAAGCTTCCATAACATCGGGAAAAGCACTGATGTCGATTCCTACGGGATGGGGGTCTTTCATTAATTCCGGTTTTGTGGGATCGGGAATTACAATGTCATCCACAGGCAGGTTATTATTTAAGCGTTCCACATAAGTTTCGGCAATCGGCAGGTCTACATAGTAAATATGTCCTTCAAACAAATCCAGTACTTCTTCGTCAAAATAGACACTTAAATCCAAAAAGTTACAGTCATAGGCATAGCTGCTAAAAAACTGAGGCTTCATAATACAAATGTCAAGGGCATTTCCGAACATCTGGGCAGAAATATATTCATTCGTCTGCTGCATGGTGGCACCCAGGTTATCGCCCATGTGCAGATTACAGTGAAAATAAACCTGTTCTTTTTTTTCATCGTAACCATATTCCGTTAAAAAAGCGCTATAGAGCTCTTTCAACATAGAATCGGTAGCTTTTGCATCCACAGCCACCCCGTTTATAACATCATCTTTGGTGCCAAGAATCCCGGTGGCGGTAAAATAAACCAAAAGAATAACGGCAATGCCACAGACCACATACCATTTATAGTACATCCAGAAATATTCTATTTTCTTCTTAAAAGGCGCTTTCTTTAAGGACTCTCTTTCTTCCTTAAATTCATCCATAACTGCCATAAATTCACCTCAAAAAATATTCTTTTATTTGCAACAGATAAATTAAGATTATGATAGCCTCCGGGGTTTTTGTTGTCAATGTAAGCCTTGCTTTCTTTAGAAAAATATAATAAAATATTTAGGAAGTTTCGTTTGCTAATTTTGTTTTGATATACTAACATAGAAGCAATAACATACGGGATATACGAAAGGGAATAATATGAGTGAAGTTTATGTAGAATGTATGGTAAAAAGAGAGGGCTCCTCTCTTATGAAACTGGTGAAGATGGTACTTATCATGATTACCGTTGTTTTTGCCGTACTTGGTCTGATGCGGTTTGCCTACGGCATCCCTCTTTTTATTGCGGTCCTGACCGGTGTAGGTGCTTATTTTGCCGGAATCTACGCAGAAGTTGAGTACGAGTATCTGTATCTGGACAAGGAACTTACCGTGGATAAGATTTTCGGAAAGACCAGCCGGAAAAGAGTTGCTACTTATGAAATGGAGCGCGTGGAAATTATTGCGGGGATTAAGTCCTATAAGTTAGATGATTACAAAAACCGTACCGTCAAAACCTTTGATTACAGTGAGGGTGACAAGGTGCAGCCGGACAAACGGTATGTGATGTATTATGAGGGCAACCGCAAGATTATTTTCAGTCCCAACGAAGCAATGTTAAAGGCTCTTTACAACGCCGCTCCGAGAAAAGTTTTCATTGACAGGTAGAACGGTTGGAATCTTGTTAGAAATAAGTGCTTTTTCACTTGACAAGGTAAAATTAGTTTGCTACATTATATAAAATTTATAAGATTTCAGTATGTTTATGAATACTAAAGGAGGAAAGAATGGGACAGATTATTGGCGAAGGAATTACCTTTGATGATGTGCTCCTTGTACCGGGCTATTCACAGGTTATTCCCAATCAGGTGGATTTATCAACGTATCTTACAAAAAAAATCAGACTCAACATTCCGATGATGAGCGCCGGCATGGATACTGTTACAGAACATCGTATGGCTATCGCAATGGCAAGACAGGGCGGTATCGGTATCATTCACAAAAACATGTCTATTGAAGCACAGGCTGAAGAGGTAGACAAGGTAAAACGTTCTGAGAACGGTGTCATCACAGATCCTTTTTCTTTATCACCCGAGCACACCCTTGCAGATGCGGATGCACTCATGGCGAAATTCAGAATTTCAGGCGTACCGATTACAGAGGGCCGCAAATTAGTTGGTATCATTACCAACCGTGACTTAAAGTTTGAAACGGACTTTACCAAGAAGATCAAAGAATCCATGACCAGTGAAGGTCTTATTACAGCAAATGAAGGCATTACCCTGGAGGAAGCAAAGCAGATTCTTGCAAAGGCAAGAAAAGAGAAGCTGCCCATTGTGGACAAGGATTACAATTTAAAAGGTCTGATTACCATTAAGGATATTGAAAAGACCATTAAATATCCCCTTGCTGCCAAGGACTCCCAGGGAAGACTCTTATGCGGCGCAGGTGTAGGTATTACAGCAAATGTACTGGAAAGAGTGGCAGCACTTGTGGATGCCAAGGTTGACGTTGTCGTTCTGGACTCCGCACACGGACATTCCGAGAATGTTCTTCGCTGCCTGCGTATGATTAAAGAGAAATATCCGGAACTTCAGGTGATTGCAGGTAACGTGGCAACCGGTGAAGCTACCAGAGCACTGATTGAAGCCGGTGCGGATGCGGTTAAGGTTGGTATCGGACCGGGTTCCATTTGTACCACACGTGTTGTGGCAGGTATTGGCGTACCTCAGGTTACCGCTATTATGGACTGCTATGCAGTGGCAAAGGAATATGGTATTCCGATTATTGCAGACGGCGGTATTAAGTTCTCCGGCGATATGACCAAGGCTATTGCCGCAGGCGGTAATGTATGTATGATGGGTTCCATATTCGCAGGATGCGAAGAAAGTCCCGGAGAATTCGAATTGTATCAGGGAAGAAAATACAAGGTATATCGTGGTATGGGTTCCATCGCAGCCATGGAAAACGGCAGTAAGGACCGTTATTTCCAGTCCGATGCGAAGAAACTTGTTCCCGAAGGCGTGGAAGGACGCGTTGCTTACAAAGGCACCGTGGAGGATACCATATTCCAGCTTATGGGCGGTCTTCGTTCCGGTATGGGTTACTGCGGAACATCCAATATCGAAGAATTAAAAGAAAACGGCAGATTTGTAAAAATTTCCGCAGCATCTCTTAAGGAAAGCCATCCTCATGATATTCATATCACGAAGGAAGCTCCGAACTATAGCGTAGATGTCTAATCTGTCAAAATGAATAAATAATAGCAGGGGCTGATGTACCGGACGGTGAAATTCGTCTGGGATATCAGCTCCTTTCTGTTATGGCAACTCTTTTTATGAATAAGTTGCGAAACATACACTCTTTGTGGTAGAATTAGACGGAATGGGGGTGTATGCATGAACGACAAAAAGGATTGGGCATGGAAACTGTCTTATCAGAATCTGATTAAAGAGGAAGAACTGCTGTCCCTGCAAAAACATTTTTGCAGTGCTGCGGGTGTTTGTGCCTATTGCGTGGATGCATACGGCGAAAAAAGAACGGAGATTTCCGGTAATCCGCAGGATGTAGAGCGGATTTTGAAATATATCGATGAAACCCGTATCAAAGAGACTTTATCCCGCGTGGAAGAGGGCTCTTTGGAGGAACTGGTGGTAGAAGATACAGAGGCAGCAAATTTGAAATTTGCGGTCCTTTCCGTGCGTGTGCAGCACAAAGTCATGATTAACTGGGTACTTTTTGGATTTCTCAATGATGTTGAGGATTCGGAAGGCAATCCGGAAACGGAGTGCGTGCGTACCATAAGTGAAATGGAATTTTATCAGGCCATTGACCTGCTCATGGTATGCTCCCGTCTGATTTTTCAAAATAAAATGGTCAGCGTGGATGTTTCAGGAGAATCCGGCAGCCGGTATTCTCTGGCAAGTATGCAGTCTGCAATCAGCCGCACGGACACCATGGCAGCAGTAGTGGAACTTTTAGACCGGGATGATGTCATTGAAAATATCATGGCAGAGTTTTTAAAGATTGTAGGCGAGTGCCTCCATATTACATCAGGTTATGTATGTCATCTGGACTACCGGGATCACACAGCCGACATTTTAGCCTCCTGGCATACCAAAGGAGCAACCTCACCCTTTGAAAGAACCAGAAATCTTCCTGCTGAAGATATTATGTTTACCTCAGAACCCATTATTGTGGACAGTGACAGTATTGTCCATTGCGAAGAAGCAGAAAAATGGAGAAACGACGGTGTTAAGGCTTTTGTTTTGTTCCCGCTTATGAGGAATGCGGAAAGTGGGATGTGCATTTCTTTCTGCCAGCTTCAGACAGACCGTATCTGGACCATGGATGAAGCAAAGTTTGTTGCGGATGCGGTGCGTGTGCTTCAAAGCATTCTGACCAAACGTATCCAAAAGAATTCTTTAGTCGGTTCCTATGCGTCATTAGAGGCAATTTTAGATAATGTCAGCAGCGGTATTTACGTGAAAGATGATGCAACAGGAAAAGTACTTTTTATTAATAAGCAGCTCAAGAATCACTTTGAGAAGGAATTAAAGGACGGCAGTTTTGAAGAACTGCTGAAACAGGAAGGTCCCTTTCAGAAAGCCCCCTGTTCCCGGGAAATCAATCATTTGGAAAGAGAGCGCTGGTATGATCTTCTTCATACGGACATTGTGTGGGTGGACGGACGCAAGGCTGCCTTGTACTCCCTTTATGACATTACCGACAAAAAGGTATATCAGAGAAAAATAGAACAACAGGCTTATACGGATTTTCTTACCGGTCTTTACAACAGAATGTGCTGCGAAAGAGACCTTGCCGTATATGTGGACAAGGCTGAAAAGGATCAGGTAAAAGGGGCCCTTTTGTATCTTGACCTGGATAATTTTAAGCATATTAACGATGGTCTTGGACATCAATACGGAGATGTGCTTCTCCGCTCCATCTCCGGTGAGCTTTCCCGTGTGAAGGGAATTGAAAAGACCTGTTACCGCATGGGCGGGGATGAGTTTGTTATCATTGTTCCGCCTGATAAATATGAGCATATCGAAGAGATTCTTGCAGATATCCAGCAAATATTTGCACGTCCCTGGTTTCTAAAAAACATGGATTATTATTGTACCATGAGTATGGGCGTTGTAGAATTCCCGGGAAGTGGGAATAATGTACAGGAACTGATTAAAAAAGCGGACATTGCCATGTACGAGGCAAAGAAATCCGGTAAAAACCGTGTTTCCCGTTATCAGGACGGGCAGGACGCAAGCAGTGGCAGAAGGCTGGAAATGGAAAAGAACATGCGGGATGCTACGGTTTCCGGCTACAAGGATTTCTCGATTTATTACCAGCCCATCGTGGATATTTCCAAACCGGGAACACCCTGTACCGGCGCGGAGGCACTTTTGCGTTGGAACTGTGGAGAACTGGGCGCTGTTTCGCCCTCCGACTTTATCCCGCTTGCCGAGTATCTGGGACTGATTAATCCCATCGGCAATTATGTGCTAAAGGAAGCATGTAAGGAGTGCCGCAAGTGGATTGACAACGGTCATCCCAATTACAAAGTCAATGTGAACCTTTCCGTTGTACAGCTTTTGCAACCCGATATCGTGGATATTGTAAAGAATGCATTGGAAGAAAGCGGACTTCCGCCTAAGAATCTGACGTTGGAGGTTACGGAAAGTCTTGCCATCAACGATATGGACCGTATGAAGGACATCTTAAGCAAAATTCGTAAACTGGGTGTCCGGATTGCCCTGGATGATTTTGGAACCGGGTATTCCTCCTTAAATCATATTAAGGAGCTGCCCTTTGATGTGATCAAGGTAGACCAGACCTTTGTAAAAGAGCTTGCAAAGGATACGTATTTCCAGTCCTTTATTAAGATGGTTGCGGAGCTCGCAGATACTCTGGGGGTAAGCATCTGTGTGGAAGGCATTGAAACCGAAGAGCAGTATAAACTTTTGGAAGATATGAAGGTTCTGATGGTGCAAGGATATTATTTTGACAGACCCATGACCAGACAGGCATTTGAAACCAAATATCTTTATGACGGGGCAGAACCGGTACATTCGGATAAGATTGTAAACTTCCCTTTCGGTAATAAACAGGCATAAAATAATTTTCATAAACTTCAGGAGGAGAAAAATGAACATGTTATCTTTACAACAGGAACTTAGCGAAAACAGTTATCCCGGCAGAGGTATCGTAATCGGCAGATCCGAGAACGGAAAATACGCTGTTGCTGCCTATTTCATTATGGGCAGAAGCGTAAACAGTCGTAACCGTGTTTTCGTGGAAGAGGGACAGGGCATTCGTACGGAGGCTTTCGACCCTTCTAAATTAGAGGACCCTTCTTTAATCATTTATGCACCGGTAAGAGTACTCGGGAACAAGACCATCGTGACAAACGGTGACCAGACTGATACCATTTATGAAGGCATGGATAAGCAGCTTACCTTTGAACAGTCCTTAAGATGCAGGGAGTTTGAGCCTGACGGACCCAACTACACCCCCCGCATTTCCGGCATCATGCATTTGGAAGGCGGAAATTATAATTACGCCATGTCCATCTTAAAGAGCAATAACGGCGATCCTTCTTCCTGCAACCGGTATACTTTTGCATATGAGAATCCCAAGGCAGGCGAGGGGCATTTCATTCATACCTATATGCATGACGGCAATCCGCTCCCCAGTTTTGAAGGAGAGCCGAAACTGGTTTCCATTCCGGATGACATGGAAGCTTTTACCGATATGCTTTGGAACAGCTTAAACGAAGATAATAAAGTATCTTTGTTTGTACGTTACATCGACATTGCGACCGGTGAATACGAAACAAAGATTATCAATAAAAACAAATAAGAGAGGATAAGTCATGAACGAAATCGAATTAAAATACGGCTGTAACCCCAACCAGAAACCTTCCCGTATCTATATGGAAGACGGTAGCGAATTACCTGTTACCGTATTAAACGGCAAACCCGGTTACATCAATTTCCTGGATGCATTTAACGGCTGGCAGTTAGTGAAGGAATTAAAGCAGACAACCGGCCTTCCCGCCGCAACTTCTTTTAAGCATGTAAGTCCGGCAGGCGCTGCAGTAGGCCTTCCTTTGGATGAAACACTGGCAAAAATCTACTGGGTGGATGATTTGGGAGAACTTTCTCCTCTGGCATGTGCCTACGCAAGAGCACGTGGTGCAGACAGAATGTCATCCTTTGGTGATTTTATAGCCTTATCCGATGTCTGCGATGCGGATACCGCGCGTCTGATTAAGCGGGAGGTTTCTGATGGCGTAATCGCTCCCGGTTATACCGAGGAAGCCATGGAGCTTTTAATGGCAAAGAAGAAAGGCAACTATAATATTATTCAGATTGATGAAAACTACATACCAGCACCCATCGAAAAGAAGCAGGTTTACGGAATTACCTTTGAACAGGGAAGAAATGAACTGCCGATTGATGAGGAACTTTTAGGAAATGTGGTTACCGTAAACAAGGACATTCCGAAGGAAGCATTAATTGACATGAAGATTGCCCTGATTACCTTAAAATACACCCAGTCCAACTCCGTATGTTATGTAAAGGGCGGACAGGCAATTGGTATCGGTGCCGGCCAGCAGTCCCGTGTACACTGTACCAGACTTGCAGGTCAGAAAGCGGACAACTGGTTCCTTCGCCAGTCACCTCAGGTACTCTCTTTGCAGTTTGTGGACACCCTCGGAAGAGCGGACCGAGACAATGCCATCGATAATTACATCGGAGAGGAATATATGGATGTACTTGCGGATGGCGCATGGGAAAAGGTATTTAAGGTAAAACCTCCCGTATTTACCAGAGAAGCAAAGAGAGCTTGGTTAGACAAGATGCAGGACGTTACCTTAGGTTCTGATGCTTTCTTCCCCTTCTCGGACAATGTGGAACGCGCACATAAGAGCGGGGTAAAATACATTGCCCAGCCCGGTGGTTCCGTAAGAGATGATCTGGTCATCGAATGCTGCAACAAGTACAACATGGCCATGGCATTTACCGGAATCAGATTATTTCATCATTAGTTTCAAGTTTTCCCTGAAAACTTGAAACGTAGCGTCGGCCCATTGCCGCAGGCAATTTTATATGGGCCGATGTTCCCGTGAGAGTAGCGTCGGCCCATTGCCGTAGGCAATTTTAAATGGGCCGATGTTCCCGTAAGAGTAGCGTCGGCCCATTGCCGCAGGCAATTTTATATGGGCCGATGTTCCCGTGAGAGTAGCGTCGGCCCATTGCCGCAGGCAATTTTATATGGGCCGATGTTCCCGAGATGAGGAAAAGAATTATGACTTTAAAAGACCTGGAAATATACGATCCCATAACCATACAGTGCCATGATAACCCGGATGCCGATGCCATCGGCTCCGGGTATGGCCTGTACTGCTATTTTAAAAGCAAGGGCAAGGATGTCAGACTGGTATACAGCGGAAGAAACCAGATTACCAAATCCAACCTGCTTCTGATGATTGAAAAACTGGAAATTCCCATAGACTACATGAACCCTTTCCGGGGAGAAATATTGCATGTGGAAGGGCTCCTCATTACGGTGGACTGTCAGTACGGAGCAGGCAATGTGACCGGAATCAGTGGTGAGAAAGTGGCAATTATCGATCACCATCAGGTAGAAATTGATAATGTGGAAAACAGTTTGATTGTGCCGGCACTGGGGAGCTGCTGTACTCTGGTATGGAAGCTTCTTACCGATGAAAAGTTTCCCATTTCATCCTGCCCCAATCTGGGAACCGCACTTTATTACGGGCTTTATACGGATACCAATCAAATGGCGGAAATCCGAAATCCCTTGGACATGGATATGCGGGATGAGATTGAATATGATAAGAGTTTACTGGTACTGTTCCGCAATTCCAATCTTTCCTTACGGGAGTTGGAGGTAGCCGGTATTGCCATGATTCGCTACAGCTACAATGATGACTATGAATTTGCAGTGATTAAGTCGCAGCCCTGCGATCCGAATATTTTAGGACTGATTAGCGACTTTTTATTGCAGGTGGATGTTATTAAAAGCTGTGTGGTATTTAATGAAACAAATGATGGTTTCAAATTGTCCGTCCGCAGCTGCGTGAAGGAAGTGAATGCCAGTGAACTGGTTGCCTACCTTACGGAGAATATTGGAAGCGGCGGTGGCCATTATGAGAAAGCGGGCGGCTTTGTAAGTAGGAAATTATATGAGGAACGGTATCCCACCTTACATGCCGAAGCTTATTTTAACAACCGCATGACCCAGTATTTTGACGGTTTTGATCTGATCTATGCGGAAAAATATGATATTGATGTTTCCAACATGAAAAAATACACCAAGAAGAACATTCCCATCGGATATGTAAAGACGGCGGAGGTTCTTCCGGTCGGGACTCCCATTACGATACGTACTCTGGAAGGGGATATGGAGATGAAGGTAGAAGAAGACCTTTACATCCTGATCGGAATCAAGGGGGAGGTTTATCCGAACCGGAGAGAGAAATTTGAAAGATCCTATAAGACCCTTGACCAAAAATACCGGTTTGAAGAGATGGTATTGTCGAGGGATTATGTTCCAACCATAAAGAACCGGGATGACGGAAGTACTTTACTTATTACGGATTACGCAAGAGTTTGTGTTCCTACCGGACAGGTCCACATCCATGCAAAAGAATTAAAGCGCGGTGTGAAAGTATTTACGGCCTGGGACAAAGAACGGTATATGTTAGGGAAAGCAGGGGATTATCTGGCGGTAAGATGTGAAGACCGTCATGATATCTATGTAGTAGAAAGGGATATTTTTGGCAGAACCTATGAAGAATCAATATAAGTATGATGCTTTTATCAGTTACAGACATAAAGAACTGGATAAATTTGTAGCAGAGAATCTACATAAGCAGATGGAAAGTTTCAAACTTCCCGGAAATGTATCCAGAAAACATAAAGGCGGAAGAACCAAAATAGAAAGGGTGTTCCGCGACAAGGAAGAACTGCCTATTTCCAGCAGTCTGGAAGATCCGATTATTCAGGCATTGGAGAATTCAGAATATCTGGTAGTAATCTGTACTCCCAGAATCCGGGACTCCATATGGTGCAAAAAAGAGATTTCTACCTTTATCCAGATGCATGGCAGGGACAAGGTTCTGGCCGTTCTTGCCGAGGGGGAACCTGACGAATCTTTCCCGGAAGAACTGCTTTATAAAGAGGTAACCGTAAATAATCCGGACGGAACCACTTCTGTCGTAAAGGAGCCGGTGGAACCACTGGCAGCCGATGTCAGAGGAAAAAATAATAAAGAGGTATTAAAGGCAATCAAGGCAGAGCTTCCCAGACTTTTAGCTCCTATGTTTGATATGACCTATGACGATTTGAAACAACGTCACAGGGAACGTCGCATGAAAAAGATTCTGGCTGCCTCCCTTACCGTAGCGGGCGTATGCCTTGCTTTTGGCGCGGTAAGTACCGTAATGGCTTTACAGATAAACAATCAGAAAAATCAGATTGAAGAAAAAAATATGGAAATTGTGGCCCGGAATGCGCAGATTAGCAGTCAGGCCGAGGAAATTCGCAAACAAAACGAGGAATTGACTTATAATCAGGCATTGAATCTGGCGGCTGAAGCAGAGCGGAAACTGGCAGACGGAGATAGAATCGGTGCCATCCAAACCGCAATTTATGCACTTACCGAATACGAGGGAATTAAGATGCCTTATACGGAGGAGGCCCAGTATGCCCTGACCAACAGCCTGTATCCGTATCGCAAGAATTCCAGCGTTATTCCGGATTTTCAACTGGAAACGGTAGGGGTTGTGGAATCGTTTTGTGTTTCTCCTGATGGAAATCGTGCTTTTGTGGTGGATTCTGCAAATGTGGCATCCATTTATGATGTCAATGATGCGACTCTCATCAAGAGACTGAATAATGTGTACGTGAAGAAGGCGGGTGCATATGCCTTTCTCGATAATGACAGGGTGGCTTATGTGACGGACGGTTTTTCGGTCTGCATCTATGATATAAAAACGGACAGTGTGACGGAATGCTGGGTCGGTGAATGGCTCAACCAAGTATTTGCAAGTAATGATGGCAGGTATCTTGCAGGAAGTGACAGTGACCACGGATATGTTATGGATATGATAACCGGAGAAACCATATTTTCTTTTGTGCCGGATAAAGAAAGGGTTACCGGTCAGTTCGCGTTCTATACGGAAGGGGAAGAACCTCTGTTTTTATATGGAACCCGTGAAGAGGATTTTAGTAATTATACTATACATATCTGCAATTTAAAGAGTGGAACCAATCAGGCAATAGCACTTGGAAATTATGCCATCAATTCCATGGTCTGTGACAAAGATTCGGCATATATTCAGATGTCCTATTATAATGATAATAAGGATGGGTACCGGACACAGGTCAGAAGTTATAATCTGAGTACCCGAAAACTGAACTGGAAGTATGAAGCAGAAGATTCTTTGGGAAGTGCCCTTGCAATAGGGGAAGGTGACATCCCCTGTATTTTTGTCGGACTTTCCTGGGAAGGGGTATTGTTAAACAGTGAAACGGGAAAAGAAATGGCACATTTTTCTTTTGGTTCATCCATAGTAGAAGCATATCCACTTAATAATGTAAATTTATTTGGAGTATTTACGCAGGATGGAGTATTCCACAGTATTAATGCGGAAATGCTGGAAGATGTAATTATTATGGACTTCTTTATCTGCCATACCAATTCCATCCGGTATGCGGAGGCCATTAACGGAGGTTTCTTAATCGGCTCCTATCCGGAGAACAGAGTGGTACGCTACAGTCTGTTTGAACCCGACGTAGAGCCGGAAGAAGAACTTACAGAGTCTCCTACTACAGAGACTATGCCCGGCAGTGAGAGAGAGGAATATGCTATAGAGCATGGCTTTGAAGCACCCGAACTGATTGGGGAAATCTTCTTCAATGAAGATAATTCCTTAACCTTTGTATATTACAGAGATTGTACGCTGCGCATTTATGACACGAAGGACCAGTTGTTAAATACGATAAAGGGCTCGGATAGCGGTATTAGGATTTATTACGGGAAGGACCAAAACGGCAATTATTACGTTGGAAATTATGTAATGGCCTATATGATTTCCCCGAATCATAAGGTGATGGGAAAGATTTATTACCCGGAGGCCATTGATGCGGAGAGCAACAGTATTATTATAAGTGACAAATATGGTCAGAAACAGTATCGTTATCCCATTTACAGTCTGGATGAACTGATTGATATGGGAAAGGAAACTGTGTTAAAATATACGCACACAAATTAGAAATAAGGAAGGTTCAAAATGAGCGAAACAGAAAGCAAGAATTTTATTGAACAGATTATTGACAAGGACCTGGCAGAGGGCGTCTATGATGAGGTGCATACCCGTTTTCCGCCGGAACCCAACGGATATCTTCATATCGGACATGCAAAGAGTATTTTGTTAAACTATGGTCTTGCACAGAAATATCATGGCAAGTTCAACATGCGTTTTGATGATACCAATCCCACCAAGGAAAAGGTAGAATTTGTGGATTCCATTAAGGCAGACATTGCCTGGCTGGGTGCAGACTGGGAAGACAGACTTTTCTTTGCGTCCAATTATTTTGATCAGATGTATGAAGGGGCTGTGAAGCTCATCAAAAAGGGAAAAGCATATGTTTCGGACCTGACGGCAGAAGAAATCAGGGAATACAGAGGCACTCTTACCGAAGCAGGTAAGGAAGATCCTTACGCAAAGAGAAGCATAGAAGAAAATCTTAAGCTGTTTGAAGAGATGAAAGCCGGAAAGTACGCAGACGGGGAAAAGGTTCTTCGCGCCCGTATCGATATGGCAAGTCCGAATATCAATATGAGGGATCCGGTCATTTACCGTGTGGCTCATATGACCCATCACAATACCGGAGACAAGTGGTGCATTTATCCCATGTATGACTTTGCACATCCCATCGAAGATGCCATTGAGGGAATTACCCATTCCATCTGTACGCTGGAATTTGAAGACCACAGACCCTTATATGACTGGGTGGTAACAGAACTGGAATATCCCCATCCCCCCAAACAGATTGAATTTGCAAAGCTTTACCTGACCAATGTGGTAACCGGGAAACGTTATATTAAGCGTCTCGTGGAAGAAGGCATTGTGGACGGCTGGGATGATCCCAGACTGGTATCCATTGCCGCACTCCGCCGCAGGGGCTTCACACCGGAATCCATTAAAATGTTTGTGGATCTTTGTGGGGTATCCAAGGCAAATTCCTCCGTGGATTACGCAATGTTAGAGTACTGCATCCGTGAGGACTTAAAGATGAAACGGCCCCGTGCCATGGCAGTCTTAGACCCGGTTAAACTTGTGATTGATAATTATCCGGAAGGGCAGACCGAGATGTTAACAGCCCCCAATAATCTGGAGAATGAATCCCTCGGCAGCCGTGAAATTCCCTTCGGAAGAGAATTATATATTGAAAGAGAAGACTTCATGGAGGAACCGGTAAAGAAATATTTCCGACTGTTCCCCGGCAATGAAGTGCGCCTTATGAATGCCTATTTTGTAACCTGTACCGGTTGCGAAAAAGATGAAAACGGTAATGTGACTGTGGTTCACTGCACATATGATCCTGCATCCCGCGGCGGCAACAGTCCGGACGGAAGAAAAGTGAAGGGAACCATTCACTGGGTGCCTGCAAAGGAAGCAATTAAGGCTGAAGTCAGACTTTACGAAAACATTATCGATGAAGAAAAAGGTGTCTACAATGAAGACGGCAGTCTGAACTTAAATCCCAATTCTCTTACCGTACTGAAAGAGTGCTATATTGAGCCTGCGCTTAAAGATGCAAAGGCATACGATAGTTTTCAGTTCGTACGTAACGGATTTTTCTGCGTAGACTATAAAGATTCAAAAGAAGGAGCACTTGTATTTAATCGGATTGTATCACTAAAGAGTTCCTTTGTACTGCCCAAGAAGGAGGATTAACATGGCCGGATTGTTATCAGGACTGGCAAAATTCGGACTTTCCGATTTAGAAAATGCTAAACTGTTTGAGGAAGAAAAAGAAGAAAAGGCTGTAGCAGCAGAGCCTCAGAAAAAGAAGGAGGTAGTTTTTGAGGAAAAAGACTACCTTTATGATAAGACTTATGACTGTCCGGTCTGTTCCAGAAAGGCAACGGCAAAAACAGTAAGATCGGCGAAACTGCGTCTGATTAAGAATGACTGGGATCTTCGTGCAGTTTATGAAGGAATCGACATACATAAATACGATACGGTAGTATGCAACAGTTGCGGTTATGCAGCTCTTACCAAATATTTCGGACCGATGTTAGGAAGTCAGATAAAGCAGGTGCGTGAAAATATTTGTGAGAAAATCAAATGGACTCCGGCTAAAGGCGATACCTATACTTATGAGGAAGCAATGGAAAGATATAAACTGGCTCTGGTGTGTACCATTGTAAAACGGGGAAAGAGCAGTGAGAAGGCATATATCTGTCTGAAAGCCGCGTGGGTACTCAGGGGATATCGTGAGGAACTGGAAAAGGCCAATGCCACACCGGAAACAAAAGCCAAAATCGAGGAGCTTAAAAAAGAAGAGGAAGAGTATCTGCAGAATGCAATGGAAGGTTTCGTTAATGCCAAGATGACGGAGGAATACCCGATTTGCGGAATGGACCAGACCACATTAGATCTCCTGCTTGCGGAGTTGTATTATCATTTTAAGGATTATACCATGGCATCTAAGATCGTTTCTGCCATTATGATTACTCCGGGAATCAACAAACGTATCAAGGACAAGGCATATGATTTGAAGGAAGAGATTGTTCAAGCCATGAAGAAAGAAAAGGAAGCATAATATGTATGATATGGCTGCATTTCTGCAGACAGACAGTGATAAATGTCTGTATGAGCAGATTTATGAGCACATTCGGGAAGAAATAAAGGGAGGGAAGTTGCGCTATGGAGAGCGGCTTCCCTCTACGCGTACCCTGGCGGATTCCCTGCAGGTATCACGTAATACCGTGGACTTTGCCTACGAGCAGCTTTTATCGGAAGGGTATATCGAGGCAAGGGAAAGAAGAGGATATTTTGTATGCAAACTGGACCGGCACCTGCCCGAAAGCCCTGCTTTTGTGGAAAGTATCCGGGATGTACAGAGAGAAGAAGAGAAAAAATACGCTTACGATTTTTATCCCAACGGACTGGATATGAGCGTTTTCCCATTTGGAGTATGGAAGAGGATTAATAAAAACATTCTGACTGACAGTAATACGGAGCTGTTTTCCTTGGGGGACCCGCAGGGAGACTATGACCTGCGCGAGACGATAGTGCGGTATTTGCATGCTTCCCGTGGGGTGAACTGTACCCCGGATCAGGTGGTGGTGGGGGCAGGAAATGATTATCTTCTGCTGCTCTTGGAAAAACTGTTGGGGCGGCATATTCGTGTTGCCATGGAAAATCCCTCCTATAAGCGAGCCTACCGGATTTTCAATTCCTTTGCCTACCATGTGGAAACCGTCAAAATGGATCAGAACGGAATGAGAGCGGATGACCTTAAAACTAAGGATGTCAGTCTTGCCTATGTAATGCCTTCGCATCAGTATCCGACCGGGATTACCATGCCCATCGGACGGAGAATGGAACTTTTGAAATGGGCGGAGGGGGACGATAACCGTTATCTGATCGAGGATGATTATGACAGTGAATTCCGGTACAAAGGAAAGCCCATCCCCAGCCTTCAGGGAGTGGATAAGCATGGAAAAGTGATCTATATCGGGACCTTTTCCAAGGCCATTGCGCCGGCAATCCGTATCAGTTTCATGGTTTTGCCGCCGGCACTTTTGGAAAAATACAAGAAAGACTGTGGGTTTTATGCTTCCACGGTATCCCGAATTGACCAGAGAATCTTAAATGAATTCATTAAGGACGGCTATTTTGAAAGATACTTAAACAAAACAAGAAAACTGTACCGGGAAAAGCACGATCTTATGTTGCAGAAGCTGAAGCCTTTTCAAAAGAAATTTCAGATATCTGGCGAAGAGAGCGGCCTACATATGGTACTTACCTGCAAGGACAAAAAAATAACCGAAGAAGAACTGGTCCAAAGGGCAGCAGAGGCGGATGTAAAGGTATATCCCATGTCCGCAGCGTATCTGACCTGTGTGGAAAAGAAGGATGCCGTAATCCTTTTAGGTTACGGAGGACTTACCCTGCCTGAAATCGAAGAGGGAATAAGCCGACTGGAAAATGCATGGGGAATGTGAGGTTATAGGGTGTTGGGCGGAGGGAGATAACACCGAATTTTATAATTTGTTTGCTTTTTTACATTCTTTTTCTAATGCCGGAAAATTGAGGCAAATCTTTCTCTTTTTGAAAGGCTTGTCAGACGCATATAATCTGTAGAGTTCGTTTGCGAGTCGCTCAATTTCATCCTGATGTGACTGACACCAGTCAAGTTCCTTGATACATAACTTTTTCCAACGACGTAGCTTCGGTGTATCTGAGGGATGCATTTTGAGGTTTATTTGTGTAACATATTCCTCACGAACAGGGATCATATTGTTAAGATTTAATGCTGCTAATACCTTGCCGTCTTTATCACAGATTTTACGCAATGTAATGTTCTCACGCATAGATTCAAAATTCTTATTCTTCTTGTCGGAATTAGAGGTAAAAGGGATACAGAATTTTGATCCATTTATCAGAACGATAATACCTAAGAAGGGACGTGCCTGTTTTCCAAGTTGCGGAGATACAGAAGGTACATTGTCATCTATGTTATGTAAATTGCGAATATATTTTATATTAACATTGTATAGTTTAAATCGTTTACTCATTATTACTCCAAACACAAGAGGCTATGCAAACGCACAGCCTCTTGGTAGTATCCGTCGCAACGGAAAACTCTCATATCGATTCCACTTAACGGTAGGACTCACCTGATGATTGCTCATCTTTATCATTATTATACACAATAGACTGTTTGTATGCAAGGTAAATTGTTCTATTATTATTATAGAATCTTCTTTTTGGGAAATCCTAATACAGGTAACAAGGAAACCTGATAAGGAGAAAGAAATATGGGATTTGAGGTAGATGATACCAGTAAGGTAATTTATGCAGATGTAAAAAATGCCTCCAAAGATGAAGTGAAGCAGATTCATGCGTACCGGAATAGGGGATACGAGATAAAGCCGGTAGAAGCGAGAGAAAAAGGCGAAGGAGAAGTTCCGCAATACCGCAGTATCAATATTGGTCAGGATATGAATACCAATGTGGGAATTCTTGGAAGATAGGATTTCCGGAAGCACGTCTTAAGGAACAGGCGAAATCAAGAAAGAACAGATGAATCAGGACAAAAAATCCTTGCCCAAACGGACAAGGATTTTTACATCTTATGCTTCTGTTTCGTCTTCGTCAAAGAATTCTTCTACTTCTTCCACTTTTTCCTCTACATCCGGAGCGATGGAGGCAAGCTCTTCAAAGTCAGATTCTTCGGCGGCGGTATCGGCAGTTGTATCTGCAGGAGCATTCTCATGATCAAGTGCAACGTAGGAACGAGTTTCGCTTTCCTCTAAATCTTCGTCGAAATCGTCATAATCATCATCCTCATAATCATCATCAGAGAATTTGTCCTTATTCAGATAATAGTAAACGCCTGCACCGGCAGCTGCAACCGCAGCGGTAAAGAGTAAAAACTTACCAAATTTTTTAGCCATGAGGGTACTCCTTTCTAATCAAGCAAATTTCTTATAAACATTTTAATACTATTTTATGGAAAAGAAAAGAGTATTATGTGTAAAAAATATATAAATTTTTCCATGCTGGGGAATATTGCGGCATCTCTTGTCGGAGGATGCAAAAAATACTTGAAAAAACCACCGGTATGTTGGAGAATAGAAAATATACTGTGGACGTTCCAAGGAGGAAATATGGTAGCATTAATTGTAGCATACACAAAAAATCGTGTAATAGGAAACAAGGGGCAGATTCCCTGGAGAATAAAAGGCGAGCAGAGACGTTTTCGGGAACTGACCACCGGCAATGTGGTGATTATGGGAAGAAAATCCTATGAAGAAATCGGACATCCCCTGCCAAATCGTTTTACCGTGGTAGTGTCTAATACGAAAAAGTATGAGGCTGAAAACTGTACCACAGAAAGAAGCCTGGAAGAGGCAATTGCGAGGGCAGAAAAGCTTTGCCCCGGTAAGAATATTTATATATCCGGAGGTGCGGGACTCTACAAAGAATCCATTGACCTGGTAGAAAAAATGTATATCACGGAGGTGGAAGCAGTAATCGAGGGAGATACTTATTTCCCTGAGTTTGACGAAAGCCTTTTTGTGAAGACCATAGATGAGAGAGTGGAAGGGGACATTCCTTTTACTTATGTCACATACAGCAGAAAAGAAGGAGAAAAGAAGATGGCTAAGACCAAGATTTTTATAGATGGCAGTGAAGGCACCACAGGTCTTCGGATTAATGAACGTTTTCAGGGAAGGGATGACATTGAAATTCTGACTATAGATTCTGAACTTCGTAAGGACACGGAAGAGAGAAAGCGACTGATTAACATGTCCGACATTACCATTCTTTGTCTGCCGGATGCGGCGTCAAGAGAGGCGGTCAGCCTTGTGGAAAATGAAAATGTCAGGATTATTGATGCCTCCACCGCACACAGAACCGAAAGCGGCTGGGCATACGGTTTTCCGGAATTGTCTAAAGATTTCAGAAATGCAATTAAGACCGGCAAAAGAGTGGCAGTTCCCGGTTGCTACGCATCCGGATTTATTTCCTTGGTATATCCTTTGGTAGCAGGCGGCATTCTTCCTAAGGATTATCCGGTCAGCAGCTTTGCCCTCTCCGGTTATAGCGGAGCCGGGAAAAAGACCATTGCGGTATATGAAAGCGAAGACAGACCTGGGGAATTTGCATCCGGAAGAGAGTATGCGCTTACGCAGCAGCACAAACATTTGAAGGAAATGCAGAAAATCACCGGACTTACAAGAACTCCCCTGTTCTCCCCCATTATAGATGACTATTACAGTGGTATGGTGGTTTCCGTACCTCTCTACGCCGATATGCTAAGTAAAAAGCATACGCCCGAAACCCTGCTTTCTTTCTACAGGGAATATTATCAGGGAGAGAAATTCATTCAGGTCAGTGAAGAAGATGATGAGATTGCAGCAAGCGGATTTCTTGCCGGAAACCAGTTGTCAGGTTGGGACGGTATGAAAATTTACGTAACCGGCAACGAAGAAAGAATCGTGGTAAGTGCACAGTTTGACAACCTTGGAAAAGGTGCCAGCGGTGCCGCTATCCAGTGCCTTAATATCATGCTTGGATGCGATGAAGCAAAAGGATTGCAATTATAGTATTTCCCTGTGTGGGTGCAATGCCTATCGCGTTGCTATCTTCTGCCGGACTTAGAAATTGTCAGTTTTAGCCCCAATGGGCGCAATATTTTTAATAATGTGGCAAGATTCGGGGTGCTTTGAAGGGATTCCATTCTTGCCACAGAGGATTGTGGAATTCCGCAAATAGCAGCGAGGTCGCGTTGACTTAAGCCGAGCTCATTACGTTGTTTAATAACAGTACTGATAAGCTTTGCCTGTTCTTCTATATCTGCGATATTTCTACCGCTGTCAGGATCAATATTCTGTACATATTCTTTATAATCATTCCAATTTTTCATAAGTAATCTTTATCCTTTATAGTATCTCAAATCCGCATATTTCATATCCCAATTACATGATAGCACGAATGCTATCATGCGGCAAGAAATAAAGATATGAATATGCAATAAATTATACTAATCCGAAACATATCTGATAATATCACCCGGCGTGCCAAAGCATTTCGCATTAAAAAGTAGTTCATTGACGAATCGCCTACTCATAGTTACTTTGTATATAGTAGTGAATATAAGCGTTAAATATTGCCTACCATAAACTATGAGGACACTAATTCCATGATTGGAGATAGCGGAAGTGTCACAATATTTGAATAAGGAACATGATTTATAGCTACCTTTCTGATATAGCATCAACTTACGGTTTAGAATGCGGAAGAAAATTTCAAATAAGGAATAAAAAGGTTTACAAGAATGAATAAACCGCAAAATACGGAGTGGTTAAGGGATATGAGAATTGGGATAGATATTGATGATGTACTAATATTGAAGAATATCAATTAAAACATGGTAAAGTATTATTTAGAAAGAAATATAGAAAAGAAGTTGTTGCTCCAGATGCTTTTGACATCTCCCACCAAAAATAGATTGCGAAGATGCTTTGAAAATGTTTTTGTTCCTGTAGTGGCAATTTTTTGAGATTTTGCATACTTAAAAGGACGAAATACCCGAAGTACAAATCGAAGATTTGTGTGAAGGGTGTATTTCGCTCTGCGAGGCTGAAAATATTATTAAAATTAGTTGATATTTTAAGGGAAACAACATATAATATTTACACAGATATGAATCTGTTGCACGAAGTGCATTTATATTTGGGCTGACCGTAAGGTCCTGGTCCACCGGCTGGCGGGGATTTACCCCGCCATTTTTCTACATAAAGGGGCGGTTACATGAAAGAAAAAGTACTTAGTGTTTTTATAGATGAGTCTGGAGACTTTGGACAATATAATCCGGCTTCTCCCAATTATTATGTTGCAATGGTTTTGCATAATCAGGAAATAGATATTTCAAAGAATATTGAAGCATTAGAAAGACAGGTGAGTAATTGGGGGTATCCGGAACATACGATTCATACAGGGCCGTTAATAAGGCGCGAAAGTGTCTATAAAAATGATTTGAGAGAACAAAGAAAGGCTTTGTTTAATGCATTGTATCTGTTTAATACCATGTTTTCGAATGTGGAATTTAGAAAGATAGAGACGAATCAGTATAAACTATCACAGGCAGCAGATTTGATTTATACAGTAGAAGCAATAGCACGAAAGAATGTATTAACCAAGTCAGAAAGTGAATTCTTTCACTCAAAGAATGATTTCAAGAAAAATATATATAAAAATATTGAGAAGAAAAAACTATAGGATTTTCCCTTGTTATTTGTTCGTGAGGGAAAATATAAGGGAAAAGTGGTAATTACATAGATGTTGATGGCGGGAAAGCCCGTAAATACTGGAAAGTTAAGAAAATACACGAATTAATTTGAAGTTTACAGCGAGGTAAAAGTTTATGAATAACTATAATGAAGTGAAAAAATCATTTGGTACACAAGCAGAGAAATTTGCTTCATATCATATGTCTAAGGCAGAATATACCGATTATTTGATTCGTAGTATTCAGGCAAAGGGCAATGAACATGCATTGGAGGTTGCTGCTGGAACCTGTATATGTGGAAGAGCAGTGGCTCCTTATGTTAAGGACATTACTTGTTTGGATTTGACAGAAGCAATGTTGGAGCAGGGAAAAAAACTGGCAAAGCAAGAAGGTATTCAGAACATATCATTTGTATCGGGGAATGCGGAATGCTTACCTTTTGAAGATGAAACATTTGACCTTGTGATTACAAGACTTTCATTGCACCATTTTGTTGAGCCTGAAAAGCCTTTTCGGGAGATGCAACGAGTTTTGAAAAAAGGTGGAAAACTTGTTATTTGGGATATGGTAGCGACTACAGAAGAATTGCGTGAAACTAATGACGCTATTGAAACGATGCGTGATAACTCACATACAAGAATACTTAGCAGAGAAGAATTTGAAGCATTGTTTGAGGATGCTTTTGAGCTTCAGCTTGAAGAAACAACACTTGTTCCTGTAAATCTACAAAGTTGGATGGATTTGACAAGTACACCAGAGGATATTCAAAAAGATATTATTGATAAAATGGAATACGATTTGAATGGTGGAGATAAAACAGGTTTTAATCCCTATATCAAGGAGGGACAAATATGCTTTGACCATAGGTGGTTATTACTGATTGGAAAAAAGGAAAACTAATCCCCATTTATCAAGAAAAAGAAACTTTCAGTAAGCTGGTGTGTTTAACCGAGAGACGAATTTGATTTTTACTAATTGTTTATGTAAAGGAATGCCTTGTGATTATATCTGCGATAGTTGTGTAATTGGACAAAAGAGAGCAAAATATGTCGGGACAAAAATATGCTTTGGAGATAAGATGTGTTTTGTAGGAAGGAGTAAATAAGCATGAGCTGGTTGGAAGATATCACTTCATCAATCAAATATATTGAAGGACATCTTACAGATGAACTTACTCTGGAAAAAATTGCTGCAAAGATTAATCTTTCGCCATTTTATTTTCAAAAAGGGTTTTCGATTCTTTGTGGAATTACGGTATCCGAATATATAAGAAATAGAAGATTATCACTTGCCGGCAGAGATTTGCAAACAGATGGTGTTAAGGTTATAGATGTAGCAATGAAATATGGCTATGATTCTCCAGACAGCTTTACGAAAGCCTTCACCAGATTTCACGGTATTACGCCTGCACAGGCGAAGTCCGGAGACGGTGAACTCAAAAACTACCTTCCTCTAAAAATACATGTATCTATGAAAGGTGGATTTGAAATGGAATGTAAAATTGTTAAAAAACCGGCATTTACTGTTGTCGGAAGTGCCAAAATTATTAAAAATGAAGAAGGGTATAAAGAATGCCCACAATTTTGGACAGAGCATTATGAAAAGGGAAACGGTAAGTATATTTGTGGTATGTATGGAATCTGTTTAGATGATGGAGCACCGGAAGGATTCTTCAAGTACATGATTGCTGATGATTATATCCCTTCAAAAGACATACCGGAAGAATTTGAAACGGTAGTTATTCCTGAAAATACATGGGCAGTATTTCCATGTAAAGGATCTATGCCGGAAGCGTTACAAAAAGTGAATACAGAGATTTTTAAGGAATGGCTTCCTGGGAATAGTGATTATGAAATTGCAGGAATGTATAATATAGAATACTACACCGCACCTTGTGATTATCCGAAAGGAAATCAGGATGAGAATTATTATTGCGAAATTTGGATGCCGGTGAAATCAAAAGAACAGTAGATTTTAGAATAATTAGTTAAATTCTTGCGAGGATATGATATGAATAAGGCCAAAAGAATAGTAGATAATATGGATTCTGAAAATGCATTTGCGGTTTGTTCGGAGATTGGAATTATTGATGAAAATGCAACACCGCTTAAGCAGGCAAGATATATTAATGAGCTTTTAAATACCACTGAGAGTATGAAGATATATATGACTGATACTATGCGAAAATGTGGTGGGTGCTGCTTGTCAACCAATGCTATAAAAATAGCAAAAAAATTATACGCTAAATCTAACGATATAGCAGAATTTTTGAATCTTCTGAATGAAGCAGATATTGGCGGAAGGAACTTACATATTTTTGATGGAAAGATTATTGCTGTATACAAAAAATGTTATTGTAATATACCTAAAAAAGTTGAGAATATGAATAAAAAGTATTGTGAATGTTCTGCTGGTTGGTATATGCGATTGTTCTCTGAGGTTTTTGAAAAGAGTGTAACAGTTACTATTGTTGATACAATTGTCAATGGAGCTTCTGAATGTGTATTTGAAATATCAGATTATGTATAGACAGACAAATTCTTTAGGCTACAATCAATAGCGGTGTAAACGAAAAAGCAGTCTTAAATGATAG
>CAMEIX010000030.1 GCA_945919075.1 uncultured Lachnospiraceae bacterium
TCGTTTAAAAAGTTATTTATCTCGCTCTTGACATCAACACTACCGTCTCCACATGCATTGAAACTTTACGTCGCATTAACATTCGCGCACGTAACAGATTTTTTGTAATTTTTTACACCCCTATATATATCACAAAAAGTTGCACCATTCCAACGGACTTCTTATTTCTGTTCTATCCCCGGCAAATTACTTAATTCTAAACTACTAAGCGTTGTCATCTGCTGTATCGCCAATTGATGTAATAACTGCATTCTTTCAGCTTGACTTTTCCCTTGCTTGATCAAAATGGCATTATAACTTTCCATATTTGCAAGAACCAGTAGCTGATATATTGTTGCTTGTTCTCGGATATTTCCTTTTTCATTAGGATTACTTTCTCGCCATTCCTTCGCTGTTTTTCCAAACAATACGGTATTAAGTAAATCCGCTTCACTTGCATATGTATAAGATATTTGCTGTGGTGTTAACATAGGTGGAATTAAGTTTTCCTTAATCGAATCTGTATGTACTCGATAATTCAGTTTAGATATTTCACGATTCAAATTCCAACCTAACGACAACTTACTATTTTCTTCTGTTTTTAATCGCTTATAGTCTTTAATGATATATAACTTAAATTCTGCTGATATCCACGAAGCAAACTCAAATGCTATGTCAGAATGGGCAAAGGTTCCACCGTAACGACCGGATTTGCTAATTATTCCAATTGCATTTGTACTTTCAATCCATTTCTTAGGAGACATTGTAAAAGCATTGGCACCAGCCTTATTTTTAAACGCCTCGAATTCGAGGGGTTTAAAATCTATGTTATGCAGTTTCTCCCACAATCCAAGAAATTCAATAACATCTCTGCCTCTCATCCAATTTTGAATCACCGCTGTAGGATCATCACTCTTATATTTTGCTATATCCGTCAATGAAATAAATTCATTCTCAAAATCAGAAGTATATATCCCTATATCAATACCATTTGCATGAATAGTATCTTTAATAATCTTCGCCATTCTTCTCCTCCTTTTCCCTCACCAATTCCTCATACAGAAGCTGATACGCAATCAGTCTCGGAATATATTCTGGAGGAGTTCTTCTAGCTGCTTCCCAATCTTCCAATGTACGGACAGGGATACCCGTATGCTCAGAAAATTCTTTGCGGGACATCCCTATACTTTCTCTCAATTCTTTTATAGTTTTAGCTGTATCCATAACAATTCACCTCGCATTGCGTTTATATCATTTTATCACATACCAAATGTACACGCAATGCGATATTTTTATTTTATCTTGAACTCGATGTTTCCCTTTGCATTTCTTCCCTTACACACAATTTGATAAGTTCCGTCTTCCTGAATTTCAACAGAAAAGCGTTCAAATTCATCATAGGTATTCCCATAGAAAATAGGTTCTTCGTCACTCTTTCCTATTCTAACGTACCAACTTCCTGTATCACCTTGATGCGTAACCTCAACTACGTCACCTTTCTTCAAATCGAATTCTTTTACAACAGTTTTATTTAGTCGTTCTGTTTCAATAACAAAGCCATTTTCCCTGTCACTAATATTATAGTCCGAGGAAAACTTAAAACATACAGCACCTCCAAACACCAATGCACATGCGATTATTGCAAAATAAATACCCGCATATTTCCATTTCACCTGTTCATCTTCAGGATGTATTTTCTTCTCATATTGATGAAATTGAACTGTAAATATACAAAATAAACTCAAATATAAAATACCTAAGACAAGAAACGTCACTGACAATATATCTTGCACAATACTTCCGCCACCATATCCAAACACATTCATTGTAAACTGTGGAAGAATAATGCAGAAGAAAAGAATGACAAGCGGAATAATGCGACCTCTATATACACGCTTCATCATATCTAATCTGGATTCGTCATCACAAAAAATCTCATCATGGGTGTCTGCTTCATCAGAGGCCTTACAAAAATAACTATATCCTACAAAATCAAACAAATATTCCCAACCACAATCTGAAAACATCTGCACATATTCTGCTTTATTCGCAATACCCTCCTGGTTATAATCAAGCCTATATGCTACATTTTCAGGTTCACATTTTTCAAAAAAGTATAATCCCGGAAAAACAACTTTAGTAAATTTCCAACCATTCCTATGCATCGAACTTAGATATTCTTCTTCCTGCTTGTATTGCGTAATAGAAAACCATTTAAATACTTTCTTTGTATTTCCCATCATCTCATCTCCTTCATATTTCGATAAAGCCTATCAATTCTTTGCATCTCTATCTCAAGTACTTCTTTTCCCAAATCAGTTATAAGATATATTTTTCTCTTATCTTCCGCTCGTTGAAAACAAATCAACCCATCCTTTTCCATTTTAGAGAGGCTACCATACATGGTTCCCGGAGCAAGAACAATATCTCCATTTGTCAGTTCTTTTACTTTTTGAACAATCCCGTATCCATGATCAGGTTCCTTCAAACATAAAAGGATATAAAAACCAGTTTCCGTCATGGGAACATATACTTTCTTAATATGAGCATCCATTTTATCATCTCCTTATATTCCACTACGATATATCGCACTTCGATAGTTTTATAGTATCGCAGTACGATATATTTGTCAACTAGATTATTTGAAAATAAATATGAGGGGATAATATTATTCGCGCACAAACGTACTGTTCTGACGCACAGTAGTGTCTTGTGGGAATAAATTACCCCCTCTTCATAAATAGAGTTCTATATATTTTTTTCTTTGCTAAAAACACAAGTACATATTCGCAGAAAATTCCTGAAACCCGCTTAAACTGGGGATTTACGTGATAGCAAGCACACAGTCTCCACATGCACCGTATGTGCGAACTGGTCCACCGGCCTTACCTTCTTTAGTTCATACCCTCCGTCACAGAGAATTCGTAAATCCCTGGCAAGAGTTGCACTGTCACAGCTTACATACACGATTCTTTCCGGCTGCATCATGAGCATGGTGTTCAGGCAGGCTTCGTCGCAGCCCTTCCGGGGCGGGTCCACGACGATTACATCCGGGTGAAGTGCCGTATTTTTATCAGGGGTCTGTTCGATGCGGTTTAATACATCAGAAAATACACCGGCAGTATCGCCGTTATAAAAGGCGGGCAGTACTTCCTCCGCTTTTCCCACATAGAATGCGGCATTGGAAATACCGTTAAGCCTTGCATTATCCCGGGCATCCAAAATGGCCTGGGGCACGATTTCCACACCATAGACCTGTCTGGCAGCCTGTGCCATAAAGAGAGAAATCGTACCAATACCACAGTACAGATCCCACACGGTTTCCTTTCCGGTAAGGCCGGCATATTGAAGTGCCAGACTGTATAATTTTTCAGTCTGCAAAGGGTTCACTTGATAAAAGGACAGGGGTGAAATAGAAAAGGTCAGATCCTTTCCCGTAAATACCATATCATGTTCCATATCGCGGACGCGGATGGTATCCGTTATGGTATCTTTTCCCCAGATAGTATGAATGTCCCTTCCCATAATTACATTGGTTTTCTCGGTATTGATACTAACTGACACGCTTGTCATACCAGGAATGCTACTTAACGCTGCAACCAGTTTTTCCTGTGCCGGCAGATATCCAAAAGCAGAAGGCTTTTTGCAGTTAATGACCAGACAAACCATAATCTCACCACTTAAGAATCCGTTTCGGATTAATACATGTCGAATCAGACCTTTTCCGTTCTCCTCCTCATATGCCGGCACATGATTCTCCTTCATATAGGTCAGTATGGTTTCCAAAATTTCTTGATTTTCTTCCCTGCCTAAATAGCACTGTGTCCCGGCAATAATGGAGTGGGTTCTGCCTGCATAAAAGCCGGCGACAGGGTTCCCCTCTTTGTCGGTACCGATGGGATATTGCGCTTTATTCCGATAGCGGAAGGGCTCTTCCATCCCCACTATGGGTTCCATCACCCTATCCAGTTCTTCTGTGGAAAAACCACCGATTCGAAGTAAATTATTCTTTACCTTGTCCTGCTTAAACTTTAGCTGCCGTTCATAGTCCATGGCCTGAATCTGACATCCGCCGCAGGCTCTGTGCAGGGGACATTTAGGCGTGGTACGAAAAGGAGAAGGTGTTACCACCTTCTCTAATCTGGCATATGCATAATTCTTTTTACTTTTGATGACTTTCGCTTCCACTCTGTCACCGATAACGGCATCCTTAATAAAAAAGGTGAAACCCTCCGCTTTGCCAATGCCTTCCCCGTCCATACCGATATCTTCGATATCCACGGTTACCATATCATTTTTCCTGTATTCCATATATCTACTCCATTCTGGTCAGACGCAGGTTGGATTCAAAGACACGGTTAAATCCAAGCCAGCCGAAATCCGTGGTATTTTCAAAGATTTCTGTCATCATTTCCATCTTGGCATCCGTGTTATCCGCCATATTCAGTGCCACAGCCTCAAACAATGCCGGCTTTTTGGGTGAACCGTATTCATATTCCCCGTGATGTGCCAGAATACAATGCTTTAATTCTGATTCTAAAACTGCCGGGAACCCGGGAATTTCCTTAATCTTTTCCCCAATCATTTCGCATCCGATTATAATATGTCCCAAAAGCTGTCCGTCATCCGTATAATCATTCTGCGGGAAAAGAGAGATTTCCTTTACTTTCCCGATATCATGAAAAATAGCTGCCGGTATGAGCAGATCCCTCTTAATAAGCGGGTAACAGCTACAAAGGTAATCACACATTTTTGCCACACTTAAAGTATGTTCCAAAAGACCGCCTACAAAACCGTGATGCATGGTTTTGGCTGCGGAAGAGCGACGGAATTTTTTAATAAATTCTGCATCCTCCACAAAGAATGCCTTCAATAGCTGCTTCATGTATGTATTTTGCACGGTTTCTATCAGACCAAGGAGTTCCCGATACATCTCATCATTATTTTTCTTGCTGACAGGCAGATAATTGGCAGGGTCATATTCTCCTTCTTTACAGACTCTGATGCGTTTTACACTAATCTGCAAAGCACCCTGAAAATTATTCACATCCCCATATACCTCAATGTAATCTAAGGTATCATAATCCTCGATACCGGCACTGTTAGGCTCCCACACCTTAGCATCAATAGTACCTGTTTTGTCCTGCAAAATCACGTTTTCATAAGGTTTTCCGTTTTTGGTAACGGCTGCCTGTCTATGCTTACACAGGTAAATATCTGCGATTCTGTCGCCTTCTTTTAAGTCTTTGATGAATTTCATTTATTTCCTCCTGATATCCGGCTTTTCTTATTTTAAAACCACTCTTCTATTTTACGGCACTTATATTTAATTTTATTTCCATTCTCTGGAATCTGTCCTGAACCGGACGCATCAAAACAATGGTTACTTCCTGCCCGGGCTCCATATCGCGTAACATCGCCGTATAGTTTGCATACTTATCGACTGCCTGACCGGAAAATTCTACAATAACATCCCCATTCTGAATACCCGCTAACATGGCAGGCGAATTCATCTTCACATCTTTTACATAAGCGCCCATCGGAATTCCCTGCTCTTGACTAATCTTTAGCGGTACATCCACACCGACAATTCCGATATAGGGTATCTCCTTTGCATTTGCCATATTTTCAATCTGTTTTCGAAGATCCGAAATTCCAATGAAGGCAAGATTATTCTTTGTATCACTGCTGTACCTTTCCGCAGTCACAATTCCCACAATCTGTCCCCGAAGATTAAAGACTACTCCGGTTCCGGAAGGACTTCCGAAAATATCGGTGGCAAACAGTTTGTAATTCACATCGGTACGATTCAGGGTAATGCCCTCGGTACTGACAATACCATACTCTGCGGAACCAACCACTCCCATGGGGCATCCCATTACAATAATCGGGGTTCCCACCGTCTGTCTGAAATTAGAGGAACCAAGCGGCGCGATAACAAGGCGGTCCTGCACCCAGTCCGGAACATCTGCTTTTTTGATGGAGAGAACACTCAGCCCGATTTCTTCATCTGACTTTACAGTCTCTGCCTTAACTACTACCTCGTCACGTAAGGTTACCTCAATCTCCTTTGCATGCTTTATAGCATTTCGATCAGTGAGTATCATGAATTCCTTGCCGTTATCTGCTATTATTACGCCGTAGGTCTGGCCCTTTGTTTCGTAAGTTTCGTTCAGCCAGTCCACATCCGCCGTCACAGCCGTTACTGTTACCATGGAATTTTGCAGACTCCGGGAATAATCCGACATACTGGTATAGAGTTCACTGTATTTCTCCTTATCCAGCTTGATACTGTCTATAATGGCCTGCATCTTGGCCTCTTCTTCGCTTAACGCTTCCTCATTGTCCGGATTTAAGTCCTCATCCTGTAAAAGCATATCCTCCGGAAGCACTTCCTCCTCTTCTTCCGGGAAAATTATGGGATCAGGCTCGGTCTCCGGATACAGCCAGTTACTCACCACCGGCTCTAAGAAAATAAAGGTCAGACATGCAATCAGACCAAACATAACAGCCATTAATGCAGTTGTAAGAGTTTTCCGAAGAAGCTTTTTCTTATTTACAGGACGCTCTTTGATTCTCTCTTTGATAACCTCAGACTGGTTTTTCTGTTCTTCTTCCGTCATGGCCCGGCTCCTTTCTTTTCCTATAGAACAGTATAATGGATTCCCTTGTTTGTGTCAATTTACCACTAAGACGAGATACGTTTCGCGCATCTCGCTCTGATCAGCGGTCGGCACAAAAAAAGCATGCATCCGGCTTTTTCCCGACACATGCTTTTTCTTTTATTTTCTTCTGCGCAAAAATTATTCTGTTACTTCCTCTGTGGTATCGTTTACTTCCTCCACGGTATCGTCAGCAACGCTTTCTTCGGGTTTTTCTTTCATGAAATTCAGACGTCCTTTCGGATCGCTTACTTCCACTGCGCCTGTGATTTCATCCATGTAGACATTCATAGCTTCGTTCCCCAGGGTATCGGAAATGCTCTTCTTCCATTCTTCCCTTCCCTGACCGATATAGTAGAGAACATAGGTCACACCGTTCTCATCGATGGAAACTGTATCACCGGATTTTCTGTCGTCGAAAATCCATGCAGATACTTCACTGTCCATGGAATCGGAGGAAAGTTCCTTATAAAGTCCGCCCTTATTTACGGAATAGGTATCATCACTGTATTTTTCAACCAGTGCAATAAAAGCATCTTCGTTTGCTCCGGTTGCTTCGTATTCTGCAAGTATGTCCTCACCGGTTGCTGTCATGGTAGTAATCACACGCACGCTTGCTGTCTTTTTGTCACTTAAATATCTCTTGTCAAACTGTACTACATAATACTTGTGGCTGTCTTCGTCCTCAATGACGGTTGTTTCATTTTCCACGCGCGCATCATCAAAAAGCCAGTCGCCAATTCTGGTAAGTAAGGAAGAACGGCTCTTTCCTACATTCACAACGCCTTCCTCTCCGATTACCTTTTCCGCCTCTTTGGCATTTGCCTTTGCAATTTCCATGGCTTTCTGAATTTCTTCTTCGCTTGCATTTGCAGTACTGCCGTTTTCATCCGCAGGAATATCTGCTGCCACTTCCGTGAAATGATAATCCACTACATCATAGTCTGCACTGTTTTCTTTATAATAGCTTTCAATTTCCGCATCGGCAGGAGCTTTCCTTTCAGACATTTCCTGATAATAAGCATTTGCCAGATAACCTTCCTCTACAAAGGTCTTTAAGGATTTTTCGGATGCGTATTTACCGTAGGTCTGTTTATAATAGTCCCCTACACTGACATTGGAAGATTTTGCCGCACTCTGAACGGTCTTCTTGTAAGTCTCCACATCCTTGGTCACGTCATAGGTAAAACCTTCTGCTTTCGCGGCATCTAAAAGTGCTTTGTTCTGTTTTAAGGATTCTACGGCTCTTTCTTCAAAATAATCCTTCCAGGTTACTCCCTCGGAATATTCCTGTTTGCCCAAATCCTGGGTAATGTCCAACCCCATATATGCCAGATAATTTCCGTAAGTGTTTACGTAATCATTCTTTGCCATATTGTAATAATAATCAAATTCTACTTTGGTTACGGCGTGGTCACCCACGGTAATATAGGTGGAATTCTTTGCTATATAACTGTTTATCGGAATCATTGCAATTGCCACTACGATTACAACTAATATCAGAATTCCGATTCCTTTGGCGATTGCCTTCTGCCTTTTCTCCCTTGCTTCGGCTTCCCGTCTTCTTTGCATCTTAAGATCATATTTTGTTGCCATTTTGGATTTATCTCCTTTTCGAATTTCAGACTCTTGCCCATTATAAGACATTCCATCCAAAAAATACAGTGTTTTTATGGTTTTTTAAGAATTAATTGCGGAAATCATGGACCAGGGGATTCCTGTTACTTAAACTGTCCATGTCTACATAATACTTACTCATCTCATTGGGATCCACATAAACATCCACCTGTGCATCTATGTAATTTTCCGGCGGATCAAAAACAAAATCACTGGAAAAGAGATAACTCTCTTTTGTAAATTCATCCTGGTACATGCAGTCAAGCTTGTAAGGATGGCGGTTATTAATGGTTACCGTGTAGCACATATCCCCACCGGTTATGGTAGCACGCAGTTTTCTGCCGTTTTGTTTTAACTGGTTTTGTTTCGACTTATGCAGAATTTCCTTCACCAGAAAGCCGGAACCGATCAGGAAAAACACCAGACCCAGCCCGCCAAAAATCAAAAACAGAATCGTTGCCACAGAACCGGAACGTACCCTGTAGGGATTCTCAGGGTCCACATAAAGGTCTATTCTATCTCCCTCATACATACTGCTGGAATACTCTGACAGCCTACTCTCATAGGTTTCACCGTTATACTGGTAGCTAACCCTTACCTCATGATTTAAATCATCATCAGAGTCGTAGTAAGCATTAATTTCCGTGATAACTCCTACTATCTTGTCTGCCTTGTTTTTGAAATTCTGATTATCCACCATAAGAACAATGGAAATAATCAGGAAAATGGCACCAATACCGGCAAAGATGGAGCCAAATAAAATAAAAAATAATCTTGAGGACACGCTTTTTCTCATGGATTCTGATTTCCTTCCTGTAAGATAATATTATTTTACTTCCTAATCCGGTCAGTTGCAATCAGAATTTCTCATGAAATTATTTTTCTAAAGTATTAATCTGTCCCATGAACAGGATGACGCCTGTCTCGGTATCTTCGATTACAAAGAAGAACGGTCTGTCCACGATAAAGTCAATGAATACCGGCTCTTGTATACAAGCTGTTTCATTCGCAACAATTACGGTCACGGCTGCTGCCTTCGTTCCCTGCTCATCCACTTCAATCTTTGCCTTATGAATCACCGTGGAAACAAAAAGGTCTTCTGCAATCTTATCCAGATCCGCATTTTCCTGATATGCGGATACAATACCCATATCTTTCAGAATCCTATCCATTTCCTTGATTTCCTGCTCATATTCAAACTTGGGAAACATCAGTCTTCTGATTTCGGTTCTTCCCGCCTGGTCCAGACTGTCAATCAGGTTCTGGCGTTCCTCATTGGAAAGGGCTCCCATAAGGTCTGCAATATTGTCTTCTTCGTTTTCCGGGATAAACACCTTCATCACTACAGAGGAATCCTTGTAAGGGAGAGTTATTCCCTTGATTCCGTCCATGGAGACATAAGCATAGGATTCCCCATACTGATTCATCATCTTTACGGTTTCGTCACCCTTTGCACCATGGAAAACATCATCCCGGCTGTCTTCTTCCAAAAACGGTGTCTCCCATTTTCCGTCAAAGTATACGGCATTGATTAAAAGCATCTTCGTATCGTCAGAAAGCTTATTCAAAACCTGGGGAATCATTCCTTTCGTATTATCCTTGACCCATTCGTTTACTTCTCCAACAACTTTTTCCTGCTCCTTAAAATTTTTCTTCTTCAGTTCCCCTTTGAAATAGGCTTTTGCAGGCGCAATAAAATCTTCTTCTATATTCCCGCTCCACTCTTTGTTTTCGTCCATCCAGACAGAGTTTGCCGTAAGAAGATAGGTATCCTTACTCCATTCTTTCTCCAGATAGTCCTTCATTGCCCATTTCCAGGCATCCAGATCCTCAATACCAAGGGTGCTCTCCAATTCCTCCTTTGTGGAGCCACCGGCACCTAAATCCAGCAGGGACAGTGCACTGCAAAGGCTGTAGGGAGAAAAGAAACAGTTTTCCTCTTTGGAGAGTCTGTCATACACCCCAAATCCGAACTGGTTGATACCCCTCTTCAGAATGGATTTTTCTACAATCTCAGGACGTTCTTCATCCGGTTCGTCATAATTTATTTTCAAATCCACATCCTGGTTCCCGTCTTCTCCCGGTTCCTCTTCACTTTCAAAACCGCCGATGTATATTTCCTGAAGTTCACTTCCGCAGCCTGTAAGCCCCAAAACCACTGAAAAACTAAGTAAAATTGCAACCAATCTTTTTTTCATAAAAAAAGCCCTCCCTTTTCAATCTATGAAAGATACGAAAAAGAGAGGGGTTTTTATGGCTTATCAAGGAAATTTTTGGGAAAAATTTCCTTGCTCTAAAATATTTCTATTTTAAGAACTCTTTAACCGAAGCGGCAACACCCTTAGCATCTAAGCCATACTTCTCAATCAGGGCTGCTGCGGAACCGGATTCTCCGTAAACATCCTGCATACCCAGTTTGCATACAGGAGTGGGATAGGATTTGCAGAGTGCATCACAAACTGCGCTGCCCAGACCGCCGATTACGGAATGCTCCTCCACGGTAACCACTTTACCGGTTTTCTTCGCACTGGCAACAATCAGTTCTTCATCCAGGGGCTTAATGGTACAGATATTAATTACCTCTGCGTCAATGCCTTCCTCCTTTAACAAAGCAGCTGCGCCCAATGCGGAATCCACACAGATACCGGTGGCCACAATGGTAACATCCTTGCCTTCCTTCACAACATTGCCTTTGCCGATTTCAAAATGATAATCGGGTCTGTCATTGATTACGGGAACTGCCGCACGCCCAAAACGAATATAAACAGGGCCTACATAATCCAGTGCTGCCTTCACTGCTGCACGTGCTTCTACGTCATCGGAAGGACACATTACCACCATTCCGGGAATGGTACGCATAAGTGCAAGGTCTTCGTTGCATTGATGGGTTGCACCGTCTTCTCCTACGGAAATACCCGCATGGGTTGCTCCAATCTTTACATTCAAATGAGGGTAACCTATGGAGTTACGAACCTGCTCGAAAGCACGGCCTGCCGCAAACATGGCAAAGGAACTTGCAAAAGGAATCTTTCCTACTGCTGCAAGACCTGCTGCGATTCCCATCATATTGCTTTCTGCGATACCACAGTCGATAAACCGGTCGGGATATGCTTTCTTAAAAATACCGGTTTTGGTTGCTGCCGCAAGGTCCGCATCCAAAACTACCAGGTTGGGATATTCTTCGGCAAGCTCTTTTAAGGCATTACCATAACTTTCTCTGGTTGCAATCTTCTTAATTTCGTCTGCCATTACTGTTCACCTGCTTTCTCAAGTTCTTCCCCGATTTTTTCAAGGTCTGCCATCGCCTGTGCATATTCTGCGTCGTTCGGTGCTTTACCATGCCAGTCTGCACTATCTTCCATATAGGATACCCCTTTACCCTTCAGACTGTGCATCACGATACAGGTGGGCATTCCCTTGGTTTCTCTTGCTTCCTTCATGGCATTTCTTATCTGATCAAAATCATGGGCATCAATATTAATTACATGGAAATTGAAGGCTTCAAATTTTTTGTCAATGGGATAAGGAGAACAAACATCCTCAATTTTACCGTCAATCTGCAAATTGTTGTTATCTACAATTACCACCAGATTATCCAACTTTCTATGGCCTGCAAACATGGCAGCTTCCCATACCTGGCCTTCCTCAATTTCGCCGTCACCGAGTAAGGTATAAACGCGGAAGTCCTTATTGTCAAGTTTTGCGCCCATTGCCATACCCACAGCCACGGAAATACCCTGTCCGAGAGAACCGGAGGACATATCCACACCGGGAATGTGAATACAGGGATGCCCCTGTAAATAAGAACCTAAATGACGAAGTGTCTTTAAATCTTCCACCGGAAAAAATCCTCTGTGTGCAAGTGCGGAATAAAGCCCCGGGGCGGTGTGTCCTTTCGAAAGAACGAAACGATCCCTGTCCTCCATGTCAGGATTTTTAGGATCCACATTTAATTCTTCAAAATAAAGATATGTGAACATATCTGCAGCAGATAATGAGCCGCCGGGATGTCCGGCTTTTGCACTGTGAACTGCGGTCACGATGCCTTTACGGACTTCATTTGCTTTTTTTTGCAGTTCCAAATTATTCATGATAATACCCATGCCTTTCTTTTATTATAGGGTCAGAAACCAACCGCCTTTACTGTACCACACTTTTTCCCTTTCTTCAACATCATGATTTTCTTTTCCCGGGCATAAAATAAATAAAAAAGGTAATTTATGCGGCAAAAAATCTTTCAGAAAAAGAATTTTCCATTTCTTTTGCTCATACCCATGTTTCTTTTCCTGGGAATTCTGTATCTGGCAAACGGAAAAGATACCCGGGCATTTCACTCTCTGACGGACAGCCTTCTCCACGAAGAACTGGACGAAAATACCCTGAACCTCCACTATACTTTTGCAGACCCGAAGGAATTCGGCTTTGAAGACTATACTGTCTCTCTGCCGGTGTACTCGAAAGCAGAGACCGACTCTACTTATGAAAAACAAAGGATATATCTGGACAATTTACATAAAATTCATCCGGCAAATCTTTCCGACACGGATGAAAACACCTATTATCTTCTGGAAAATCAACTTTCCCACAGTTTGTGCGGGCTGCCTTTTTTTTACTATGATGAACCCCTGTCCCCCTCTTCCGGAATGCAGAGCCAGCTTCCTGTTTTACTGGCCGAATATACCTTTCGCTCTGTGGGGGATGTAGAGGATTATCTCAAACTTCTGGACCAGACAGATGAATACTTTGCATCCCTGTTGGTATTTGAAACGGAAAAGAAGGCAGCCGGTCTTCTGCAATCCGATCTTTCCCTAAGCAAAGTCCGGACACAGTGTGACACCATCCTTTGCAAAGAAGATTTGGATGCCGGTACTCATTTTTTACAGACCACCTTTGAAGAACGTTTACAGATTCTGAAGGACCAAAACCTGATTACCGATAAAGAACTGCAGAAATACCGGGAGGAAAACAATCGTCTGCTCCGCTATGTGATGTTACCTGCCTATGAACAGTTGTCAGACGGTCTCTTTCTGTTAATGAATGATGATTCCTCCCTTCCCGAAGGGCTGTGCCACAAGCCGCAGGGCAGGGAATACTATGAATGGCTGACCAAAAGTCTTACCGGCTCGGAGCGGTCCATGGAGGAGATTAAAGCCATGCTCTATACCCGCTTTGATAAATCCTACCGCCTTCTTTCCCAGGCCTTAAACAATAATCCCACTTCCTCTATGATGTGGATGCAGGCCATTACCGAAGACACTTTCCCCCTGCATTCGCCGGAAGAAATGCTTCTGGATCTTCAAACCAGAATCCAAAAGGACTTTCCGGATCTGCCTGAAGGAAATGCTGGCTTTACGGTAAAGGAGGTAGCCGACAGTCTCTCGCCCTACTGTGCACCGGCCTTCTACCTCACCCCTCCTCTGGATGATACTGACACAAATGTCATTTATATAAACAAAAGCGAAGAAAAATCCGGTCTGGAACTCTATACCACCCTGGCACATGAGGGATATCCGGGGCATCTTTATCAGTCCGTTTATTCCAACCGTCTGTTTTTAAAGGAAAATGCGGACCCCGCCAGGGCTCTCTTAAGTTATCCCGGTTTTCAGGAAGGCTATGCACTGTATGTGGAGTTTCTGTCCTATGATTATGCAGCAGACCTTGCCGGGGAAAACGGGAATCCGGACCTTGCCTATGGTTACGAAGTGGAAAAATACAACCGGGATATGCAGTTATGCCTTCTGGCTTTTCTGGATGTTTCCATTCATTATGACGGTGCAACCCCGGAAGAAATTTACAAGGTTCTGTGTTCCATCGGCATTACTGATTATGCAACTGCCGAAAATGTTTACACCTACATCACCGAAGAACCTGCCAATTACCTGAAATACTATATAGGTTATCTGGAAATCGAAAACTTAAAAGAAGAAGCCGCAAAGCTTTGGGGGGAAAACTATTCGGACCTGAATTTCCACCTGTTTTTAATGGAAAACGGTCCCGCCGATTTTACCTACCTGCGGGAGAAACTCCATAACGGATAATCCTCTTCATTTGACAAAACCGTCCCCGGGTTCTATACTATCATACAAATTATACGAGAATTAGTACAATCGGGTATGCTTCGTAAGAAACATACCCGTCATAAGAAAGAATGTGATTATTTGGAACATTTACTTTTTAGCCTGAATGCCACCGTACCCATTTTCATTCTCATGGTACTGGGCTATCTTTTAAAAATATCAAAAGTGGTGGACGAGCCTTTTGTCAAAACCCTAAATTCCTTTAATTATAAGATTACCCTTCCCGTTCTGCTGTTTCGGGATATTGCCGAATCCAATTTTTATGAGGTTTGGGACACTGCTTATGTCTTATATTGCTTTTTTGCCACACTGGCAAGCATTGTGATTATCTGGATTCTGACCGCATTGCTTTACAAAAACAAAGCCTGTATCGGCGAGTTTGTTCAGGGCAGTTACCGCAGCAGTGCCGCCGTTCTGGGAATTGCATTTATACAGAATATCTATGGGAATGCAGGTATGGCGCCGCTTATGATTATCGGTACGGTGCCCCTTTATAATATCGCCGCCGTCATCATTTTGACCTTTACCCGTCCCGGCGGTGAAAAACCCGGGAAAAACCTGATTTTGTCTTCCCTGAAGGGAATTATCACAAATCCCATTATTATTGGTATCCTGTTAGGCATGGGAGCAAGCATCCTTCAATTAAAGTTTCCACCCATTGTGGCAAAGCCCATCGGAAGTATTTCCTCTCTGGCCACACCCCTTGCCCTGATTGGCTTAGGTGCCGGATTTGAGGGTGCAAAAGCGATTAAGAAAATACGTCCCACCATCGTGGCAACCCTGTTAAAACTGATGGTTCTGCCTTTGGTATTTCTTCCCCTTGCCGTAATGCTCGGTTTTCGGGACGAAAAATTAGTGGCCGCCCTGATTATGTTAGGAGCGCCCACTACGGTAAGCTGTTATATAATGGCAAAAAACATGGGACATGAAGGCGTGCTCACCTCCGGTATTGTGGTAGCAACCACCTTCTTCAGTTCCGTTTCCCTGACATTCTGGTTATTTATTCTGAAGTCACAGGGTATGATTTAATATGTACCTGCCAGATACACACTAAGCAAGAGTCCCACAAAGGAAGTAAACAGGGCTCCTGCCAGTGTGTATTTTGTTTTGGTCACCTTTGCCGCAAGAAAATAAACTGACATGGTGTAGAAAATAGTCTCGGTGCAGCTCATTAATATGGAGGTCAAAAGTCCGATATAGGAATCCGTCCCATGGGTTTTAAAAATATCCAACACCAGTCCCGTTGCTGCGGACGAGGAAAACATTTTTACCAAAAAGAGCGGCACAATATCGGAGGGAATGCCTATTTTCTCCGTAAAGCCGCCGATTAATCCACCTAAAAAGGCCATAAACCCGGAGGCACGCAGAACACCCACACCCACCATTAATCCGACTAACGTGGGCAAAATCTGCACCACTGTCTGTAATCCCTCTTTTGCTCCTGTCACAAATTCTTCGTACACCGCAACTTTTTTGGTGATACCCTGTGCGACAATCACAAAAATCAGGACCGGAATGACAATATTGGAGATATTAGCGAGAACTGCTGCCACTGCACTTTCCTCCTCTATCCATAATTTTAATAAAGACAACTGCTGCCACTGTACTGAGCAGGGTGGCAACAATGGCCGGTCCGATAATCATGGTCGGGTTTACACTCCCATATTTGCTCCGGTATGCAATCATATTAACCGGAATGAGCTGCAGGGAAGAAATATTTAAAATCAGGAAATTGCACATCTCATTGCTGGCAATATGTAAATTCTTATTTCCTCTCTCCTCCTCTAATTTTGCCAGCTCTTTCATAGCCATCAGCCCTGCCGGCGTGGCCGCCCAGCCAAGCCCTAGAATATTGGCAACCATGTTGGTGGCAATATATTTTTTTGCCGGATGTTCCCTTGGAATACGCGGAAAAAGCCAGGACAGCAAGGGGCTTATCAACCTTGTCATCCCGGCTAAGAGTCCTTCTTTTTCTGCAATTTTCATCAGTCCCATCCATAGTGCCATGACGCCTGCCATGGTTATGCATAAGGACACCGCCTCTTTGGCGGAATCTAACGCCGCCTCCGTTACACTCTGCATATTTCCCGTAAATGCCGAAAATACCACACCAATCAGAATCATAAAAGCCCAGATATAATTTAGCATTTTTTCCCGATCTTTACTGTTTCTCTATAAAATCTATGCAGTTCCTTTTGAAATCATTCTTATTCCTGCTCATTGATCTTAAGCACCGGAATCGGTCCCTGATGGGTATAACCATTTTCTCTCAGGCCATAAGCCTTTGCATTGGCTGCAAAAATCACTATCTTTGTGACAGATTCCTCCATATTGAGCGTAGCGTCGTCTTCAATGTTACCGATACCCACAACCCGGTCACCTTCTCCATGAAGATTGACACGAACATGGGAAATATCAATTTTTGTATCGCCGGATCCGGTACCGATGATGCCAATATTCTGCCCGTTTAGTTTCGCATTTAAGGAACCGGAATTTAAGTTAATAGTACCGCCCTTGCCCAGAACACTGCCGATACCGCCCACATTGCTTCCGTTTCCGGTAATTTTCAGGTCAAAACTGTCTAAATTAATATTCTGTTCATCATGCAAAGAGCCGACTGCAGTACCGCTGCTGACACGAAGATCCGTTTCCACTTCATTGTCAAACATACGCACAGGAACTTTACCCTCCATACAGCCAATTGCCACACCGGTGACTGCTGCAACCATAATCTTTGTTTTGCCGCCATCCAGAGCAATACCCTTACCGCTCCGGTAACTTCCTCCACCGATTGCGACGCAGGATTCTCCGTCCACATGAATGATTACCGTACCGGAATGCTTTAAGCATATATCTCCGATACTTTCATTGGAGTTCGTACCAATTCCATAACATTCATGACCCTTGGCCTGAATGTCCAGATTACCGTTTCCGAGAATGGTTAAACTGCTGCCCTCCGGTACATAAATTCCCCTCGCCTTTAACAGGTTATCCCCTTCCAGGTACAGAGTAAGCTTAGAACCCTCGCCTAGTTCAATGCAGGGGAGATTATCCACCGCGTTGACACTGACATCCCGAAGAATCAAATCACAGGTAAGACCATCCTTAATCTTAATATTCATATCTGCATTATAGCCGAAACCGCCGGTTAAAATCAGTTTGGGAACCGCAATGGTAAGGCCGGTATACTCTTCTAACGCAAGGTGTACCAGGGAAAGCTCTTCCTCACTTCCTGCAATATAAACCTTACGATTTTCTCCCATATTTCCCCGGATATTCTCTTCCACAATCGTCTTCTTTACTATCGCTTCAATTCCCGTGAGGAAATCAAAATCAGGCTTTGCCGTATAGAAACCTTGTATGTAATCTACGCCGAGACGGATAACCATTTTTAATTCTTCTTCCGTTTCCACACCCTCTGCCAGAACAGACATGGCATTCTGCTTTGCAAACATGACAATGGAATTTATAAAATACTGTTTCTTCGAGTTTTTGTGAATACCGCTGATTAACAGCCGGTCCAGTTTGATTACCTCGGGCATATAACGAAGCAGGCTGTTGGTATTGGAACATCCGCTTCCGAAATCGTCAATGGCAAGGCTGAAACCTGCCTTTTTGCGACGGTCATTGATAATTTCCAGTTCTCCATCCTCCAGTTCCTTCTGTTCTGTGATTTCCACCACCAGACGGTCCAGCATGGAACTGTATTTCCCGGCCCATTCCTCATAATCCTTTTCGTACATGGTATAGCCGGGGAGAGAATTGATGAAAATTCTCTTATCCTGCAAAATATCCTGATGTTTTTCCATATGAGCCAGTACATTAAAGAAGGTCTGCTTCTCAATATCCCGGTATCTTTTATTTCTTGCCGCATACTGCAATATGGTAAGCGGAGGAACCATGGGGTCGGTATCGGAACGCATTAATGCTTCATAGGCTACAATCTCACCGTCTTTTGCCGATACAATGGGCTGGAATGCGTAACGTAACTTATTATGATCAATGATATCCAGGACCTGTTTCTCCACCTTTTCATCATAACCCTTAACCTCTTCGGTTGCGGAAATCTGCAGGGACTTGCGACGGTTATCCTTATCCGTCTGTTTCTGGTAAATCACCTTGTCCACGGCTTTGTCCATCTGTGTATCCTTATCCACATTTACAAACAAGGTACTGAAATTGAGGGAAATGGTATATTCCTTATCTTCAAATTCCGATGCACCCTTAACCCCTGCGGACAGATTGTTAATAAATCTCTTTGCTTTTTCTTCGTCATTTTTATCCGTGATAAGAGCGACTACAAATTCATCACCGCCCAGATGAGCGATGAACTCTCCTTCTCCTACGCACCCCTGGATAATCTTGGCCAGCGTAATGATAACCTGATTTCCTTCCAGATAACCGTAGGCGGTATTAATATTATTGAGATGTTCAATATCCAGACATACAAGACAAACATCCTGTTTTGTGGAAAGAACCTTCTTCTTCATCACATCCAGCTCGTCTATAAAACCGCGAAGGTTAAACAGTCCGGTCATAACATCCCAGATATCATCACTCTTCATTTCCCGCTTATGGCGGTACATTTCCTTGTCTGCCGCAGTAATGGCCGCCTTATCATCCGTACCCGGTTCGTGAACCGCATACCCTCTGGATATGCTGTAGTTCTTCTCTTCCAGAATAATATCCGCATCCTGAAAAGCCCGTTCCAGTTCTTCTTTTCCGGCCTCCTTACTGATAATGACAAATTCATCCCCACCAAAACGGTACATTCTGCATCCTTTGGGCAGACAGACCTTAATCATGGAGGAAACCGTTGCAAGCGCCTCGTCCCCCTTATCATGACCGTATTTATCGTTGATTAATTTGAAATTATCAATATCAATAAGAACCACACCGTATCTGCTCTTATGCAGTTCTTCCATATCATAGTACATATTGTGACGGTTCAGCAGATGGGTTAAGGCATCTCTTTTATAGAACTGCCCCACGATATAGCAATAATATACACCCAAACATACACCAAGCATTTCATCAAACATAAGTTGATTGCCGGTTATGATGGTAAGTACCGTCGCAATAATCAAAACCAGAAGTTCAAAGAAAATAAAGAAGCTTTCCTTATTATCTTTGCGGATTACATCCTTAACACAGGCATAAACCAGTGCAAACATCAGAAAAAGCATGGTCAGGTTGGTAAAGGTTATATAAGAACGGTGGAGGCAGATTCCGATGATGCTAAGTGTCAGATTGGTAACCACAAACCCCATACTCATGTAATACATGGGCTTTTCTTCCCTGTTCAGGACAATTTTAATCCACATAAACAGAACAACCGTGCGCAACACATTTTTGACCATATCGAGCACAAAATCATATTCCGGATATTCTTTTCCGAATATTCCCAACAAAATTAACGTTATGATACCCAACATGGCAACATAGAAAGTATAACGGACGCTACGATAAAAAGACCTGTCCGCAAAAATCAGAATTGTCATTAAGGAAATCAGTATAATTACAGAAAAACTATTCTGCAGGGTAGAAAATAGCATCGCACCGTACTCCTCTTATTTCAGGAAAAGTTGTAAACCATAAACAGTTGCTACCGAAATCACAATTTGAATAATTACAAACCGAAAGACGGTGTGGGTATTGGACCAGTCCTTCTTTTTCCGCACATGGTCGTGCAGCGGTGTCAAAATATTTTTCATAATATGAATCTTGGTGACCCGGATTATGGTAACCTTGATCAGTCCAAGCCCCCCATCCATAATCAGTACAAAGGCAGCCGGGATATACAGAAAAGGATTGCCGCATTTGAGTGCAATGATGGCAATGAAAATACCCATGGCACGGCTTCCCGCATCTCCCATAAGAAGGCGGCTCGGTGTGGCATTGTACCAGAGATATCCTAAAATACATGCCATAAACAAAAGGTTGGGAAAGGCAAGATCCTCCCCGTATCCAAGCATTTTGCTGAGAATATACAAAGTCGCAAGGGTAATAATTGTCAGGGTTCCGGAAAGACCGTCCACACCATCCGAACAATTCGTTACATTGATGGACACCAAAACCAGAATCATGGCAAGAACGATAAAAAGAACCGGATGGAACACAATAACAGTACCGAAGAAATCAATGGCTCCGCCGTTAAAATACCAGTATGTGAAGGCACAGGCTAAGGAAATTACCAAGTCCAACAAGCCCTTCTTCCATTCGCCCCACGGCTTTTCTGCGGTGTCATCAAAGAATCCGGTAAGCATTTCCACCACAACCAGCATCAGATAAATACAGATTTCCCTGCTTAGACGTGAGAACAAAAGCACACAGACGGCAAATACCAGCACAAAAATAATCCCTGCTCCTCTGGGTTTTCCTGCAGATTTTTTTCCTTCCACGGCAAAAGCCCTGCCCTGGTCTTTCGGTAAATAATCGGCACACAGGCTTATCATGATGCACGTGAGCGCAAAGGTTATTAAGATTCCGGCAAATGCAATAAGCGGCAGATTGTCGGCAAATAAATACGGAAACATAACTTTTCCTCCCTGTTTCTTTCCTCATCCTATAAAATTTGCAAATATGGATACCCCTATTACGGTAAGAATACCGGTCAGCACGATGGCGAGACTGCTCATAGCCCCTTCCACTTCTCCCATTTCCATGGCTTTTGTAGTCCCAAGTGCATGGGAACAGGTACCGATTGCAAGTCCCTTTGCAACAGGATTCTTAATACGGAATAATTTTAACATAAATTCAGCAGAAAGTGTGCCGGTAATTCCCGTAACACTGATGGCTACCACGGTAAGTGTTACAATACCACCCATTTTCTCGGAAATACCCATTCCGATGGCCGTAGTAATGGACTTGGGCAGAAGTGTAATATACTGCTCATGCGTCAGCCCAAATATAAGTGCGATGAAATAGATACTGACCATGGCCGTTAATACTCCGGAAAAAACACCTCCCATGATGGCAAGCGGGTATTTTTTCAGCAAATGAATCTGCCTGTACAAAGGAATGGCAAGGCAGACTGTGGCCGGTGTCAGAAAGTAGGTAATATACTGCACACTTTCACTGTATGTCTCATAATCAATTTTTCCAAGAACCAGTACCGCTCCCACAATAAGCGAGGCAATCACTACCGGATTCACGATCGCCAAGCGGATTTTCTTTTTACAAAAAAGACCGATTTCATAGGCCACAAAGGTTAAAACCATGCCAAAATATACGGAATTTATAAAAAAAGTCATGATTCACCCCCGGTTTTCTTTATCAGAGCCTGCGTCACAAGTCCCGTTATAATCATAATTAAAAATGTGGTAAATATTCCTGCCACTAAAAGCGGAATCCACATTTGCTTCAACTCATCCACGCAGGCAATGATGCCCACGGTGGGCGGAACAAACATAATCCCCATATTCTCCACCAGAAAATCTCCCACATCTTCCACCAGACGAAGTGGAATTATATGCGTAATTAATCCAATGAGCATGAGGACCAGCCCATAAACACTGGCCGCCACCGGAAGCGGAATCAGATAAGCCATAAGTTCCGCAAGTAAAGATACAATCAATACAATCGCTAATTGTTTCAGATATTTCATTTCGCCCTCTTACATCTGATGACGGACTACTGCGTATTCGTCACCGTTTGTGAAATAAGGACATTCGTTCTGTGTGCCGGAAAGAAACCGGTACATCTCATCCTCGTCCAGATTCACCGCGCAGGTGTAGTATTCTTCGTCCTCATCATATTCATAATTTGCACACATATCACAACTTGTATATGCCATCTTATCTCCTGTCCGCATTAATACATCTTACTTATTTTTTGTGCAGATATTCATAAACATCTCTTTTTCCGAGTCCGCGGTCCTTCGCCACCTGCTTCATGGCCGCTTTATTGTCCATTCCGGAATTCTCGTAAAAAGCCATGTGTTCTTCAATACTCATGTTTTCCCAGACTTTTGTCTGCTCTTTTAGCTTTTCTTCCCTGCTCTTTCCCTCTATAACAAGAACATATTCTCCCCTGGGTTCCTCGGTCTCATATTTCTTAAGTGCCCGGGATATGGTAGTCGGCAGGATGGTCTCAAACTTTTTGGTGAGCTCTCTGCAAAGTGTAATACGACGGTCTCCCAAATTTTCTGACAGTTCTGTCAGTGTTTTGACCAGATGATGGGGAGCCTCGTACAGGATAATGGTACGGCTCTCCTTTTGTAATTCTTCCAGAATCTCTTTCCGTTCCTTTTTCTCTGCCGGCAAAAATGCTTCAAAGCAGAAACGCCTGGTAGAAAGTCCTGACAATGTGAGCGCCGTAATGCAGGCTGCCGGGCCCGGAAGACTGGTCACCGGAATGCCGGCCTGCTGGCATTTTGCCACCAGTACCTCTCCCGGATCGGAAATAGCCGGGGTTCCGGCATCCGTAATCAGGGCAATATTCATACCTGCCTGCATCTTTGCAATAAGCTGATCTGCCTTTTCCACTTTATTATACTCATGATAGCTGGTCATGGGCGTATGAATGTCAAAGGCCGATAACAATTTCATGCTGTTTCTGGTATCCTCTGCGGCAATCAGATCCACCTCGTTCAGGGTCTTAATGACACGGCTTGTCATATCCCCCAGATTTCCGATGGGTGTTGCACACAAATAAAGCATTCCTGCCATGGATTCTCCTTACTAAAAGCCGTAAATATCCGTAATTTCCGGCATATATTTTCCTTCACTGTCAAAAATAATCAGTGGCTTTTCCACCGTCATCCGTGATTTTGCCCCTCTTATCCCCTCTATCAGAACCATATTCGGCTCCCTGTCCACATAGGGATAAACAAGCTGCATCCTTTTGGGTTCTATTTTATAGGAAACCATCATGGAAATAATCTCCGCCAGACGGAAAGGTCTGTGTACCATAAAGAAATGTCCTCCCGGCTTTAAGAGTTTCGCTGTATTTCCAATTACATCTTCCAGATTGCACAGAATTTCATGCCTGGCTATGGCCTTGGGCGCATCCGGATTCTGAAGACCATGTTCCTCAATCATGTACGGCGGGTTACAGGTGATAACATCAAAAGAAGCAGCCCCGAACAGACTGCCTGCTTCTTTAATATCCCCGGTCACAATGCGAATCTTATCGGAGAGTCCGTTCATGGCCACACTGCGCCTAGCCATATCCGCACTCTCTTCCTGAATCTCCAGGCCGGTCAGATGGGATGCCTTTGTTTTTGCCTCCAGCAATATCGGTATAATACCGGTGCCGGTACCTAAATCCAGTACCGTACTCCCGGGTTTTACCTTACAGAAACCGGAAAGCAGAACAGCATCCATTCCGAAGCAGAATTTCTCCGGATTCTGAATAATCCGGTAACCATTCCTTTGCAGCTCATCAATACGCTCATTCGTTTTCATACTGATTTCCATTTCCATCTTTCTTTCCGTTTCTGTGATTACGGCGATTCTTGAAATGACGGTTCTTATAATTACCGCCCTCTCCTCTTACGCTTTCCTCGTTTTCGGCACCGGATTCTGTAGGCTTTCCTTCAAATCTCGTACGTCTGTCGCGTTTTTCACGGTTGCCTCTGTTTTCACGGCCTTCACGGTTTTCCCGTTTCTCACGGTTTTCTCCGCCTTCCCGGTTTTCCCGTTTCTCGCGGTTTTCTCCGCCTTCCCGGTTCTCACGCTTCTCACGTTTTTCTGTGCTTTCCCGGTTCTCACGCTTCTCACGTCTTTCTGTGCCTTCCCGGTTCTCCCACTTCTCACGTTTCTCTCCGCTTTCCCGGGTTTCCTGGTTTTCACGTCTATTGTTGCGGTTCTGGTTGCGCTTCTTATCCTGCCTTACGACCGGAGTATCCTCCACTTCCAACGCATTCTCCTCAGCTGCTTCCATTTTCTCTTCTTCTTCTAACTTCTGAAGTTCGCGAAGCTCCTCTGCGGAAAGGACCTGATTATCCTTCTTACCGTGTTTTCTCTTAAAATGCAGATCCGTCACCTTATATTCATGAATTTCCTTTTCATCGTTGACATCCACCACGACCTTTACAAGCTGACGAAGAACATTGACACTGGCTACTTCGCCCTTTAAGCCGTCACTTGTGGTAACCTGATCCCCGACACCGGGCATGGTGCGATTCAATTCTTCATAAGTTTCCTCTTCATGTTTTAAACAGCACATAAGCCGGCCGCAGACCCCACTGATCTTGGTCGGATTTAAAGAAAGATTCTGTTCCTTTGCCATTTTGATGGATACAGGTATGAATTCGGAAAGATGGGTATGACAACATAGCGGTCTTCCGCAGATACCGATACCGCCCACAATTTTGGTTTCATCCCGCACACCGATCTGTCGAAGCTCGATTCGGGTCTTAAATACGCTGGCTAAATCCTTTACCAGTTCCCTGAAGTCAATTCGGCCGTCCGCCGTAAAATAGAATAAAACCTTGTTATTATCAAAGGTATACTCCGTGTCAATGAGTTTCATTTCCAGCCCGTGCTTTGCAATCTTCTCAAGACAGATCTTAAATGCCTCTTTTTCCTTAATCTTATTGGCTGCTTCCTGCTCCATATCCTTCTCAGTAGCAATCCGAAGTACCGGTTTTAACGGCTGAATGACCTTGTCATCCTCTACTTCCTTAGGTGCGCTGACCACGGTACCAAATTCAATACCTCTGGCCGTTTCCACAATAACATGCCCACCTTTTTCTATCGGTAAATCCAGCGGATCAAAGAAATATATCTTTCCCGCCGTACGAAATCTTACTCCTATAACTTTTGTCATCTATAAACCTCACTTTCAAAATAAATCTTACTAACCGTTTTCCTTCATGTCAAGCAGGAGTAACTCCATGGTAAGATCAAAATTAACATTGGCATCCAGCCTTTTCTTTGCTTTCTGAAGGGAATTAATAACTTTTTCCATACCTTCGTAGGAAGTGCGTGATGCCACCTTTTTGATATTCTGGATTTCTTCCTTGAAAACCAGATGATTGGCATCACTGGTTGCCTTAAATAAAAGCGCATCCCGGTACCAGATGGACAAAATATCCAGATAATCGTCCACGTCCATTTTGTACTCATTTACTTTTTTTACAGCCGCACTCATCTCGGAAGCATCCATTTCATGCACATATTTTACTAAGGAAAGAGCCTCCTCTTTGACTTTTTCAAAGTCCTCACTGACGGCAAGCTGTCTTGCCCTTCCGATATTTCCCCGGGCAAAAGCAACACAGACCTCGGCCCTGTAATCGGGCACGTGCATTTCTTCCATGAGATACTTCTTCACCTGCTCATCGGCAACCGGCTTCATATTCAGTACCACACAACGGCTTAGAATGGTCTGAAGCAGGGAATTTACATTCGTGGTAAGCAGAATGATAATGGCATACTCCGGAGGCTCTTCCAGTGTTTTTAAAAGCGCATTCTGTGCCCCGGGCGTCATTTTCTCCGCCTCGTTCATGATATAAATTTTATGAGGACTGCTATAAGGCTTAATTGCAATATCCCCGTTAATCTGCGAGCGAATGTCATCCACACCGATGGAACCCGGCTTTTCATGCGTTACACGGATAATATCCGGATGGTTATTACTCATTGCCTGCTTGCAGGAATGACATTCTCCGCAGGGCTCCACTCCGCCCTTTTCACACTGCAGTGCGGCGGCAAATATTTTGGCAATAAATTCCTTACCGGCAAACCGTTCCCCGTTGATTATGTAAGCATGACTGATTTTACCCGTCCTGATTGCATTCTGAAGGTGTTCCTTTAGTTGTTCCTGTCCAATAACATCCTGAAATACTGCCATAACCTTCTCCTTTACGTAAAGATATCCAGAAGTAATCCTCTGATCTCTCCGATTTTTCCAAGAATTGCGATATTATCCTGCTCGTCCTTTACCAGTTCCTGAGCCAGTTCGTCCAGGGTCTGATCCACCAGACGAATAATCCCATAAACTCTGTGCCGACCTCTCTTATCCAGAAAATTTTCTCTGGAAAAAGAATGGGAACGGCTTACCACTTCATTCATAAAAGATTTGATGAGCCCCCGGTAATGCTTCATATCCCGGACGTCACGCCTCTTATAGAGCCGCTCGCCCTGCATGGTGATTTCCTCCATCAGGCTCTGCAGTCTGGCCTGGAGATCCGCCTCACCAATCTGACTGGCAAGTGTAAACTTAAAGGTACCGTCACCGGTCTGAACTTCTTTTGCCGGCTGCAGATTATTAACCTGAGACAGACCGTCTATTTTCATGTCCATACACTTGCCCCCTTCCCATTACTTACTATAAAGTATTTATCGTCAAATTACAATTTTGCTTTAAGATATTCCTGTATTTCCCTTAAACATTCCTCCAGATCCTGATTGTAAAAACGCCTTTCTATTCCGGCCTCTTTCACCTTTTCCTCCGAAAAATCCGCACTGTCCGCAAGAAACCGTCTGCACATTTCCTCATATTTCGGGTTTTCCTGCTTTTTCTCGCGGTTAAGGGCCCTTTCCAGACGGATTCCGTCATCCAGTTCAATCAATACCGGAAGAACCTTTTCCTCTCCAAAATACTTTTTGGTATTCACATAGGACTCCAGGGTCCCGATATAAATATAATTATTGTTTTCCAGATCAAGCTGCTCATCATTGACCGTAAAATAACGCCACAGACCATGGAAGGTGTCATAAGCGCGGTCTTCAATAATCCTGTTTTCCTCTTTCAGCCGCTTAAAGCCCTCTTCATCGGTAAAAAAGTATTCCACACCGTTTTTCTCGTTGCTGCGAATCGGTCTCGTGGTATACGGAACAAAACGTTTTAGCCCAAACACATTATTCTGAAGGATTCTTTGATAAATGGTGTCCTTTCCCGTAGAACTTTTCCCCATTAAATACACTATCTTTCCCATAAGTGGTACTATACTCCCTATACTTCAAATACACGTATCATATCGGTATTTCCGGCAACTCCGAGAGGAACGCCCGCTGTAATGACAACTGTGTCACCTTTCTTGATAAGCCCTGCTTTTTTACTCTTTTCCACCGCCTCTTCAAACAATTCATCCGTGGTTTCCACGGTGTCAATCATAATCGGAGTAACTCCCCAGAGTAAGTTCATCTGCTTATGCACCCCGGGATCTGTTGTGCAGGCAATAATCGGACAGGAGGGTTTATATCGTGCCGTCATATTTGCTGTAAAACCGGAAAGTGTTACCGTGATAATTGCCGCTGCCTTAATTTCTGCCGCAACCGTACAGGTAGCATGCGAGATTGCAGTGGTAATATCGTAGCTGCCATCGGCTTTTGCCTGATTTTTCTTCATTCTGGAATTATAATCAATCGCCTCTTCGGTGCGGACGGCAATTCTGGCCATGGTCTCCACCGCTTCCTTCGGATACAGACCGGCAGCACTTTCCCCGGAAAGCATAATTGCCGTAGTTCCGTCATAGATGGCATTGGCAATATCCGTGGCTTCCGCTCTGGTAGGTCTGGGATTTTGAATCATGGACTCCAACATCTGGGTTGCGGTAATGACATGCTTACCCTGTGCTTCTGCCATACTGATCATCTTTTTCTGCAGAATGGGCACTTCCTCCAAAGGTACTTCAACGCCCATGTCTCCTCTTGCCACCATAATACCATCGCTTGCTTCCAGAATTTCCTCCAGATTATCAATGCCCTGACGATTTTCAATCTTAGAAATAATCTGCATTTTGGAATGATGTGCATTCAAAATTTCACGAAGAGCAAAGATATCTTCCTTGCAGCGCACAAAGGATGCCGCAATAAAGTCAAATCCAAGTCCGATTCCGAAGAGAATGTCCGAGCGGTCTGTTTCATTAATGTATGGCATAGACAAAACAGCACCGGGTACATTTACCCCCTTGTGGTTGGAAACAGTTCCGCCATGAATCACACGGCAGACAATGTCTTTCTCGCTAATCTCCTCCACCTGCATTTCAATTCTGCCGTCGTCAATCAGAATCTTAGTTCCGACACTAATGTCATTTTTTAGATTTTTATAAGTAATGGTGGCTCTCTTCTCATTTCCGAGAATCTCATCCACGGTCAGGGTAAAGCATTTACCGTCTGTTAATTCCGCTTTACCGCCCTCAAAATCACCCAAACGGATTTCCGGTCCCTTGGTATCCATCAGTGTGGCTACCGGAATACCCAGTTCTTCCCGCACTTTAATCACTCTGTCATATTTCTCCTTCTGGCTTTCCTGCGTTCCATGGGAGAAGTTGAAACGAGCCACATTCATGCCTGCCAACATCAGTTCTCTTAACTTTTCTTCACTTTCACTTGCAGGTCCTATCGTACAGACAATTTTGGTTTTACGCATTTTTGATTCTCCTATGACAATACACTGATTTTGATTTCTCCGTCTCTGCACTCTATTCCGTGTACGGTCAGATTTTCTTCTATATATTGTATAATCAACGAAACAATTTCCGTGCTTATTTTCTCGCCGGGAACCAGAATCGGTCTTCCGGGCGGATAAAGATTGACAAATTCGCCGGATATCTTTCCCGCGGCCTCTTTCAAAGAGACCTTTATTTTAGGTGCATCCCAGGCATCCTTTAAGGACATGGACTGCAAGACAGCCGTATCGGGATACCTTGTGGTTTTGTGCTGTTTTTCGCGCACTAAAACAGTACATTTCCTGTCTATTTCCAACAGTGCTTTGGCTGTACGGATAAATCCTTCCTTTGTGTCTCCTATGGTAAACATAGCAAGCATGTAGTCACCCGTCGCCATCTCCGGCTGCAGGTGATATTCATCACGAAGAAGATCATACAATTCCTTTCCGGAGTAACATCCGGAAGTGTCCCTCACCACCAATTTCCCAATATCCGAATTATTTTCTTTCAGACAGGAAATGTATTGACATCCGGATAGGGTATGCAGCATGTCCTGCCAGTATTCATAAAATTGGTCGAAGATTTCTTTTTTCTTCTGATTCGTATAATCCAGTGCCTCTTCCATGGCTGCCATCATCGGGTAGGATGGACTGGAGCTTTGGTAAATCTGCAAATAGCGGCGAAGTCTTTTGCGGTCCACTAAATCGCCGTTTACATGCATAAGTGCCGTCTGGGTTGGGGAGGGCAATGTTTTATGAAGGCTCATAATGACCAGATCTGCCCCCTGCCTGCAGGCATTTTCTGCCCATTTCTCATGAAATCCCAAATGGGCTCCGTGAGCGGCATCTACAATAAGCGGAAGCTTCTTCTTATGGACGATTTTTGCAATTTCGGGAATATTTGCATGAAGTCCCTCATATGTGGGGGACACAATGAGAACGGCAGAAATATCTGCATTTTCTTCTAAAGCCTCTTCCACCGCTTTAGGGGTAACCTGCATTTCACATCCGAATTGTGGATGAACCTCGGACCAAAGATAAACCGCTTCCTGCCCCGACAGATAAAGTCCATGGTAGGCGGACTTGTGACATCCCCGCACCATAAGCAGTTTTTTTCCGGCTTGTCCGGTGGCCGAAATTGCCGCCAAAATCCCGCAACTGCTCCCGTTTATCAGATAGAAACTTTCCTCCGCTCCATAAATAGCCGCCGCCTTCTGCTGCAGACAGAGCAAAATATCTTCAGCCGCATGCAGATTATCAAATCCGTCTATTTCCGTGATATCCGTTCTGGCAAAGGGCTCAAGTGCCGGGGTTAATGCATTTCTTTTATGACCCGGCATATGAAGCGGGTAGTAATCGCTGCCCGCATATTCTGTTAATTTGTCATATAAAAGCCCCATTTTATTTTCCCGTTTCTATTCGAACAACCCCGGTTCCTTTGTGAAAATGCAGGGTTTCCAAAATAGAGCACCATTTATCCGCGAAGGATACAATCCATGCTTCCCGGCATGTGGGCGGAATAACCGTCAGGGGCCACATATGCTTCTGGATAATTTCTTCTTCTCTGCTGGTAACCCCGAAATCTCTTTTGGCATTGCGCAGCGCTACAAAAGGATGTTTGAAACCATGAAGATTATACAGTTTCACATGGTCCGGGTCGTGCCAGTCATACAGGAAATAATCATGCAGAAGAGCGCCCCGGATTAAGGCTCTTTTCTTACAGTGGATTCCCAGCCTGTCCAGTTTTTTGCTGAACAGCAGACTGTATTTTGCGACATTCATACAATGCATATGAACCGTCATATTTCCATGCTGGATAAAGGTCTTTGTCCGGTTGAAATTTCTTGCCTGCAGGATATCCCTTGCATATTTTTCAATTTCTTTTTCCAAATACTTTTGATTCATGCCTTTTTCACTTTCTTTTATATTTTAATAACAACATATTGAAAACAACTATAGCTTTAATAATAGTAACATACCACAGGGAAATTCTTTTCCATGTATTCATAAATGGAGGCTGCACTTTTCTTGGGAAGATTGATACAACCGTGACTTCCGTTGGTCTTGTAGATTTCCCCTCCGAAACTCCTTCTCCAGGTTGCGTCATGCATACCGATATTGCGATTAAAAGGCATCCAGTAATTCACCGGAGTTTCATAATCAGCGCCCCTTAAGACCGCATTTTTCTTTTTGTATGTAATTCCGAAAACTCCGGGAGGGGTTCTACGCCTCTTGGATATATCTCCGGATACAAAATCACTTTCTAATTCCACTTCCCCATCCAGTATCAGATACAAATGCTGGTTGGTAAGATCGATTTCCACATAGGAGGTGCCGATGTCATTTGCTCCCTTCACATAACCCTTGCTGTCAAAAACCGGCTCCCGCTCGACCACACCACCCGCCATAATATCAGCAAGGAGTGCTTCTGTCTCTGCTTTCTGATCCGTCCTCCAGCCATAAGCTCCACCGGGAAGTATTAATTCTTCACCCTGAATGGTTTTGAAGGTACGTTCCTTCCCATAGGTGTCATATTTGTCCGCCATTTCTGCTACAAAACTTGCAACCTGTTCCTCGTCAATTCTGTAGGTTCCATCCTCTTCTATAATCCAGTTGCGTATGGTTTCGCCATCCACAAGCACACTGGTACCGTTCCAGTCATAGGTAATACTGGCGCAGGCCATAGTATTTAAACAGTTCAATCTTTCGATTAATTCCTTATCCGAAGAGGTGACCTTCGGCGTTTTTCTACAAATTTTAGCAGAAACGGAGATATCCTTCTGCTGGTTATTAAGCGCAGCAACTATCAGTTTCCTGACATCATCCTCCAGAATATAATATCCCCTCTGTTCCGGCACAATTTCAAATTGACGGGTATTCGGGTCAAATGTGCCGATATAGGCATTCCGTGGCTTTTTATCATCGGTATACTTTAAGATTCCCAGAGAACCGAGATAATTATTTAAGGCTTCCTCATTATAAGCCATGGACAACTTTATCGTATTATCCTGCTTTTTAGAAGATAGTATGGATAATGGCCACAAAAAAGGATTCTGGTCTTTTATAAGCTGTTCCAGACCTGCTGTGGCATCAAAAATCATGCCTGCATCCTCAGGACTCACCACAAAGAGTTCCTCGTCATCGTCTTTTACGGAAAGTGCATAGGACCGCTTTTGGGTATCTGCCACTTTATTTTTAACCTCTGTAACACTCAGATTACTGCACTCCACACTGTTTACATAGGTATGCGGCAGGAAATGATCCAGATAATAGGCAACATTATAAAGATAAATTCCTGCAATAATGCCAACAGCCAAAAAAGCGATGACCAAAAGATATTTATTTCTCTTTTTTGTTTCCTGTTTTACTGCCTCATTTGTCTCTGTAGCCATTTCTTCCTCTCACAGATAATTCGTTAATACCTTATTATATCATAATTTAGTTGTTTTTGACAAACTATATAAAGACTATTTGTATTAATATCATGTAACAAAGTGTACCGGCTCCGATACTTAACAGGGTATTTTTCTTCCAAACATGCAAAAGAACAACCAATAAAACGGAGAATAATTCCGGCAACCCATGATTTCCGGTAAAAACGGAAACATTTTTAAGACAGTATACTACCAAAGTTGCCATAATGGCACAGGGCAAAACACGCCCAAGATATTTTATAAAATCAGGTGCCTGCTTTCTTTTTCCAAATACGGCAAAAGGCAAAAATCTGGTAAATGCGGTAGTTAACGCACAAACCATTATGATAAGAACAGAATGATTTATCATGATGCTGCCTCCTCCCCGTTCCCGGATTTCACCGGTTCAATCCGGTTATGGAAAATCACAAGGAGTAATACTATAAAGAACAATGCCGGTAACAAAAATTTATCCGGTCCAAATAGGAATAAGGATAAAAGCGCCACTAAAAATCCAATTAATGCAGATAAATGATTCTTATTTTCCATCCACTGGTTTACCACAATCACTACGAACAGTGCCGTCATGGAAAAATCAATCCCTTTTGTATTGATTGTAATGAGCTGTCCGATTACTGCACCGATAACTGATCCCGTAATCCAGTACAAATGGTCAAAAAAGGAAATGAGAAAAGATAATTTCTTTTCGTCCATTCCCTCCGGAACCTTCAGATTACATAAAACAGAATATGTTTCATCCGTCAAAGAAAGAACCATGTAAGGATATGCCTTGCCCATTTTACTGTATTTCTCCAAGAAGGAAAGTCCATAGAAAATATGCCGCCCATTAATAAATAATGTCATGATAAAGGTATGAAAAAGGCTTTGTGCTCCGGATAATAAAGTAACCAGTACAAATTGCATACTTCCGGCATAAATAAATAAACTGGAACAGAATGCCCATATATAATTATATCCCGCATCCTGGAGCATAATTCCAAATGCAATTCCAAGAAAGATATAGCCTAAAAGCACCGGAACCGTTTGAAGAAATGCATACAGATATATATTTTTTTCTTTTGTTTTCAGTAATTTCTTTTGCATCTTAAATTCCCTTTATCAATTATATTCTTTTATGGCAAATGCCAAAAGAGAGACCTGAATCCAGGTCTCTCTCTTGACTGCATCGCGTGAAGCACGGGGGATTCGAACCCCCGACAACTTGATTAAAAGTCAAGTGCTCTACCGACTGAGCTAGTGCTCCATATTTTTTAGCATAAAGAATGCCCAGAACCGGAATCGAACCAGTGACACGAGGATTTTCAGTCCTCTGCTCT
>CAMEIX010000031.1 GCA_945919075.1 uncultured Lachnospiraceae bacterium
CGGTAAGGCACAGCACTTTGACTGCTGCATTCGCTGGTTCGAATCCAGCTAGCCCAGTTTCATATGGAGCACTAGCTCAGTCGGTAGAGCACTTGACTTTTAATCAAGTTGTCGGGGGTTCGAATCCCCCGTGCTTCACGAAGAAAAAGAGAGTCGGAAGACTCTCTTTTTTCTTGTATTTATGCGGGTTTCAGGTATTTTTTTGTTGCTGAAACTTACTTACTGAAATATAACAAAAATGTGCAAAATGTATGTAGTCAAAGTGTAGTCAAAAGGTAGTCAAAATAGGTGCCTGGGTATCTATAGAGAAAACTTTAGAAAATGGTATCCCTTAATTTTCTAAAAAAGGGATACTAATTTCATGATTATTCTGTATAGATACCAGATAACGATTATAAGTGCATAAAACATTGATATAACGCATATAATGGATGCAAAAATGAGAAAAAATCTGTATAGACCGAGTCCCTGCATTTAATGAGCGTTTTTGGAGATTTTATCATTTCACGCTGACGCCCATTTGGGGAGAATAGGTACAAAATTCATTTTTCTCTGAATACGCTGACATTTTTCACTTCTTTTTCAGCGCTTTTTTCAATTTTAAAATTCCTACCTACATTTATTACTAAAATGTCAGCGTTTTTTCTATTTTCTCTTATATGCGCTGATTTAGACCTCTAAAAACTCAGCATTTTTTACAAGCATAAAAAATAACGCCTATTATGGCCCTTTGAGCATCTCTCGCTCTCAAGAACTCGCTTAATTCTCACTTTCCTATCGACTTCACCTCCAAAATCCAGTCACTTCGTGTCTGGCTAACAAAAATATATTTTAATATCCATTGGCAGAAGCACCGTATACGGCTTAATCATGAGTAAATCCGTCAAATTCAAGCTGAGAGATTCAACCATCTTTTGAAAAGGACATAATGCTGCTTCGCACAATTTAGTACCGGAAAATCCAGGGAGAATTACTCACTGGATTCTCCACCGGGGCCATCTTTACGTGGTACATCATCAGGTTTTACGTCCTGAGGCAGGTCTGTTTTGGGTATGTTGCCGTCATCGTACTCATTAGCAGGAGGCTGACCGTTGGGAGTAGTTTTGATTTCAGAGTTTGATTTAGATTTCATAGTGTACCATCCTTTCAAGGATATGGTGTACAGATTGCAGAAATATATACAGGAAGTTTACATGTATAAAATAATGAATGTATGTAACACTATCTGTGAGGTGATTTTATTGGGAAAGAAGAAACAGGAAAAAGATAATCAGCAAAAGAATCACAATGAATTTAACAGTATTACACAGAAAGTGGAACCGGAGAATCAGAACCAGACGCATAATGCGAGAAAAGAAGGTATTCAGCCTGTGAATCAGAAAAGATAAAGGAGAGGGTAACCTCTTCTTTTTTTGCTGTACGGGTCATATCCTCATTGACAAATATGGTAAAAATAAATATAGTTATTTAGGCTGAAATCTTATAAAATGAAAGTATCATATAGGAAACCCCTGATGGGGCGCAGGTTCTCGATTCTTCGAATCGGAACAAGTAGAAAAGGGAGAGACAACATGGCAAAACCTCTGGAGGAACAGATTGCAAAAATGGAAGGGCTTGTTGCACAGCGTGAGAAGAAGATTAAGTGCATTGCAAAGACCAAAAAAATTATACAATGGATTACTGCGGTAATCGTATTTTTAGTGGGCTTTACCGGTTGCATTTTAGGCCTGGCAGGCGGGCAGTGGATACCGTCCATCGGATATTTGATTTTAGGAGGGGTATTTGCCTTTCTTTTTTATGTGGCATCTGGTTTTGTGCTGGGTTTTCTCATGTTAAAAGAGGATGCACGGGCAAGAAGTGAAAAAGTGCTGTTGGAAGGCCAGATAAAAGAGATGAGGAAGAGAAAATGAGTCAGAATACCGGTGAAAACAAAATGGGTATTGTACCCGTGAATAAGCTTTTAATCAGTATGTCCCTGCCGATGATGATTTCCATGCTGGTACAGGCATTGTACAATATTGTGGACAGTATTTTTGTGTCCCGGATTGCGGAAACAGCAGTACGTGCCGTGTCCCTGTCTTTTCCGCTGCAATCCCTGATGATTGCTATTGCAAGCGGCAGCGCGGTTGGTGTGAATGCACTTCTTTCCAGAAGTCTTGGAGAGAAAAATTATGAGAAAGTCAATAAGGTGGCGGGCAACGGAATTTTCATGGCGATTCTGTGTTACCTGCTTTTTGTCCTGATCGGACTGTTTGCGGTAAGACCCTTTATGTATAGTCAGACAGGAGTGGAGTCGGTCAGAAACTACGGCGTATCCTATCTGACAATCTGTTGTGTATGTTCTGTCGGGATGTTCACCCAGATGATTTTTGAAAGGCTGTTACAATCCACCGGGAAAACCTTTTACACCATGATTACGCAAGGGACCGGCGCGGTAATTAATATCATTTTAGACCCCATATTTATTTTCGGATATTTTGGAGTTCCCCGCATGGAGGCGGCCGGCGCAGCAGTGGCAACGGTTCTGGGGCAAATGGTGGCGGCAGGACTTGCCATGTTCTTTCACTTCAAAAAGAACGAAGAAGTACGCTTTCATCTGTCCCATTTAAAGCCGGACCTCCGCATCATCGGTCAGGTCTATGCAGTGGGTGCACCTTCCATTATCATGCAGGCAATCGGTTCCGTCATGACCTACGGAATGAACCTGATTCTGGAGGCTTATGGGGTTGCGCAGACTGCCTTTGGATTGTATTTTAAATTGCAGAGTTTTGTATTCATGCCGGTATTTGGATTAAATAACGGTATGGTGCCCATCGTGGCATATAATTATGGTGCCGGTAACAGGAAACGTGTTATCGACACCATGAAATACGCAATCGCTTATGCGGTAGGGATCATGTTAACGGGACTTGTAATCATCGAATTGATTCCCGGACAGTTATTAGGACTGTTCCAGGCTCCGCCGGAGCTTTTGGAAGTCGGCATACCTGCTCTTCGTATAATTTGTATCAGCTTTGTTTTTGCAGGCTTCTGTATTGTGACCGGCAGCGTGTTTCAGGCACTTGGAAATGGTGTATACAGTATGATTGTATCTATCGCAAGACAGCTCGTGGTACTTTTGCCGGTTGCATATCTGTTGTCCCTTACAGGAAATGTGGTCAACATCTGGTGGGCCTTTCCCATTGCGGAGATTATGAGTGTGGCCATGACGGTTTTCTTCCTTTTGCGAATCAATAAAAAGGTCATTTCTCATATCGGCGAACAGGTACAATCCTAAGCGGCAGAGCCACTATTTTTGCACTGGCGTATGATGGGATTTCTAAGCATATTGACAATGAGCGGAATCACCATAATACACCAGACAATGGGTTCGGCTACAATAATTCCCATGTAACCGATGGCGGGAGCTAAGAAGAATGCAATCAGGACCTTGCCAATCAGTTCCAGAGAACTGGAAAAGACGGGGGTCTTGTTGTCCCCGAAGCCCTGCATGGCGTTGCGGAACAGACAGATAGTAGCAGGCACACAGTAGAGGGAAGTGTTGATGCGCAGATATAATGCTGCGGTATCTAACACTTCTTTTTCTGTGGAGGCAGTGATGAGATGGACAATCTGTCCCCCTGCAAAAAAGGCCGTCAGAGCTACTCCGAAACACCACACAAAGGTAAGCAGTAATGTCTGGAAAATTCCTTTCTTAATGCGTTCATATTTTCCTGCGCCCAGGTTTTGACCACAATAGGTTGCCAGGGTATTTCCCATGACGGAAAAGGGAAGCATAAAGATGGAGGTTGCCTTTCTGGCTCCGGTGTGGGCTACGATGATATTGTTGTCAAAGGTGTTGATGGAGGTCTGCAAAGCAAGCGTTCCCATATTGACAAAGGCCACCATAAATGCCATGGATGAGCCGGTGGAAAGCATCTTGGAGTAGATTTCCTTTCCGGCTTTAAAATCTTCCCTGCATAATTTTAATTCCGGGTAGCGCATACGCATGTATACAAAACAAAGCAGGGCAGAAAGGGCCTGGGAAATGACGGTTGCGAGGGCAGCACCTTTTACCCCCATTCCGATGTATTTTACAAAAAGAATGTCCAGTCCGATATTGAGGCCGGAGGAGATAATTAAGAAGATTAACGGGGTCACGGTGTCGCCGATGGCCCGTAAAATTGCCGCACAGACATTATACAGTGTGGCCGTAAGAAGACCCGCTAACAGAATGCTGATATAGGCACTTGCATTGGGCCTAAGGTCTGCGGAAACATTTAAAAGATTTAAGATCGGATTTAAAAACAACAGACAGAGTGCACTGATACAGGTAGAAAATGCCACACCCATTAAAATGGTGCCTGCCATTGCCTTCTTCATTTTCTTATCATCCTTTGCACCATAAAAGGTGGCAATGATAATGGCACAGCCGTTTGTAAAACCATTTAAGAGACCGACTAACATATCGCTTAAAGTGGTGGTGGCTCCTACTGAAGCCAGGGCATCATCGCCTAAAACGGAACCTACGATACGGGTATCTACCAGACTGTAAAATTGCTGGAATAATTGTCCTATAAATAATGGAATTGCAAAAAGCAGAATTACTTTTAAGGGCTTTCCCTGTGTCAGATCTTTCATTTTTCACCTTTCCTGCGTACGGCGCATTGTTTCTTTCAAAAGCAGATACATTATGGTACATTTAGAATAAAAATGCAATATGAAAATAAATACAAGATTTTCTTGCTTTTACAGTTCTTTTCTGTTAAGATTGCCTATGGAAGTATCGGCAGAAATGTCGTGTACGCACGGGGTTTAGGCGGATGTGGTGGAATTGGCAGACACGCCAGATTTAGGTTCTGGTCCGCGAGGGTGCAGGTTCAAGTCCTGTCATCCGCACTTACTTTACGAGAAGGCTCATTCTTAGTGGATACTGGGATTGGGCCTTACTTTATTTGGAAAATAATACAGTAATCTTTTGTATGAAGACTTGGGGAAAAAATGAACAGAAAAAATGCCGTTTTAACGAAATTCTCAAATATCCTGTTTTTGTCCTTTATCCTTCCTTTTTTGATGATGCTCGGGCTCATCATTTACAGGGAGATATATCCCTTTGGAAAAAACAGTTTTATGTTTACGGATATGTATCACCAGTATGTTCCCTTTCTCACGGGGCTTTGGGATAAGCTTCATGGCGGGGAGAGTCTTCAATATACCTTCCGTATCGGTCTTGGCACTAATTACACCGCTATTTTTGCTTATTATCTGGCAAGTCCCATAAACTGGCTTTGTTATTTTGTAAGGCGGGAAAACATCATGGAGTTTATGACCTTTGTCATTCTCCTTAAAATAGCATTAAGCGGTCTTACTTTCTGTTTTTATTTAAGCAGGCGTTTTGAAAAGAAGGAAATCTGCATGGTGTGGTTTTCCGTCTTTTACGCCATGTCCGGATATGTTGCCGCATATTATTGGAACCACATGTGGTTAGACTGTATTCTGCTTGCTCCCCTGGTGCTTCTGGGGTTGGAAGAATTGATTCTCAAGGGAAAGGTGAAACGTTATATTCTATGCCTTGCCTTTTGCATTCTTACCAATTACTATTTATCGATTTTGTTCTGCATTTTTCTGGTGCTTTACTTTTTGATGCTTCTCTTTACCAAAGGTCTTTCCGTGAAGAATAAGCTGCTTGCATGCATCCGCTTTGCAGTTAGCTCCCTGCTTGCAGGATCCATGGCAGGAGTCCTTCTGGTACCGGTTCTTTATTCCATGCAGGGTACGGGATTTCTTCATAATTCCCTGCCTAAAAAGGTGGAAATCTATTTTGATTTTCTTTCCATGCTTGCCAGACATGTGCCCATGTTAGAGACGGAAAGAAGGCTGGATCACTGGCCCAATATTTACTGCGGCGTTTTTGTGTTTGTACTGATTCCCCTGTATTTCTTTTCCCGTAAAATCAAACTGCGGGAAAAAATCGGACATACGCTTCTTTTGGGAAGCTTTTTTGCTTCTTTTGCGGTGAATGTGCTGAATTTTATCTGGCATGGAATGAACTACCCCAATTCTCTTCCGGCCCGACAGTCGTTTCTTTACATTCTGGTGGTGTTAACCATGTGTTGTGAGGCAGTTTTGGCGGAAAAGGAAACCGGAAGAAAAGCCAAAATCATGAGTCTGATTACCGGCGTGGCAGTTTTGATTTTATGCAGTATTTTTGTAACGAAAGAGGAGTTTACTGTCGAAGTCTTCGCGTGTGCCTATATTTTTCTGGCCGGGTACTTTGTACTTAAGGTGGTATTTGGATTGGCATTTCAAAGGAAAGGCTGGAGTAAGATAGAGAACTGGACCATTCTTCTTTTGGTGTGTGTGGAGGCATTCTTAAATCTGGAGGAGACCGCTTTTGCCACCACCTATCGTGATAAGTATGTGGAACGTCAGGCAGACTATGAGGAATTTTATGCATTGGCAAGAGCGGATTTGGGAGAGGAAGGAGATATCCTTTTCCGCATGGATAATGACAGACAGATTACCAAAAATGATGCGTCCCTTGCCGGATATTATTCGGTTTCGGTTTTTTCTTCCACAACCAACAGCAGGGTCCGCAAACTGTATGAAAGACTGGGAATGGGTGGCAGTAAGGTATCCTATTATCATGCCGGGGCGACACCTTTTACGGAGGCTCTTTTGTCCATGCACTACCGGATAAGTGACCGGGAAGAACCGGATACCGCAATATACAAAAGAATTGCGGATAACGGGCCCGAAGAGGAGGAAAAGGATCTTCGTTTTCTGTACCGCAATGAAGCAGCGCTTCCGTTAGGAGTTGTATTGGACGAAAAAACCGTAACTGCAGTGGAAAATATCCTGGAGGAGTACGATTCCAACTGTCTGGTAAGGCAGAACAGAATCGCAGTGAAACTGGGCTGTACCGAATCCCTTTTTTCGGCACTTTCTGAGGAGGAAATCATAAAACAGCCGGACCGGTCTGAAATGACGGTGAAGGTAGCAGAGGATGGTTATCTGTATGCGGCTATTCCTTTCGAACCGGAGGGCGAGGTAACCTTTGAAACGGGAGAAACCTCCTGGACGGAAAAGGAACTGAATAAAAACAGATTATACTACGCAGGCTACTACCGGACCGGGGAGGAAATCAAAATCAGTGCTCCGGACGAGGAAAAATTTTACATGAAGTTTTATCGTCTGAATGAAAGGGCCCTTTTGCAGCTGTCGGAACATTTAAAAGAAAACGCTTTTACCGAAAGCAGTCATGGGGAAAATTATATTGAGGGGACAATTTCTGCAAAAGAAGACGGAATGTGTGTGTTCTCCATTCCCGCGGAAGATGGATTTCAGATATTTCTTGACGGGAAACAGGTGCAAAGTGAAGAATTTTATGATAGTATGATAATGATACCCGTAACGGCCGGAGAGCACGAAGTAAGAATTGCTTATCAGGTACAGGGTTTATATACCGGTGCGTGGATTTCGGTATGCAGTATCATCCTGTTTTGTGTTTATACAAGAAAAAGAAAGGATAAGAAAAATGACAGGTAACATTGTAATTGGTCAGTCCGGCGGTCCCACTTCAGTAATCAATTCCTCTGCTGCGGGGGTCTATAAAGCAGCCAAGGCAGCAGGCGTGGGAAAAGTATATGGCATGATTTACGGTATTCAGGGGTTTCTGGATGACAAATTATTAGATTTAGACGAGTATCTGGCAGACGATGAGGGGATTGAACTGATGAAGCGGACCCCGGCGGCTTTTTTAGGCTCCTGCCGATTTAAACTTCCTCCCTTTGCCGGAAACGAAGACCTCTATGAAAAGATATTTTTACGCATGGAGCAGTATGACATTTCCTACATGTTCTATATCGGTGGAAATGATTCCATGGATACGGTAAAAATGCTTTCCGATTATGCAAACCGGAATAATAAAAAGCAGAAATTTATCGGAGTACCCAAGACCATTGACAATGATCTCCCTATTACGGACCACTGTCCGGGATATGGTTCCGCTGCCAAGTACATTGCCACCAGTGTACGTGAAATTATTCGTGACAATGCGGTGTACGGAGATTACAGAACCTCGATTCTGATTGTGGAAATCATGGGAAGAAATGCGGGCTGGCTGACGGCTGCCTCCGCCTTGTGCAAGGATGAATCTTGTGAAGGGGTGGATTTAATTTATCTGCCCGAGGTGGATTTTGATATAGAGAGTTTCCTAAAGAAGGTCAAGGCACTGGCGAGAGTGAAGAAGTCCATCGTCATTGCGGTGTCAGAGGGTATTCATTTTGATGACGGTACTTTTGTATGTGAAATGGAAGACCATGGGAATGAAGGTGTGGATGTGTTCGGACACAAGCAGTTATCCGGCTGTGGTGTGCATCTGGCGGCGATTATCCAGAAGCGTCTGCCGTATAAGGCAAGAGCCGTTGAACTGTCCACCCTGCAAAGAGCAGCAGCCCATATGGCATCCCTGACCGATATTAACGAAGCTTTCATGGCCGGTGAAGCAGCCTTTCATGCAGCCGAAAAGGGCCTGAGCGGCAAGATGGTTGTATTCACCCGGACCGATAACCCTTATACCTGTGGAACGGATGTTTCCGATATCCACAACATTGCAAACACCGAAAAGAAAGTGCCTCTCGAATGGATTGGAGAGGATGGTTGCAGTGTAACAGAGGAATATCTGGCTTATGCAAGACCGCTTATTTTGGGAGAACTTACCCCAATTTTTGAAAACGGTCTGCCTAAGCATCTGATACGAAAATAATGGAGGAAATGACATGCAGTTAGAAAAAAGATGGAACGAAATCACACAGAAGTCTTTTAAGAAGGACCTCGCAAAATGTACCAACAAGCAGGTTTATGAAAGTCTTCTGACACTGGTCAAGGAGAAACTTTCCGAAACCAAACCAATTGGCGGAGACAAGAAAATCTATTATATTTCCGCAGAATTTCTGATCGGTAAATTACTTTCCAACAATCTGATTAACTTAGGAATTTATGAGGAAGTAAAGGACATTCTTACGAAGGCGGGAAAGGACATTAACGTCATTGAGGAAATCGAACCCGAGCCTTCTTTAGGTAACGGTGGCCTGGGACGTCTGGCAGCCTGCTTTTTGGATTCCATTGCCACATTGGGACTTCCAGGTGCAGGAATCGGCTTAAATTATCACTTTGGCCTTTTCAAACAGGTATTTACCGACAAGTTGCAGGATGCACAGAAGAATGACTGGATTCAGAAGAAATCCTGGCTTACAAAGACCGATGTGACATTCCCCATTGAATTTGGTGATTATACCGTGACCTCCAGAATGTATGACATTGATGTTGTGGGTTATGAAAACGGTGTGAATAAACTGCATTTGTTCGATTTGGAAACCGTGGACGAATCCATTGTGAAAGACGGTATCAATTTCGACAAAGAAGACATTGAAAAGAACCTGACCCTTTTCTTATATCCCGATGACTCCGACGAGGCCGGTAATCTGCTTCGTATCTATCAGCAGTATTTCATGGTAGCAAGTGGGGCAAGACTTGTCTTAAAAGAGATGAAGGAAAACGGTTATGACCTCCACAAATTATATGAGCATGCGGTCATCCAGATTAACGATACCCATCCTACCATGGTGATTCCGGAACTGATTCGAATTTTAGTTTATGAAGAAGACTTCACCATGTCGGAAGCAATTGAGGTGGTAAGCCGCACCTGTGCGTATACCAATCACACCATTCTTGCGGAAGCACTGGAAAAATGGCCGTTAAAATACTTACAGAAAGTGGTTCCCCAGCTGGTTCCCATTATCAAGGAACTGGACAGAAGAGTAGCATTAAAATACAAGGACAAAAAGGTACAGATTATTGATAAAGACGGTCGTGTACATATGGCACATATCGACATCCACTACGGCTTCTCCGTAAATGGTGTTGCTGCAATTCATACCGAAATATTGAAAGATACCGAACTCAACCATTTTTACAAAATCTATCCGGAAAAGTTCAATAACAAAACCAATGGTATTACTTTCCGCAGATGGTTGCTTGCATGCAATAAAGAACTGACAGCACTGATTTCCGAGACCATAGGGGACGGATTTAAAAAGAATGCGGATGAGCTGGAAAAGCTGCTTGCATTTGAAAATGACAGTGCGTTTTTGGATAGGCTTTGGGAGATTAAGCAGGACAAGAAAAAGGAACTTGCCGCATATATTGAAAAGAAAGAAGGCATTACACTGGATACCAACTCCATTTATGATATCCAGATTAAGCGTCTGCATGAGTATAAGCGTCAGCAGATGAATGCTCTTTACATTATTCATAAATACCTGGAAATTCGGGCAGGCAAGAAACCGGTCCGCCCCATTACCTTTATCTTTGGTGCGAAGGCAGCTCCGGCTTATGTAATTGCAAAGGATATTATCCACCTGATTCTGGTAATGCAGGAAATTATCGCAAACGACCCCAAGGTAAGCCCCTACTTAAAGGTGGTTATGGTAGAAAACTACAATGTAACCTATGCGGAAAAATTAATTCCTGCCTGCGATATTTCCGAACAGATTTCTCTTGCCAGCAAGGAAGCAAGCGGAACCGGTAATATGAAATTTATGTTAAACGGTGCCGTTACCTTGGGTACAAGCGACGGTGCAAACGTGGAAATCGGTGAACTGGTTGGAAAGGATAACATTTATATCTTCGGTAAAAAGTCCGAGACCGTTATTAAGCATTATAAGAAGGCCGACTACGTTTCTAGGGACTATTATGAAAAGAGTCCTGTCATCAAGGAAGCAGTGGACTTTATCGTAAGCAGAAAGGCATTAAAAGCCGGACACAAGGAAAACTTAAAGAGACTGTATAATGAACTTCTAAACAAAGACTGGTTCATGACTCTTTTAGATTTGGAAGATTACATAAAGACAAAAGACAAAATGTTTGCAGATTATGAAAATCAGGAGAAGTGGAAGAAAATGATGCTGCACAATATTGCAAAGGCAGGCTTCTTCTCCTCCGACAGAACCATCGCAGAGTATAACAGGGATATTTGGAAACTGCGCTGATAAGTGAGCTATGAGTATGTAGCGAAGCGGAATACGAATGTCGCATTCTACGCAGCAGAAAACAACGCAAGAAGGATTACGCGAAGCGAAAATCCGCATATTAAAAGAAAGTATAAACGAGGACAGAGTATGAGAAAGAGTGGGGTTTTATTACCGATTGCAAGTCTGCCGTCTAAATACGGCATCGGAACCTTTTCAAAAGAGGCATACGCATTTGTGGATTTCTTAAGTGATGCTGGTCAGAAGCTGTGGCAGATTCTGCCCCTTGGTCCCACCAGCTATGGGGATTCGCCTTACCAGTCTTTCTCAACTTTTGCCGGCAATCCTTATTACATTGATCCGGAAAGTCTGATAGGGGAGGGATACCTGACCAAAAAGGAATGTGATGCCTGCGACTTTGGCAACGACCCTTCCTACGTGGATTATGAAAAGATTTATAAGAACCGTTTTGCCCTCTTAAAAAAGGCTTTTCGAAGAGCAGTGGACAAGAAGGGACTTCTTACCGACAAGGCATACCTGAATTTCAAAAAAGAACAGGCACTCTGGCTTCCTGACTACGCACTCTTTATGGCGATAAAAGAGGCCAATAACGGTGTATGCTTTATGGAGTGGAATGAGGATATCCGTCTGCGTAAACGGAGTGCGCTTAAGAACTGTCAGAAGCGTTATGCGAATGAGGTGGAGTTCTACTGCTTTTTGCAGTACTTGTTTTTGACACAGTGGAAGAAGTTAAAAGCCTACGCCAATGAAAAAGGGATTGAAATTGTAGGCGACATTCCCATTTATGTTGCATTCGATTCCGCGGATACCTGGAGCAATCCGAAGCTGTTTCAGTTAGACAAGGAGGGATATCCCACCGGAGTGGCAGGTTGTCCCCCGGATGCTTTTTCCAAGACCGGGCAGTTATGGGGAAATCCCTTGTACGACTGGGAGTATCATAAGGAGACCGGTTACGACTGGTGGATGAAGAGACTGGCGCATTGCTTTGCTTTATATGACATCGTCCGTATTGATCATTTCAGAGGTTTTGATGCTTACTGGAATGTGCCCTACGGTGACAAGACTGCGGAGAACGGCAAATGGTGCAAGGGTCCAGGCTATGAACTTTTTGCAACCATGAAGAAAACCCTGGGTGAAAAGAAGGTAATTGCTGAGGATTTGGGCTTCCTCACCAAGAGCGTCCTGCGTCTGGTCAAGAAATGTGGTTATCCGGGCATGAAGATTTTACAGTTTGCTTTTGACTCCAAGGAGGAAAGTGATTATCTGCCCCATAATTATAACAAGAATTGCGTGGTCTATACCGGAACCCACGATAACGATACCACCGTAAACTGGTATAAGACCCTGCCTAAATCAGATCGGGATTTTGCCAATGAGTATCTGCAGATTACCGGCAGAAAGAAAAGCCACGTGGAATGGGAATTTATCCGCGCCGCACTTGCCTGTGTTGCGGATACTGCCATTATCCCCATGCAGGATTACCTGGGACTGGGAAAAGAGGCACGTATCAATACGCCCTCCACTTTGGGCGACAACTGGAAGTGGCGTCTGACCGCTATCCCGGATGCAGTACTTGGCGAACGAATGAAAGCACTGAGCAGACTATATGGAAGATAAAAAAGAGGGACGTTCCTTATGGGAGCGTCCCTCTTGTGATTATTCTTGTTACTGAAATACCTTCTTACTCAGGAAAGAGTTATGGAAGGTAGGATCGTACGTTACATCCTCATCAAACCAGTCCGGCGCAATAAAGGATTCCGCTGCATTTTTACTGCCGAATTCCACTTCTGCCAGAACGAGAGGAGCAAATGGTGCATCAAATACGTCCAGTTCAATCGTCAGGGAGTAGCCCTCAGGAGGCTGGTTTAAGGTATCGGAAAATTTGGGATCTGTTAAGGGAATCAGATATCTCTTTTTGGAAATGATGTTCCCGTCTGCCTTTTCCAAAAGGTGGTAATAGGAAGCCTCATTGAGCGGCAAATTGTGTTCTTCTCTTGCCATCAGTCCTTTTCCTTTATAGGTCAGATAAAAGGTTTCATTTTCCCTGCGGACACGGACTACAGGGTCGGTATTTAAATATGCCTGTTCAATCACATGAAAAGGATAACTTTCCAAATCAGCCGGTAGTTCTTTTATCGTAAATTTACGTTCAATCTCCATTTTGCAATACCCCCAAAGCAGTTCTAAACTTATTATAAGTTGATTGGCGTATTTTTTCAAGGAATATCTGATTTTATCCCCGCTTGATGTTTGGTCAGCGAGGTGCTAAAATGAAAACATCGTAATTTATTGGGAAAGGAAGAAGTGTTATGAGTAAAGTGGCGGTATTTTTTGCAGAAGGATTTGAAGAAATTGAGGCACTCACCGTGGTAGATATTTGCCGGCGTGCAGGGGTGGAAGTGGATATGGTTTCGGTTGCAGATAAGGAATTTGAAACCAGTTCCCATAAAGTTACCGTAAAGATGGATAAGAATCTAAGCGGCTATGATTTTGAAAATGTGGATATGTTGGTGCTTCCCGGTGGCATACCCGGAACACCTAACTTGGAAGCGTGCACCCCGTTAATGAAAAAGATAGAAGAATTTTATGAAAACGGAAAATACATTGCAGCTATTTGCGCGGCACCTTCCATTTTTGGTCACAAAGGACTTTTGAAAGGTCGTAATGCCTGCTGTTATCCTTCTTATGAAAGTCATCTGGAGGGAGCGGAAGTTTCCAAAAATCCGGTGGAACTTGACGGGAACGTACTGACCTCCCGGGGGATGGGAACAGCCATTGACTTTGGTCTTGCCATTGTGGAAATATTCTGTGGAAAAGAAAAGGCAGAGGATTTGGCCGGAAAGATAGTGTATCGATAAATAGGAATACCGGTTTATAACGAGGAGGAATATCATGGAGTTACAAGACAGTCGTGAAGAAATCCTAAAATATTCACACAGGGCGGAAAAGATGATTTTTATTATTACCGCATTGTACTGCATTGTGGTGTCATGTCTGTATGCTGTCTATATTAACGAAGAAGCAGATGTTATTTATTTTTATCTGTGGAGGACCGAGGAAAACAGACGTTTAATGGATAGAGTGGCTCTTTGTGAATCCTTGATTTTCTGGGTCGGAGTGATTTTTATGGCATCAAAAATCAGTAAAGGAAGTGCTGCCGCCCGCATTATCATGGGACTATGGATGGGAATAAGAGGTGTAGCTTTGGTGCCGGTGCTTGTGTTGCTTTTGCAAGCTAAGGAATTGCGTTTCATACCCTCTCATCTGGCGATTCTTTCAGCAGCGCTATTTGAAATTATCTGCGGTTTTATCATTTTATTTTCTAAGAGCATGAGAGTCGCCACAAAAAATCCGGAGTAGTGGGGATATGGGAAGTAAAAATACGAACTTAGAACATAACAGAGAGGATTATAGTCATGGCAATTGAGAAAGTAAGAGCCTGCTTTAAGGAGTATGGTATCGAAGACAGAATTCTGGAATTTGATGTAAGCAGTGCCACAGTGGAACTGGCGGCAGCCGCACTTGGATGTGCACCCAAGCGCATTGCAAAAACACTTTCCTTTATGGTAAAGGATACTCCCATATTGATTGTGGCAGCGGGGGATGCAAAGATAGATAATCCCAAGTATAAAGCAAAATTTCAAACCAAGGCAAAAATGTTGGAATTCGAACAGGTAGAAGAATTGGTTGGACATGCTGTGGGCGGTGTCTGCCCCTTTGCAATTAAAGAAGGGGTAGAAGTTTATCTGGACGAGTCCCTGAAAAGATTTAAGACTGTGTTTCCGGCCTGCGGGAGCGCAAACAGTGCAATTGAACTGAGTCTGGAAGAATTGGAAAAGTATTCCGGTTATTCAGAGTGGGTGGATGTCTGCAAAATTCCGCAATATTACCTTCTTTTTGATCTGGACGGGACCCTTACGGATCCTATGGAAGGGATTACCAAATCCGTTCAGCATGCGTTAAAAGCATTTGGCATTGAAGAGCCGGATTTACAGAAACTGACACCCTTTATCGGCCCTCCGCTAAAGGACAGTTTTATGGAGTTTTACGGATTTGATGAGGCAAAAGCGGAAGAAGCCATTGCCAGATACCGAGAGCGTTTCCGGGATGTGGGTATTTTTGAAAATAAGGTTTATGAAGGAATTCCCGAGGTGCTTGCCGAACTGAAAAATCAGGGGTGTCATCTGGCTGTAGCATCCAGTAAACCGGAGATCTTTGTAAAGCAGATTTTAGAGCATTTTGCCATTGCAGAGTATTTCGAGGTTGTGGTGGGAAGTGAACTGGACGGAAGACGTACCGATAAAGCAGAAGTGGTGCATGAGGCACTAAACAGGCTCTATGGTGAGGAGCCGGATTCGGAAAGTGCCCTCCCTAAAAAGAAAACCACCTATATGGTCGGGGACCGCAAATTTGACATTATCGGGGCTAAAAAGGCAGGACTGAAAAGTGTAGGCGTGTCCTTCGGGTATGGGCCACGGGAGGAACTGGAAGCGGAGACACCGGATTATATTGTGGACACGGTACCGGATCTGCTGAAAGTATTATAAAAGTTCCTCTTTATGTAATACAGAATTTTACTTGTGATATAGAAAAAGAAGAAGCTGCCGCTTCCTCAAAACCGGGGAAGAGACAGCTTCCTTACATTTTAGAAATGGCTACAAAGCGGAAAGCTTATTTCATGCTTTCTTCCTGCTTCTTGATCATTCTTCTAACCATTTCACCACCGATGGAACCAGCTTCACGGGAAGTCAGGTCACCGTTGTAACCTTCTTTTAAGTTAACACCAAGTTCAGATGCAACTTCAGTTTTGAAACGGTCAAGAGCTGCCTTAGCTTCAGGAACTTCTACTCTATTAGACTTATTGCTTGTCATGTTTTTCACCTCCGTTTTCTTTTTTATCTATCTTCAAGATAAGCGTTCCCTTTCGCTTACCTTGAAGCTTTTCCGCCAAATCATCCGGAAATCCGTCTTCTTAGAAGCGATTGTTTATCACTTATCTTGGTGTTAGTATAAGCAGATAGAAAGAAATTATTTTGGTAAGTTTTGGCTGTTCGGTGATTTGATTTTTTTATGTAAAAGAAAAAGAGTAAGCACGTTTGGAAATACCATAAGAGCATTGATCAAATCGGTCAGATGGAAGACCAGACTCATGGGAAGAATTGCACCGATGTATATCATCACAATATAAAGCAGATGATAAGTCTGACAAAAATCTTTTCCGAAAAAATAAACAAACCCCTGTTCACCGAGATAGCACCAGCCTACCAGAGTGGCGAGGGCAAAAGCGATCAGGGAAATGGTAAGAAATTCATTCCCGAAAAACGGAAACAGGGAAAATGCCGCATTGGTATAACCGGCTTCCGTGTAGCCTTTCGTGCAGCCTGGATGGGAAAGCATGGCGGTTAAAATGGTGAAGCCCGTTAAAGTGCACATGACGATGGTATCCCAGAAAACAGCGGTCATGGAAATCAGTGCCTGACGCATGGGATTATCGGTACCGGCACCGCCGGCGGCAATGGCACCGGTTCCGATGCCGGCTTCATTGGTAAAAAGTCCTCTGGCAATTCCGTAGCGGGCGGCAACAAAAAAAGCACTTCCGATAAGCCCGCCTGCACAGGATTTAAAATTAAATGCGGAAGAGAGAATGAGTGTTGCCGCAGCAGTAAGATAGGAGCGGTTGCGCCATATCAGATAGGTACAGGCGAGCATATACAAGAGACTAAGCGGAGGCACTATTTTGGAACAGAAGGTCCCGATGCTCTTGACACCACCGAGAATGATCATACCGACCAAAACAGCGGCGACCACACCGATAATATGGGGGGAAAGATGCCAGGTGGAATAGGCGGCATCTGCCATGGCAGCAACCTGTGTGGTACATCCTATTCCGAAGGCTGACAACGTAACCAAAAGTGCATAAAATTTTCCGGCGCTTTTTTTGCGAAGTCCCAGTTCCATCACATACATGGGACCGCCGGTCCGGGTTCCGTCCGGATTTTTCTTTTGAAAAAGACAGCTTAAGTAGCATTCGCAGTAGGCAGTAGCCATGCCTAAGAGTCCGGTTAAAAAACACCAGAATAAAGCACCCGGACCGCCCAGCGCAATGGCGGTGGAGACTCCCACGATATTGCCCGTTCCGAGAGTTGCCGCAAGGGTGGTGGCAAGAGCCTGAAAACCATCCATGCCATGTGTTTGCTTTTTCGGGGTATCCCCGGTGCCGGAGTCGGTCATTTTATCGTCCTCCGATCTGACAGATAGTTTCAGGGCATAGAATAACTGCCTTTGCGGAAAGAATTTGAAGGTTAAAAAGAGATGGGTGGACAATAATAAAAGAAGGATGGGACCGCTCCATAAAAAATCACAAATCCGGGATAAATACATAACAGCCTCAAAAAAAGGTTTTGTTATAAATATATCCCTTTTTCTTTATAAAATGTTTAGAATTGTCATATTGAAATTTGTGTTAGATGTGTTATAGTTTGTATAGAACAAAACAAATGAAGTTTTGATGCCAAATAGTGGTATATACAGTTAAAAGAAAGGTGGGAGAACCATGAATATTTCAAAATTTACGCAAAAGTCCGTGGAAGCGATTCAGATGTGTGAGAAGCTTGCTTATCAGTACGGCAATCAGGAAATTGATGAAGAGCATCTTCTTTACAGTCTTCTTACGGTCGAAGACAGTCTGATTAAAAAAATGATTGAGAAGATGGAAATTAATGTTCCCCATTTTGAAAATAAAGTGGAGGATGCACTTTCCAAATATGTAAAAGTGCAGGGCGGTGAGGTACACATCAGCCAGGCACTCAATAAGGTGCTTTTGATGGCAGAGGATGAGGCAAAGAAGCTTGGGGACGAGTATGTGTCCGTGGAACATATTTTCCTCTCTCTCATTGAAAATCCAAACAAAACCATCAAGGCGATTTTTACCGAATACGGCATTACCAGGGACCGTTTCCTGCAGGCACTTTCTACGGTCCGCGGCAATCAGAGGGTGGTAAGTGATAACCCGGAGGCAACCTATGATACCCTGAATAAATACGGACAGGAACTGGTGGAAAAGGCACGTGCCCAGAAACTGGACCCTGTAATCGGTCGTGACAGTGAAATCCGTAACATTATCCGGATTCTGTCCAGAAAGACCAAGAATAATCCGGTACTAATCGGGGAACCCGGCGTAGGTAAAACCGCGGTGGTAGAAGGTCTGGCACAACGTATTGTGCGGGGCGATGTTCCTCTGGGACTCCGGGATAAAAAGATTTTTGCACTGGACATGGGTGCTCTTGTTGCAGGTGCAAAATATCGTGGTGAATTTGAGGAGCGGTTAAAAGCGGTATTGGAGGAGGTAAAGAAAAGCGACGGACAGATTATCCTGTTTATCGATGAACTCCATACCATTGTAGGTGCCGGGAAAACGGACGGGGCATTGGATGCAGGCAATATGTTAAAGCCCATGTTAGCCAGAGGCGAACTGCATTGTATCGGTGCCACCACTCTGGATGAATACCGTCAGTATATTGAAAAGGACGCAGCACTGGAAAGACGTTTCCAGCCTGTCATGGTGGCAGAACCTACCGTAGAAGATACCATATCCATTCTGCGTGGTTTAAAGGAGCGTTACGAGGTATATCACGGTGTTAAGATTATGGACAATGCACTGGTCAGTGCAGCCATTCTCTCTCATCGTTATATTTCTGACAGATTCCTTCCGGATAAAGCAATTGATCTGGTGGATGAGGCGTGTGCCCTGATTAAGACCGAACTGGATTCCATGCCTACCGAACTGGATGAATTGCAGCGTAAGATTATGCTTCTCGAAATTGAAGAGGCAGCACTGAAGAAAGAGGATGACAGACTTTCTAAGGAAAGACTGGAAGCCCTGCAGAAGGAACTGGCAGAACTTAAGGACGAATTCAATAACCGTAAGACCCAGTGGGACAATGAAAAGGCAAGTGTTGAGAAACTATCCAAACTGCGTGAAGAAATTGATGCAGTGGGGAATGAAATTCAGATTGCACAGCGGGAAGGCAATCTGGAGAAAGCAGCAGAACTTTCCTACGGGAAACTTCCTGCCTTACGAAAACAATTAGAAGCAGAAGAAGAACTGATTAAAGGAAAAGAAATGTCTTTGGTACATGAAAGTGTATCCGAGGATGAGATTGCCCGTATTATTTCCAGATGGACCGGAATACCGGTTGCCAAACTCACTGAGAGTGAACGTCATAAAACGCTCAATCTGGCCTCCGAATTGCATCAGAGGGTAATTGGTCAGGAGGAAGGCGTAACAAAGGTTTCTGAGGCTATTATGCGGTCTAAGGCGGGAATTAAAGATCCCGGTAAGCCAATCGGTTCCTTCCTGTTTCTGGGACCTACCGGTGTGGGTAAGACAGAACTTGCCAAAACCCTGGCCCAGAGTCTCTTTGATGATGAGAGCAATATGATCCGTATTGATATGAGTGAGTATATGGAGAAGCATTCCGTAGCGAGACTGATTGGGGCTCCTCCCGGATACGTAGGCTACGAGGAAGGCGGCCAGCTCACGGAAGCAGTCAGAAGAAAACCTTATGCAGTCGTATTGTTTGATGAAATCGAAAAGGCACACCCTGACGTATTCAATGTACTGCTGCAGGTTCTGGATGACGGTCGTATTACCGATTCCAAGGGTCGTACCGTAGACTTTAAGAATACCATTTTAATCATGACCAGTAATATCGGTGCCCAATATCTCTTGGATGGTATATCCGAAGACGGTGAAATCAAGCCGGAAGCACAAGAGGCGGTTCTGAATGAACTTAAGATGCATTTCAGACCGGAGTTTTTGAACCGTCTGGACGAGACCATTCTCTTCAAACCGCTTACCAAGGATAACATCGGTGGCATCATAGGTTTGATTATTGCAGATTTGAATAAACGTCTTGCAGACAGAGAACTAACGGTAGAACTCTCTGAGGCGGCAAAACAGTTCATTGTGGATAATGCATACGATCCCGTATACGGCGCACGGCCGCTTAAGAGATATGTGCAAAAATATGTAGAAACCCTCTCGGCCAAACTCATCCTGTCCGATCAGGTGGATGAGGGGGACACCATCTATATCGATGTCAAAGACGGTGAACTTTTTGCGGCAAGAAAAGAAGGATAAAGCATAGCCTGTTTTGAACCGGCAAAAGCACTATAGAAAACTGCTTATAACGATGGTTATAGGCAGTTTTTTTAAAAAGACGCAGCAATAAGTGGTTGCTTTTTCGTTAATTGCGGAGTATAATCCAGATAAAGCATACATTTCTGAAATCATTCTAAACATTCTGTTTTATCTAATTTCCTTAAATCTATGCTTGAAAATCCAATAAAGTAAAAAGCAGGGGATAAGGAACGGATAAGAGGAAAAGTTTACGGTATTTTGTTCATTGTCCCCTGAAAAGGAGGACCAATGAACAAAAACAAGAAAAAAGAAGCAGGAAAACATGCTGCGAAAAGAGGAACTGTCAACCGCAATTATAAAAGTACCGTATTTGCCATGTTATATCATGACAAGGAGAAGCTTTTGGAACTGTATAATGCGATGAATCATTCTCATTATACAGATCCGGATAAACTGGAGATCGTTACTTTAGATAACGCCATTTACATGAACATGAAGAATGATCTGGCGTTTTTGGTTGACCTGCATCTGAATATGTGGGAGCACCAGTCCACATTTAATCCGAATATGCCGCTTCGGGATCTATTCTATGTGGCGGAGGAGTATCAGAAACTGATTCGGTTTGATACCATTTACTCCTCAGTAATGATCAAGATTCCGGCTCCAAGATTTCTGGTATTTTACAATGGACTGGAAGAAAGACCGGAGAGAGAAGTGCTAAAACTTTCCGCAGCTTTTTATACAACGGAGGAAAATCCCGAACTGGAGCTCAAAGTAACCGTACTCAATATTAACAACGGTAAGAATAAGGAACTAATGGATAACTGCAGGACCTTGCGGGAATATATGCTTTTTGTGGAAACAGTCCGCAGACATCAGCGGGAAAAGGGAACCAATCTGGACAAAGCAGTAAGAAAAGCAGTGGATGAATGTATTGAAAAAAACATTCTGGCAGATTTCTTAAGGAAGAATAAGACGGAGGCGATCAAGGTGAGTATATTGGAGTTTGATGAAGAAGTGGAATGGGAAAAGATTCGACGTGCAGAACGAAGGTATGGATACGAACGCGGACGGAAAGATGGGGAAAAGCAGCTTCTGACAGCAAAAGTCCAGAAGAAACTGCAAAAGGGAAAGAGTCTTAATGAGATAGCAGATGATTTGGAAGAACCGGTTTCTGTGATTGAAAGAATCGTACAAGAACTGCCGGGATGAAAAGGAAAACGGAGGAAAATTATGATACCAAAAGATCCGGTTATGTTACTTAGTTTTGTGAACTTAAAACTGAGGGATTATTATAGTGATTTAGAGTCCATGTGTGATGCCCTTGATATAGACCAGGGCGAACTTACGGAAAAACTGGCAAGTATAGATTATCACTACAATAAGGAACGTAATCAGTTTGTATAAGGCAAAACAGTCATGACAGTGTCAGAATAATTTCTAAACAACAGAATATAATAAATAAAAAAAGCAGGGTGGATCATGAAGTTTGACAGAAAGAAGACAGGATGTCTGATTTTGGTAATGATGGCATGCCTGCTTTTTATTATGGCTAAATGGAGAACAGAAGATAGCAAAACGGCAAATATATTGGGTATTTATACCTTGAAAGACTATGCAGGTACAAAACAGAATGAAGAGCAGAAACGGGTGGCACTTACCTTCGATGACGGTCCTCATCCGATTTACACGGAGCAGCTTTTAGACGGTCTGGCAGAGCGTAATGTTAAGGTGACTTTTTTTGTGACGGGGGAAAATGCGAGCCTGCATTCCGACATTATTTTGCGAATGTACAAGGAAGGGCATCTGATTGGAAATCATACCTACAGTCATATTGCCTTAAACAGAAATAATCGAAAAGAATTTCGGGAAGAACTGATTAAAACCAATCAGTGTATCGAAGAAATAACCGGAGAAGAGGTCCTTTTTGTAAGGCCGCCCTACGGCTCCTGGGACAAAACACTGGAAAAGGAATTAAACATGTTCCCTGTCTTGTGGAATGTGGACCCCCTTGACTGGTGTACGGACTGCCCGGGTACCGTAGTAAGAAGAATAATGGCCAATGTGGATGATGGGGATATTATTCTGATGCATGATTACTATGGCTCTTCCGTTACGGCTGCACTCTCTGTTGTAGACCAGCTTTTGGAACAGGGATATGAATTCGTGACCGTGGATGAAATCATACTGGAATAAAGAATGCTGGCTTCCAAATCAGTGATTGAAAAAGCACAGGCAAGAAGGTAAAATAGACATAGCGCAGTTTTAGTTTCCATTAGCCGGAAGGGGAAATATAAGGAGGGGGAAGGATGAAGGAGAGAACCTATATTGCAATCGATTTAAAATCCTTTTATGCCTCCGTGGAATGTGTGGATCGGGGACTGGATCCCCTTACCACCAATCTGGTTGTAGCAGATGTTTCCCGTACGGAAAAGACCATCTGTCTTGCGGTTTCTCCTTCTCTGAAAGTATATGGAATACCGGGGAGAGCCAGACTTTTTGAAGTGGTACAAAAGGTAAAAGAGGTAAATCGGGAGAGGGCAAGAAAGGCAACCGGAGGATTTACAGGTGAGTCCTGTGATGCAAAAGAATTGAAAGAGCACCCCGAACTGGCATTGGGGTATATTGCGGCCGTACCCAGGATGTCCCATTATCTGGAATGCAGTACTAAAATATATCATGTATATTTGAAGTATCTGGCACCGGAGGATATTCATGTTTATTCCATAGATGAGGTTTTCATGGACGTAACGGATTATCTAAGTACCTATAAGATGACGGCAAAACAACTGGCATCCAGGATGATTATGGATGTGTATCATGAGACCGGCATTACGGCAACCGGAGGCATCGGAACCAACCTCTATCTTTGCAAGGTTGCCATGGATATTCTGGCAAAGCATACGGAGCCTGATGAAAATGGGGTGCGGATTGCCGAATTGGATGAAATGACTTACAGGGAGAAGTTATGGAATCATAAGCCCCTTACGGATTTTTGGCGTGTGGGGCATGGGTACCAGAAGAAATTAAATGAAAACGGACTTTTTACTATGGGAGATATTGCAAGATGCTCTTTGGGTAAGGAGACGGAGTATTATAATGAGGACTTATTGTACAAGCTCTTTGGTATCAATGCAGAACTATTGATTGACCATGCATGGGGGTACGAACCGGTTACGATTGCGGATATTAAGGCGTATAAACCAAGTACCAAAAGCATTAGTTCCGGACAGGTTTTGCAATGCGCCTATGATTTTGACAAGGCCCGGGTTGTGGTACAGGAGATGGCAGATTTTCTGGCACTTGATCTGGTGGAAAAAAGATATTTAACCGATCAGATTGTACTTACGGTGGGGTATGATATTGAGACCTTAAAGGAAGGGGAGACCAAACGGGCTTATACCGGGGAAGTCACTATGGACCGCTACGGCAGGAAAGTGCCCAAACATGCACATGGCACCGCCAATTTAAGCTTTGCCACTTCTTCCTCCAAGCTGATTATGGATGCGGCAACCGGGCTTTATGATAAACTGGTCAACCGGGATTTCCTTATTCGCAGAATCAATTTAGATGCCTGCAGGCTGCAAAGCGAGGAAGAGGCAGCGGGAAAGGAAGTGTACGAGCAACTGACATTGTTTGCAGAAGAAGAGGAAAATGCAGCGGACAGTGCAGAACTGCAGAAGGAACGAAGAATTCAGGAAGCTATCTTGTCGGTGAAAAAGAGGTATGGTAAGAATGCTATTCTGAAAGGAATGAACTTTAAGGAAGGTGCAACCGGGAGAGACAGGAACAATCAGATTGGAGGACATAAGGCATGACGGGATACGAAGATATTATGCACAAAGACCGTCCGGTTTCCCCAAAACACCCACCCATGTCATGCTATGACAGAGCGGCACAGTTTTCCCCTTTTGCGGCACTTACCGGGCATGATGAGGCTATTAAAGAAACAGCAAGATATACCGATGAGAAAGTGGATTTAGAAGAGGACAGGAAGGAGATTCTGGATTGCAAATTAAGGGAAATCCTGGTGCATCTGCAGGAAAACCCGCCTGTGAGGATTACGGTTTTTGAAGCGGACAAAAAGAAAGAAGGCGGCAGTTACAAAACCGTCTGCGGGAATCTTCTTCGTATAAAGGAATCGGAACACAAACTGGTTTTGAAAGATAAAACAGAAATCCGGATAGAAGATATTTATGACATTGAAAGGGAATAAGCATGGATTTATTTGAATACATGAGACAAAATAATATGGAAAAGGAATCACCGCTTGCGGCAAGAATGCGTCCGACTACATTGGATGAGGTGGTGGGACAGCAGCACATTATCGGAAAGGATAAACTGCTCTATCGTGCCATTCAGGCGGACAAGTTAAGCTCTATTATCTTTTATGGTCCTCCCGGTACCGGTAAAACCACTCTTGCGAAAGTGATTGCAGGAACCACCAGTGCCGAGTTTATGCAGATTAATGCTACGGTGGCAGGCAAAAAGGATATGGAAGAGGTGGTGGAAAAAGCAAAGAACAACCGGGGGATGTATGGAAAAAAGACCATTCTTTTTATAGATGAAATTCACCGATTTAATAAGGGGCAGCAGGATTACTTACTTCCCTTTGTGGAGGACGGTACTCTGGTTTTGATAGGCGCGACCACAGAAAATCCCTATTTTGAAGTAAACGGGGCATTGATTTCACGGTCTATTGTCTTCGAACTGAAACCTCTCTCCAAGGAGGATGTAAAGGAACTCATTAAAAAAGCAGTTTATGATAAGGATAAGGGAATGGGTACATATGATGCGGTTATCGATGATGATGCACTGGAATTTCTGGCGGAACTTGCCGGGGGCGATGCAAGACATGCCTTAAATGCCATTGAACTGGGTATCATGACGACCGGAAGAAGTGAGGACGGCAAAATTCATATCACCCTGGCGGTTGCCGAAGAATGTATTCAGAAACGTGTGATCCGGTATGATAAGGGCGGAGATAACCATTACGATACCATTTCCGCATTTATCAAAAGCATGCGGGGCTCCGACCCGGATGCGGCAGTATATTACCTGGCCAGAATGCTTTACGCCGGTGAAAGTGTAACCTTTATTGCAAGACGAATGATGATTTGCGCAGCGGAGGATGTGGGTAACGCAGATCCCCAGGCCCTTGTGGTGGCTGTGAACGCCAGTCTTGCAGTAGAAAGAGTGGGGATGCCGGAGGCACAGATTATTTTATCACAGGCAGCTGCCTATATTGCTACGGCACCTAAGAGCAATGCAGCGGTAAATGCTATTTCGGAGGCAATGAAAACAGTGGAAGAGACAGGAAATTTACCGATTCCGACGCACCTGCAGGATGCCCATTATAAGGGCGCTGCAAAGCTGGGGCATGGTACCGGTTATAAATATGCACACTCTTATAAAAATAATTACGTGAAGCAGCAGTATCTGCCCTACGAATTAAACGGCAAAGAGTTTTACAGTCCCTCCGGAAACGGTTATGAAAATAAAATCAGGGAGCACATGAGCCGTATAAAAAGAGAAGCAGAAGAATAAAAAGAGAAGTCGCAGAATAAATAGGAGCCAAAGAATAAAAATAGAGCCGAACAATAAAAACGGAGCTTAAAAAAGCTCCGTAACCAGATACTGATATATGGACTCGTTTTTGGTCTGCCAATGATCACAGATGGAGGCGGCGATGTCCTCGGAAGGAACGGAAAGGGTAATATCCACCAGGGTAATGCCCTTTTCTTTTGCAATCAGATGCGCCTCGTATTCGCCGCTCACGGATTTGTAAAAATCCGATTGGATGGAAACCTCATTGCGAAGTTCAAATTCACGTTCTTTTAAATACTCTTCAATGTCGGCTTTGATGGCATCATTAATCCGGTTTTCAAAAAAGTGCAGGGTTTCAAGACCTTCCTCCGTGATTTCCAAATGGGTCCGGTTTCGCAGAGTTTTGGCAGTAATCAGTCCGGTATCGGTTAACTCAGCCATGACCTGCTGTAAGGTGAAGAAGTTGGTATATTCTTTTTCCTGAATAAAGTCGGTAATCTGTGCTTTGGTTAACGGAAAGGTAACACGGTTCAGCATATAGAGCACGATTAATTTATAGAGGGTCAGTGGATCCTGCATCATCAAAACATCTCCCTTGATAGGTATTTGACTGCCGCATCTTCCGATGCAGCGTATTTAAAACATTTCTTTTATCCAGACTCCAGGTGGGCGCAATTAGCAGGTCTTTGGGGCCATCCCCGGTCACCCGGTGTATCACGATATCTTTCGACAGTAATTCGATGCAATGTATCAGAATTTCCATATATTCATCCAAGGAAAGGATATGGAAAAAGGGCAGTGTATTACTCTGATACATTTCAGCTAATTTCGTATCCCTTAAGATATGTAATAACTGTAATTTTATGCCAAAAATGGGTTGGCTGTTTAGATAGGAAACGGTCTCGTACATATCGTTTTTGGTCTCTCCCGGAAGTCCCAGAATGACGTGCACGATGACAGGAAGGGATAATTCCCGCAAATCCATAACCGCCTTTTCAAAGGTGGAAAGGGGGTAACCTCGGTTGATAAAATCGGCAGTCTTTTCATGAATGGTCTGTAACCCCAGCTCGATCCAGATGAATTTGTCCGGATATAGCTTTTTCATGTCAGACAAAAGGTTTAAGATTTCCCGGGAAAGACAATCCGGTCTGGTGGCAATGGAAATACCGATGACATCCGGCTCTTTTAGTGCCGCACTATATATTTGCCGTAAATAATCCAAGGGCCCGTAGGTATTGGTGTAAGCCTGAAAGTATGCAATGAACAGATTGCCGGTCTGTTTGGCTCTAAAGCGCTTTTTGCCTTCTAAAAGCTGTTCGGAAATGGAAGCTTTTATGACATCACTACCTTCGCAGACAGTCAGCTTGGAGGCAAATTCACCGCTTCCTCCTTTGCTGCAAAAGATACAGCCATTAAGACCGACCTTTCCGTCACGATTGGGACAGGAAAGGCCGGCATCTAAAGCAATCTTATAACATTTTTCGTGGTATGTGTTTTTCAGATAGGCGTTTAAGGAATAATAAGGTTTGCCAAGCCAGTCCGTGTGCATAAATACCCCTTATCTGATGTGGGATTTAACTGCGTTTGCAACAACTTCCGCAACTTCCGGACGGAAAGCTTCGGGCATGATGTTGTTTTCTGATAGTTCCTCATCGGGAACAAGACCTGCAATGGCGATGGCAGCAGCCAGTTTCATTTCTTCGGTAATCTGGGTTGCACGGCCTTCCAAAGCACCCTTAAAGATGCCGGGGAATGCAACCACATTGTTTACCTGGTTCGGAAAATCACTGCGGCCGGTTCCCACAACCTTTGCCCCTGCTTCTTTGGCAAGATCGGGCATAATTTCGGGAACGGGATTTGCCATAGCAAAGAGGATGGCATCCTTGTTCATGGAAGCTACCATTTCCTTGGAAACGATTCCGGGAGCGGAAACGCCTACAAAGATATCGGCACCCTTCATGGCATCGGCTAAGGTACCGGTTTCATTCTGAAGGTTTGTGACTTCGGTCATTTTTTTCTGCATCCAGTTAAGACCTTCGGTGTCTTTGGAAACAATTCCCACCTTATCGCACATCACGATATTGGGGAACCCGTAAGTGAGGAGCAGCTTGGTGATGGCAATACCGGCACTTCCTGCACCATTGACTACAATCTTACAATCTTCCTTTTTCTTTCCCACCACTTTTAGAGCATTGATAATTCCGGCAAGTACTACGATGGCAGTACCATGCTGGTCGTCGTGGAATACCGGAATATCCAGGGTTGCCTTTAAGCGTTCCTCAATCTCAAAACAACGGGGAGCGCTGATATCCTCCAGATTGATGCCTCCGAAACCGGGAGCGAGATAAGTAACCGCTTTGATGATTTCTTCGGTATCCTGGGTATCAAGACATATGGGAATTGCATTAACACCGCCAAATTCCTTAAATAATACGGCTTTTCCTTCCATAACGGGCATTGCGGCATAGGGGCCTATATTGCCAAGTCCAAGAACAGCGCTTCCATCCGATACAACGGCTACGGTATTCGCTTTCATGGTGTATTTATAAGCCATTTCCTTATTCTCTGCAATGACTTTACAGGGTTCCGCAACACCGGGAGTGTATGCAAGAGCAAGATCCTCCCTGGATTTCACGGGGGTTTTGCTGACAGTTTCTAACTTTCCGTTCCATTCTTCATGGAGCATAAGTGCTTTTTCGGCTGTAGTCATGATAATTCCTCACTTTTCTTGTAATTATTTCGTTATCTGCATATGGCAGATAGAAAATGTCCACCCATATCATAGTATATTTTACCGATAAAGACAAGTTTTTCCTTGAGTTTCCGTAGTTTTATCCACAACTGCCTGTTTTTTCATATACTGCTATAA
>CAMEIX010000032.1 GCA_945919075.1 uncultured Lachnospiraceae bacterium
CTGTTTGTCACCGTTTATGACACGGGACACTAATTCGTTCATATTATCCATATTCAAAACCATCCTTTATTCGTTTGTATCGGCTGTACTTGTTGATGGGGTAACGTTTTCTACTATTTTTTGTTAAAAACGAGTTCCTGTACAGCCGGATTTGGTCCCAGAAATTCGACATCGCCGAATGCATTTTTTCTCTCTGCTACAAGTTCCGAAACCACATTATCACCATATACGTCACGATAATGTTCTTCAATTGTACCGGATTCTATTGGAAAATAGCCAATACACATATCCCCGGGAAACACACTAGAATAACCATTACTGTTCATTCTTGCTCCTTCAGAGAAATAGGCGGTAATTCCAAAATCCTCAAACTGCCAGCCCACAACAAACTGATAGCAGGATGTGTTATTTACATTGTTGCTGGCATTTTCCGGATGCGTCAGATCATAGATCATTGTCTTAGTATCTGTGTTACTTGCAAAATAACGAAAATAGTTTGGAGCACCATACATTGTGGTCATAATATCAAGGAAAATTTCCTGTTCAGCTAAATCATCATGTGCATTTTTAAATGTAGAAAATTCATCTTGGCTAAAACCAAAGTGTGTACAATACAGATAGGTAACACTCAATGAAAATTGATTTGCATCCATCACTTCACCCACTGTCATTTCACTGGCATCCAATAATAAATTGGGGTAGGCACTGTCCTCCACACGAAAAGAAAGATTTCTTGCAGGGCTATCCTTGGCAGCCTCAATCGAATCAAAAGCATGATTGTTATATGGAATACTATAGATGGTTTCTTTTGAAATGGGAAGGTCTAAACCACAAAACTTAGCGCCTGCCGGGAGCGTGAGATATTCCTCTTCCGAAAATTCATGACTTAGTACCCATGGATATTGTGTGATGTCAACGTCAACCGCAGCAACCTCATTCGTTACATCAGAAATCTCAGATGTCTCCGAATCACCGACTGTTTCTGTCGTAGTAGTATTGGCCGGTTCTGGTGTTGTCGGCTTGTTCTCGTTCTTGCCACAACCGGCAAGCCCTGTAAGTGTCATTGCAACTGCAACTGTGCATGCTGTTTTTCTAAGTGTTTGTTTCTTCATGTTGTCCTCCTGAAATCTGATGCATATCCACTATAGTAACGCGTTCTGCTATAAAATGGATATTTTTTTGTTTTACATTATATAGATAGAATAAAACACATTTTCATTGGGTTTTTTGAAAAAAATTTTTCAAATCTAATGAAATGGCAGTTTGTGGCATGTTTTAACAAGGACTGTATGTTGGAATAACTGATAAGAATCTTTCATACATTGTAAAAAAGGTTCTTAAGGGGTTTTCTTTTGAAGGATTATATTGAGGAACGTGCCATAGGCATTGCTAATTATATCATTGAAAATAATGCGACGGTAAGACAGACTGCAAAGGCATTCGGCGTATCCAAATCGACGGTACATAAAGACGTAACCGACCGCCTTTCACAGATTAATCCGGCTCTTGCCAAAGAAGCCAGATGCGTACTGGATGTCAACAAATCCGAACGACACATTCGCGGCGGTATGGCAACAAAAGAAAAGTATTTGCACAAACACATGCGCTATATGTAATTGCAAATTTGAAGTCTGAAAAAAATACAAAAAAATATAGAAAGTTTTTGACAGATAAAATATGAATATTTATAATGTATAGGGTGATAAAAATCTGCCATCCGGCAGAGTGAGAGGTGCAAAATGGATAGAGAAATGGTTGTTGTTCTCGACTTCGGCGGTCAGTATAACCAGTTGATTGCACGAAGAGTTAGAGAATGTAATGTATATTGTGAAGTACATCCCTATAACCTTTCCATGGATAAACTAAAAGCCATGAATCCGAAAGGTATCATTTTTACCGGTGGTCCCAACAGCGTTTACGGGGAAGGTTCTCCCCTGGCGAATCCCGAAGTATTTAAGTTAGGCGTGCCCGTGCTCGGTATCTGCTATGGTTCCCAGCTTATGGCACATATGCTTGGGGGGAGCGTGGCAACCGCACCGGTCAGTGAGTACGGAAAAACAGAGGTGGAGGTAGATACTACTTCCTCCTTATTCAAAAATGTGTCGGCAAAGACCATCTGCTGGATGAGTCATACGGACTATATTGAAAAGGCTCCGGCTTCCTTTAGAGTCATTGCACATACCCCGGTATGTCCCGTGGCAGCGATGGAGGATGTGGTAGCAGGCCTTTATGCAGTACAGTTCCATCCGGAAGTCATGCATACCAAAGAAGGAATGACCATGCTTCGCAATTTCGTAATGGACATCTGCGGATGTTCCGGTGACTGGAAAATGGATTCCTTTGTGGAAAGTAGCATCAAAGCAATCCGTGAAAAGGTCGGCAGCGGCAAGGTGCTTTGTGCTCTGTCCGGCGGCGTGGATTCTTCCGTAGCAGCCGTAATGCTCGCCAAAGCAGTGGGCAAACAGCTTACCTGCGTCTTCGTGGATCACGGTCTGCTTCGTAAAAATGAAGGGGACGAAGTAGAAGCAGTATTCGGACCGGATGGACCTTATGATTTGAATTTTATTCGGGTAAATGCACAGGAGCGTTTCTACAAAAAACTTGCCGGCGTAACCGAACCGGAGGAAAAACGCAAAATTATCGGTGAAGAATTTATCCGTGTCTTTGAGGAAGAAGCAAAGAAAATCGGTGCCGTGGATTTCCTGGTACAGGGAACCATCTATCCCGATGTCATTGAAAGTGGTCTGGGAAAATCTGCCGTAATCAAAAGCCACCACAATGTAGGTGGTCTGCCGGATTATGTAGATTTCAAAGAAATCATTGAGCCCTTAAGACTCTTATTTAAGGACGAGGTACGTAAAGCCGGATTGGAACTGGGTATTCCGGAGTATCTGGTATATCGCCAGCCGTTCCCCGGTCCCGGACTTGGAATCCGTATCGTTGGAGAAGTCACTGCGGAAAAAATTAAAATTGTACAGGATGCCGACTTCATCTACCGCGAGGAAATCGCTAAAGCAGGCCTTGACAAGGGCCTTGGTCAGTATTTTGCAGCCTTGACCAATATGCGTTCCGTAGGCTGCATGGGGGACGAGCGTACCTACGATTATGCCGTGGCACTTCGTGCCGTAACCACCTCCGACTTTATGACCGCCGAAGCCGCAGAACTTCCCTGGGAAGTTCTCGGAAAGATAACCAACCGTATCATAAATGAAGTAAAGGGCGTGAACCGCGTAGTCTACGACTGCACCAGCAAGCCGCCCGGAACGATTGAGTTTGAGTAAATAGGTAAATCCCTACAAAGCTTGTATTTATGGGCTTTGTAGGGATTTTTTAGATGGCGTTGGGTACGATTTGGGTACAATTTGTTATACATTTTCGGTTTCGATATCATCAAAGAGTTGTAGTTGTTTCTTTATGTAATTTATTTTCATGTTATGAATAATAACGGACATACAAATTTCATATGCGATTTCTGAGGTAATGTTGTAGAGTTGAGTAAGTCTATTTTCATATTGATAACTATAAACTGGGTTGTCCAAAATAGGATTATTATAAAGTAAAATTTCATATAGTTCTTTGTAATGTAAATAATGTTCTTTTTCGTGTAATTGTTGCATATCATTACTAATATTTCTAAGTTGAACTTCTATTGTGGAAATAGCTTCGTATTCGTCAGAAGATAGAAATGGTATTGCAAAGTTTAAAGAACGCTGACATTCGGTGATCCGTTCATCAATGTATTCATTATTATGCCTCTTTTCAAATATCTCAATAGGATCATTAGAGTTTATCCAGTATCTTAAATTTAGTAGCATGTCATATAAAATCTGGCGTTTCATCATATTAGAAATAACTGTGTTTTGTTTTTCATGAGATCTGTCAATTAGTAAAGCAGTTAATGAAGAACCAATCATTCCTGTTCCCAATGCTATAAGAAAATCATTTAGCACTTTATTAGTGAGAATAAAAGATATACTTTGCAAATATTTAATGATAGGTAATTCCGCATATAAAAAAAGAATTAGCCCGCAAAAAATAACGATTATATAAATTTTATATTTTTGTAACCATTTTAGCATTCGTGCATCCCCTATTCTTTCGGATTCAATCCCATCTTATCCATAACCTCATCATGAGCCTTCTGAATCTTAAGCCTATCCTGCCATGGTTCCGACTCCGGATAAATATCCATCCAAAGGTTAAAATCTGCTTCCGCTTTCAGCAGAGCTACCCCACGTTTCTTAACATCTTTTATTTCATTGCATTTCTCAACTTCTTCCATGTATTCTTCATAGCGGTCTAACCATGATTGCATCAAAGACAATGTTCCAAAGCTGATTCCAACCATATCATTTCCATCTTTATTCTGGTATTCAAAGAGTTGTCCATCGTATTGCCGGAATATCTGAAAAAGTCTGTGTATGGCTTTTATACCGTCAAAATCAGAGTTTGCCAGTACTTCGGGATTGACAGATAAAGCGTCTGCTATTTTTTCAAGGGATGATGGCTTGGGATTTCTTCTGCCGCTTTCGTAGGCACGAATGTAGGCTTCACTTGCTCCAACCATTTCTCCTAATTGTCTTTGAGTAAGATTACGTTCCTGCCGGATACGTCTTATGTTTTCCCCGACTGTCATAACAACATGCCTCCTGCTCTAAAGCTATATTTTGTGAAACTGTTTAACGTCATATATAGGATAACACATAAGAACAAAAAAATAAAGCAAAAAGATATTGACACGAAACAAAAGTTACGATATGATAAAAACGAAACAAAATGATACTATGCAGAAACAAATATAAAAACGGGAGGAAAGAATATGAACGAAAAAATCTATTACAGTGCAGAGGACATTGCAAAAATGCTTGGTGTGAGTATGGGGAAAGCCTACAAAATCCTTAGAGAAATGAATAAGGATCTGGCAAGTAAAGGTTTTCTCACAATTGCCGGAAAAATTCCGGTGGAGTATTTTAAGGAAAAATGGTACGGAGGAGCAAAGGAGGTAAGTGCATGAGCTGTAATGCAAAGAAAGATCCCAATGGTACGTGGCGAATACAATATCGCTGGATGGATTGGACGGGAACCAAAAAGAAATCACAGAAAAGAGGTTTTAAGACCAAAAAAGAAGCAGAAGAATGGTACGCACATTTCATGTTGCAACAATCATCTGATCCGACGATGACATTGGCGGATTTTTGGGAGATTTATAAGGCGGATATGGAAAAGCGCTTACGAAAAACTACCATGAAGCAGAAAGAGTATGTGATGAACGATAAGATACTGCCTTATTTCGGGAAAACACCAATTAATGAAATTACAGCTCCCATGATACGCAAATGGCAGGGAGAAATGATGGAAAAAGGGTTTAAGCCCACATATCTGAAAACAATACATAATCAGCTTAGTGCGATTTTGAATTATGCAGTAAATTTCTATGATTTGCGTTCTAATCCCTGCCGCAAAGCCGGAAGTATGGGAAAGAGCAAAGCGGATGAAAGACCGTATTGGACGTTGGAGGAGTTTCAGAAGTTTTCAGATGCGATTATGGATAAGCAGGATTCCTGGATTGCCTTTCAGATTTTATTTTGGACAGGTATGAGAATAGGAGAATTGCTGGCGTTGCAGGTGAAAGATATTGATTTCGAACAGGGAACCATAACTGTTGACGAATCTTTGACGAGGCTTGATGGAGAGGATTTGATCACGGCACCAAAGACGGAAAGCTCGGTTCGAGTGATTACGATACATAAGGAATTGCAGGAGGAGTTAAAGGAATATATAGCGACATTATATCATGTGAGACCGGGGACACGTCTTTTTGCCGGAAGGACAAAGAGCTTCTTTGAGCATGAAATGGAGCGTGGAATTAAATTGTCGGGAGTAAAGAAAATTACAGTTCATTGTACCCGTCACAGTCATGCAAGTATGCTTGTGCAGATGGGATTCAGCCCAGTCGAGATTGCGAAATGGTTAGGGCATGGAAAGGTTACGACTACAATTGAAACCTATTGTCATCAGTCTATGGATGCGCAGGTAAAAATTGCAGACAGGCTTGGAAAAGTGGAAAGGGGTGAGGAGAGTGGCGTGTAATCGAGAGGACCGGTTTCGGCGCAATACAATTGCTTTTTGGTTGAGCGACGAAGAGAAAAGCCAAGTGGAAGCGAAGATAATTTTATCGGGGATATCTAAAGGTGAATATTACCGGAAAGCAGTTTTAGGGCAGGAGGTAACGGTTATTGCCGGAAATTATATGTCGGTCAGGGTGGCAAAAGTATTGGAGCAGATATTGGTACATTTACAGAATGGTAATACGGAAGAGGAAGGGTTGCTGCTGGAACTGGTAAAACAATTGCTGGAAGTAAATAAAAATGCCCCTGCTGGTAACAAGGGCATTCATGAATAAAAAGGATAAAGCCTTTCTATCCAACACACACATTTATTATAGCAAAGGCTTTCTCCGGAGGAAAGGAGAAAATTGCATATTGGATATTTTTTCAGAGGTAAAGGAGTATCTGACGGCGAGACAGGTGGCGGAAAACTATGGTCTGCAGGTCAGAAGAAATGGGTTAGCCTGTTGTCCTTTCCACAATGATAAGCACCCAAGCATGAAGATTGATAGGAATTACCATTGCTTTGCCTGTGGCGTGGGAGGGGATGCGATTGACTATATATCCCGGATGTTTGGTTTATCGCAGTACGAGGCAGCATTAAAGATTGTAGAAGATTTTCGGCTACCGATAGAGGTCAAAGGAAATAAGGAATTAAGCGAGCAGGACGGGGAACGTATTCGTAGAGAACGGACAGAACGTGAGAGGCTGATACACATCAGGGAGCGTTTTGACAGATGGTGCAATCACAGTATTGAGAGTTTAAGGGACAGTTTATCACTGATAGAGCAGATGAGTATTTTCCTTAATGGTAAGCCGCCGGATATTATTTTTTCAGAGGACTATGCACGGATGCTTCATGCGGAACCGATTATGAATTACTGGCTGGATATTTTATGCATGGGAAGTACAGAGGATAAACAGGAACTTTTTATGAAAGGCAGGAAGGAGGTGGAAGAAGTTGCAGAGAGAGTCAGAATCGGAAGAGAACGTATCATGGAACGAAATCGGGGAAGTGCTTGATACGGAAATGAGTACGGTAGAGGATATTCGGGCAGATTTGGCAAGAAACGATAAAGGCAATACTTGTCAGACAATTAACAACTGCATGCTGGTATTTCAACGTGATCCTTTGCTAAAGGGTGCAATCAGAAAAAATGAGCTGTCCGGAAAGATTGATATTGTAGGAAATCTCGGATGGCAGCGCGCATCTTCCAGCCTGACGGATACTGATGTGTATCAAATACATTGGTACTTGGAAAAGAATTATGGTCTGAAAAATGACCGTAACATCAACAAGGCTATGAATATTGTTGCAAGTGAAAATAAGTATCACCCTATCCGGGAATGTCTGGAAAAACTTAAATGGGACGGACAGCCACGCATAGACAATCTTTTGCCCAGATATCTGGGTGCTGATCACGATGATTACACGAAAGAAATCATGCGACTGTTGATGCTGGCAGCTATCCGCAGGGTGTATGAGCCGGGATGCAAGTTTGAAATCATGGTATGCCTTGTAGGAGGACAGGGAGCAGGCAAGTCAACATTTTTCCGATTTTTAGCCCTCAATGATGAGTGGTTTTCGGATGATTTGAAGCGGATGGATGATGATAATGTCTATCGGAAGATGCAGGGGCATTGGATTATTGAGATGTCGGAAATGATGGCAACAGTGAATGCCAAGAGCATTGAAGATATTAAGTCTTTTATCAGCAGGCAGAAAGAAACATACAAAATTCCTTATGAAACCCACCCGGAGGACAGACCAAGACAATGTGTATTTGTGGGGACTTCCAACAATATGGACTTTCTTCCTCTTGACCGTACAGGAAACCGGAGATTTGCCCCAGTGTTGGTACATCCGGAACGGGTGGAAAAGCACATTCTTGAGGATGAAAAAGAGTCAAGGGAATACATATGTCAGGCGTGGGCAGAAGCGATGGAACTATATCGGAACGGTTCTCATGAGTTAAAGCTGTCGAGGGAAACAGAAGAATACTTAAAGGAGATGCAGAAGGACTTTATGCCGGAGGATGCAAAGGTCGGAGTGATACAGCTCTGGCTGGATGAACTGGCAGAGGATTATGTATGCAGCATTATGATTTACAAGGAAGCATTTTCCCACGAGTATGATACACCAAAGGACTGGGAACTGAAAGAAATCAATAATGTCATGAACCATAGCATTGTCGGGTGGGAAAAAATTTCTTCTCACAGATTTGCCGGATATGGCACACAAAGAGGGTGGCGCAGGGTGGCAGGTAAAAATGAGTTTCAGAAACTGCCGGAGGATGCGGTAATACCCTTCGAAGAAAAATAAAGTTTTTTAGACTGCGTTTACAAATTCTGTTTACAGGCGTTCGTTTACGGAAATGTAAACAATCCGGTTTACGGAAGAATACTGTAAAACTAAGGATTTGAGGATTTGTAAACAGTGTAAACGGAAATTTTTTAAAAGAGTATTTGTAAACAAAACATGTAAACGAGTATGTAAACAGGACATTCAGGAGGATATTTTAATGGAGAGAAATTATATTCAGAACAATGGAAAAGCAAAAGGAAAAATTTATATCGGTTTGGATCATGGGTACGGGAATATCAAGACCGCACACAGAGTATTTACTACTGGAGTGGAAGCGTATGACGAGGAACCGATTGTCAGTACCAACTTTGTGAAATATCGGGATAAATATTATGTGATTGGCGAGAGCCACTTGGTATATCAGGGAAATAAAACAGATTCAGATGATTTTTATATTTTGACATTGGCAGGATTGGCAGAGGAATTAAAATTCCGGGGACTTCATGAAGCAGAAGTCGTGCTTGCAGTAGGGCTTCCGCTTGCGTGGGTAAAGACACAGGCTGCCGATTGGAGAGCATATCTGATGCGGGAGAAGGACTTGGATTTCATGTTCCAAAAGGAACGCTACAAGGTGCATCTATGTGGTGCGGAAATCTTTCCGCAGGGACTTGCGGCTGTTCATAATCAAGGTGCAATGCCGGGAATGAATATGCTGGTGGATATTGGCAATGGAACCATGAGCATTCTTGAAATTCACGATGGCAGACCAATTGAAAAGAGCATCAGCACAGAAGTATTCGGGGTACATCATTGTATGGAAAAAATTCAGAAAGAGTTATCCAAGAGAGGCGGTGTGGAAGTGCCGGAAATGTTAATAGAACCTCTGCTTAGAAATGGCATAGGCGAAAGAAGTGATGATGTAGCAATGGTTACGAAGCGAATTGCGGAAAGCTATACAGAGGAAATCATGAAAAAGCTGACGGCACATGGCTATAAGGAAGATCTGGTTCATCTCTACATCATTGGCGGTGGTGGCTGTCTGCTGAGGCACTTTTCAGATTTGACAGAAAAGGGAAATGTAACTGTCATTTCCGATATTTGTGCAAATGCAAAGGGATATGAGGCTTTGGCAGAAATGAAACAGCGCATGAGAGGAAAAACTGCATGAGAAAAACATACAAATCAAGCAATGTACGCTTCTGCATGGAGGATGAGAACCAGCGCCGGACATGGGAGTATCTACAGAGTTTAACCCGAAAGGACAGCTCCTATGGAAAGGTACTTTCAGATGCCTTTGTATTAGTTTTGGATGGCAATGTACCTAAAGGGGATGCAGGAGAAGCAGAGGAGCCTTGTTTATCTCTATTGAAAGCAAAGAAAGTTTCTAGCGAAGAAAATATTCCAAGCGACAAGATACTTTCGGAGGAGGCTTTTCATGACGGTTTGAAAGTGACAGCGGAACATATTGAGGAAAGCGTTGCAGAACGAATTTCAAAGATGCAGGAAGTGTTTTTAAAGCAGTTGACGAAGGAACTTGAGGAACATGCCCTAAGAACCGTTTCGGGCGAGAATACGCCTCATAGAGAGCAGTGTGAGAAAGAAACGGAGCAAGTGTCAGAGACGGATATGTCGGATGCCATGATGTCAATGGCACTTGCAATGGGTGAATAGGCGGTACCGAAAATGGGAACCCATTTTTGTGTTTGGTATCCACTTTCAAAGTGGAAGCCTATGATAGGGTACCGAAAGTATTTTATTCGGTACCGCCACCCGTAGCGAATGACGGGGCATTTTGCCGGAATGAGCAGTCTGCCATGGGAATTTTGCAATGGCAGACTATGACACTCGTAGAGTGGCATCAGCCTCGCAGAGCGCCTACCTTTGATACGCAGTGTCAAAGGTAATAAAGTGTTACTTTTGACAAAAGTAACAAAAAAGCCAGCAGAGCTGGCAATACTTCTCGAACTGCTAATGATAAATGCGAAGCATTTAGAGCATAGACAGAAGAAAGAAGGTGAGACGATTGGCAGCAAAAACGATTTCTTTCCCCAAAGGGAAAGGGCATCTGACACATAACAACCGAGATTTTATCAGCAAAAATGTGGTACCCGAAAGGACATCTTGGAACCGAATTTATATGCAGGAATCATTGGAGCAAGCGTATGAGAAATGTTTCGGGCAGGCACTTATGGATTATAATGCGGCGCAGAAACGTAAGGACAGGAGAAAAGAAAATTATCTGAAGGAGATAGAAAATTCCGGCAATAAGGAAAAGACGTTCTACGAAAATATCGTTCAGATAGGGAAAAAGGAAGATACTCCTGTGGTGGATGAAAACGGTAATCTTACAGAGGAAGCAAAGTCAGCCATTGAAATATTGGAGCAGTATGCAAAAACCTTTCAAGAACGTAATCCGAATTTGTATCTGTTCAATTGTGTCATGCACCTGGATGAAGCAACACCGCATTTACATATTGATTATATTCCAGTGGCACATGGATATAAAACAGGCATGGAAACACGCAATAGTCTTACAAAGGCACTACAACAGATGGGTTTTGCAAAGGCGGTCAGTAAAAAGGAAAATGAAACAGTTGCGTGGCAACAAAGAGAACGATCCTATTTGACGGATCTTTGTCGGGAGAAAGGCATTGACATAGAGGTGCTGGGAATACAGAGAGATAATCTTAGCCTGCCGGAGTATAAAGCTGCAATGCGTGAAGTAGAAGCGCTGGAACAACAGGCAGAGGAAATGGAGATACATAACAAGGAGCTTGCTACACAAGCCGGGGATTTGGCGAAGCAGATTGATGAACTGGAGGCAAGGGATAAAAGCAATCAGGAATTACTTGAGAAGCATGATCTGAGAGCAACTACCTTAAAGACTATTTCAAAAGAAGTAGATGCAGAAACTAAGAATATAAAAAGTGCAGCAATTCCGGTTAATCATCTGTTTGGCGGTGAGGAATATGTCAAGGTAAAGAAAAGTGATTGGAATAAGATTATGGATGCTTTCAGCCGGGCAGTATCAAGGAATTATTTGTTGGAAAAATATGAAAAGAAAATATCTGCTTTGGAGAAGAAAATAGCAACCCTTACTGACCAGATCGAGAAGCTAAAACAGTTTGTGGCAGCAAGGGGACTTGGAGAGGCGTTTGTAGAGTTTGTAAAATCGCTGGAACCAAAATCCTTTAAACAAAAACTGGAAGAGAAGAAAGCGGATGCAGCGGAGCAGAATCGACAGAGAAAGACAACACAACAGGAAATGCCGGATAAAAAGAAAAAATTGCAGCAGGAAATGTAAATTTGAAGAAAGCGAGGAACGTGCAATGAATTTGACTTATGAAAAATGTGGAGATTATTTGATACCAAACATAATTCCTAATCCGGAGCCGGAAGGAGAACTGAGAAGGTTCGGATTAATGCGGAAACATTATCTGAAAGAATATAAGAGTGGCATTTATCAGGGGATGGTTCTAAGTGGAAAGCTAAAGAAACATCTGCTCATGGTGCAGGAACAGGCAGAGTTACAGTTTGATGTGCTGGTGGAGCGGATGGCAGAACGTGAAGGAGTGACAGAGCAGTTGAAGGAGGAGAATCAGATGCTTTGGGCGCAGAAGATGAATAATATCCGGGCAAGAGCAGAAGAGATTGTGAGAGAGGAAATAATATATTGCAATGGCTAAGATAAGAGAAAAACAGGCAGAAAGTAATAATGCTTTGAAAGGGCAACCAGTTTGAACATAATGTAAACGCAGGTGCGGAAAATAGTTATATAATAAATTGCAGGAAGTAGAATTAAGCGAGCTATTGTGCGTATTTGAGAATGAATGGCAAAAAAATATTAAAAAATATTAAAAAACAATTTTATAGTGAACTTTTTTTACTCTGTAGTGGTTATATAAGATGTAAGAAGTTTTATGATTGGAGAAAACGCTATGAAGGACAGCGAATTGATTCAAAAAGTACATAGCGGAAATAAAGAGGCAGTCGGTATTATTATTGAACGATATTATGCAGATATTTATCGCTTTTGTCTATATATGGTTCAAACAGAGGATGATGCCTACGACATTGCTCAGGAAACTTTTTTGAAATTTATGAAATATGGAACTTCCTATAAACATCATAATCTCAAAGGTTATCTCCTGACTATTGCAAGAAATATATGTTTTAATTATTTCCGGGATAAGAAAGAAAAAGTAACAGCCATCGAATGGGAGGAGATTGATAAAATTCCAAACCATAAAGATATGCTGACCGAAGCGGAGGATGCCGTTTATTTGAGAAATTTATTAAAGGAACTTTCGCAGGACACGAGGGAAGTTATCATTCTTCGTATTTATGAAGAAATGAAATTTAAAGATATTGCAAAGATTATGGGGTGCAGTGTTTCTACTACAAAGTCAAGATTTTGATTAGGTGTAAATCAGTTAAAAAAGTTAATGGAGAATGATTATGAGAGATAGCGAAATAAAGACTCTTTTTGCAAAGGCAGATGAGCAAGTTCATGTTGATGAAATAAGAAAACAAAAGACTTATCATGCAATGATTGAGGAAATGGAAAAGCAAAGAACGCCAATGATGTCTGCAAAAAGTATTTTGTTTCATCAATTTTGGTATATGGATAAATTGTTTTTTGTTGTTTATGGTGTTCTTATCTGTCTAGGAATTATTTCAATTACAGCATTGCAATATACCGGATTGAATCAAAATGAGATGATTATTGTATGTATGGTTGGAGCAGGTATTCTTAGCATAACGTCTATTAGTGTGATTAATAAATTGTTCTTTGGAAAAATGGCAGAGTTAGGAGAAAGCTGCTATTTCAATACAAAACAGTGTGTTGCTGCATGGCTGGTATTGTCGGGGATGATAAATGTTATGATATTGTTTTTGATAGCTGGCTATTTGAACTATCATTGGAGAGTTGGATTATTACAGGTGGGGCTGTATATTTTAACTCCATATATAGTATCAAGCATAACTGCATTAGGGATTTTATCAATGGAAACAAGAGGAAAAAATTCATCTTTATTTGGCATGAGTGCCATTTTTTTATCAATAAGTTATGGAGTAATAGGTTCGATTCCGAGAGCACTTTTTGTCACAACTCTTTGGATATGGGCAGTAGCTTTTCTTGTGTCGGGATTTTTATTTGTAATGCAGATAAAAAAATTGCTTAGTAAAATGGAAAAAGGAGAAGTATTATGCACGAATTAAAGTTGATGGATGTACAAAAAAAATACAAGGATAAAGAAGCAGTCAGAAAATTCAATTATACATTTACAAATGGTGTGTATGGACTGTTGGGAGAAAATGGTGCGGGAAAAACAACATTAATGAGATTGATTTGTGGTGTTTTGCAGCCAACGGAGGGAAGTATTTATTGCGATAATATTGAGATCGCCAGTATGGGAGCAGAGTATCGTAGGTTATTGGGTTATTTACCACAAGATTTTGGATATTATGGTGATTTTACTGCGGAACGCTTCCTGAGATATATGGCGGCATTGAAAGCACTACCGGAAGATTATGCCGATAGTCGTATTGATGAACTTTTAGATATGGTAGAGCTGAAAAATGTGAAAAAGAAAAAACTGAAGACTTTTTCGGGAGGCATGATACGAAGAATAGGAATTGCACAGGCACTTCTGAATAATCCTGAAATTTTGATTTTAGATGAACCTACAGCAGGGCTTGATCCAAAGGAGAGAGTACGCTTTCGCAATGTGATTAGTTCACTTGGAAAAAATAGAATGGTTTTACTGTCTACACATATCGTATCTGATATAGATTATATTGCAGACCGTATTTTGATTATGAAGAATGGAGAACTGATTCAAGAAGGAACGGAGAAAGAGATTACTGACAAAGTGGAAGGATGTGTTTGGAAGTGTATAGTTTCTGAAAAAGAAGCAGGGCAGATAACCAGTAGCTTCATTGTAAGCAATATGAGAAGTAGTGGAGAAAATGTTGAGCTAAGAATTGTTTCAGAAAGACAGCCGGTTGCAGGTGCAGAAAATGTGGAAAGTACACTGGAAGATGCATATCTTTATCATACACAAATAACAGGGGGAGAAAAAAATGCGACTTTATAAGATGGAGCTTTTTAAACTTTTTCAGAATAAAATATTTAAAATAGGAATGTTGGCTACGACAGGATTGCTGTTTCTGTATTTTTGGTTTGCAGAGGTCGGTGGAGAAATAGCGACAGTAGATGGGAAGTTTTATTCCGGTTATGAAGCAGTGCAGATGAATCGGAAGATTACGGAAGAATTCGAAGGTGATTTGACGGATGAAAAAGTGAATCAAATAATTGAAAAATATGGTTTGCCCACAAAAATTGAGGAAAATATGCCAGGGTGGAGAGATGGAAACTTTTTAAATGATTTTGTTACAAGATATTTTACCAATGGTGCATGGGAAAATGGTGTACTTTCAACGGAAAGGTATTTTCTGGGGGAAACAGAATTGGGAAAAGCTTATGATGAAATTGGGAAAACACCTTATTTGGCATATACAACGGGATGGAAGGTATTCGTTGAAATGATTCAGTTTGGATTGATTTTAGGAAGCATATTGATTATTTGTGGAGTGTCGACCATATTCGCAGAGGAAAGCCAGACGAAAATGCTGCCATTAATTTTTAGCACGGAAGAAGGAAGAAGAAAAGATATTCCTGCTAAAATTTTGGCTTCTTTTACATTCACTATTTTTATTTTTATGTGGTTTGTGTTAGTCAATTTAGTCTTATGTTGGATGATATATGGTTTGAAGGGATTTGAAAATATATCCTGGATGGTGCTTTCTCAACATATGCTTCAACCTGTATTATTTTTGAAATATCTTGGCATTTTATTAGGATTAGCTTTTCAGGCACTGTTATCGTTATGCGCCATTACACTATGCGTTTCTGCATATCAGGATAGCTCTTTTGGCGCAGTAATTATTGCGGCTGTATGTTGGGGACTTCCTGTATTGATAAGGATGTTTTTCGGGGGAATCATTTGGCTTATAGTAGATTCTATGCCGATTTTTCTTGTCATGACGGGAATTGTAAATGACATATATGAGATATGGTATATTGTATTTGGAATAAATGTTTGTTTTGCCATAGGGTGTTTGGTAAAGGGATTGGTATCTTATAAGACAAAACAATTTGCATAAAAATAATTGGCTTATACAGGATGTGAAATGGGGTGATCATTTGGGAAGATTCTAATTTTAACATTTGAAGATGACGAAGAATATATTATCAACCGTATTATATCGTGTGTGAGTGAAGATATAGAGGTTTTGAAACATAAAGCTATTCATAAAGGGGAACTTTGTTTTGAGGGACTTTATATTGATAAATGCAAGCGGCTTGTGATTCGTAACGAAAATGAGATTGAACTTACATATACAGAATTTGAAATTTTATTGTTGTTGGCTCAAAATGCCGGAATAGTATTTAGCAAAGAGCAGATATATGATAGTGTTTGGAAAGAACCATATTTCGGCGATTACAACATCGTCATGAGCCATATTCGCAATATACGGGAAAAGATAGAGGATAATCCAAGCAAGCCTGTTTACATACAGACAGTGTGGGGAGTTGGCTATCGATTTAATCAGACACTGCAAATAAGGGAAACGCTGTGGTGATATTATGTTGCATCCTGTCAAAAAATGTAATAAAATATACACAAGCTGAGAGGGAACAGCCGGTGTATGGGGAATCAAATTGATATTTGTATAATATTTATATGATTGTAGTATATGAGACCATCTGAATCCATCAGCGGATTTTGATGGTTTTTTTGCGAATCAATTTTGTGTAGGAGGAAGAACAATGGGAACAGAAGAAAGGAGAACAGAATTTCACAACACAATAATAAAGCTAAGGGCCTATGAAATATCGTAAGGACCAATTGTATAAGGAGGGAAAGACATGAAAGAACAAAGGAAAGTATGTTGCTTAGAGGAAACAACCATGGTGACTATGGCAGATGGCAGTAGAAGATGAATCCGTGACATCCGAATCGGTGATTGGGTGTTTAACACGGAAGGGCAGCTAGCCATGGTTGCCAACGTATGGAGAGATATGGAAGAAAAGCTTCTGATTATCAGGACAGAAAATGGTCATGTGTTACGGTGTACGGGAGAACATCCGATTCTTACTGAGACAGGGGTAAAACGTGCAGCACAAATAACAATACAGGATTCCATAGTGGGTGAATTTCAAACAGCAGAGAAGGTGGCAGAAATTTCAGATACTACAAATAATGCCGAAAATACAGGAAAAGAGATATTTTTAGTCGACAATATTGACCTGAGTGAAGATAAAGGTCATTTTTCCTTTGCAGAAGGTCTGGCTGTGGGAGATTGTTTGGTACAAAACAATGTTGTATCCTGTCAAAAGATGTAATAAGGATGAAATTACGTTGATGGAAGAATTGACCAAAGAGAATGAGTTAAGAAATTCCAAGGATAATAACAGTAGATACAGGGGTGAAGAGTATTTATGAGGGACGAATATTTGGTCTTTAATATCAATAATTGTGCAGAGGATTACGTAAGTGTATACGAATTCTGCGAAAAGCTAGTCGCTTCTGGAAGGAAAGTGGAGCTACCCATAAATTTGTTGGGGAAAGTTTACTGGTATCAAAGAACAGAAAGCTGTCGTACGGCAAGGCTGTTTTCTATGATAGCCCTGGAGATGAAAAAGGGTACATTAAAGAAATATGACGCTGAATTTATTGGGGAAAAAGGAGAATTGCGTGGCTGTATTCGGATTGCGCACGAAGCAGGAGATGCAACTATCGAATATATCTATCTTGATGCATTATTACATAAGTTTCCGGGACTTGTCTGCCTCTTGTACATAGAAGGAAATGACGAAGAGAAATATGCAGTTCGCAATAAGGCGGTAAGCTTCTTTTATGGTTTTCCTGTGGGTGAAAAAATATATAAAGAGCGTATCTATTGTGAGACGTATGGCTATTTAGATCATATCTGGCACATTGAGAAATTAGACGCAATTAAGGCAGAAGCCGTACATTCTAAAGTGAATCCTGTCATTGAGCTCAATGATAAAGAACAAGAGGTAATGTTTTGGAGAAATAGCCGAAAACAGCACGAACAAGCCGGAAATAAGGATGATAATAGATTACAGCAGATTTATATGCGCTGTAGAATGAATTTTATTGAGGAGTATAACGGAAAATCAAAGAAAAGAAATAAATATTATCAGGGAATATTTGATAGTGTAGAATTTATGAGGGAAACGGAAGATATGCCACTCCTTGCGTTCTATTTATTTTGTATGCAGATGTTTTATATGAAAAATGGACAGCGGCTTAGTGAGAACGAGATGAAGAGGATTCGTCTGAATGCGTGGGATATTGCAGACGGGATTCTTCAGTTAATGGAGAATATTCATCATACTACGGAAAAAGTGGGTTTTTTGGATATACGTGTCCATGAGAATTATTCTGCAAAAGGATATCTAAATAAACGTTATGGAATAAACGATAAGAACTACAAATTCTATTATGAGATGAGGCTTTTGGATATATCCCGGGCGAACATCGTAGAGAGTTTTCAAAGGCAAATGGAGAATCAGGAAGATGTTAAAGAATTACGGGTAGCTGATTTCTTTGAAGCCAGACATGAAGATAAGGTAGATAATTTCTGGAGAAAATATAATCAGAAGGAGGAGAACCTTGTTCATCATTACGGTTTACAAGTATTCTCATCAATTATATCTGCAAATGATGGGGTGTTTAAAGTAGTCAGTTCATCGAAATTTCAATACGACAGGACCAGTGAGACATATGTAAACAAAGACGGCTGGAATAAGGGAGATTCCGGAGTAGCACATTTGCCGGGAACGGAATATATTATTCTCCTTCCACTGCGTGGTCGGGAGCAACATATTGTTACTGCCGTAGAAGCGGATATGGAATATGAATATGATATGGAAACTGATTATATCGTGCAGGAATACAATCAGAAACAAACAGATGAATGCATTTCGAGGAGAAAATATGAGAATCAGGAGCAGAAGGAATGCCTGATTAATGAGCTCGCAGAAAAAATGTTCCACTGGATGAAGGACAAGGATGAACAATTAAAAGAGGAACAGGAATTTGTAACACTAATTGCTGTAAGGAATTGGGTTAATTTCCCGCTGGAGATTTACTGCAAAGCTCTCATATTATGTGGAATATGGTGGCAATCGCGCTGCAAGAAGAAACTATATTGTATAATCAACGAATGTGCGGAAAATCAGATTTTGGAGATTGCACGGCTGTTTGCAATATTTTATTGTAAGGCATATTTACCCAGGTATCTTACAAATATGCAAATTTATCTTGCAGGTGAAAGTGAGGAGTTTTTGATTACCGGCAGTAACCTTGACAGTCTATACGCCATTACCAGTAAAATCATGCTGGTAAAGGGAATCAACAAGGAAACAGCCGGTATTATGAAGTATCTGTTAGACCAATACAGGGTGAGCACATCACAGGCAGAGTATAGTGAAAAGATGAAGCTGGTTCCGTTTGATACACTTGAGCTTCCGGATAACAATGTAACTCTGTTTGAAATGAATGTAATGCGCACATTGAATGCAGATATTCAAAAGCACAGCCTTGGATGTAAAATCAGCAATACACATATGAGAATCGGCTCAAAACTCCATATCAACTCTTTTTTTGAGGCAGAGCTGCTATTCCATAATGATTATTATATCAGTCGTTTTGCAGATCTCATATTAAAAATGCTTCCTATCGAAAAGGATAAAAAACTGATACTGGTTGGATATGAGACATATTCTGAGTTACTACTGTATAAAATAGTGACAAAATTGCGTGGCAGAGGGGTGTATCAGGCACTTCCTTATCAGGCAAGCTATATGATATATGAGCAGCGGATTGGCGGGAAATTTAGATATATGGATGAAAGTTGTCTCATAAGCAATATTCCATTGCAATTTGCGATTATCATTCCAATTAATTCAACTCTTACAACGCATAATAAGGTAAGAGATGCGTTGGAAGAGGAATTACAGGAAAGAGGGGTACAGATAGAAGAGAACTTGCCTATTATTGCTAATTACGCGTTGATACAGGTTCGCTCTTCTACAGGTGACCAGTGCGATGAGCAGGAACTGAAATTCTGGGATAGTATCAGAGGTAAAGTGATCAAAACTTCCTTGATTCCCCAAGGGGAACCGGATGTAGAATATTTTGTCTGTGTCAATACAAAATGGTATCCGCCTCTGCAATGTCCTTATTGTTTTCCGGAAAGGTTTACAGAGGAAAAACCATTAATTGAAACTGACCGAACTTCAATTGTTCCAATACAGATGCTGGGTATGACTGAGCCGGATTTGATTCCGCGTGCACAAAGAGAGAAAAATGAGGAAAATTTGAAAAGGGTAAATGCACTTAAGGATTGCCTGGTGTATAAACATGTGATACGTAACGGCAATCACTATCTGTATTACTTTTGTTTAGAGAGATACTTTATTCAGGAAAGAGAAAACATTATACAGTGGCTGAAAGAGGAAAGGAATAAGAGAACTGAGACTGTAGATGGGATTGTTTACGATATTATTGTTTCGCCTTTACATTACAGCAATGCGGGATTTCTTGCGGAGGTCAATCATTATCTCTTTGATAATGCTGCATTAGTGTTGAATTTTGAGGTTGAGAAAGAGTTCCGGGAAAATGTAAAGACGAAATACAGCAATATTATCGGACTGTATTACAATTTGGTTCAAATGCGAAAAAAAGCATTGATACGTTTTCACTTTGTAGATGACACTATTGTATCGGGGAGGACCTTTGCGAGAGCAAAGACAATATTTCAATCGTTGATAACTCCCGTGAATGAGGATATTCAGATAGAGGTGTTTTCGGATATCGTAATTATGTTGAATCGAATGTCTTATGACAGCATTACCAACCTTATCAGTAATAATGTTACTGCAGGTGTTGACTGGGCAAGACATAACCATTTTCATGCCTATGTAAACTTGAATATTTCATCCATGCGAAACCATGAAGATGCCTGTACAGAGTGCAAGCTGGTAACCAATTTTACCAATCTGCGCAACCAGTCTTCCACAAATCAGCAATACAAGTTTTGGAATGCCAAGATATTACGACACCAGCCGAAAGAAATTCAGAATAAAATGCAGGAGGAGCTGATTGCAAAAGAAAGTGAACAAAGAGAGAGAGCTTACCGTAGAATGCTTTGCACCCATTTAGCTAACGAAAAATTAGGGGAGCTCGGATATGAAAAAAATAGTGCTGAAAAGACCAGAAAAGTCATGATTGAGCTGTTGACAGAGCAGAAGGAAGAACAGATGGAATGGATTATTTCCTACATAAAAATATTCTCCAGACCGTTTGTGAGTTTCCTCAAAAGTAATAGGGAAGCTATTTTTCAAATTATGCTTTGGATGATAGAATACATAACTAAGGACCTTGTAAAGAATCATGAAGGGATTGGCAGACGCTATAATGAGATTAGGGAAATTTGTATTTGCATTCAGAAGCAGCACAAAGTGTCGGATCAACCTATCTGCAAGCTTCTGATAATATTGATGAAAAGACTTTCTGATTTGGGGTCAAACTATGTTATCCGCAAGGAAAATATTCTCGGAATTCTTGACACCATAAGTAAATTAAAGATTTCAGAGGAAGAAAAAGAGGATTTTAGAAAACGCTATATCGGAATTATCAAAAGGATTTGTTGCCAGAGCAGTGATGAAAGTAAAAGTATTTATCTGGAATATCTCATATTGTGTGGAGAAGAATATGGAACACAGCAAAAAGGTAAGGAAAAAGATGTTCTCGAATCGGATAGACCTGTTTTCTTTTCAGAGGTGAAGGCAGAAAATTTTGCAGAGGTAGCTTTTTTGGAGAATACCCGGGTATTAAATGACGGAATTCATGATTTGACAAGAGATGTACAAAAGAACCAAAAGAAAGATTCTCAAAACCAAAAAAGTGTAGTAGAATTATTGAAAGAGTATTATTATGAGAATTTTACCAGACTGCTTTATCTTTATGGCTATTGGAATGCATCAGAGGAACGCCTTACGGAGGAAGGTGAAAGAGTATTAAGGAATTTAGTAGAACTCTACCAATATCTTAACGGAGACAATGAAGGAGGGAAGGAAAAGTCAAACGAAGAGAAGGATGCGGAACTATATTACAAGCATCTGTTAGAAATCATGGAGCATCTGACAGGAGTGCAAAAATGTTATCTTTTGTATGGAACTGCCTTGAGGGAAACGGAAGAGGAAACAGGAACCGGACAGTACTATAGGATACAGGCCAATCAAAATGTAGAGTATTTGAAAATCACAGATGTCAGTCTGGGAACCAAAAAACTGGTTGCAGAAACATATGTGCCTGCTTTTTTGGTAGAAGAGGACGACATAAAGCTGAAGCGGACAGTAATTAAATATGATATATATAACGGAGAAGAAATAACGCTGCTTAATACAATCTATCTTCAGTTGGATTTTCCGGAACAATTTACGGAACGCAAAATATTTATTTTACTGAAAATGGTCATGATTTTCCATAACATGATTCTTCAGCATTTGAAACAGGATTTTTCCAATAATATGATTCAAAAGTGGAGTGCACGGGAATACTTTAACAAGCAGGTGCTATTGCAGAGAGCAACCGATCATACAGACCGGGACAACCTTTTGAAATATTATAACGAAATATCCGGGCTTTACCGGTATGAGGATACCTTGGATGAAGCGCAGAAAGAGCGGGACAAGGCATTGTTCCATATGGTGATTAATTCTTACATAGCCAGAATGAACGTTCAGATATTGGCTGAGGCAAATCCTGAAAGAGAACCTTCCAAGGCAGCTTTTGCAAAGGTATATCAGCAACAGTTGGAACCACTAATCAAGAGCATGCATGTAATTGAAAGATTCAGGATACTAGATGAAAACGGTGAAGAGAAATTTTCGGAGGACCTATTAGAGCGTAAAGTACGATTGCGCCAGACAGAGGATGGAGAAAGCTTATCTCTTCGCAGAATCAGCATCATTATCACGGAGTTGATATTGAGTGCTATTAATCATTCCGGGACAAATGGCATTGCGGATGTATATATTTACAGAGAAAATGAATATTTGGTAGTAAAGAACCGATTCTACAGTAAAAAAGGAAAGAATCAAATCAATCGGGATATACAGGACTCGGTGGAAAGAAAGAAGGATGGAATTTCACTGGCGACTATAAAAGGGACCGTGAATGCCTGCTATAAATTGTTGGAACACGAGGGCGTTGTGATTAATGCAGAACAGGAAGATGGAGGGAAATACTTCTATGTAAAGCTTCCGATTCTGCATATATGGGAGGAGTAAAATGACAGGAACAGAAAAACTTCATATTGTGGTGATAGAAGATTCTGAAAAGCATGCTACAGGAATTGTTTCATCATATCAAAAAGCAATTAGAGAGATAGGTGAAAAAGGACTGTTGAAGGAATACTTGGGCTTTGATGAGGTCTCGATTGAGTGGCTTAAAGGGACAAAGCCAGAGCGTATGAGGAATGATGAAAAATTCTGGTTTTATGAAGGGGACATCTATACACAAATTGAAGATATTATTGTGCAGAACAAAAAGAACAATATTCGTACAGGAATCCTTTTGGATGTGGCATTGAGTAAGGAAGAATATGAGAAGGCCAGTGTAAATGACTATTCCGGATTTAAGATAGCCAGAGAAATCTATGAAAAGTTTCATGAAAAGGCCGGTATCTATATTGTGACTTCCATTAGGGAGTTCAGTTCACAGGTATTAAGCTTAATGGGAACAAGAGAATTGATAAAGCGTTATGTCTCAAAGGATCTGGTTACGGAATACCCTTCCTATGGTGTTATTGCCAGAACCATCCGATTTATGCATAATGGAGAAGAACTTGATGAGAAGGAAGAAGACAGAATAGATCAGCTTACTTAAATATGTGAAAAGGGAAAAACATGTTTTACAAAGGAAAAGATACACTGAAGGAAAAAATTGCATTACAAAATAAGTATCATGATGCATTTAGAGTTCCGGATAATTCACAAAAGCTCTTGTATCACTATGCCGGAATAGAAACCATATGGAAGATATTGGAAAACGACAGCTTTCTTGCGCGCAATATACGGTTTTCAAATGATTCTGAGGAATATAAGTTGGGAGAAGCTAAGATTAAGGAATGCGCAAGCCAATATTTTTCAGATGCACAGCTGGAACAATTTTTTGCAAGGATTCAACATGGAATACAGAAATTTTATATGATTTGCTTTTGCAGTGATGGGGACTTGCTGAGTCAGTGGCGGGGTTATGCCAAAGATGGTGTGAGCCTTGGAATGGATTTCCTGGAGGAGGATGAGAATCCCCAGGAGCATACGGAGATGTTTACCATTTTGAATAATTGGGAACATCAGAAGGATGACCGGTATCAATTGAATGGTGAGTATGTCAGGTGTGTTGAAATGCCCTATCAGGTATTCTATGTTGATAAAGAAGCTGATAAGAAGGCTGATGAGGAATCGGAACTCTCGAAGGCATTGCATTGTTTTGATGATGAAGATGCAAGACCGAACATGCTTTTAAATCTGATACCGTTTATTAAGGATAAAGGCTTTGCAGAGGAAGCTGAATATCGAATTCTTTTTGATATCAGTGATTTGGGTACAACAGAGGCACAGAGCCGAATTATTATGAACAGAAAAATAGAATACTTGGAAAAAGACAACCGAAAGCTTCCCAATATTATTGTTGAAGTGGGAGACGGCGAAAAAAAGAGAGATTCGGTAAAAGGGGTAATATTGGGAACTGCAATCCGCTTAAAGGCTGAAGAACTTAAAATGTCGGAGGATGAAATCGAAGGAATCTATCAGAATATTGAGAAAGAACTGGATGCGCATAAGATTACCTGTATACGCTCCGAAGGGAAGAGACATATTTATGTTGAAGAAGGAAAGAATCAGGAGGAAGTTATGGGGTGGATTGAGGATGTCCTTCAGAAGAACGGTATTCCCATTGATTATGAAAGCGGAATCAAAATATGGTGTAGGGGACATCTGCCGATTCGAGAGGTAGTAGTCGCTCCCGGAGAAAAGAAAGAGAAAATTCGAGAGAGTCTGAAGCATTATATGCAGAATACATATTGGTTGAGATATGTTGATGTGAAGGAGTCGAAGATACCGTTACAAAGCTGAGGGCATGTGGAATACTAAAAGTCTATAAAGAGTAGATTTAAACGGGGATTATAAAGACTATACATAGAATTTATAATCCTCGATTTTTTGCGTGAAGAGGCGTTGAGAATTCTTTTATAGTTGCATTTTGTCCTCTATAGTGGTGAAATCCGAAATTTGACAGTTGTAAAAGGGTAAAAACCCCACAGCCAGCATAAATAGAGGGCTTTCATCATTATCAGAAGTATTAAATTTTTCACTTACAGGGGGCTCAAAAGGAGCCGGAATACTCAGTCAACAAGTCTCTTGTTCCGGATAATTGTGCAACTGCTGTTAATCGTCAGCAAAGCGATTGGTATACACCTGTCCTAAACCAAACCTATCATGAAATGACTAGGCATTACAACACTGCCATCGTTCCTGCCAGAGTTCGGAAAACCAAAGAAAAACCAAATGCAGAAGGTTCTGTAGGAAATATTTCTACATGGATTACTGCGACACTACGGAATGAACAGTTTTTTCTCTCGAAGAACTAAATAGTGCAATACGAGTAAAGCTAAAACAGTTCAATTCCAATACTTTCCAGAAAAAGGAAAGCAGCAGGCTTGGTTTATTTCTTGGGGAAGAAATGCCATTACTGGCTGCGTTGCCTGCTACTCCTTTTGAGATTGCCGAGTGGAAACAAGCCACTGTGCAATTCAACTATCACATCGCAGTAGACAAGATGTTCTACTCCTTGCCTTATCAGTATATCAGAAATAAGGCTGATGTGAGAATATCAGACACCATTATTGAAGTTTTTATAACCACAATCGAGTTGCATCCCATAAATATATAAAAGATTTACAAGATGCGGCGGACTATTTTTTGAAAAACTGCTATAATGTAGGTATAAACTATGAGAAACGATAGGAGGTGCATATTATGACAGAAGAACATGTAGTATTAAGTGAACGCCCAGAAGACCAACTCAAAGCGGTAGAGTGGGCTCGTGAACAAAAGAAAAAAATTCTTGATGACAAAAGCAGGCGTATAGCAGATGCACTTATGGAAAAAATGACACCTTTGATTTTGAAAAAAAGCGCACAGAAATAGCGTGGGTACAATTTGGGTACAGTAGCTTAGAAACCACATTGATGAGATATAAAAACGTATCAAAATGATACGATTTCAACACCTGATAACATCAGATTAATATGAAAAATCGAACCCGAAAAAGAGTTTGAATAGTAGCCATAAGTCTGGGAAGCCTTATAAACAGGGCATTCCCGGACTTTTTCTTTTGCTCTGCTACTATTTTGCTACTAACCGCAACTACTCTATTTCACATCGTTTTGTTTTTTAGATAGCTTTTCTTTGAGGCATCGGGATTACTTTTCCTGATGCTGTTTCTTTTGGCATAGGACCATATGGGAGTCCTGCATTGGCATATGCTGTATCCGAAGCAACGGAACCACTTGTTATATTATCATCATAGGAAATTCCCATGGTTTCAAGCAGTGGATTTCCCATTGGAGGCTCCGGGGTTGGCGTGACACCAACCGTAGCTGCAAGTTGTTCCAGATTGCTGACCAGCTCCTGCTGTTTGTGTGGAAACAGATGGAAATAAGTATTCAATGTTGTGGATACTTTTTCATGTCCAAGCCTGTCAGCGAGGATAAGTGCATCACACCCCTGATTAATAAGCAAACTGGCGTGACTGTGGCGGATATCATGGATACGGATTCGTTTTACACCGGTTTTCTTACAGCCTCTTTCCATCTCGTGAGAGAGAAAAGATTTTGTAATGGGAAAGAGCCTCTCGTTCGGAGCAAGCATATAGCGGGAATCCATATACTCCTGCAGTTCCTTGCACAGGAAATCCGGAATCGGAACTTTTCGCTTACTCTTTCTTGTTTTGGGAGTGGTAATGATATCCTCTCCATGTAGACGCTGATAGGTTTTGTTGATATCAATCTGTTTTGTATCGAGGTTGATATCAGCAGCAGTAAGAGCCAGAAGCTCCCCTTCACGCATTCCGGTCCAGTACAGTACCTGAAAGCAGATATAGGATAAAGGTTTGTCCTTAATGCCCTCACGAAAAGCAACATACTCATCGTAAGTCCAGTAATCCATTTCCTCTGCCTTTGCCTGTCCGATGCTTCCTGCCTGACCACAGGGATTTGTGTTTAAATCGTAGAAGCGTTTTGCGTAGTTAATCATGCAGGTGAGCTGATTATTGATGGTTTTCAGATAAGTTTTTGAATATCCTTTTGGAGAATTCATCAACTGATTCTGCCATCTTCTCACATCGGAAGCCTTGATTTCGTTGATTGGCTTCTTACCAAAGAATGGGAGAATGTGAGTCTCACAAATATGCTTCTTGGTCAGTATTGTTGACTGCTTCAGGCGGGCGGTCATATCCTCCATATAAAGTTCGTAGAGATTCTGGAAAGTCATATCCGGGTTGGCGGACTGCTTTTCAAGAAATGTTTATGATACACTAAAATTACCGAAAAAAAGCGTCAGAATTCCCTGAAATCAG
>CAMEIX010000033.1 GCA_945919075.1 uncultured Lachnospiraceae bacterium
TGAAGCTTGACAAAAGCTCTGGTTTCACGCTCCCGTGTATCCAGACAATCGAGAACCTGCAGTGAAACCAGGATAGCAAGCTTTTCGGTAGGAACATAAAAATCAATTTCAAAATTGTTTTCAAAATAGAATACATTTTCCTGGCCGTAGCGTCTGAGGAGTTCTATGGCAACAAGATTTTCGAGCTGTGCAGACTTACAATCCAGTAGCATCAAGCCAACAAGACCGGTATCCATAAAGTAATATTTGGGAGAGGTCTCTTTTTCTACAAGCTTCGCGGCATAATTTGTTAGTGGGAAAATGAGATAGGAATCGGTCATGTATCCTACATAGTTAATTACAGTCTGCTTGCCGAGGGATGTTCCGGCACTTTTTGCAATGTTAGTTAATCTGGTAAAAGATAAAGGTTTGGTTAAGGATTCTGCTATTTTCTTTAATAATAGCTTGATAGCAAAATCATTCGTGATTTTATTTCTTGTGATAATATCGCCCAGGTAGACTGTCTGATATATGCTGCTTAAAAAGGTTCTTTTGTTTTTGATTTCTACAAGTTCAGGGAAAGAACCGAAAGTTACATATTCATTATACTGTGCAAGTACATCGGCTTTATCACTTGTACTAATGGTATCCAGATAATTTTTTTCTTTACCGTTCGCAATAAGATATTCGGCAAAGGAATACGGATATATCATCATTATCACAAAACGTCCGCCCAATGTGGATGCAATCTCACTACTGAGCATTTTGGTGTTACTTCCGGTAATGCTTACTTTATATTTCATATCTGCAATTCTGCGTACGAATTTTTCCCATCCGTCAATGTTTTGTATTTCATCAAGAAACAGATAAGGTTTATTGCCTGTACCTGCAAGCTCCAGCCCTATCTCCAGGATGGTATTCAGATCATCAGATGTCATTTCCAGTAGACGTTCATCTTCAAAATTCACATAAACAATCTGTGATAAAGGAATTTTCTTTTCAAGAAGTGTCTGTATCTGCTGATACATCATATAGGATTTGCCACATCTTCTGATGCCGACAAAGCAATAGTTTATATTTTCTTCCAAAGGATAATGTCTGGAAATTAATGGATTGTTCAAGTAAATATCCTTCTGATCAACCATAATCTGTTTTAAGGTATCTCTGTTCATAATGTTCACTCCAATCTACAAAACAATTATACACGAATATTGTTCTACACACAAGACAATAATAAAATTAAATTGTTCTGAGGTGTAACATATATATAGTATGCGCAGAAAAGATACATATATTAACAATTAAATTCGTTGTCGGCTTGCAGGTAGGAAATTGGGCTGGCGTTTTTAACGTACAGCTCATTTTTTATGATGTAGGTATAACTGGAAGTGATTTATGCTAAATCAGCATATGTTTTGGAATTATGATTGGAGACGGATATGGGAAAAGAAATAATAAGAGAAAAGGTAAGCTGTGCTACAGAATTGGAGTTTGTTACTGAGGTGGCTAACGATTGTGTTACTAATATGAAAGCGAAAGATCGAGATTACCTAATCAATAATCCATATGTAATTGATTACCATTTTTCGTATTGTCTCTATATTAGAAATCATTATATTCATAATAAGGATTTTTCAGAAGTGAATTTTTGGGCGGAACCAGATCATTTGTCATCTCAGATTATTAGAATGATTTTTTCTATACTGATTCCAGGTTATTTATATGATGATTCTTTTACGGAAAGTATTTTTAATAGTAAGAAGTATATTGCCATAAGAAAAGAATATAAAAGGCTCATGGGAGAATATCCAGATGAGATGATAAATGAGTATAAATGTATGGTAGATTTTGAACCAGTACATTCATTTTCCGAGTGGAGAACTAACAAGGAACTTTATCTGGATAAGGAAATGGAAGCAATACGGCGAAATGATGAAAAGAGTAAAGCAATAATTGAACAGATTCTTTCGAAATTGTCAGAAATGATTTGGAAAACGGATGAATTTTTAGGGGTGATAGATGGCCTGGGAATTGATAGGGATGAAGTTGCGACATCTATTCAGAGCATAAAGCAATTATTTTGGGAAGAGAGTAAATTTGTACCGTTAGAGATTTGCTTGCTTAAGTTTCCTAAGAGTATAAGTAAAGAAAAATATATTGAGTGTAGAAGAACGTTAAGTGGAATTATTAACGAAAATCCTAGGCTTATGGAAAAGATGGACAATGCATATTTTAATGATAGGGTATTAGCACGTTCGGTATTGAATAGGCACGGTTGGTTATTACAATATTTACCACAATATAACGATGATGAAAAACTGCTTAAGGTAGCTATTGGCAATGATGGAGAAGCTATTCAGTACGCATCTAAAAGGATTCAAAAAGACCGAGAATGGGCAAAATTTGCAATAGAACATGCTGAACGGGGAACGATTATGTTCCTGGATTGCATGAAACCTTATAGAAAAGATAAGGAATTAGTCTATCTTGCATGCGATGTCGAAAGATGGAATTTTGTATATGTTGATAAGTCTTATAGAGATGACTTTGAATTAGCGAAGATATGTATGAAGAAGATTGGAGATCCTAATACAATCTACAGATATTTGAGTGCGAGACTTAAGGCAAATAAAGAATTAGTATTTTTTGACTTACAAGAAAGATTTCCGAATGTAGAAGAGTATCCTGCTAAACTAAGAAATGATGATGAGGTCGCAGCAAAGTTATATGAACTACACGGCTTGGATTCATGGGGTTGGTATCATATGAGCAAACGCTTAAAGAAAAAATATGGATATAAAGAAGAATAGGAAGGAGGCTTTCAAGTGGAAAAGATTATATAGGAAAAGCTGAAGGGATACCTTAAAAGCATAGGAGATAGTGTTGGTTAATTCCATTGACTTATCAGATTTTTAGAAGGAGCAGTTGAATGTTTAACATATAGAATGGGTATTCCTGAAATGGAAGCACTATGGAATAAACTTCAGACAGGTCATCGGAATGGTAAAAACAGGAAAAAATAAAGAATTGTACATGAAATACCATGAATATCTGTATGGCAATATTTGATGTGGCACAGCATGTTATTGCACAATCCGTGGGCCTCATCAATGGTTCCACGGCAATCAATGCAAGTACACTGGCAGCCATGCAGACCACATTGGAATCCAAGGGAGTGGGAGAACTGATTGGAATCTTCTTCTAGACATCCATCATCTATTTCAGTGCCTCGTGATCTCACGAAGGTAAAGAGTAAAGCGATGTTTGAAAGCATATTTGGAATTGATATGACTGGCGATAGAAGGTATGATAAGATTGGGAGGAAATATCTTTTTAGTAGGAGATTACAGATATGATTTATATAACAGGAGACTGCCACGCTGATTTTAGTCGTTTGAGTTCCGATAATTTCCCAGAGCAGAAGGGAATGACAAAGGATGATTATGTGATTATTTGCGGCGATTTTGGCGGTGTGTGGAATAAAGATACAGAGAGCCCCAGGGAAAGATGGGACATGGAGTGGCTTGAAAGTAAGCCTTTTACAACATTATTTGTTGATGGTAATCATGAGAATTTTGACAGACTTTACGCCTATCCGGTAGAGGAATGGCATGGAGGTAAAGTTCATAAGACCCGCGATTCAGTGATCCATTTGATGCGTGGTCAGGTTTTTGAAATTGATGGAAGGAGCTTTTTTACTTTCGGAGGTGCAAGTAGCCATGATATTCAGGGAGGTATTCTTGAGCCGGATGCACCGGATTATAAGGCACAGAAAAAGAAACTGGATATGGGATGTCAGCCTTACCGCATCAATCATATTAGCTGGTGGGCTAAGGAACTTCCGACGCAGGCAGAGTTGGCTGAGGGACTTGAGAATCTGGAAAAGCATGATAATGAAGTTGATTTCATAGTTACCCATTGTTGCTCAACATCGACGCAGGATTTGTATAGCGGAGGTATGTTTAAGCCAGATCTCTTGACAGATTATCTTGAGAAAATTCGACAGATTGCGACATTCAAGAAATGGTTCTTTGGACATTACCATGATAATCGCAATATAAATGCAGAAGAGATTCTTTTGTATGAACAGATAATAAGGATTTCGTAATTACAAGGAGATTGGCAGAATGAAAGCCGTTACGTACGGTACCGCTGCTTTCTGGTTTGTTCAAATTAGGTTGTATTTATCCTAAAATTTGTGTATACTATAGTAAATAAATCACGGAGGTGATCAAATGACTATAGATACAAAAACAATGGTTTCTATTTCAGAAGCTAACCAGAATTTTTCTAAAGTAGCAAGACTGGTAGACGAATGCGGTTCAGCAGTAATTTTGAAGAATAATGTACCAAGATATCTTGTTATAGACTTTAGTAAAGCAGATAAGGATTTTACGGCATCGGATGAAGATGTGTTAAGTATTTCAAAGCAACTTATGGAGCAGAATAAGGAAGCGTATGAGGTACTGGCTAAATGAAAAAACTGAGCAAAGAGCAGATTCTTATGCTTCACACTCAATTGATTCAGCAGACTGGTGGAAGCGATGGAGTCAGAGATTACAATTTATTGGACTCAGCTTTAAAAACTCCTTTTCAGTCCTTTGGAGGAGATGAATTGTATCCTACAATACAGGCGAAAGCCGCGAGATTAGGATTTGGGCTGATTAAAAACCATTGTATGATAGATGGTAAAGAAGCAGCCAAACTGGCAGCTTTTGAAGCAGTAGAAAAGCTAAGGGCGATACATGTGAGAGCAACTGAAAGAAAAAAAGCTATTTAACCATAAGTTGTTAACACATTGCATCTCTTTTATGGTATAATACCAGCATGCGGTATAAGAGATCAATATTGTAAACGATGAATACTCATCAGAAGGAGGCGCGATATGGAACGACCACGTTTCGACATTGTGGCCAGCGGAGAGCGAATGAAACAAATTCGCAAGCAGAGAAATATCTCTGTGAAGCAGGTCATGGAATACATGGGTTTTGAATCAACCCAGGCCGTGTATAAGTGGGAAGCCGGGAAATGCTATCCGCAGGCCGATAATTTAGTAGCCTTAGCAATTTTGTATAATGTAAGCCCATTGGAGCTTTTAGTTGAAGAGGACCTTGTGTCCTCTTCAAGTCGTTTATGGGGATGTATAGCTGTGTGAACTACCGGTTGCTCGACAACAGAGCCCATAAAATATATCATGACTATACAACTTAATACAGGCGCTTACAGCAGATAATTTACTGATCAAATTAGAGAATATGGATATTCTTGGATGGCAAGTCCAAAAGAAAAGCGTCTGGAAGATCTAAAGCAAGGAGGAACCTATGAAAAGAGCTTTTTGGTTTGACGGAGAATATATGGAACAGCAGATTGCTGCGGTTGATACGACAGAATCTCACGCAGTTCATTTTGCAAAGAACTATAACAACAGAGCTGTCACTGAGAATGGTGCAACAGGATATCGAACAACCACAAAAGCTCTTTTAGATCTTAACTTCAAGGTTTCTTCCTTAAGATCAAGAGATGAGGAGTACATTGTGCAGGAATTCATCAAAGCATTTCACGAATCTCCAAAGTATGCAGTGAAGTGGATTTTCTTTTTGAGAGATATTCTTGAGGGGATGGGTGAAAGAAGAACATTCAGGGTGTGCCTTAGATACCTTGCTGTTTCACAGCCTAAGATTGCACAGGCGGTAATCAAGTATGTGCCTGAATATGGCAGATACGATGATGTACTTGTTCTTTTGGATACTTCCTTAGCCGGTGATGTAGCAACCATGTATAAGGAGCAGCTTGATGCGGACTTGAAGGCAATGGAGTCCGGGAAGCAGGTTTCTCTTCTTGCCAAATGGCTTCCAAGTATCAATACATCCTCTGCCACAACAAAGAAATATGCGCAGACACTTCGGAAGCATTTTAAGATGTCTCCCAAGGAGTACAGACAGACTTTGGCGAAGCTTAGAGCATATGGAAATGTGGTTGAGACAAAGATGTCTGATTCGGCCTGGTCTGAGATTGATTATGAAGCTGTTCCGGCAAAAGCGAATCTGAAATATGATAAGGCCTTTGAAAGACATGATCTTGAAAGAAGAGCAGAGTACCTTGAAAAAGTGTTTCTGGACGAAGATAAGATCAACGCCAATGGTTTGATGCCATATGAGATTGTGCATCGAATAACAGGAGGAAGTTGCTATGGCAAAGCACTAAAGGGAGATCTTCTTTCAGAACTTATGTGGAAGAAGATTGTGATGGAAGGTTTCAAAAACGACTGGGGCTTTGAGGATGCAATTGTAGTAGCCGATGGCTCCGGAAGTATGTTTCAGACTGCATCCGGAAGCAGCTTAGTGATGGCAATTGAAATCTGCAATTCATTAGCGATATATTTTGCTGAACAGCTTAAGGGTGCATTCCATAATAAGGCTATTACATTTAGCGGTCATCCGCAGTTTATTGACCTGAAAGAGAATACAAGTCTTAAGGGCAAGCTGGAAATCATGTTTGCCTATAATGAGGTGGCAAATACAAATATTGAGGCTGTATTTGACCTGATTCTCGAAATGGCAAAATGCAATGATGTTCCCAGAGAAGAGCTTCCAAAGCAGGTACTCATTATTTCTGATATGGAATTTGATGCTGCAACATCTTCCTGCTATTATGGAAGAGGGAAATGGCAGACTCCCGATGATACTTTGTTCGCCCGGATTGCAAAGAAGTATGCGGATGCAGGATATAGGATGCCTCGACTTATTTTCTGGAATGTCTGTGGAAGAACAGACACTATTCCAATGGTGAATAACGAAGAGGGCTTGTGTCTCCTTTCCGGATTTTCGCCAAATGCAATGAAAGTTGCTGCTGATAAGACAAAGAAGGATCCATATGAAGCATTGCTTGCAACATTGGATTCTCCAAGGTATCAGAAGATTGAGGATGCTATTAAGGAATTGGTTGCATAGAATTCGCCAAAAATACAATTTACCATATAAAGAAAAATGTAAAAAAAGTAGACAAATATGGCATATAGATGTATGATATAGTAAATAAAAAGACAGAAATGGCGTGATTATATGAATGCGAAAAAGAATCATCAAGAATATATTAAAGAATTAGGGCAGAAAATTAAAACATATAGAGTAATGAAGGATATGTCGCAGCAGGATCTTGAGGATAAGACTGGTGTATCAAAGCGAAGTATATCCAGATTAGAACAAGGAGAATCTGTGCAGGTTGATAATTTGTTTAAAATTCTTTTGGCACTAGGACTTGGCGATAATATAGATTTACTCGTTCCGGATCAGACGAGAAGACCAAGCTATTATTTGGAAAACAAAGAGAATAGTCCCAAACGAGTAAGGAAAAAGACTGAGAAAACGGGATTTAAGTGGGGGGATGAAGAATGAATGATACCGCAGAAGTAATTCTATGGGGAACAAGAATCGGAATTATTCATCAGGATGTTTCAAAAGCATATGCCACTTTTGAGTATGATAAAGACTTTGTAAATAGTGGAATTGAATTGTCTCCTCTTCGCATGCCTCTTTCAAAGAATATATATGAATTTCCGACCTTAGTTGGTGAACCATTTTATGGCATGCCAGGTTTGGTGGCTGATTCATTACCAGACAGATTTGGTAATGCGGTTATTGAACAGTGGCTTATGTCTCTTGGAAAATCGTTGTCAGATTTTACTGCAATTGACAGACTATGCTATACCGGAAAACGAGGAATGGGTGCTCTGGAATATGTGCCTGCAAGTACAGACATTAAAGACATAGATGAGAATATCAATGTGCGAGAAATGGTTAAATTTGCCTCGGATGTGCTTTGTAAAAGAGAAAGTTTTTTATTAAGCGCAAATGATCATTTAACCTATTCTCAGCTCGTTCAGGTTGGGAGTTCTGCAGGTGGTGCCAGAGCAAAAGCACTTATAGCATGGAATGAGGAGACAAATGAAGTAAGGTCCGGACAAATGCAATTAGGTCCAGGGTATGACTATTGGTTGATGAAGTTTGATAATGTTTCAAAGAATGGCGATCATGGACTAGAAGATAAACCGGAATATACATTAATAGAATATGCATATTATCTAATGGCAAAAGCTGCCGGAATTACGATGAACGAATGCAGAATATTCGAATCTGAAGGTGATCATCACTTTGTGACAAAGAGATTTGACAGGGAGAATGGGAGAAAACTTCATATGCAGTCTCTAGGTGCATTAACACATATCAGTTACCGGGAACCTGGTGTTTGTGGATATGAATTAGCGGCAATGTATATGAAGGAGATTGGAATTTCATATAAAGAGATTGAGCAGTTTTATCGAAGAATGGTATTCAATTGTCTTGCTGTTAATCAGGATGATCATGTTAAGAATATTTCTTTTCTTATGGATAGGTCCGGCAGATGGAAGCTCGCACCTGCCTATGATATTACATTTTCTTATAATCCTACCAATAAGTGGTTGCGTGCACATCAGATGACTGTGAATGGGAAGACATCAGAGATAAAGCTATCTGATTTTCTTGAAGCAGGTGCAAAGATGGGCATAAAGGAAAGACGTTGCAAGGACATAATAAGTGAAATTAGTATTTCAGTGAATGACTTTGGGACATTTGCAGAACAGGTGGGCATTAAGGAGAAGACAGTCACATATATCAATTCTGTGATTGCGGCTAATAGGATAGATCAATAGATAACCTATCGATTTTGAAACGTTATGGAGTATCACGGCCATCTAAATTAGCATTTCAACAGCACGGAGGTAGAACCAATGTCGAGAGGAATCAATCAGAAGTTCAAATTTACATATCTTATGAAAATCATGCAGGAAAAAACAGATGACGAGCATAGTCTTACTATGCCGCAGATCATGGAAGAATTAGAAAAATATGATGTGACAGCAGAAAGAAAAAGCATCTACACAGATTTTCAGGATATGACGGAAAAGTTTGGCGTGGAGATTATCAAGGAACAGATTGGCCGTGAGACATATTATCATGTTGGTTCCAGAGAATTTGAACTGGCCGAGGTGAAGCTCCTCATTGATGCAATTCAGTCTTCAAAGTTTATCACGCAGACAAAATCCCGTGAACTGATTGCGAAAATCAAGAGCTTTGTCAGTGAACATCAGGCGAAGCAGTTGCAACGTCAGGTGTATATCAATGACCGGGTAAAGACCATGAATGAGTCCGTGTATTACAACGTGGATGATATTCATACTGCAATCAATCAGAACAAGAAGATTCGATTTAAATATTACAAATGGGACATCAATAAAAAGCTTGTTCCAAGACATAACGGAGACTGGTTCGTAGTCAGTCCCTGGGCGCTCACATGGGATGACGAGAATTATTACCTGGTGGCTTTTGATGATTTGGATCATAAGATTAAGCACTATCGGGTAGATAAGATGATGCACATTTCCATCGAAGAGGAGAAGCGCAACGGAAAGGAAGCCTTCAAAAACTTTGATATGGCGGAGTATTCCAAGGCGACCTTCGGGATGTTTCGGGGACAGAAGGCAAGGGTTAAAATACAATTTGCCAATTATATGTGTGGCGTCTTCATTGACAGGTTTGGTAAGGACATTTCCTTCCGCCCCATTGATGACGAGCACAGCGAACTTCAGGTGGATGTGAATGTCAGCCCACAGTTTTTCGGTTGGATCTTTAGCCTGGGCAAGGATGTGCAGGTTGTCGGACCGGATGAAGTGGTGGAGCAGATGAGAGAGGCTGCGAAGGGGTTTCTTGAAAATCTATATAATGTTAACTGAAAAGAGCGATAGGAGGAGAAATGAGACAAATATTGATTGATAAAAACAGCGTTGACTTAAAGTGTTGTTCATATGGCTTTCCATGGGACCACGATTCGCATTGCTATAATTTTAAGATGCCTACAGAATTGGTTTTGAATACAGAAATTAATTCGATTAGTGATCCCATAGAGGTGGAAACATTAGTAATAGGGTGTGATTTGAATGATTATACCTTCATTTCCAAAATGGAAAATCTTAAGCAATTATACCTATATGCAGGTGAGAAAATTGAAAATCTCGAGTTTATTCATGGATTAGTTAATTTGAATCAACTATATATTTCGGAATCTAAAATAAAAGGGTTGGATGAACTAGTTGATTTAATGAAAAAACAGAAACTGTTGCTGGAGAATCTGGAAGGAATGAATAGGGTTCTATTTGGATTTGATGCAATATGCGTGAACTCTTCTGAGGAGTTGAACGGGAAAGATTTACTGGAATCGGGATTGTTTGTTTCTGAGATTATAGTTAACAATAAATGGATACGGAGATAGTGGTACAAGCCGGAGGCTCTGAAGATGCAGATTCTAAGTATGTGATAGCCAGAACCAGGCATGTATGGCATCATTACTTACAAAAAATAAATTTTTGATGGGAGATATAAAAATTTTATAGTTAGAATAATAGGCTTAGTTGAATATGCTAAGCCTATTTTTGGTGCAATATAAAGGTGATATAGAGGTGATATAGAGATAGTATGAAGATGATTTTGAAAATAATGTTTGATAAAATTGACAAAACGAAATAAATGGTTTATTTTATTAAACATAAGAGGTGAAAAATATGAGCAAAAAATCAGTGGTTGTGATGCCGGATACACAAAAAGTTTTAGAAAATCTGGGTGAACAAATAAAGATGGCAAGACTGCGTCGTAATCTTTCTACAGAATTGGTGGCAGAAAGAGCCGGGATTAGTAGAGCTACGTTGTGGGCTGTGGAAAAAGGCACTCCAACAGTGGCAATGGGGACCTATGCTGCAGTGCTGCATGCACTGGGTGGCATGGATAAGGACTTAGAACTAGTAGCACAGGATGATGAATATGGCAGAAGAATTCAGGATATGAATTTAAAGACTCCGAAACGAACAAAAAGGAAGTAGGGATCAGATGAATAATATAAATGCAATTTATGTATATGAGAATTGGAAAGCGGATACTCCTTCGTTAATAGGAACCCTATATGTAGATGGCGAAAGGGGAAAACAAGTAGTCTCTTTTGAATATGATGACGAATGGCTAAATAATTTGACTAATAATGTAACCTTAGATCCGGATTTGAGAATGTTCAAGGGTCGTCAGTATGCACCTACAGACAAGTTAATGTTTGGTGTATTTGAGGATTCCTGTCCGGATAGGTGGGGGCGTCTGTTGATGAAGAGGCGCGAGGCGATTGTTGCCAAGAAGGAAGAAAGAAAACCGAGAACTTTGACAGAAGTAGATTTTCTTATAGGAGTTTATGACGAGACAAGAATGGGCGGTTTGAGATTTTCTATTTCAAAGGGTGGCCCTTATATGTCTGATGATAAAGAATTGGCAACGCCTCCCTGGACAACACTTCGGAAACTGGAATCAGCTTCTCTGGCCTTTGAAAAGAATGATGATGGTATGGAAGAAAAGTGGTTAAAACAGTTAGTAGCACCAGGTTCTTCTTTGGGCGGAGCCAGACCAAAGGCGACTGTTGTCGCACCAGATGGTTCTTTATGGATTGCAAAATTTCCATCAAAAAATGATGAAGTAAATATGGGCGCGTGGGAAATGGTAGTGCACGATTTAGCGGTTATGTGCGATTTGAATGTACCGGAAGCTAAACTGGAGAACTTTTCAAAAACAGGAAGTACCTTTCTAACGAAGAGATTCGACAGAGAAGGTGATAAAAGAATTCACTTTGCCTCTGCTATGACTCTTTTAGGTAAAAAGGACGGAGCGAATGCGACAGAAGGCTCTAGCTATATGGAGATTGCTTCCATTATTAAAACAAGTAGTGCGACTCCGGGAAAGGACTTATTGGAACTGTGGCGAAGAATTGTATTCAATATGGCGGTGTCAAACACAGATGATCATTTGAGAAATCATGGATTTATTTTGGTAAAGGATGGGTGGAGTTTATCTCCGTTATATGATGTGAATCCAAATATTTATGGAGATACATTATCGCTCAATGTGGATTCTGACAATAACCTGATTGACTTTAATCTGGCACTGTCTACCGCAAAAATGTATGGATTGACAGAGGTACAGGCTATAGAAGAATTGAAAGAAATAAAGAATGTTGTAGAAAGCAATTGGAGAAGGATTGCACAGCAGTATGGACTGAGTAGAAGCGAGATTGAAGAAATGGCTCCTGCATTTAATATGTCGTTTAAAGGATAAAAAATTAGCAATATAAAGTATCCCCGAGACGTATATCTCGGGGATACTTTTATTATTGGTTGTCTGCTTTTTTGTTAAATGGCAGTAAATATGCTGGTGTTTTTAATGGACAGCATTTCGAATATAGTAAGATTAACAAAAGGAAATAGAGAGATGAGCAACAAAACATAGGAGCAATCAAATGGGCAGATTTATTTTTTGGCTTAAGAGAAAAAAGAGAATGGAGAAGAAAAAATGTGGCCAGTGTTGTTTGATGTGTCCGTATTATCGGGAGTGCAGGGATGATGGAGGACTATAAATGGTTTCTTGCAGATAAAGGATAAAATATAGGAAAACACCATAGAAGGAGGAAAGGATTATGAACAGAAATTCAGATGGAACAACGGGTGCAGCAATAGTACTTTTAAGCATAGTATTTCTTTTCGTACTCATTGGTTGGATGACGGAAGTTAGTACGCCAAAGTGTATTAAGAGCGGGTGTGACAATGATGCAAAAAAAGGAAGCAGTTACTGTTATTTACATGATAATAGCACTTACCGGTATAAAAGCAGCACCTCGTACAGTGGAAGCTCTAAAAGTTCCGGTAGTTCATCAACCACTAAGAATAGCAATACCTCTTCCGGCAAAAAGAGTAGCAGCACTACTTCAAACAGTAAGAAGACTTATTCATCCGGCAGCAGCTCTTCAAAGAAAAATCATAGTTCCATGAATTCCTATGATGATGGCTACAATGCGATTTATGAGGACGATGATTACGATTGGGATCGTTACTGGAGCGATGATGACTATGCTGCCGGTGTGGATGATGCCATGGAAGATGAGGATTGGTAAATCGGGAGGAATCATTATGGATTGGATGGATTTTAACAGAGACGGTGAAGTGGATGCAACAGAAATGTATTTAGCAGAGGAAATGCTTTGCACAAGTAAAGAAGAGCATGAGGCTCTCTTTGGGGATGCAGGTGATTTTGAGGATGACAAGTACGAGGAAGAGGATAATCTGGAAGATGAGCTTGAATTGGCTGGACTTGATGCAGATGAACTTGAATTAATGGATGAGGATGAACGAAGAGAAGCTCTGGAGGATGCAGGGCTGGATCCGGATGATTATGATTTTTAGTTTGGAGATAAGGTAGGGGAATCTCTACCTTATTTCGCTTATGGAATAATTTTGATGTAATAGGCGTATAATGACCTTTCAAATCTGGTATCAACTGCAAATAATGTCGATTGATTTTGATTATTTTTACGAGTATAATTTTTAGTAATAGAAAGTATCATTTTTTCTCTTTTAAAGATGTCGTATGGAATATTAATCAATTAAACAGACAGCAGAAAAGGGGCATTTCTACAGTTTATTAAGAGGCTGAAGTAGAGAGAAGAAAATGAATTGAGTTCAACGATGAACAGGAGGCACCATGAAACTGAAAAATGTTCTAATTGCAGTAAATGACATGGACAGAGCCATTCGATTTTATAAAGAGATATTTGGTCTACAGGTAATCTTAGATCAAGACGGCAATGTGATTATGTCCGAAGGTTTAGTGCTACAGGATGCGAAGATATGGAAGAAGTTTCTCAATAAGGACTTGATTCCCAAGCACAATATGACAGAACTATATTTCGAAGAAACAGATATAGAAGGCTTTGTAAAGAGATTAGAAGAATCAGATTTTGAGATAGAGTATGTCAATGAATTGATGACACATAGCTGGAACCAGCAGGTTGTAAGATTTTATGATCCCGATGGAAATTTAATCGAGGTAGGAACCCCGGTAAAATAGGAGGTGCCACAATGCCATTTAAGATTGTCCGCAATGACATAACAAAGGTAAAAGCAGATGCTATTGTGAATACAGCGAACCCGAATCCGATTTGTGCCAGTGGCACAGATCTGGCTATCTACGAAGCTGCCGGAAAAGAACAGCTTCTCAAAGAAAGAGAAAAGATTGGAAAAATCGCAAGAGGCGATGTTGCGGTTACCGGAGCATTTAACCTGAATGCGAAGTACATCATACACACGGTTGGTCCGGTATGGGAGGACGGTGCTCATCACGAATTTGATATTTTGGAGAGCTGTTACAGGAAATCTTTACAGAAAGCAGTGGAGTTAAAGTGTGAGAGCATTGCATTCCCACTGATATCAACCGGAGTATATGGTTTTCCGAAGGACAAGGCATTACAGATAGCGGTATCTGTTTTCAGCAAGTTTCTTTTGAAAAATGATATGCAGATTATTCTTGTGGTATTCGATAAGAAATCCTTTCAACTTTCCGGGCAGATTGTCGGGGAGATTGATTCCTACATAGATGCAAATTATGTCAGGGATAGCCATAAAAGAGAGTATCCGGTACGAAGCAAAAGAAGTGAAAGGATCAGGGAACTGGCAGAAGAAGCTTACTTCGAAGAAATGCTTCAAGAGAACCGGGTAGAGGACGCGTATCCTTTTGATGATAAAAGCCAAGTATTGGCCGAACCATGTATGCTGTCAGCAGATATGTCGTTGGAAGATCAGCTGGCAAATATGGGAGCCTCTTTCCACGATAAATTATTTGAACTGATTGATGCTTCTCATCTGGATAATAAGGATGTCTGGAAAAGAGCAAATCTTGACAGAAAGCATTTTTCTAAGATTCAGTGCGATATGAATTATCATCCCAAAAAGAAAACAGTAATGGCACTATGTATTGCTCTTGAACTTGATCTGGAACAGTCTAAGGATTTACTTGCGAGAGCAGATTGGGCGTTCAGTCCGAGTAGCAAGGTGGATCTGATTGTACAGAAAGCTATTATTGATAAGCAGTATGATATTATGCAACTGAATGTAACGCTGTTCAAATATACAAATGAGATATTGGGAGTATAATGAAAATTGCAGATAAATAGCGTCAGTACATCTCGTACCGGCGCTTTTTGTGTGCTTCCAAAGTGTCGCTTTCCTGGCGACCATCTAATCAGCTACTTGCGATATACTCATATTGTAACAAGGAAACAGACATTGCCGGAACGATTCCGGAGACAGGAGGCAGATATGTACGGAGCAATTTTAGGAGATATTATAGGAAGTCCTTTTGAATTTGACAGAGGCAATAAGTCAAAGGATTTTGACCTGTTTACCAGAGGATGCAGCTTTACAGATGATTCAGTCATGACCGTAGCAGTAGCAGAAGCATTGCTTGCCATCGGGCCGGATGCAAATGAGCCGGAGATTGAAGAGGCTGTGATTGCGAATATGCAGGATTGGGGAAGACGATATCCCCATGCAGGATATGGTGGAAGATTCAGAGGGTGGCTTGGAGCGAGGAATCCGAAACCATATGGAAGCTATGGTAACGGTTCTGCAATGAGGGTATCCGCAGCAGGCTGGCTATATCCTACCATTGAGAGAACCAGAGAAGTAGCAGAAGCTACTGCAGCAGTTACACATAATCATCCGGAAGGAATCAAAGGAGCAGTAGCCACTGCAAGCTGTATTTTTCTGGCAAGAAATGGAGCAACAAAGGAAGAGATCAAAGAATATGCTACGCGGGAATTTCATTATGACCTAAGCAGATCTTTGGACGAAATCAGGCCGTATTATCATCATGTGGAGAGTTGCCAGCAGACAGTACCGGAAGCAATTACTGCTTTTCTGGAGGCAGAGAATTTTGAGGATGCCATAAGGAATGCAGTTTCTCTGGGTGGGGATACTGATACCCTTGCTGCCATAACGGGAAGTATTGCGGAAGCATTCTTTGGCATACCGGCAGTTCTAAAAGCGGAATGCCGTAACAGGATTGATCCGGAGATGAACAGGGTTCTTGATGCATTTGATGAAGTGATGGGAAGATGCTGCAGAAAGTTAGACGAGAGGATGCAGGGGAATGAACTAATTGAGAATGCGATTGAGAACTTGTATGTAATGCAAGATCATGAAAGCCTTGTGTATGTGATTACATCCTTATGTTTCAGAATGAAAAGAGACGGCTGCGGAATGGTTCCTTTTGTAACGGTTGGTGAAGGGATGTTTTCAGATTTGGATGTATACAGTCTGAAAGAAGGAGATACCGTCACTCTTGATCATGAAGTCCGAATCCGTATGGACACTGTGACCACCGGAGAAGGAGAGGAATGGTTTTACATTTTCACAAATGAGGAGGAGATACATAAACAGCCCGTACCTGACGTGGTTATGGAAATACCATTCGCAGACATGTTTGACATAGCCGCAAAGAGTGACAAGGTTGTGGGAGTAGTTATCAATCCGTTTGGAAGGTATTTTAAGGTAGATAAGAAAGTAATTGAGTGTATCTATGAAGTATTTGAGAATATGGAGGATTAGTCATTATGGAAAGAACTATCAGAGTAACAGGAAAAGGAAAAATTTCAGTAAAGCCGGATACCATAAGGCTCAGACTCAGTATGGAAGGAATATATCCGGAATATGATGAGACATTACAGAAATCATCTGAAATAGTGGAGCTGCTGAAGAACCTTGTAGAAAAGCAGGGATATGAGCGGAAGGAACTGAAGACTTTGTATTACAATATTGATACGGAATATGAAAGCTACCAGGATAGGGACAAAAGCTGGAGAAGGAGATTTCAGGGATATAAATATGTGCATCGCATGAAAATAGAATTTCCGGCAGATAATGAAAGACTGGGAAGAATGCTGTATGCACTGGCACACTGTCCGGAAGCACCGGAGTTTTCCATTGAATACACCGTGGCTGATCCGGAAGCATCCAAAAATGAGCTTCTTGGGAAAGCAGTAAAGGATTCCCTGAAAAAGGCATCTGTGCTGGCTGAGGCATCGGATGTGAAACTTGGCAAAATCATAAACATTGATTATTCCTGGGGTGAAATAGATTTTGTATCAAAGCCTTTGCAGGAGATGTCCTTAAGATGCTGTGCAGAGGATGCATGTAGTCCTGCCTCATACGATATGGATATTGAACCGGATGATATTGACATTGCAGATACCGTAACTGTAGTTTGGGAACTTAAGGATTGATTATGATATTTGGTTGAGAATAACCGGGTTGAAAGGTTGGGAGGAAACAAAGGAGTCTGTTAAAATTTTTATAGTTGGCAATAATAGATAAAGGGGGATTTGGGTAGAAATATTATTCGTATGAATGGGGATTTGCGCAGAAAATAAGTTTACATGAATGGGGATTTGCGTTATACTCTCTTTAGAAAGGTGGTATTATAAGTGGGAAAACCAGTTTTTAAGAGAAAAATATACGATGAGATACTTGAATGGAAAGAGAATCGTAGCGATAAATATGCCCTTCTTATAAAAGGTGCAAGGCGAGTTGGAAAGTCAACTATTGCAGAGGAATTTGCCAAGAAGGAGTTTAAATCATATATCATAGTTGACTTTGCTCATACCAGTAAGGCGATAATGGATCTTTTTGATGATACGTATGATTTGGACTTTTTCTTCTTACAGTTACAGCAGTTAACCGGAACGAGACTGTATGAAAAGGAATCTGTAATCATATTTGACGAAGTGCAACTACTTCCAAAGGCTAGACAGGCAATTAAGTATCTTGTTGCTGACGGAAGATATAAATATATTGAAACGGGTTCCTTATTATCTATAAGGAAAAATACAAAAGATATATTAATTCCAAGTGAGGAACATAAGCTATCAATGTATCCTATGGATTTTGAGGAGTTCTTATGGGCAATAGGTGATCAGATATCAGCTGATACAATAAGGATGCTTCTTCAAAAGAAAAAGCCTGCAGGAAATGTAATGCACAGAAATCTTATGCGTATTTTTAGACTGTATATGCTCATTGGTGGAATGCCGCAGGCTATAGAAACATATCTCGAGCAAAATAATTTACAGGCTGTCGATGAGACAAAAAGAGAGATAGTAGATTTGTATGAGGAAGATTTCACAAAAATAGATGGAACCGGGCTCGCCGGAGATATATTTGATGCCATACCTGCAAGTTTAAGTGGCAATGCGTCGCGATATGTTCTCTCAAATGCAAGAGAAGGGATACGTTCAGAACAGGTCCGTGAATTGATTCCTGATATGCTAAGTTCTTTTACTGTGAATATTGCATATCATGCAAATAATCCCGGGGCCCCGATGTCATTAGAGAAGGATGCAGGGCGATATAAGCTTTTCACATCTGATGTGGGCTTATTTGTGACACTTGCATTTAAAGACAAGAAATATACGGAGAATGTGATTTACAATAAGCTGCTTTTAGATAAACTTGATTCAAATTTAGGTTATGTATATGAGAATGTAGTTGCGCAGATGCTGATAGCGAAAGGAAATAATCTATTTTATTATACGATGGAAAGCGAAACCTCAAATCATTTGTATGAAATTGATTTTCTGACTTCAGTGGGAGATAAGATATGCCCGATTGAGGTGAAGTCCGGTAATTATAGAGGTCATAAATCATTAAATGTATTCTGCGATAAGTTTAGTAGTCGGGTAAGAGACAAATACGTTGTTCATACCAAAGATTATAAATGGGAAAACGGAATTCATTATTTACCGGTATATATGGTTCCATTTTTATAAGGGAAACTCAGAAGCGCAACGGAAAGGAAAACTTCAAAAACTTAGTCAGAAGATTTGTGATGTACTTCATTACATTGAACTATAGAATTCATGTGAAGAATCAGTCCTATTTTTAGTAAAACACTTGAGAAAACTGGAAACATATGCTATTGTAGAACGGAAAAATGTAAATTGTTGCAAAAATCTTCCCTAAAGGAGCGCTGATATATGGAAATTAAACGAGAATACTACTTAGACAAATTGATAAAAAGACAAAATAATGGATTAATAAAGGTTATTACTGGTATTAGAAGATGTGGGAAATCCTATTTACTAAACACGCTCTTTTATAATTATTTGTTAGAAAGTGGTGTAGATAAAGAACATATTATCCGTTTTGCATTTGATTCTGCAGATGATCTTCACCTTATTGGCGAAAGTCTTATTAGTGTTGAGAAAGAGAAACGAGGTGCAAATCCAGAGTTATTTATGGAGTATATTCGTTCTCATACATCCGGAGAGGGAAAATACTATTTGCTTTTAGATGAGGTTCAATTGCTTGACTGCTTTGAATCTGTTCTGAATGGGTATTTGCGTAAGGATAATATGGATGTATATGTTACCGGAAGTAATGCAAAGTTTTTGTCTAAGGATATTATTACTGAGTTTGCAGGACGTGGTGATGAAATCCATATGTATCCATTAAGCTTTGCAGAATTTATGTCTGTATATAGAGGTGATAAGTATGAAGGATTGTCTGAATATATGCTCTATGGAGGAATGCCACTTGTAGTTTTGCGAGATGGAGCAAACGAAAAAGCAGCCGTATTACAGAGTTTGTTTGATGAAATTTATATAACAGACATATTTAAGAGGAATAGAGTGAAGAACCAAGGTGAACTGGAAGATTTGCTTAATATCCTTTCTTCTGCAATCGGTTCGCTTACTAATCCGGAAAAACTGAAAAATACATTTAAGACGGTTAAGAAATCAGGTATTACAGCAAAGACTATCAAGAAATATTTAGATTACTTTGAAGATTCTTTTTTGATAGAGTCTGCACAGAGATATGACATTAAGGGCAAGGCTTATATTGAAACTCCAAAGAAATATTATTTTTCGGATTTGGGACTTCGCAATGCTCGACTAAATTTCCGACAGTTTGAGCAGACACATACTATGGAGAATGTGATTTATAATGAACTTCGTATGCGTGGATATAGCGTAGATGTAGGTGTGGTACCAATTGCAGAAAGGGATGACGATGGAAAAGTAGTTCGAAAAGCTTTGGAGGTAGATTTTGTGTGCAATCTCGGTTCTGCAAGATATTATATCCAGTCAGCATATTCTCTGCCGGATGAAGCAAAGAGAAATCAAGAGATAAGACCCTTTAGAAAAATAGATGATTCTTTTAAGAAAATTGTAGTGACAAAGGATATAGTTCCAACTCGTTACGATGAGAATGGGATTTTGACAGTGAACATTTATGAGTTTTTGCTTAATCCGGGAAGTATTGAAGGATAAACGTAGCTGATAAAGGAGCCTGACAATGAATATGATAAGGAAGCAATCAAAGGAGCGTTTTTCATGGAAAAGAAATACATTGAACTTAGCAGAAAACTGTTAGTAAATGCATATGAGGAATACGAAGGAGAGAATATCGTCTGCTCCCCATTTTCATTTTATATCCTATTGGGTATTGCATGGAGTGCAGTGAATGGCAGATGCCGGGAAGAAATAGCGGATGTACTCGGTAATAATGCACAGTCTGAAGATATTGCTGTATTTATCAAAAATCTTCAGAGGAATATGACCGGGAAATTCAAAGATGGAAAGCTTAATTCGTCAAATGGTATCTGTGTGAAAGAAGACTTATATGATGAAATCCTTGAAAGTTTTAGAGAACTTATGAAAAAGGTTTTTGATGCTGAAATTTTTTCTGCCGGTTCTGATATAGTAGAAAAGGTTAATGCCTGGGTTTACCGGAAAACAGATGGAATGATTCCCAAATTAATGGATTGCGCACCAAGGGATCTTCGCATTATACTTATGAATGCCATTTCATTCGAGGCTAAATGGGAAAAGAAGTATGAGCAGAGTGATATAGAGGAAAATTCAGAGTTTACAAATTATGACGGTACCGTATCGGAAGTCACCATGCTTTACAGCAAAGAAAACGTTTATATTGAGGATGATTTCTATACGGGATTTGTAAAGAATTATCTGGGCGGAAGGTATGCTTTCATGGCTTTGCTGCCAAAGCAAGAGAAGGAGGCATCATTCCCCAAAAGAGCATTTGATCAGATTGATTTTAAGGAGTGTTACAATAAGAGGATAAAGGCAGAGGTTGTTACGAGAATTCCTGAGTTCGAGATTTCATTGGACATGGAACTGACGGGTTTTTGTAAAAGGTTGGGTATGCAATCTGTTTTTATGCCGGATGCTGATTTTAGTGGCATTACTACAAAGGAGCCCCTTATGGTAAGTTCAGTTCTACAGAAAGCTTATATCAAGGTTGACAGAGCCGGTACAAAAGCAGCCGCAGTTTCTGCTATGTGTGTTATGCGTGGATGTGCTCCTGCTTTTGAACGTAAATATGTTGAACTGGACAGACCTTTTGTTTATGCAGTTATGGATAGGGAAAGCGGACTTCCGGTATTTTGCGGTGTGGTTAATAAATTAATACGCTAAGAACAGGGGACGGAGATTTATGGAAAACAAACCAAAACGAGTAGAATTTTATTTCGGAAAAGTAGGAAGATTTTTGCCACTTTTAGCGGCATGTTTCATGATTGTATGGGCCGCATGCAGTCAGTCCAATGTGAATGGTTATGTGGTTGCATTTTTTGTGGCGGTAATCGTTGGTGCAGTTTTTGCGAAGGACGATAAAGCCTACGGGGCAGCAATCATTCATGGATTGAGTAAGCCCATGTTTTCAGTCATTGTACTTGCTGTCATATTGGCAGCCGTTTCCGGGAAAATGATTTCCTCAAGTGGTATGGTACAAACCATTGCGGCATATGTGGTTTCGGTTGGACTTACCGGACGTCTGTTTGTGGTCGCTACATTTGTAATGACCTGTCTGCTGGCATTTGCGACAGGTACATCGGTTGGAACCTATTTTGTAGTGATTCCGATTTTGTTTCCGGTGGGTGTGATGGCGGGAGTAGCCCCGGAATATATGATCGGAGCGATTGTTTCGGGAGCCGCATTTGGTGACAATTTAGGACCTATTTCGGATACCACCATTGCGTCCTCTACGACCCAGCATGCGGATTTGGGAATGGTGGTAAAGACCCGTACCCGGTATTCTATTCCGGCAGCATTGGGGGCCTTAGTTATGTTCTTCGCACTTACCAAAACCACAGATACCACCGTTGTTTTGGAGGGAATAAAAGAAGCCACGATTAAGCCGGTGAGTCTTTTGATGTTAGTGATTCCTATCGTGATTATCACCCTGTGTCTTAAGCGTAAGCATCTTGTAGTGGCATTGTCCTGGGGAATTGTAGCCGGCATTGTAGTGGGGTTACTTAGTGGGCTTTATTCCGTAAACGATTTTTTGGCTTTCCCCGGAGGATTTGCGGTAGAGGGCCTGGTGATTTCGGCCATCACAGGCACGGCAGGTACCGTTTGTATGTTGATTGGAGTGTTTGCTCTGATTGGTGTGATGGAAGCGAGTGGGATGTTTGAAAGCGTGGGCTCTTTGCTGAATCGCTTTGCAAAATCCAAAAAAAGTGCGGAAACTACCATTGTTTTGTCCGCAGGAATTCTCAGTATGATTACGGGAGTTATTTCCGTGGCGATTGTGGCATTGGGTGATCTGGTTAATGAAATCGGCGAAAAAAATGGGGTGAATCCGTGTCGTCGCGCCAATCTGCTTGATTGTACCGGCTGTGTATTTTGCTTCTTATCTCCATGGACGGTACACTGCGTGATTCCGGCCCAACAGTCAGCCCAGTTTGGGGAAAACTTTGCAGTAGCGCCGGCATCCATTCCGTTTGTAAACTT
>CAMEIX010000034.1 GCA_945919075.1 uncultured Lachnospiraceae bacterium
AACTCTTAAGTGATTTAGTTTTAAAAATGTGAAAAAGTTGGCGAATGCCAAAGATGCCCAGTGAATGGGCTTACGATTTTCACTTCCATCCGTGTGGAAAAGAACTTCCACCGATGAGGTAATTGTAGGACAGAAAAGGGCGGTTGTCAAGAAGATAATCAATGGTGAACAAAACGAAGTATCATATAGAAAGTCTTTCAGATGTCCAATTTCCGGCAATCTGAAAGACTTTTCAAATTATTGAGGGGCTACCTTTTTGGGGGTATATTATACACGACAGACCTTCAAAAAATTTAATTCCCCCAATATTGTGCCGATACCACCTAAGTAGAATCATTCATTATTTCACCAAATATGGAATGTCCAAAATCATCCCCTCAGGTTACTTACACCAACTCATCCCAACTAAAATTTTCACCACATACCTGAATCAGCATAAGTTCTGTATCACCTATTGCAATCTTATCAAACTGCTTAATCTTAGTAGGTCCAAGAACAAGTTCATCATTGTAGTAACATAACCCGGAACCCTCTCCAGGTTTTACATAGAATTCTCTTTTCCTAGGCTCGTACATAACAAATGCCTGTTTTTCTCTGGACACCTTGGGATCCATAATGACTACATCCATGAACTGAGAACGCCCAATGGTATTATTACCTGACTTAAGTAGAAAACCTCTACCAAAATCATCACCTTTTGTACAAATCAAATATCCAACCGGAGGTTCTGTAGAAGTGGAGAAGAATCCAACTGTTTTCCCTTCATCAGAAGGACTCTTTCTTGCATCTGCTGCCTGAAAAAGGGCAGATTGCAAAGAATTTTTAGCAGGCGTCACCGGTGCCACTACTGGCTGCGACATTGGTTTTGCAGACACGGGCTGGGATGCTTGTACGGGTTTTGCTGCAACCGGCTGAGCAACCGGTCTTTCTATCGATTCCTCAACCGGCTTTTCAGCAGGACTTTCCATAGGCCTAACTGATTTTTGAGACATAGGCATCTCAATCCTTCCCGCAGCTTCTTCAGGAGAAAGTCTTTCCGTTTTCTGATCATCTTCTACAGAAATCTGAGATTTCTCTGTTTTAGTTTCCTTTTTTTTACCAAACAACCCCTTCTTTTCTTTCTTATCCTCTTTCTTTTCTTCTACCTTTGGTGTACCATGTACTACTGCAAAATGCTCCGGTGTAATGGCAGGAACACCCTCTGCACAGTGAGGACAGGCCTCATATTTATCTCCGTCATAAAAATGTCCGTTTACACATATTACTCTGTTCATCGCTAATCTCCTATCTTATGTATTACAACCCATGTTGCATTATCCTGGTTCATCTTATCCTTTGCCAGAACCGCATTTTCATACATCTTGCAAATTCGCTCCGTGGAACCATTCTGCTGTAAAATGGATTGAATATCGGATTCCGAAAGTGTTCGGTATAAACCATCCGTACATAGCAAAATACGATCCCCCTTTTGCATAATAAATGGACTATAGTTACCATCAAAAATTTCTGCCATTCCAAGTCCCAGATAACTGATAAGCTGTTCGCCCTTCTTCTGTTCCTCTATGTATTTCTTTTCATCAATGCAGTCATTTTGCCTTAGTTCTTCCAATCTCATAGAGTAATTATGTTCCCTGGTCACACAACAAAAATCCTGATCCCTTTTGTAATATAATTTACTGTCACCAACCGAAAACCAATACAGTTTATTGCCAAACATTAACACAGAAACCAATGTAGTTCCGGCTCCCATTCTCGTACCATCCGGATTTTTCAAACTGTAAATTTCATCATCCAGACGTTCCAATTCCATTTGGAAGAATTCATACATATTTTGATTTTCATCCACCATCTGTAAATCATTTAACAACATTTCTGCTGCTCTTCTGCTTGCAACACTTCCGCCATTCAGTCCACCCATACCATCACACACAATCGCTATGGTTCTGTCCGGTAATTGAATACTGGTATAATAGTCCTGTTGCTGTTCTCTCTTTCCCTTAATAGAAAGTGCACTTAGCGAAATACCATTCTGCATCTTTAATGTATACATTCTAATCCTCACCCAATCCAGATTGCTGTAGCGGTAAAATTGTCCATATTATGACCCTCTCCATTCTTCTTTACAATGGCATTCATCTGTTCCAGCCACATTTCCGGTGTCTTGGCCTTTTTTAGGCATTTTATCATGTCCTTTTCTTCTATATACTCCCAAAATCCATCTGTACACAGCAAAAATGCCTGTTTCTTTTCCGGTTTTAAAGGCTCCTCTATCACATACTGTGGTCTGTTCCATTCAATCCCCATAACTTTAAGGAGTCGGTTTCTGTCCGGATGATACCGGATATCCTTTTCTTTGATTTCTCCCATAGAAACCATCATCTGCGGTACACTATGATCTTTGGTTCTGGAAATCAGTTTATTCTTTTTGAAATAATAGGTTCTGGTATCCCCCACATGTCCCCACAGTATCTTTTTGTCACTGATGGATACCACATTCATTGTTGTTTTCATGGCATCTTCTGCGTGCTCTTCCTTTTGTTTTTCTATAAGTCTCTCCTGCGCTGTATCGAAAATACCATAAATGTCATCCACACCTGCAGCAGAGAAAAACTCTGCTGCAACATCACAAACCAGTGCGGAGGCTACTTCTCCTTTTCCATGTCCCCCTAATCCGTCAGCTACCACGAAACAGTATCCCTTATCTGTTTCTTTCGAAAGGAAAGAATCTTCATTGTAGTCACGATCTCCCGGGAAAGTGGAACTTGCATACGAAATGTTCATATTTGCCTCCTAATTCTTTTTTCTATATCGGTACATTGTCCGTTTCTGTACTTCTCGTGTATCTGTTCCCTCAATTTTTGCATCACCGAACTTAGACCATTCACCCCACTTATAGAAATAGTAATGGTTCAAATCCTTACGATCCCGATACTGGTAAATAGTCTGGGTTTTAACCCTTCTGGTCGCACTTTCTACTACCTGACTGTCACTCCATGCTGTATAAGGGGTCCACCGTTCAAATACATAGGTATAATGAGTGGGACGTTCACAGTAGCGGTAAAGAGTCTGCGTTATTACTTCCCGGTCGTTATTTGCTGCGGTTGTCCCATCAATCCAATCTGACCAGGCTTTCCATTGATAAAAATAATATGTATATATCAAGTCCTGATATCTGTACTGAGCCTTCTTATTATATCCGCTTACTACCTCTGAAACAGTTTCGTTATACCAGTTATCTTTCCATCTAGCTTCACCGGTTGAACTGTTTGCAATCCTTTCCAAAGGTGCATCCAATGGTCCTTTGGTTTCTTTGATTGCGGTTTTATTCCAATATGATAATGAAGCAGGAGAAGCCCCTTGCTTAACAGATCCATCATCAAGCACAACATACCAACGAGTGTATGTATATTGCTTCTTCTTAATAGGATTATTCGGATCATCTACAGATCTTGTCTCTACGTTTCTTGTAGTACTTGCAGTAACGGCAGAGTCACTCCAGTCACTCCATCCTCCCCATGTGCTGGTAGTATTGTACAAAGTCCAACCACTTAAAGAAGAAGAACTGGAAGTAGTAAACTGTTTATCACGGTATTTATACTGGTTCTTACTCTCCGTTTTCACGTTATCTGAATCTGTCGCTCTACTCCATTCACTCCAGTTTGACCATGCACCATAATCATCAATATAATATGGTGTACTCGACTTGACACTCCAGTCTGCTCCGGGAGGATTAGCATCATCATCTTTCGTCTGAGTCTCATAGTCCGAGTATGCATACTGCGTCTTATTATTCGTTTCTCGGTCTTTCTTATCATCCGGTTTGGTAGTGGACCATTCACTCCATTCACCGAATTCCCCTTTTTCCACTACTGTGTTATACAATGTCCAGCCTTCCACAGAACTATTACATCCATCCATAAATGCCTTATCTCGGGAACTGTACTGCGTTTTAGACTCTATCTCATAATTATTTTTATCCACACCCTGAGGCAGTGCCAGTACCCATTCAGACCACTCGTTAATATCCAAATCCGGGGAGCCTATACTGATTACAATCGTAACACTCTGTCCCTTCTGTACTTCTGTGTTTGGAGCAATACTCTGTCTGATTACTTTGCCTTTAGCAACAGTCTTACTTTCTTCCTTTTCAGTCGATACATTTAATCCGATATGCTGTAGTTCTGCAACTGCCTCGACTTCATCTTTGTACTGCACATCAGGCATATAAATCTTCCCTTGTTCGGCTGCCACAATTAAGGTTATGGTATCACCCGGATGTCCGCTTGTTCCTGCTTTCGGATCCTGCTCTAGAATTGTGCCTGCAGGCTTATTACTATCCTTTTCTCCGCCTTTCATTAGATACAGACCATATTTTTTAGCCGCTGCCTTTGCCTGTGCCATAGTCATACCTGTAAAATCCGGTATTTCTATTTCTGCACTGGTATCAATATAGGTGTCATATCCCTTTGACACAATCAATGTAATCGTGTCCCCTCTTCGGACCTGCAATCCTGCATCAATGCTCTGGGACATAACAACACCTTTTGCAAATTCACCGTATTCTTCCTGGATTTCAAAATTCAATCCCATTGTAAGAAGAGTATCAATGGCTTCTTCCTTGCTGATACCACAAATATTGGCCATAACAAAGACTTCTCTGCCTCCACTTACAACCACTTCCAACACGTTGTTAGAATTAACTATTTTTCCTTTATTTAATCCCTGCGCCAAAACCATATCTTGCGGGATGAAATCCGAATACTGCTTGTCTACAATCTGGAAAATCAATTCTGCATCATTTGTCATGCCTTCTGCACTGGGCACATCTTCATTTACCACATTGGGTACGCGGGTCATCCCCGCAGGAAGGGGCATTCCCTTCGGAACAAGGTAGGAATAGTCAATCACTCCCGTAGCCAAAAGTCCGGCAAAGACTACAACCCCCAGCGCTGCAGCAGATACCACAAGTTTGGTCCATAGTGGCCACTTACCTACATCCGCTTTCTTTAACTTGACAAAATGCAGTTTCACTTTGTCTGCTTTATACAGCTCTTCCTCAAAATCTTCCACATTCTGTGTCCGGTCTTCAATCTTGATATTGAGTGCGTTCATGATGGCATTCTCTACATTCTGCGGAACATCAATCCCCAGCTTGGAAGGTTTCTTCAACTCTTCCTTTTCCACACGCTCCATGGCATCTTCCGGTGTAATACCGGTAATCATTTTATAAAGCGTTGCGGCAAGGGAATAAACGTCCGTCCAGGGTCCCTGGTCCCCCCTGCTCCGATACTGTTCTACAGGGGCAAAACCGGGTTTGATGATTACCGATAAACTTTTACTGTGGGAAGTGGTCGCAAATCTGGACGCACCGAAATCCAATAACTTCACCCGCCCATCATTAGCCAGATAGATATTGTCCGGTGCAATATCCCTGTGCATGATTCCCATTGCATGTACATCTTTTAACGCGGTAATGATGGGATGCAGGATTTCTTTTGCCTCATCAACCGAAAGTTTTCCCTTTTCTTCCAGATAGGTTTTTAAGGTTTTCCCTTCCAGATACTCCATAACAATGTAGGCAGTAGCATTTTCCTGAAAACTGTTAAATATCTGCACAACTCCGTTTGTTTCCTGCATTTTGGCAAGCATCTTTGCTTCGTCCAGGAACTTGTTAAGACCACTGTGAAACTGTTCGGAACGTTCTCCTTCATACGTTGTGATTTCCGTATGTCCGGGAATACGGGTTGAAAATTCACTGGGTAAATACTCTTTAATTGCTACTTTTCTCTCGAGTACATTATCATAACCGATGTAGGTAACACCAAATCCACCAAATCCAAGTACCTGGCCCACCGTGTATCGTCCTGCCAGAAGAGTACCGGGAATCATATGATATGCTTCCCTGGGAGGTGTCCCTACCTCATAGCCACAGTAGGGGCATACCTGATAATCGTCTTTATACTCTTCCATACAACCTAAGCATCTTCTCATTGTGTTTATCATCCTTTGCATTTATAAGTCATATAGTTAACTAATTTTTATTTCTATATCTGTACATAATTCTCTTCTGTACTTCTCGTGAATCGGTTTCCTCGATTTTTGCATCACCGTACTTAGACCATTCACCCCACTTATAGAAATAGTAATGGTTCAAATCCTTACGATCCCGGTACTGGTAAATGGTCTGGGTTTTCACCCTTCTGGTCGCACTTTCTACTGCCTGACTGTCACTCCATGCCGTATACGGGGTCCAACGTTCAAAGGTGTAACGATAATGTACAGGTCTGTCCTGATATCTGTACACAGTTCTAATCTGAACGCTGTCAGAAGCAGTTTTCTGGCCATCCATCCAATCTGACCAATTTGACCATCTCCAAAATGTATAGGTGGTTGTCACAGTACGGGTCTGATATTGGTTGAAACTAACCGTACTCATAATATCTTCTGTTGTTTCATTGTACCAATAACCTGTATACTGATAATGTCCGCCGCCAAAATCTCTCTCATTATTTAATGGAGTGGTCGTATTTTTTTCCTCATATTTGGGCGGATACTGAGAGGATATTGTCTTACCTTTTGTTACTGTTACAAAAGCTCTCAACTCACTTTCACTCCAACTATAGTAATTTATACCTGCCGTGTCCTTACACCACCACCTTGAATATTTATATTTGGTACCGGTCTTTACTGTTTCTGTTCCGGTACCTGTTTTTACCTCCATTGTGGCTGTTGCCGCCGGTGCATCCCCTCTAATCCAACTACTCCATTCTCCATAGGATACAGAAGTATTAGAGAGCCCAATATAATCCGCCGGTACGGAACTGTCGTTTATCTTACTTGTTTCTTGTTTACTTCTGGTACTGTATTGCTGTTTTGATTCTACATGCCTGTAATCGCTTTCTTCCGCAGTTGTAGTGGACCAATCTGTAAATTCTCCCCAATCGTCTTTTGGAAATGTTACTGTACTCAATAATTTCCAGTCATCTCCCGGCGCTGCGGAATTATCTTCCTGGGTTTTCTGTTCATAGTCCGAATATGCATACTGCGTCTTGTCAGTTATTTCACGGTCCTTCTTAGTATCCGGTTTTGTTGTGGACCATTCACTCCAGTCGCCAAATTCCCCTTTTTCCACTACTGTGTTATACAATGTCCAGCCTTCCACAGAACTATTGTACCCATCCATAAATGCCTTATCTCGGGAACTGTACTGCGTTTTAGACTCTATCTCGTATTTACTCTTATCCACACCGGAAGGTAATGCTTCTACCCACTCGGACCATTCGTTAATCATAAGTTCAGGAGAACCTTCGCTAATTACAATCGTGACCTTCTGCCCAATACTTACTTCTGTGTTGGGTTCAATACTCTGACGAATCACCTTTCCCTTTGCCACAGTTTTACTTTCTTCATGTTCCGTTTCAACAATAAGTCCGATATTCTGGATTTCCGCAACTGCTTCGACTTCATCTTTGTACTGCACATCAGGCATATAGATCTTTCCCTGATCGGCTGCCACAATCAAACTTATAACATCTCCCTGATGTGCTATCGTACCAGCTTTTGGATCTTGTTCCAAAACGGTATTCGCTGCGGCATTTCCAACCTTTACGCCTCCTTTTACAAGATATAAACCATATTTCTTAGCTTCCTTCTTTGCCTCTTCCATGGTCATACCTGTAAAATCCGGTATTTCTATTTCTGCTGCTGTGTCGATATAGGTGTCATATCCTTTGGAAACGACAATAGTAATAGTGTCTCCTCTGTGTATTTGGACACCGGCACCAATGCTCTGTGACACAATATATCCTTTAGCGATGGCATCATATTCTTCCTGAATATCCAAATCCAATCCCATCTTAAGCAGTATATCAATGGCCTCTTCTTTGCTGATACCACAAACGTCAGCCATAACAAAGACTTCTCTGCCTCCACTTACAACCACTTCCAACACGTTGTTAGAATTAACTATTTTTCCTTTATTTAATCCCTGCGCCAAAACCATATCTTGCGGGATGAAATCCGAATACTGCTTGTCTACAATCTGGAAAATCAATTCTGCATCATTTGTCATGCCTTCTGCACTGGGCACATCTTCATTTACCACATTGGGTACGCGGGTCATCCCCGCAGGAAGGGGCATTCCCTTCGGAACAAGGTAGGAATAGTCAATCACTCCCGTAGCCAAAAGTCCGGCAAAGACTACAACCCCCAGCGCTGCAGCAGATACCACAAGTTTGGTCCATAGTGGCCACTTACCTACATCCGCTTTCTTTAACTTGACAAAATGCAGTTTCACTTTGTCTGCTTTATACAGCTCTTCCTCAAAATCTTCCACATTCTGTGTCCGGTCTTCAATCTTGATATTGAGTGCGTTCATGATGGCATTCTCTACATTCTGCGGAACATCAATCCCCAGCTTGGAAGGTTTCTTCAACTCTTCCTTTTCCACACGCTCCATGGCATCTTCCGGTGTAATACCGGTAATCATTTTATAAAGCGTTGCGGCAAGGGAATAAACGTCCGTCCAGGGTCCCTGGTCCCCCCTGCTCCGATACTGTTCTACAGGGGCAAAACCGGGTTTGATGATTACCGATAAACTTTTACTGTGGGAAGTGGTCGCAAATCTGGACGCACCGAAATCCAATAACTTCACCCGCCCATCATTAGCCAGATAGATATTGTCCGGTGCAATATCCCTGTGCATGATTCCCATTGCATGTACATCTTTTAACGCGGTAATGATGGGATGCAGGATTTCTTTTGCCTCATCAACCGAAAGTTTTCCCTTTTCTTCCAGATAGGTTTTTAAGGTTTTCCCTTCCAGATACTCCATAACAATGTAGGCAGTAGCATTTTCCTGAAAACTGTTAAATATCTGCACAACTCCGTTTGTTTCCTGCATTTTGGCAAGCATCTTTGCTTCGTCCAGGAACTTGTTAAGACCACTGTGAAACTGTTCGGAACGTTCTCCTTCATACGTTGTGATTTCCGTATGTCCGGGAATACGGGTTGAAAATTCACTGGGTAAATACTCTTTAATTGCTACTTTTCTCTCGAGTACATTATCATAACCGATGTAGGTAACACCAAATCCACCAAATCCAAGTACCTGGCCCACCGTGTATCGTCCTGCCAGAAGAGTACCGGGAATCATATGATATGCTTCCCTGGGAGGTGTCCCTACCTCATAGCCACAGTATGGACATACCTGATATTCGTCTTTATACTCTTCCATACAACCTAAGCATCTTCTCACTGTCTCAACCTTCCTTTGTAACTTTACCGGTCTGATAGTTTTTCGTTCCATCTAATCAGATTGAACTGATTCTCACCGGCAAAAATAACCTTATCAAATGTCTTACTCAATTTTTCATATTGAGGATTCACATCTATATATGTTTTATAAACATTCTTATTGAACGGAATTCCTTTATCATTCTGAATATTAATTACATCCTGACCGGTATCAGAAAGCAGGTATACCAAAATTTGCGTTGCGGCAGCCTTTTCATCCAGAGAAGCATCATCCGCTATACTAAAACAATTGGAAAAATATCCCACTGTTCCGGCTTCGGTAAGAAAATTGACCTTGAAATATCCTGCCATATTCTTTTCTACTTCTCCATAGAATGACGTATCTCCAATCAAACCCGCCACCTGATTTGTCAGGAATAGTTCCTCCGCCTGCTTACATTTATCCCCAACGTCCGGCAGGGAAGAAAGTTCAGGTAATACATCAAACTGATTTATATTTCCATCTTCATATAAGTTATAATATGTTGCATAATTATCGGGGCGTACTTTAACCTGACCTTTCTGGAGCAGCGATTTTATATCATCACCGGCTTCGTTTAGTACCGTGTTCTCATAAATAACCGGCACACTGAAGGACAGAGGCATCACCTTTTTGGATGGGTAATATTTGTCATAATTTTTCAGGAAATAATAGTCATCCTTAATGACAAACTCCAGAACTTCTTCACAATTTGCACACTTATCATAGTATTTATTATCTAATAAGGTACATTCAAACAGTGTAGGACCGGTACCGGTATTTAAGGCTTTATACAGTTGATCTTCATATTCCGCCGTGAGATAACCGCTTATATTAAATTCAATTTGCGGATAATCCTGTGAAAACTCTGCCAACGCATCTTCATACATTTGTTTTTTTTCGTCTATTGCACTTTCACTATCCGCATACACCCAGATATTGACCTCTGCAGGTTCCAACACACCGGCACTTCGCTTTCTCTGTCTGAGAACATTCATACAGATGGCGACACCAATAAGGATAACAAGACTAATCATGGAAATGGAAAACATTCGCCTTCTTTTACGCAATTGCAATTCCTTACGTACATCGCGGATATTGGTTTGCGAATGCAGTGCATCCAGAAACTCTTTTGTTGTTTGGAAACGAAGTTCCGGAAGCAGCGCCATGGACCTAAGAATAGCATTACTGAAGTTTTGTGTAATATCCGGACAAAGCTTGATAGGTTCTACTAAAAGATCCTCTTCCACACGATTAACAGATTCTTCCGGCAAAACACCGGTAATGGCACGATACAACGTGGCTCCCACTGCATAGATATCCGTCCATGGTCCTTGTTTGCTCTTTGTCTGATACTGCTCCGGCGGAGCAAATCCGGGCTTTAAAATGACTGATCTTGTCTTTTCATCATCCAAGGACGAAAATCTGGCTGCTCCAAAGTCAATTAATTTTATTTTTCCATCCGAACACATAAAAATATTATCCGGGCTGATATCACGATGTAAAATACTATGCTTATGCACCTCATCCAACGCAAACAAAACTGCTTCCGTAACACGAAGTGCCTCCTCGGATTCAACTTTCCCGTCTTTTTGCTTTATGTATTCCTTGTAGGTAACCCCCTCCAGGAGTTCCATGATAATGTAAGCCGTGTTATTTTCTTCAAAGAAATCATAAACGTTTACAATATTAGGATGTGTATTGAATTTTGCCATATTTCGGGCTTCTTCCAGAAAACGGATTTTACCGTTCATACACTCCTTTTCCCGATTGCCGGAATAGATAATCATCCTCTTTTCGCCCGGCACACGATTTACCAATCCGGCAGGGTAGTATTCCTTTACTGCGACTGTTTTCTGAAGGGTTCTGTCCCAGGCTTTATAAGTAATACCAAAGCCTCCGTTTCCTATCGAAACTCCTATTTCATAGCGTTCCTGTATGATTGTGCCCTCTGCCAGAAAGTACAGTTCCTTTGGTGCAGCATTCTTCTCATGTCCACAATAGGGACACATGTCATAGGAATCGTTATATTCTTTCATACAATTATAACAACGACTCATCTTTTAACTCCTTTGTCTATTGTATTCTGCAAACAATGGCGGAGAAATTGTCACCTGCGCCATGTCCTTCCACACATTTTTTTATTTCCTCCACCATATTGGCAGCCTTATTTCCAAACAATCCCGGTTTCAGAATTTTCTTAATATCCTGTTCATTGCAATACTTATATACTCCGTCCGAGCACACCAAAAAAGTCATACCTTTTTTAAGTATCCCTCGGGAAATCCTCGGAGAAATTTCCTCATCAAATCCTGCAGCCTGCGTCAGTTTTCCGCTCCGGTTATCTGCTATCTTTTCTGCTTCCGAATATTTATTACGAACCTCCGGAAGATTTTCCCAAACATCATCTTGGGTAATCTGTTTTAAGTTTTTTTCGTAACAATAGGCCCGACTGTCCCCTACGGAGATAACAGTATAGGAAGATGCTAAAATCAACAGGGCACAAACTGTCGTTCCTCCCTGTTGCTTGTTTTCTGAAAATTCATCAAATATGTTCTTGCTGATTTTCTTAATTTCTGAAGTTAAGTCCTGAATAATATCTGCTGAAGATTTTATTGCTTTCTTATCAATGGACATCCACCATTCCTTGAGCCCATTACAAACAGCCAGACTGGCTCTCTCCCCGCTGCTGTGCCCACCCATACCATCAGCAACAACAAACAGTCCTACATTGTTTTCTACCTCTGCAAATATGGCATCTTGATTTATATCTCTAACCAGACCTTTACTGCTAATCTGTGCATAATCTTTAATCATCTTTAATCCTCTATCATTTCAACTTTCATACTATGTCTTCCGATTGTCAGTATACCGCCCGGTAAAATTGGCATTTCTCCAGTCACAAGATCACCTTCATAGCGAGTTCCATTGGCTGAATCCAAATCTTCTACATAGTAAGAAGAACCTCTCTTTATAATTTTACAGTGCCTTCTGGATAAACTCGCATCATCTGTAATGACAATATCTCCTTCTTTCCGACCGATTATAATGCTGTCGTTAATAGGAGCTCTGAATATACGCTTCTCTTCTCTGATATCGCTTAAATACACATACATCTGTTTCTCTGCCGTCTCTCCGGATCCCCACAGATGCATGGTTTTACCGGAATGTTTTACCACATCCGGTTTTTCACAGTAGGCACTCTGTTTCGGTGCTTCCTCTCTTTTTACAGGTTCCGTTTTTTTTCTTCTTTTAAGCACCTTTAAAACCACTATGCTGATCACTATTACTGCTACCACAATACCTGCTGCAATAATGGCTACAGGAAGCCAGTTAAAAGACTGCTTATCTGCTTCTTTCACAACTTCATTCACTGTTTCTACAGCCGGATTCAAATCAATCTTTGGTAAACTACTTAACATCTTATTTCTCCAATCCTATTGAAATTTAGACGCATTGATATTATTCTTCTCTTCAATGTTCATGTATTGTTCCAGACTGCTGTTTACCTGCGCATACAGTCTGTTCATCATTTCTATTATTTCTGTTAAATCTTCATTTACTCGAACCATACGCTCTTCAATCTCATATTTTTCCTGTATTTCCTGTGGAATACGCCACTTTAGCAATCCGGTTCCTCTTTTTACGCCGGAAACCTTAGATATCATACCCGGCAGCGCAAGATTTGCGTTTCGTACCATTCGGAAATCCATTTTAAATCTCATTTATTTCCCCCAATTCCTGATAAGCACGAATTATGTCGTGACCAATATCCTCCATTTCCATGGAAATAACCCGCAGTTCCTGTCTGAGCGAATCAATAGTATCATTCAAAACTTTCATCTCTGTTCCTTGCCATGCACTGTTTAGTTTTTCCTGATACTGAGTCAGCTGTCTATAGGTCTCTAACAAATTATCCGCATATTCTTTCAGTTCTTTTTGCTGAGACAAAACCACTTTTATTTCCATACTCATACTTACCTCATAAAGACATATTCCATCCCGAAGGATGAAATATGTCTTTTGTTAACTACAATATTGGTTCAAAATTTTCAAATTCTGTATAGGAAGCATTGACTACAACATTCAGATAAACTTTATATTTTCCATCATTCGTGCTTACTTCCACAACAGTAGTTCCTTCCCCAACAGCAGTAATAACTCCACCGCTGTTAATGGTACAAATTCCTGCCTCCAAAGGAGTGAACTGCAGGTCTGACAAAGTATAACCTTCCGGTAATCCTGCAATTCCAATAGTAAGTGACTGTCCATTTTCCAGATACATCTTCTGACTAACCAGCGAAATGATTCCAGCATCGATTTCTTCAAACTCAAAAAAGGTATACTCTTCAAGTGGCTTGCCTTCCTCTGTTGTACTGGGAGCTTCTACCGCTTTTTCTGTACCTCGGGTACATGCGTCTACGAGTACCATATCTTCATAGTGATAATGCTCCTGGAATTTACTATTTTCAGAATCCCAGATAGTGTCAGCTTTCTTCCACTTTTTGTTAATATCTGTTGCAAGACAACCTTTTTGGTTAATTCCGTAGCGAAGCGGAACCCAACAGTGAATATCAAGACATACCGGTTCATCACTCAAAATATCGGCATCAAGCTCTATATTAGCTGCAACTCCTGATGTAATTTCCGCATTGACAATGCTCTTGGTCAGAATCTGTAAATCAGCTAATATGGTTGCTTCCGTTACAAGTTTTGCTTTTGCCTCCACCTTAAGAGAATCATTTTCATTCCTCATAGAAGTCTTAAGACTTTTTCCTTCTCCACAAGCCGCATAGCATATACCATCAGCAGTATAAGAAACCTTTATACTTCCATCCGCACCTATATGAGCTTTCATATCTATAACTAAACTTATCGGAGTTCCTGTAACATTGAGTCGAATTTTACCTAAAGGCTTTACAATACTGATATTACCTTCCATACCCATTTCAACTAATTCATCATAGGTAAGCGTTGCTTCAATCTGCTTAAAACCAGTAGGAATTTCTTTACCAAATACTTTTACTGATTTGAAATCAACATCCACATCCGCTTTGAAATTATATAGACCTGCTTTAAAATATCCCTTACCTGACAATTCAGCTACATTGCCATGCTCATCTGATATTGTCTTACTGCCTTTAATTTCAGAGTAATACGTTACTCCTCCATTTTCTTTTTTAAACTCAACATCTGAAAAAGATATTTCGTCGCCCCTATAAACCATCCCATCTATAGTATTGTTTTCTCCACAAATACTGCTGTTACAGAAGGTTGCGTAGGTACCATCCGGCTGAATAACAGAAACCTCTGTTGAATCTGCAGCCTCAAAGCCAATGATATTTAACTCATATTCACCGGATATTTCCAGACTGTCAAAAGTATCCTCTAAGCTAGCCGGCTCATATTTAATCATGTTGCCATCAATTTCTTTAATCTTGATGCTTACTGCTTCGCTTGTTTCTGTTGAAGGCATATAAATTACATCTCCAACGTTGTAGTTCTCAACACCTTTCAGAAATGCAGAAGAGCCGTCACCTTGTAAGATTAAACCATCCGTTATTTCATAGGCATTCTCTGCCATGTCATATTCCATTCTCTGCGGATGCACTAAATGATTCTGATAATTAACCGCATACTCAAGGATCTGGTCTGCTACTTCATTACTTATCGCCAAACCGGGATTGGAAACATCAATATCTGCAATGTTTTCCTTATAGAAAGATAGAAGATTATTTTCACTAAGCCCTACATCGGGATTTGTTTTATTGATTTTATCCACACCGATTGCTTTTACAGCCGTTTCAATTGCAAACTGTAATGTAGCCGGATCATTAGGTTTGAATTCTCCACCAGCCGGAATAATTTCCCATTCCGCACAAGTCTGTGCTGCATTATAGCAGGAACTGGAACTGCTTACATCAGAAAAAATCTGGCTTTCGGTGATACTCTCTCCCATACCGAAGGCTTCTTCTACCTTCTCTATATACTGCCCTCTGTTCAAATTTATCACCTGGGTCTGAGCATCCGGAATAGCATCTATCTTCTTTCCACACCCCAAAAGAATTGTACCGGTAAGAACTGATATCGCACATAAAATCAGTATCTTTTTGATAGTTTTCATTTGTTTCATTCTGATTCCCCTATCACATTACATAAACTCTTTTGCATTCATATCATTTGTGGATTCGGTTGCCTTCCATTCATTTGCTGTGTTACGCAAAAATTTTGCGTAATTATCCACTACATCATGATACTGTTGAAATTTCGGTTCCATAGCTGTGATTGCTTCTCTGATGGAAACAGCGGAATTACTTTCCCAATCCCCTGCCAGACTGTTAATCTTTTTCTGAATTTCGTGAAGATCATTTAACAAATTTTCATTCTTGGTACTGATTGTAGATGCCCAACTCTCAAAGCTGCCATAATTTATATACATCGTTGCCATAACTCATCTCTCCTTTTCAAATTCTCATTAGTTCTGTAAAGACTTAATTGTGCTGATCGTGTTACTCTGGGTATCTTCGTAATTAACTGCAGCAGTTCTTAAAAAGTTGGCATACTCTTCCATCTTTTCTTTCATTGCTACAAAATCCTGTCGGAAACCTTCCACCTGTTCCTTGAATGCATTTGCATCATCGCCCTTCCAATCAGTAGATGTCAGTGTGGCAATATCATTCAAAAATGCCTCATAGTGATTGTAGTAATCTGTAGCCATTGAACTGACTTCATCGGATTTTGACTTTAAATTTTCTGTTGTAACCTGAATACTTTCCATATTTTTCTCCTTTCATATCCGTATCGGATCTTTTTGATATTTTTACTTTAACCATTAATAAGCGTAAAATGTACTTTTTGTAACCAAATGCACTTTTCCTGTCACGAAATGTCGAAATCTGTCTATACCAGCATAATTTTTGTGCCGTTGCACAATTTCAGACTGTCTATTGATACATTAATGTCGTACTGTTCACCGGTTTTTGCATCACACATTACTGCTGCCATATCCGGCATATACTCTCCGGTATTCATCTCCTCAAGCATGCAGATAATCATCTGTGTTGCCTGATACACGGAGATTTGTCTGGGAATTCTGACATCAAAAAACTTGCCTGATGCCGGAAGAAATAACTCCAATAACACCTTATTCATTATCTGAATCCTCCTTTTGTGTTGCCAGTTTAAGAAGCTGAGGTTTTCCTCCCTCTACCAGATAGCCGAATGTATTATCTATCTTTTTCTTATATATGGCCCTGTTTCCCATTGCCGGAAGACGGAATTGTTCTGTAAATCCCTCGCCAATCCACAAGCCTTCACCATTGCACTGGTGAATATACCATGCGTCAGAACAATACCGATTCACGCTCTGAATATCCTCCAGAATCACATATCCGATATTGTATTTTCCAACCGTTTTATCCAAGGAATTAAAAAGTTTGCTCCAGCCATCCTCTGTTATTTGCTTTTTTAAGAAATCCAGTGAATGAATAACATTTATAACAGGATGCATATCAACCGTCGGATTCCCGTTTGTGGATTTATAATTGTTGTTTCTTTCCACTGCTGTTGCAAAAATTTCTCTGACATCCTCTTCATAGTTCTCCGTAATAAGTTTTATTCCATTCAAATCATTTCGGATGCCTGCATTTTTGTCTGCGAATACCCTTATCTCTACCTGGGGAATCCTGCTTATAGTTTTGAGGTATTCATTCAAAAAAGGAATGGCGTCATTTAGGTTCTGTAAGAGAATCTGCTTAACACATTTCGTTTCAAAATCTTGTTCCATTATCCTAAAGGATTCACATGCCATACCAATTGGCACTCTATTGAAAGAAACCGCATCTCCTATAAGATCATTACCGCAGAGTGTTTCCGGAATAACGGGGACCCCTTTCGCGTGAATAGTTGCATTTCTCTCCAGTTCCTTACATTTTTCCCGGATAAACCTACCGGTTCCCTCATTTTCAGAAACAACATGGGCAATCTGAAATACGTAAGTCTCATCTTTCTTTAAAATGCCGCGTCCTTCTACTTTAGGAGGATAAACGCCACCTGTTGACCCAAGAATACTAATGTATTCAGATTTATCATTTAACTGCATCACATAAATCTGATTGAAGTTTTGTGCCATCCGGTGTCGTATTCCATTAATGGTAGCCTCTGTTATAACAAAATATATTCCATACTTTGTACACTCTCTTGTTAATGAAATCAAGGTGGTTTCATACTTCTCATAAGATTCCATAAAACGCGAATAGTTATTAATCATAACAAGGAAATATGGAATGTTCTGCTCTCCCGACTGGGAATAAGAAGCATAATCTCCACCATAATCTGAAAATAGTTTTTTGCGCGTTTCTATCTCTTTATGGAGCATTCCAATAAAGTTCTCAACTTTATCCTCTTCACCATCTATGATTACTTCACCCATTTGGGGAGCTTTAGCAAATGCTTTTAACGTTTCAGCTCCGAAGTCCAAAACGTATGTATTAATTTCCTCTGCAGAATAATCCGAAAATAAGGAGTAAAGCATGGTAGTGAGAAATACTTCTTTTCCGCTTCCGGCTGTGCCATAAATCAATACATTTCCGTTTTGTGAAAAGTCTACCGTCAAAAGTTCCTGAGTCTGTCTGTATGGATCATCTAATTCTCCTACCGCAGCCACCAGTTCCTTGCCTTTTTTATACTCATATTTTTCACGCAAGGCATCCCAAAGGATAACCGCAGGAATTTCCGGCAGCCATAACTGTCTCTCATTTATATTCTCTTCCTTTGCAAGTTCAGAGAGATATTCCATGATACGAACTATCTGTTTACCGTTCGCTTTCTGCTCACCCTCTTTTCTCACTTTGATATCCTCGATTACGTTTCCTACATTATCGATAATCTCAATACCACCATCTAATTCATTTTCCACAAAATCTCTTTCATAATATGGCGCACCGCACCATGCAGACTGACCCTTTTCAAATATTTCGTTGTATCCAACCTGCAGATAGAATCTTCCCGTCTCAGCAATCTCTGCCGCATCTGCCCGCTTTAACATATCCATGCTATCTGCTTTATCCTGAACCTTCAGGCACACCTTAAATCTGGAATTGGCCCATATCTGTTCGTTAACAACACCACTCGGCTTCTGAGTTGCCAGAATCAAATGTACTCCCAAACTACGTCCAATTCGTGCTGTACTGATTAACTGCTCCATAAATTCAGGCTGCTGGGATTTTAACTCTGCAAATTCGTCCGAAATGATAAATAAGTGAGGAACAGGCTCGCTGACCATACCGCTGCGATACATTTTTTGGTACTTATATATATCCATGGTTCCTTCATTTGCAATTCTTCTTGCCTGATTAAATATAGCCTGGCGTTTACGAAGTTCACTTTTAATAGAAAGTATGGACCTGGTAATGGCGGCCCCGTCCAGATTGGTTATGGTTCCTGCCAGATGAGGAAGACGATATTTGTCGTTTTCAAATGCTCCGGTCAAACCACCACCCTTGTAGTCAATCAGTACGAAAGCCACCTCATCAGGATGATAATTTACAGCTAAAGATAAAATATATGTAATAATAAACTCTGATTTTCCTGACCCGGTCATTCCGGCAACCAGACCATGCGGTCCATGATATTTTTCATGGAGATCCAAATAGAAAACATTTCCGTTAACATCCACCCCTATAGGTGTCTGTAAGGAAAGAACGGGATTATTTTCTTTCCATCTCTGCCTGATATTAAGGTGACTGATTTTACCAACACGGAACATATCCATAAAAGTCAGCATGCCTGGAAGCGCATATTTTCCTTTCTGTAAATCCAGTGAAATATCTGCTATTTTTCGTACAACTTCTGCAACATTTTCACCGGAAAGTACATCCTGAGTAAAATTTGTTCTTCCGGAATCTTGACTTGTAATAAAATCAATTAATCCTTTTCCATTACTCAGTTTAACAAGCACATCACACTCTTTCGGTAATTGAGATAATTGCTCATATGCACAAATCAGATGGAACATTTCCAAATTTGTCTTTGCCAATATATCTGAAATAAAAGAGCATTTATCTGCTAAATCTTTGGATGTACTTATAACAACATAATGCTGCCGTATATCCGATTCCTCATCACTCTGCTGAATGATTTTTCCTACTTGCGCTCCTATAGCCTTCACGTCATCTACATTTATTGCATAATAACGAAAGCGTTTTTCGTCATCCCAAATATGTTGCATCCATTTAACATAGGAAAAGGTTCGTTCTTCCTTTTTATTTCCAATAAAAATCAATTTCACTTCATCATAACTGTAAAGTGCATCTAATTGCAGAATGATATTGTGAAGAAGATTGTTCCTTTCCTGTTGTTCCCCATATATCCCGATAATCCGGCTTGTCATCAGTGATACAACTAAAGGTACATCCGTAATAATCTGTTTCTCCTCGCTGAAACGTATTAATTCTTCACGTAGTTCATCTTCTTCAACAGAAAACCTTTCTTCCGGGAAACTGATGTCTGCATTTAAAGGAACATTTCCGATTCCAAATCGAAACGTAAGGAAATCAACATCTGTCATTTTCATATTCCAGAGTTTTCGTGTAAAAAAATCTGTCTCCTGAATTCGCTTCATTATTTCGGGATTGTTTTCTCTTAAGATTTCGCTCTGTACACCTTCTGCCTTTCTTATCTCATGTCTAATATTTTCAAGATATTTCAGATATTTAGTAATACGTTCTTTTTCTCTTCTTCTTTTTGTTTTTTTATCCCTGCTCTTCATAAAGAAAGGAAAGATAACCATACCGCATAACATACTTACTGACATTACCAGAGTAGGAACGGAAGACATAATGCTTCCCCCACGATTTAATGCATTTATGGTGGTTACTATACCGGAAGCCAGGGAGGCAACCCCCATCATCAATGTAGGTGCAATTGTCAAAATAATTGGAGTGTCATCTTCAGCCTGTTTTTGAGTCGGTGCATCAATTTTTAATTCTAAACACTTGATATTTCTTTTGAAATTAGGTGAACGATAGTAATAATTAACATCTTCTAATTCCGGTTCCTCATAATGCATCAATTGTTGAATCGGATATTCCTCAAACATTTCTGATTTAATCTGTAATTGATGGTCGGGATTATTAATAGCAATATAGCAATCTCCTATAACTATTTTGCATCCCATTATATAAACAATATCCCCAGGGACCAATGTTTTTTCACTATATAATCGCCGGCGGTTAATATAAACCCCGTTCGCACTCTCCCGATCCCTTATCAACCATTTTCCGTTTCGAAAACTGATTTGTGCATGCTCTGCAGAGACAAACGGATTATTTATCACAATACCATTTTCCTCATCAGATCCTATCTTACATTCTCCCTCAGTCTTCACACGATACTTCACAAACCGGCATCTGTCTTCCGTATATGGTTCTGCAAAAAGAAATGCTCTCTGTGACAACCCATTCCCCATATTCAGATAGTACATTTCATTTGACCTTATTCTTGCTACCTTTATTTTTTCCATTGTGGAAATATCAAAAATTTGCAGCTTTCTATTTGAAGTTATCTTCCATGTCTGAGATTCCGTATCCGAATCAATACCTATTAGACGATTATCCAAGAAGTTATTATCTTCATCCGTGATCCAAAACTGTCCGGCCACCTTTTTAGGCAATCGAATACTATGTATTTTGTTCTCGCCAACCAGTGTTATTATCATTTGCTTTCCTCCGTATTATTTAATCCATATCCTTCTTCTCAAATAGTGACTTTATTTCTTTTAGTCGACCTCTTGCAATCGGAACCACAAAATTTCCTGTCAATATCATTCGTTCTTCACTTATCTGCAAAACCCTGTCAAAATTCACAATATAACTTCGATGACACTGAACAAATTGTTTGGGCAGTTTCATTAGTGCCTCTTCCATTGTCATGTTAATTTCTCTAAATCCATCCTGAGAATAAATATTCAGTTTTCTTCCCACACTCTCTATAAAGGCGATTGAGTTAATTTGAATTTTAAATAATTGCCCTTTTGTTCTAAATGTTAACTGTTGTCTGATGTTGCATTGCAGATTTCTCTCCACCCTTTGAATTGCCTCACTAAACTTTTCGTTGTCAAACGGGTATAACAGAAAATAGGAGGGATTCGCATCAAATATTTCCTGTGCGTAATTATTTATTCGTGAATAGAAGATTACATGTATTTGCGGAAAATAATTCTGCACTGCTGATGCTACGGCAATATATTCAACCGGACTATCTGTGATATTGATCATCAGCAGGTCGATATCTCCTTTCACATCATCATAAATGTATGTGACCATAGAAAAAGAGGTAGAAAATCTCCTAATTACAACTTCTACAGATTGTGTATTCATTTTGCATAAAAGATCATTATAGGTTTCATCTGTCTCATCAAGTACCACAATCTTCATAACGTACCTCACAACATATTTCCGTGTAATATTATCATATTATTTCCTATATTTCAATCTATATATAGGATAGTTTCCTACTTTTGTTGCATATATATGCTTTAAAATAGGGAAAAGAGGTGATATTCCAAATGTATAATAATGATAACGAATTTATTGAAAGACTAATTCAGCTACGTATGCAAAAAGGTGTTTCGGCAAGAGATATGAGTCTGTCTATTGGACAGAATGCAGGGTATATACACAATATTGAAAGTGGAAAGGCCTTGCCTTCCATGACGGTTTTTTTTTATATTTGTGATTATCTTGGAGTTTCTCCAAAAGAGTTTTTTGATGATTCACTGGAAAACCCCGCACAATACAATGAGTTACTAGAAACCATCAAAAAGTTAGATTCAAAAAAAGCCAAAGTACTCGACGAATTTATAAAGGAGTTTGTCAAGTAACACTTCTTTATGTAATTTTCTCACTTATTGATACATTCATATTCGAAAGAGATTATAAAAAACTATAATTTCTGCAGACAATATACTTATCAAAAATGAACTGATAATCGACAAAATCAGACAATTCTTGTTTCAAAACTCGCGTAAATTATTTTGACGTATAACAACAAAAATCGCTGTTGGTCTCATGACCCCAGCGATTTTTCTTCGTGGATAACTTTATAGCCCCATTACTTTATTCTATTTGCCTAATATCTCATAACAGATTTCTCTTTCCTGCCCTTCTATCTTCAGGGCATCCATGGCCTGTTCTGCGGTCAGTCGCAGACTGTCTGTTTTTTGTCAAGCACTTTTCCTTGAAAAAAGCGTCTAAATTCCCTGTTTTCA
>CAMEIX010000035.1 GCA_945919075.1 uncultured Lachnospiraceae bacterium
AAGATATAACAGTTATTAAATCCCTAAAAATACCTCAAGTGAGAATTCAAATTTGACCGAGCTCTTTAGAGTAAGAAGCTCGGTCTATACAATGTTTTCCCTTTTGGTAGGAATCTATTTTTACTTTTTCAATATGCCGCTCTTTTCAATGGCGGCTACTGCTTCTTTAATGACCTCGCAGGACAGGGTCAGGGCAAAACGAACATACCCTTTTCCTTTTTCTCCGAAGCTGGAACCGGGAGTGCAGAGCACCCCTGTCTTTTCTAAAAGCTCCATCACAAAAGCCGTGTCATCAGAAAAACCGGAAGGGATTTTTGCCCAGGCAAACATGGTGCCTTCACTTCTCGGTACATTCCATCCAATGGATGATAAGCCGTCACAGAGTGCATTTCTTCGCTCCTCATAGGCCTTGCATTGTTCTTTTACACAATCATCCGGGCCGGTAAGGGCGGCAATGGCACCGTATTGTACCGGAAGAAAGGTTCCGTAATCTATCTGGGAGCGAAGCTTGCCAAATGCCTTAATCACTTCTTTATTACCTGCTAAGAAACTGACTCTGGCACCCGTGTAATTGAAGGATTTGGAGAGTGAATAAAACTCCACTGCACATTCCTTGGCACGGGGAATGGAAAGAATGGAGATGCCCTCCCTTCCGTCGTAGATAATATCCGAGTAGGCATTGTCATGAATAATCAAAATATTTTTCCGGATAGCCCATGCTACCAGTTCTTCATAAAAACTTCCGGGTGCACATTTACAGATGGGGTTTAAGGGATAGGATACTACCATGGCTTTGATTTTATCCCCATACTTCTTTTCAATGGCATCAAAATCGGGAAGATAATCATTTTCCGGCAAAAGATCGTAGGTCTCCACATCTGCCCCGGCAAGAAAGGGACCGATGGCAAAAACCGGATAACCGGGATCCGGAACCAACACAAGATCGCCCGGATTAAAGAGCGCCAGACCAATATGGGAAATTCCTTCCTGGGAGCCATAAACGCTCATCACTTCGTCTTTTTCAATATCCACACCGTATCTGACCTTAAAACGCCGGATTACCGCTTCTATCAGCTCCGGTTTGTCCGCCAGTGCATATTTATAATTTTCCGGCTTTGCTGCCGCCTCACATACTGCCTTAACAATATGCTCCGCAGGCTTAAAATCGGGGGTTCCTACGGACAGGTTGTAAACCTTGCCACCCTTTTTTTCCACCTCGATTTTCTTTTCATTCAATACCTGGAAAATGCCGCTTTCAAACATTTTCACTCTTTCTGCTGTCTGCATTTTCTATCCTTCTTTCTGTGATTCCAAAATTTCTTTCAGCCAGTTTCCATAGTCCTCTTTCACTTTTTCGGGGGCCTGTATCGTAACATCCTTTCCAAGACCGCAGAGCCAGCCGAAAAACTGTCTGCTCACCACTGCCTTGACGCGGACTCTCACATAGCCGTCAGAAAGAACACGGACATCCGTTTCTTTCCCGAACCTATCCATCATAACACCAAATAAAGATTCCGGCAACTTTAAGGATACCATTTCCTCATATCCGCCATACATTCCAAAGGTCTTTTTGGAAAAGTCAGCAAGATCCATGTTTTCAAATACTTCCCTGCCGGACCGTTTTTCTTCGGAAGGCACAGCATCCCGGATTTTATCCACTCGGTAATGCTTCACCATTCCGGCCTTGTCATCATAAGCAATCAGATAATAATTCTCATCATCCCAGACAAGGGACCAGGGACTGACTAAGTATTTCTCACCCTTTTTTCTTGGTGATAATTTCTTGTCCAACGTCCATTCCATATAAGTGAAGGATAACTTAACATTTTCCCGGATGGCATTATAAACGGCATCAATAGTATAATAAATCTTCTCGTTATCCGCTTTGACTCTTCCGGTCACAAAAACCTGTCGTTTTAACTGTCCCGCCTGATGTCTGCTGGTAAGCTTCTCCAGTTTTTCAATCAGTTCCCTGGACTTTTTCGGTGTGATAAACCGGCTTGCCTGCACTGCATCAACTAAAAGCTTCAGTTCCGCCAGTTCAAAGTCCCGGGTTGCCAGATAATAACCGCCGTCCGTTCTGCCGCTTTTATAAAGCACATCATAACCAAAATCCACCAGACTCTGCATATCCGCATAAATACTCTTCCGTTCCGCTTTGATATTCTTTTCCGCCAGTCTGTCAATGATGGCTTTGGTACTTAAAACATGGTCCTCATCCGTCAGTTCACTAAGCATTTCCAAAATATATAAAAGTTTCAGTTTCTGATTCTCTGACTTTGCCATCTAACCCTCCACAATCTCTTTTACTTCCTTCAGGGAAGAAATCTCCCAGTCAATCCGCAGATCCGTGTCATATTTTTTCCTGTCCGGATTGTAAAAACAAGTGGCAATTCCGGCATTGTTACCGCCCTTTATATCACTGGTAAGGGAATCCCCCACAATCAGTACATCTTCTTTGTTAACATCGGATAATCTGGCAAACACCCCGTCAAAAAATTCCTTTTGAGGTTTCGGTGCACCTATCTCTTCGGAAATGAAAACACCATCCAAAATCTCTAACAAGCCTGCCAGTTTCATCTTGTTAAGCTGGGTCCATGTCACACCGTTAGTAACCGCATATTGCCGGCAGATGCCTTTTAGGCTCTTTAAAACTTCCGGAGAATTCTCTATGTACCGGTAAATACTTCCCAGATAGATTTGATAATGACTGCAAAACAGTTCCATATCCTCACAATTTATTCCGTATTCGGAAAACAAATCCTGAAAGCGGCCCGAAATCAGTTCCTTCTTTGTAACTTCCCCCAGTTCCAGACGCTTCCACCAACTGTCATTGATTGCGGAATAGCGCTCCACCATGGCCTTGTCTGCCTCCACTCCGATTTCGGAAAGGCATTTTTTCAATGCATATTCCTGGGAATAGGGAAAATCCAACAAGGTATTATCCACATCCCAAAAAATCACCTTATATCTCATATATACTCCCGTAAGAACAAAGTTTCCTATACTATAAAAAAGGCTGAACACAGGGGTCCAGCCATCTTACATGTTCTAATTTTTACTCTCTGTACTTGCCTTTTCTTCTGCATTTTTCTTTTTGCGCATACTGATTCCTACCGTAATGCCCACACCTATCACACAGACAAAAGCAACCAAAACCACTAAATAACTAAGCAATGCATTCAGGAATGCTATCATATCCACACCTCACTTATTCGTACCAATAACTGCGTCTATTATACCAGTGAACCGCCATCATCGTCAAGTAATATGTCCGAGTCCGCTGCCGTTGTTGCCAGCTTGTCACAACGCTCATTTTCCGGGTGCCCGTCATGGCCTTTGACCCACTCAAACCTCACTTCATGCGTTTGCATGGCGGCAAGAAGTCTCTCCCAGAGTTCCTTATTCTTAACCGGCTTTTTCTGGGCAGTTCTCCAATTATTCTTAAGCCACCCGTCCACCCAGTTCTGGTTAAATGCATCCGTCACGTATTTAGAATCACTTACCACCCTTACACGACATGGCTTTGTCAAAGCCTCCAGTCCCACAATGACCGCCATAAGCTCCATACGGTTATTGGTGGTCTTTTTATATCCGGCGCTGTATTCTCTTTCGTGGAGATTTCCTTTGGAATCCACATATTGGAGAACGGCACCGTAACCGCCGGGGCCTTCCGGATTTCCTCTGGCTGCCCCATCCGTATATAAAACTACATCCATTCTTTTACTCCTCTCCGACTGCTGTTCCTATTCCTAATATTTCCGGCTTATCTATGCCATATTCCGGTGTTCACAAAATCATCGGCACGCTTTGCCGCCGTCTTCACAATCTCTCCGTCATACCCCATTACGGATAGTAACTTAATGGCATTTCTGGTAGTCGCTTTTCCGGGCTTTAGTATATAATTAAATACCACGTCGCCCTGCTCAATTTCTTCCTCAAAATGGTAATTGTCGTATTCTTCATTCAGTAAATCCGTCAGTTCGATATCATGGGTTGCTGCAAAGCAGATAGTCCCCCTTTTTGACAGACTCTTTAAGATTTCACAGGATGCCGCAATACGCTCTACCGTATTGGTGCCGCGAAGGACCTCATCCACAAAACAAAGTACCTTTTTATTCTTTTTCGTTTCGTCAATAATCCGTTTCATGGAACGGATTTCCACAATATAATAGCTCTCCCCGCCAAGCAGATCGTCCTTAAGTGCCATGGACGATAAGATCCGGTAATGGTCCCCCCGGTATGCTTTGGCGCACACTGTGTGAATGGTCTGCGCCATCAGTGCCGCAAGCGCAACTGATTTTAAGAAAGTGGATTTGCCGGAAGCATTGGAACCGGTCAGTAATACACCTTTTTGTGCACGAATACTGTTTTTTACAGGCTCCTTCAAAAGAGGGTGTGCCAGTTCTTCTATCTCCAGGGGTGCATTCTCCGCAAATTCCGGAATACAGTATTCCCCATTTAAGGATTTTCGGTAATTTCCGACCACAATTGCACATTCGATGTAACCGCTGAGTGCAAAGAGCATGTCCACTTCCTTTGTATGTTCTTTAATCTGCTTTAACATATTGTTAAACTTCATCAGATCCAGGTGGAAAGCCATGCGCAGATAATCAAAGAGTATGTCCAGAGGATTTCCCGAACCGCTCATCCTGGCATTGCTCATCAGCCAGAACGATCCTCTCTGGAAACTTTGCAGTTTTCTTCTGCATTCTTTCATCTTTTGGCATTCCTCTTTAATAACGGGAACCGGACTTTCTGTCATTTTTTCCGTCACGTCCAGAAGATGCATCACATAGGCAAAGCTTGTAATGTATGGCTCTATATCCGCCTTTTCTACAAAGTAGGAGAACATGGCGTACGCCATCACTCCTATAAAACCAAGAATTCCCAGGGTCTCATTGACAAAGAAAATGCCGATAAAAACCGCATAAAGAGCAAGCGTAATGTAATTTTTGATATTGTTCCGGTCTCCAAGAATATCCAGATGATCCAGATAGTCATACATGGAAAAGCGCCCCGTATACCCCAGTTTCTTAAAAAGGATCTGCATATCGATACGTTCCTTTTCATGCTCTTCAAAATAAGTGACCAGTTCTTCAAAATGTTTTGAGTCTACGGCCTTTTTCCCGGGAGTCCGAAGCAGATAATAGAGATACTCCTCGCCTGTGGAGGACAAAGCGGTATTCATATGACGATATACTGCATCCCCGCCTAAATCATTCCAGGTAATATCATCAATCTGTTCCTCTTCCCTGTGGTGGGTAAAAAACTTTGTGACTGCCTGAAAACGGTCCGCCCCGTAATCCTTTTCCTCTATTATTCCATAATTATTTTTCAGTTTCTTTAAGAAATCTTTTTTTGCTTTATGGTCGTCATAGACCCATTTTCCCATAACCAGAAGGATAAAGCCCGCCGCAGCCAGACAAAACACTAAATATTCCATGCCATCGTTCCTTTTTCTTTTCTGCTTACATTATATCCACTATCCTTATCTTTCACAAGTAAAAAATTCCCCTGCCTGCACAGGGGAATTTTGCCTCATCAAATAATAATACATACCAGTCCGCCATTCATTTCGTTGACAATCTTTTGCATGCTGTCCTGCAGTTTCATCTGGCTCTCATCGCCAATCATGGAAATCTTGCTGCTGATACCTTCGTATACGAGCTGTTCCACGGTTTTTCCGAAAATATTGGTTTCCCAGATTCCTGCCTTGGATTCTTTTGCCTCATTGATATAACGGATTAAATCCTTTGCCTGTTCTTCCGAACCCACAATAGGAGCAATTTCGGTTTCAATGTTTGCCCGGATGAGATGGATGGAAGGACTCTCTGCCTTAATCTTGACCCCAAACTTATTACCGTGCCGTATCAGTTCCGGACTAAGAAGCGTAATTTCGTCCCTCGTGGGTGTTACCACACCGTATCCTTTCTGTCTTACCGATAGCATTGCCTGAAGTACTTTTTCGTATTCCTTTTTCATGGAGGATAGTTCTTTCAATTTGGAAAGAAGCTGGTATTCTCCCTTTATTTCTTCTCCCACCAGTTCACTTAACATCTCATAATAGTAAGCATTATCCACCTCAATCTGCATCCGGACACAGCCGTTAGCCAGATTAATGCTTTCTACCTTCAGTTTCTTTATGTATTCACATTCCGTCGGAATCTGATTTTCATTTTGCTGTAAGATAATCTGACGCATCGTCCTAAGCGGCTTCATGCGTTCTTTGATGTCTTTAATCATAGCCGACTTGATGGAGCTGTCAAGAGGCAGCATTTCCACCCAGCCCGGCATATAAAATTCCATCCTGGATATGGGGAATTCATAGAGCACCTGTTTCAGGATTTCATGAATATCTTCCTTCTTCAGCTGGGCACAGTTTACCGGCCAGACTTCCACCTGATATTTTTCAGCCAGATCCTTTGCCATGGATTTGGTCTCTTCACTGTAAGGCCTTTCCGAATTCAAAAGAACAATAAACGGCTTATGTAATTTTTTAAGTGCATATATGGTCTTTTCTTCTCCATCCACATAGGCGTTTCTGGGAAGTTCCGAGAAACTGCCGTCCGTAGTAATCACCAGTCCTATGGTGGAATGATCCCGAATTACCTTTTCGGTTCCGATTAATGCAGCCTGGGTAAAGGGAATTTCCTCTTCAAACCAGGGAGTTTTCACCATCCGTTCTTTTTCGTCTTCCAGATGTCCCTGTGCACCCTCCACCATATAACCCACACAGTCTATGAGGCGAACCCTGGCCTCCACTTCATTCCCTAATAATACACGGGCTGCTTCCTTGGGAATGAATTTCGGTTCGGTGGTCGTGATGGTCTTTCCTCCCGCACTCTGGGGCAGTTCATCTCTTACACGCTCCATCTCATGCTCATCATCCATATAGGGCAGCACCATCTCATCCATAAACCGCTTTATAAAGGTGGATTTACCGCATCTTACAGGGCCCACCACGCCGATGTAGATTTCTCCCCGGCATCTTTTTTGAATATCTTTGTATAAATCAAAATCATTCTTTGTATTATAGTCCATAAAAATACCCCTTCCATACTTAATAAAATGTATGAAAGGGGAAATCTTTTTATGACAAACTCTTAAATTTCTTTTATAAAACGGAAATAAATTACAGGATTACACGTTTAAAATTCTTCTTACCGCGTCTTACCACAATTCCTTCGCCTGCAAACTGCTCCGGAGAATAAACGGTCTTGATGTCGGTAACCTTTTCGTCATTTACGGTGACACCGCCCTGCTCCACCGCACGTCTTGCCTCGGAACGGGAAGGACAAAGCCCTGCCTTTACTAAAACCCCCATAATATCGATGGTTCCGTTTACAAAATCCTCTTCTTTAATCTGCGCGGTAGGCATTTCTGCTGCATTTCCGCCACTGAAAAGTGCTCTGGCGCTTTCCTGTGCTTTCTTTGCTTCTTCCTCACCATGAACCAGGTTGGTAAGTTCATAAGCTAAGATCTCCTTTGCCTGATTTAACTGGCTGCCTTCCCATTTTGCCATTTCCTCAATCTGCTCAAGAGGAAGGAAGGTCAGCATACGGAGACATTTGATAACGTCCGCATCCGCCACATTTCTCCAGTACTGGTAGAATTCATAAGGGCTGGTCTTTTCAGGGTCTAACCATACAGCACCCTTTTGTGTTTTGCCCATCTTCTTTCCTTCGGAATTAAGTAAGAGCGTAATGGTCATGGCATAAGCATCTTTGCCCAGTTTCTTTCGAATCAGATTGGTTCCGCCAAGCATGTTGCTCCACTGATCATCCCCGCCAAACTGCATATTACAGCCGTATTTTTCATATAAGCAGAGGAAATCATAGCTCTGCATAATCATATAGTTAAACTCTAAGAAACTGAGTCCTGCTTCCATACGCTGCTTGTAACACTCTGCACGTAGCATATTATTCACGGAGAAATGGGCTCCGATATTACGGATAAATTCAATATAATTCAAATCCCTGAGCCAGTCTGCGTTATTGACCATCAGCGCTTTACCTTCCCCAAATTCGATGAAACGGCTCATCTGCTTTTTAAAGCATTCGCAGTTGTGGTCAATCATCTCCTTCGTCATCATGGTACGCATATCCTGTCGTCCGGAAGGATCTCCGATCATAGCGGTACCGCCGCCGATTAATGCAATAGGGCGATTGCCTGCCATCTGTAATCTCTTCATTAAGCAAAGTGCCATGAAATGTCCTACATGCAGACTGTCCGCCGTAGGGTCAAAACCGATATAAAAGGTTGCCTTACCATTGTTGATAAGTTCCTTAATCTCTTCTTCATCTGTAAGCTGTGCAAGAAGTCCTCTTGCTTTTAATTCGTCAAATACTGTCATTTCTCTCACCTTCAAAATCCGCAAATCCGCGTTTTTCTTAATCATTTGCAAAAAATATAATACCTATTCACCGGATAAATGTCAACCGGTTTATTCTCCCCTGCATATACAGTTCCTTTGCATTACTTATTAACCATCAACTTAATCATGGCCTGATTCAATCCGTCCACTGTCAGCTTATACATGGGGAACAGACCTTTGACAGCTGTCTCCGCTTCTCTCCAGGGGGCATGTCCGGGTGCCATTTTGGGATTCAGCCAGACTACCTTCTTGTAATGTCTTTTCACCAGATTCAGCCATTCCCAACCGGACAGACCGCCGTTTGGCCCACGGTAGTTTCCGGTGGTGGAATACAACTCCTCCGGTGCCATTGCGGCATCTCCCACGATAATGACTTTATAATCACTGTCCACATTCCGAAACATCCAGTCCGTATCAATCCAGTCCCCGTTTTCACACTCCGGTGTTTTATAGAGTTTGCTGTAAATACAGTTGTGAAAATAATAAGTTTTTACGTCTTTATAATGATTGGATTTATGAACAGCCTGAAACAAATCATTCAGAAGCTTGCTGTAGGGAATCATGGTACCGCCGCTGTCCATTAAAAGAAGCAGTTTGACGGCATTCTTTCTTGGTTTCTGCATGACAATCTGCAGACACCCTCCATTATTGCAGGTTTTCTGAACCGTACCGTCAATATTTAGCTCCGTCTCCGGAATATCCAGCCTGGAAGAAAACTGTCTCAATTTTCGAAACGCAAGCTGAAACTGGCGGTTATCTAACACCCTGTCATCCCTGAAATCACGGTATTTTCTGGCTCCCACTACCGCAAAAGCCGACTGATGTCCGGTTTTTCCTCCGACACGTAAGCCTCCGATATTACCGCCACTGTTTCCAAATGAGGTTTTACCCATACTGCCGATCCAGAAACTGCCCCCATTGTGTTCGCTGTCCTGATCGCGGAGCCTTTCCTTAAACTTCTGCTCCACATCCTCTTTATCCACATGTACCTGCAGATCCTCTAACTTATTCAGCTGATCCCTGGCTTCCTCGTCCGCCATTTCCTGTAAATCGGACTTGTCCAGCCAGCGAAGCATCTGGGAGGTGATCTCTTTATCTGCGGTGCGTGCCTTAAAGCACTCTTCAAAAGCCATATCAAATTTATCGAAATCGGTCTCACTCTTCACCAGAATCATCCTTGCCACATAGTAAAACTGTGTCAGGCTGGAACCGCACAAATCTTTTTGCAGTGCTTCCTGTAGTGTCAGAAATTCTCCCAGTGTTACATGCAGTCCTTTTTCTCTGAGACTGTGAAAAAATTTAGTAAACATAGCCTGTTCCTTATAATTGATTTGCGTTTGCCCTGACGGTTTCCAGATCTTCATCCTTCTTTACGACCACACCGATAAAAGGCAGTTTCTTACGGATTTCCTCTGCGGAGATTCCACCGATCTGTAATGCATTGATCCAGTCAATCAACTCAGAAGTACTGGGTTTCTTGCGAATATCCCGAAGTGCACGAATGTTGTAGAAAACATCCATGGCTGCTTTTAAAAGTGCGTCCTCCACATCCGGATAGTGAACCTTTACAATTTCCTCCATCAGTGCATCATCCGGGAAATCAATGTAATGGAAAATACAACGACGAAGAAATGCATCCGGAAGTTCCTTTTCCGCATTACTGGTAATGATTACGATGGGTCTCTGCTTTGCCCTTACCGTGCGCTTGGTTTCGTTTATATAAAACTCCATCTGGTCTAACTCCCAAAGAAGGTCATTGGGGAATTCCAGATCCGCCTTGTCAATTTCGTCAATCAGTAGTACCACCTGCTCCTCACTGTCGAAGGCTTCCCCTAACTTACCCAGTTTGATGTACCTGGAAATATCATCCACCCCTTCTTCTCCGAACTGACCATCATACAGTCTCTGGATGGTATCGTAAACATAAAGACCTTCCTGTGCCTTTGTGGTGGATTTAATATTCCAGATCAACAGTTTCTTACCGAGGGACTTTGCCACTGCCTCAGCCAACATGGTCTTGCCGGTACCCGGCTCCCCCTTAATAAGAAGCGGTTTTTTCAGTGCCATGGCAACGTTTACGCTTGCCATCAGTTCTTCACTTGCTACATATTCGCTACTTCCGGAAAATGCTAAAGTCAATGTCTGTTCACTCATTCTTTTACTCCTTCTCTTTCTATTATGCTGCGTCATAACACAAAAGGGTTACTTCCTTTGGACGTAACCCTTTTTGTTCTTTACAGGAAATGAGCAGTTATGCCATTTTCAAAAAGTCTTTCACCACAGTCTTCATCTCTTCTTTGTCACAAACATGATCATGTAAAACGGGTGCTGTGCGAATCTCTTCGATTGCATTCGGTACGGTAACATTTGCAATTTTACTAAGTTCATCCACAAGTGCAAAATCATCCATTGCATCATACTTACTGTCAATGGCATTCATGACGCTTCTGGTAAATTTGAAGGGACTTGCCGTAGATGCGATCACCGTCTTAGTATTATCTCCGGTTTCCTTCTTGTATTTGTTGTAAACCGTGGCAGCAACTGCGGTGTGGGTATCAATCACGTAACCACATGCATCATAGATTGCAGCAATAGTCTCTGCCGTTTCTTTTTCGGTCGCATAATTTCCGTAAAAGTCCTTCAGTTCCTTTTTCATATCCTCTGTAATCTCGTATTTACCCTGACCGGAAAGTGCTGCCATAAGCTCTGCATTCTTCCCCGCATCATTGCCGGCAATCCGGTAAATCAGACGCTCTAAATTGCTGGAAATCAGAATATCCATGGAGGGCGATGTGGTAAGAACAAATTCCCTGTTTCTGTCGTAGGTACCGGTTGCGAAGAAATCATACAGTACCTTATTATCGTTGGATGCGCAGATTAATTTGTCAATGGGAAGTCCCATATTCTTGGCATAGAATGCAGCCAGAATATTTCCGAAATTACCGGTAGGAACCACCACGTTAATCTTTTCGTTCTCGGAAATCTTGCCCTCTTTTAATAACTGTGCATAGGCATATACATAATACACGATCTGGGGAACAAGGCGTCCGATATTGATGGAATTTGCAGAAGAGAACTGATATCCTGCCGCATCCATTTCCTTAGCAAGTTCCTTATCGTTAAATAATTTCTTAACACCGGTCTGGGCATCGTCAAAGTTTCCGGTAATGCCGACTACGTATGTATTGTCTCCCTTCTGGGTAACCATCTGCTTCTCCTGGATGGGACTTACCCCATTCTTGGGATAGAATACGATAATCTTGGTGCCTTTTACGCCCGCAAATCCTGCCAGTGCAGCCTTTCCGGTATCTCCGCTGGTAGCGGTAAGAATCACAATTTCATTTTTCACATCATTCTTCTTTGCAGAGGTAATCAGTAAATGCGGAAGAATGGACAATGCCATGTCCTTAAAGGCAATGGTCGCACCGTGGAACAATTCCAGATAATAAGCTCCCTGTGCCTCCACCAGAGGGGCAATGACTTCCGTATCAAATTTCTCATCATAAGCACTTTCGATACAGTGCTTTAATTCTTCTTCGGTAAAATCTGTTAAAAACAGTTTCATTACTTCGTAAGCAACTTCTTTATATCCAAGTCCGGCAAGCTTTGCAGGACTTACATCCAGTGCAGGAATATGGTCGGGAACAAAAAGTCCTCCGTCCTCAGAAAGTCCTTTCAAAATTGCCTGGGAAGCTTTAATAGGCTCCCTGTCACTTCTGGTACTGTAGTATAATACTTCTTCCATGGTATCTCCTATCTGTGCGCTGCACATCCGTTATAAAATAATTGCAAACAGTATACCATAACGCCCAATCTTTGGCAAGAATACTTCCCAAAAAACCTACAGCTTCCAAAAAAACTAATTCTCTGTGCACAAGTTTTTTTCCGTAAAAAATTCATGTCCGCCATGTACAAACAGAAAATCCAGTTTTTCATCAAACCAACGCATCTTATCCGGGTTTGCATATTTTCTGGCTGCAAAATACAAAGCTCCCTGGGAGATGTCCTCTCCGGAAAGGACCCTCTCCACCGCCTGCTTTGTGCCTTCACTGATTTTGACTCTCTCATATCTGCCGTTATAAACCGGGGAAAACTGTGCCCTGCCCTTTTCCCTCTGGAAGACCACTTCTTTTACGGTATCAGGAAATTTATCATTATTAACCCGGTTTAATACCACATTTGCTACTAACATCTTTCCTTCCTCATCTTCTCCCCCTGCTTCTGCCTCCACAATCCGAAGAAGCACCTCGTAATCCTCGTCCGACAAAATAATGCGGTCTTCTCTTTCCGACACATTGTAGGATACGATTCTTTTTCCGGAAGCTGTCCGGGAAATGGAATAATTCTCCTCTTGTACCATAATTACACTTTCTTCATCTACCTTGGTAAGAAATGCCGGATCTGCCATAATCCGATTCATATCAATACCGGCTACACTAAGTACCGCAAACAGAGCGATTAAATTTATGAAGACCAGTATTGCCATATATTTCCGATACATAATCCATAACCTTTCCGATTCCCCATATACGGCAGAATCTAAAAATAGCACTACTATAATCATATACAGCTTATCCATAAAATATTTCCGGAATTGAATTTTAATTGTATTTTTGTTATAGTAATACCATAATTTCTTCACAGGAGTGAATTCTAATGTCACAAGGTGTGTTCCCCGCACAAAAAAAAGACGGTACCCGCTATTATCGGGCCTCCGTCACTTACAGAAGAAAACATATCAGTCTGGGCGGTTACCGGTCCGAAAGCGATGCAGGAAATGCTTATCGGGAAGCCTGCCTTATTTTAGAGTCCCAAAATCCCCCACTAACGCTCAGTGATTATGATTCTTCTTTCGTTTTACCTTTTGAAAAATGGGTTGTTTTAATCAATTTCAGAGATAACAAAATGTATTTTCATACTCCTATTTATGTCCGTCCTCATTTTTTTTATTATTATTACAGCCCCGAACTGGTTCTTAAATTTGATACGGATGATTTGTTTTATTATGCTTCTCATAAGATTATGAAGCGCGGAAATCACTACTTTGCGGCCGACTTCGGTATGCAGGTTAATATTCTGAACCGATACGGCATCATGAATTATGCTGTCTGTGGCAGGGATTACCGCTTTATCAACGGCGACAACACTGATTTTCGTCGTGAAAATCTATTTATCATTAATAAATATCGGGGAGTTTCTTTCGTATCCTCAAAAGCCAGATACTGTGCCAAAGTACACATTAACGGGAATTACCTGATAGGTTTTTATGATACCATGGAGGAAGCTGCCATTGCCTATAATAAAGCCGTAGATATTCTAAAGCAAAACGGCTGCCAAACAGCCTATGTGCAGAATTATCTGGAAAATATGACAAAAGACGCATATACCGAAGCTTATATGCGCCTTCCTGTTTCCAAAAAAATATATGAACTCACTTTTCCGAAAAATCAATAAAACTGATATTTAAGTTTGCGTACCCGGAGATACCGTCAATGCTTGCCGTTTTGGTATACTGCCACATGCTGAACCGATATGGATAATCCGGCAGATCCGCTGTTTCCGAATACCAGATATCATAGTCCGTAAGTTTTGACAGATCCACTCTTTTGAGCAGCCAGTCCTTATTCCCATAAATCATGGGAATATAACCTTCCGATTCAATCGTTTCTAAAAACTTCTTTGTCAGATTGGTTCTTTCCGCTCTGGAAATCTCCTCTACCCTGGCCGTATCATTTTCTACAAATCCCATATCAATGGCAATGGGATAATCGATTTTGGCATCCCCGATCCTTTCCAAAAGAAACCTTGCCTCTTCCTCTGCCTCTTCTTCGGTTATGGCCTGAGAAGAAAAATACAACCCTATGGAAAGTCCCGCATCACCCGCACGCTTTAAATTCTCCTCAAAATAATCATCTTCGTTAAGCTGTCCGGTGCTGTATCCTCTTCCACCCACACGCAGCATCACAAAATCCACGCCCGCTTTTTTGAGTTTGACAAAATCCACATAATCCTGGTACTTGGAAATATCTGCCCCCACAAAGGAGACCTGTCTTCCCTCTACATAGTACTTCATCAGATTCGACTGGCATACCAGTTTGGTAAAATCGTATTCATGTTTCGGAAGGTAAGGGCTAATTAGCACCCACTCCTCTTTCCCGTCAGCTCCCACCAATCTGGTATGTCTGCCATCCGTAGCAGGGTCATCCTCGGGCTTACTTTCCGCTGTTTCCTCTGTTTCCTCTTCCGTACTTTCCTCACTTTCTCCGTACATATCCCAAAAGTCAAAATCTTCCGGTGAAAGTGCGGAAGCATCTGGCACTTTAGACGTATCCGGCCCGGTCTGCGACTCTGCTACCACCGCCTGCGTATTATTTACCGGCTTTTGGGACGGACTGTCCTTTTGATTGACGGCCAGAACCAGAATAAAAATAGCTGCCACAAAGGCCACGGATGCCATGACAAGGCGCGACATATCTCCTCTATGCGGTTGTTCAAAATCGCCGGACAATTTCATTTCTTATGATTCCTTTACAATAATATGTTTGGGACACTTTTCCGCACACACACCACAGCCGATGCATTTATCCTGATCGATGACTGCCTTAAAATCCTTCACCGTAACAGCACCATTCGGACAATTCTTCATGCAGATACCACATCCGATACATCCTGTAGTACACGCCTTCATGGTAACAGGGCCTTTCTCTTTGGAAGAACATGCCACGATATATTGCGCATCGTAAGGCTCCAAGGAAATCAGATTTTTAGGGCAGACTGCAATACATTTTCCACAGGCCTTACATTTTTCTTTATCCACCACCGCAATGCCGTTTACCACATGAATGGCATCAAAGGGGCAGACCTTCACGCAGGAGCCGTAGCCAAGACATCCGTAGTTACAGGATTTGGGACCTCCGTTGGGTACAAAGCTAAGCATTCTGCAGTCTTCAATCCCGGTGTAGTCATAATCCTCATGGGTTTTCTCACAGTCGCCTTTGCAATGAACAAAGGCCACCATTTTCCTGCTGCTTGCGCTCTCTACTCCCATAATATCCGCTATCTTTTTTCCGACCGGTTCGCCCCCTACCGGGCAGGCATTTACCGGTGCCTCTCCCTTTGCAATTGCTGCTGCAAGTCCGGAACATCCCGGGAACCCGCATCCCCCACAATTGTTTCCTGGAAGGGCTTTTAATACTGCTTCTTCTTTTTCATCCACGGAAACCTTAAATGCAATGCCTGCAATTCCGAGGAATATCCCAATAAATATACCGACCCCTCCGATGAGAGCCGCCGCCATGATAATCCCTAATGCATTCATCTCGTTTCTCCTCGTATAATATCTTATAAAAGACCGGAGAATCCACAAAAGGCAATTGCCATCAGCCCTGCAGTAAGCAGTACATGGGGCATTCCTTTAAAGGATTCCGGCACATCATTGTAGGCCATTTTTTCTCTGAGTCCTGCAAGAATTACAATTGCAATTAAGAACCCGAGCGCAGTTGCAAACCCGTTCACAATACCTGCCAGAATACCGTATTCCTTCTGCACATTGGTAAGCGCAACGCCCAAAACCGCACAGTTCGTGGTAATAAGCGGCAGATATACCCCCAAAGCCTTATACAGGGGCTGCATAAATTTCTTCAGGAACATTTCCACAAACTGCACAAGTGCCGCAATAACCAGGATAAATACAATGGTCTGCAGATATTCCAGATGCAACGGGGAAAGAATAAATTGATATACTATCCCGGAAATAGCACTGGATAAGGTAATAACAAACAGAATGGCTCCTCCCATTCCCGCTGCGGTATCAGTCTTTTTGGAAACCCCCAGGAACGGACAAAGGCCCAAGAACTGGCTTAGAACCACATTGCTTACCAGAGAAGAACTAATCAGGATGATGAGTAACTCTTTTACGTTTTCCATTTATTTATCCTCCTCCTTTAATGCCGCTGTACGCTCTGTACATGCACCCTCACTGCAGTTTAAGCAGTCATGTCCGCATCCGCTTCCGATTTTGCTTACATCCTTCCCCTTAGCTGCCAACTTCCTCTTTACATAGTTTTGTGCTGCAGCCAGGCATGCCAGAACAAAGAATGCTCCGGGTGCCAGAACAAAAATTCCAATGGGCTGATAGGATTTTGGCATAATCGCCATATTAAACAGGGTACCGGCACCCAGAATTTCTCTTACTGCCCCGATTGCCGTAAGCGCAACCGAAAATCCAAGCCCCATTCCCAGACCGTCAAACAAGGAAGAAACCGGTCCGTGAGAATAGGCATACGCCTCCGCACGTCCCAGAATGATACAGTTAACCACAATCAACGGAATATACACCCCGAGTGCTTCATTTAAGAAAGGCAGATAAGCCTCTAAAAGGAGCTGTACAATGGTTACAAAGGAAGCAATCACCACAATAAATGCCGGAATACGTACTCCGTTCGGAATGATTTTCCGAAGCAGTGAAATCATCACGTTGCTGAGGGTCAGTACCACTGCTGTGGTAAGCCCCATTCCCAGACCATTTATAGCAGAAGTCGTCACCGCCAGAGTGGGACACATACCAAGCAGTAAAACAAAGGTGGGGTTTTCTTTTACAATACCATTGTAAAGTCTCTCAATCGCACTGTTCTCTTTCATATTACTGCTCCCCCTTTCCTTCAAACATCTCTTTATAAAGGGAAAGACCCATATTTACGGTACCGGTGACAGCCTTCGTGGTAATGGTAGCACCACTGATTGCATCAATTTCACCGGGTGCCGATTTTCCGCTCTTAGTATAGGTAAAAGCATTCACTTTCTGCCCCTCAAACTGTGGAATCAGCACTTCCCCGGCCCTCATACCGAGTCCCGGTGTTTCGGATATGCTTAATATGGAAACGCCACTTACGGTTCCGTCCTTTGTATAACCTGCCATCAATTCAATATTGCCGCCATATCCCTGGGTGGAAGTCAGGCTAAAAACATACCCGATGCAGTTTCCGCCTAAATCCATGGCTACATAAAAGGTTTCCCCGATTTTTACCCCTGCTTCCAGTCCTTCTTCGGTAAGCTGCCTGTAAACATCTTCTAATCCATTGTCCGCAGCATAATTCTGTAAGGTTTCTTCCGTAAAATGATCGGCATCGGCAAATACAGCCTTACAGGAGTTTTGTATTTTCAGCTGCTGTTGTACTGCAATCGGTTCTTTTGTAAGTTCATGGACAAAACCGAGTGCCAGTCCTGCAATCAAGGTGATGGCAAACAGGATGCCCGCCTCTTTCCACATTTTTTTCCTATCACTTTGCATGACTCTTACCTCCTCTGCCAAAAGCCTTCGGAATGGTTACCTTTTCCATAAGAGGCACTAACAGATTTCCTAAAATAATGGCATAGGAAACCCCTTCCGCACCGGCACCGAAAACACGGAAAATTCCGGTCATAATTCCTAAGAAAGCTCCGAACAGGTACTGTCCGCCCACGGTAATCGGCCGGGTCACATAGTCGGTTGCCATAAAGAATGCCCCTAACATCAGACCACCTCCACAAAGCTGGGCTGTAAGGTAGGGCAAATCAAATCCATGACCGCCAAAGATTCCCACAAAGAGCACAAAGGTTACCAGATAAGTTCCTGGAATCTTTAAGTCGATAATGCCAAACAAGAGAAGGATACAAGCTCCGATCAGAATGGCCACCGTACTGGTTTCCCCGATTGTACCCGCGGTTCTTCCGATTACCATGTCTAAAAGATTGACTTCCTCTCCTGCCTTAAGTGCCGCAAGGGGAGTTGCACCGGTATAAGCGTCCGTCACAAAGTTCGTCATCAGCGCAGGAAACGAAATAAGCAGAAAACATCTGCCCCCCAACGCAGGATTCATAAAATTCTGGCCCAGTCCGCCGAATAAACATTTTACCACCAGGATGGCAAAAACGCTTCCCATGGCAGCCGCCCAGTACGGAATGCTCACCGGCAGATTCATGGCAAGCAGTAATCCCGTAACGATTGCTGACAAATCGCCAATTGTCTGTTTTCTTTTATATAACCCAAACAAAAATTCCGTAAATACCGCACTCACTACCGTCACTAAAACTACAAAGAGTGCCCGAATCCCAAAATTGTAGATACCAAATCCGCAAGCCGGCAGCAAAGCGATAATGACAAGAAACATAATGGATTCCGTTGTCACTTTGGAGCGAACATGGGGATTGGATGATACTTTTAATAAATCTGCCATGTCTTACCTCCTACTTTTTCTTTTTTGCAAGCTGCATCTTGCGCATGGACTTGATTGTCTGTGTCAAAGGTTTCTTTGCCGGGCATACGAAACTACAGCATCCGCATTCACAGCATTCCATACCGTTTAACTTTAAGAAAGTTTCTTCATCATCATGAATCGCCGCCATCATCAGTTTGTTGGGGAGTACCCGTCCCGGACAAACCTCCGAACATCTGCCGCATTTGATGCAGGCAGTTTCCTGCGCAGCGGAAACATCATCCTTGGAAAGAGCAAGCAGTGCCGAGGCGGTTTTGGTGGTCGGCACATCCAGGTCAAAAATGCCAAATCCCATCATGGGGCCGCCGGAAACAATCTTTTCGGGTTTCACCCGAAATCCGCCGGCTTCCTCAATCAGTTCATGGTAATTGGTACCGATTCGCACCTTAAAATTGCAGGGATTCTTGATGGCATCCCCGGTCACGGTCACGATACGCTCCATTAAAGGTTTCCCCTCAAAAATTGCATGATAGATCGCAACCACGGTATCCACATTATTCACGACACAGCCCACGTCTGCCGGAAGCATGGAGCAGTTAATCTGCCTGCCGGTAGTTGCAAAGACAAGCTGCCTCTCTGCCCCCTGGGGATACTTTGTTTTCAATGTCTTAACACTGATTCTGGTTTCATCCTTGGTCAGTTTTTTCAGAATGTCCACACAGTCCTTTTTATTATCTTCCACCGCCAGAATTCCCTGTGCCTTGGGAAACAGCCTTAAGGAAACCTTAAGACCGTTTATCAGTTTTTCCGGTTCTTCCAGCATACGTCTGTAATCACTTGTAAGATACGGCTCACATTCCGCACAGTTTACAATGACATAATCAATTTTATCCGGTTCCTTGGGGGAAAGTTTGATAAAAGTCGGGAAACCGGCACCACCCATTCCCACAATTCCGGCTTCCTTAATCCGCTCAATGATTTCCTCCCTGGATGCCTTGTTTATGTCAATGGCAGGCGGATACTCCACCTCTTCATATTTATCATCATTCTCAATAACAATACTCATCACACTGTCACCGGTAACCACGCGTCTTGGCTCCACCGCCTTGACAAATCCGGAAACGGTCGCATAAACCGGCGAACTAACAAATCCTGATGCTTCTGCAATCTTCTGTCCGCAAAGCACATGGTCACCCTTTTTCACAATTGGGGTTGCGGGTGCTCCGATATGCTGTGAAACCGGATATACAAGATCCCCTTTCGGGAGCACTTCCCGGATTGGCTTGTCCTTACTAAGGTCCTTGCCATCATAGGGATGAATTCCGCCTTTAAATGTCAATGATGCCATTTTCCAGCCCTCCATTATCTTTTAATACTTCTATCCATAAATATACTATTTTTTTTGATAAAATTCTACTGCATTTGCAAAAAATGTGTTACAATAGATAAGAACATTCCGAAAAAGGAGATTCTATGTATACACAGACTTATGATTTAGAGAATTTTACATTGGCATATCCCATTGAACAGCTTGCCCCTCTGGAGCAGATTCTGTTTCTGGACATTGAAACTACCGGCTTTACCGCCAAAAGTTCCTACCTGTATATGATTGGATGTGCATACTATACCGGCGAACATTTTTGTGTGCGCCAGTGGATGGCAGAGAAATATGAGGAGGAATCCGATATTCTCAATGCCTTCTTTGACTTTGCTGCAAATTACCGGTTTCTGATTCATTTTAACGGCAATAATTTTGATATCCCCTACCTGCAGCAGAAAGCTGCAAGCCTTGGACTTTCCCATCATTTTGATGACCATGACGGTATCGATATTTACAAAAGAATTGCGCCCTACAAATTTTTCTTAAAGCTTCCAAACTGCAAGCAGAAAACCGTGGAACAATTCCTGCATATCGACAGGGAAGACAAATACACCGGCGGGGAACTGATTAATATCTATCATGATTACGTAAGCGAACCGATTCCGGAATTCCGGGACCTGCTTCTTTTACATAACAAAGAAGATGTAATCGGTATGATGCAGATTCTTCCGATTCTTTCCTACCATGATATCTTTAACGGAAAAGTAACTGCCAAAAAGGTGCAGGCAAATTACTACACGGATTATAACGGAAACAAGCGTCAGGAACTTTTAATGACTGTGGCACTCCCGAATCCCCTTCCGGTTCCCGTATCCGCCTCTGCAGAAAACTGCTATTTTAAGGGTGAAGAAGGTACTGCGACCATCCGGGTACCCATTCTGGAGGAAGAACTGAAATACTATTACGCAAATTACAAGGATTATTATTATCTTCCCTCCGAAGATATTGCTCTGCATAAGTCCGTTGCAGACTTTGTGGACAAAGAATTCCGTGTACAGGCAACCGCGGCTACCTGTTACACCCGTAAGTACTCCCAGTATCTGCGGCAATGGGACATTTCTTTTGAGCCTTTCTTCAAACGGGATTATAAGAGTAAAGAAATCTATTTTGAACTTACCGATGAATTAAAAAAGGATCGAAGTGCATTTTCCAGATATGCTTCCCACGTATTGGATATGATGAGTTCGACCTACTGATTTGTATTCATTGTACAACAAAAAAACCGACTGAACCGATATGCCCTTTCCTTCCATCCGGTAAAAGTGACAAATCAGTTCGGTCGGTCTTTTTACATTCATATCCGTTCCGGCATCAAATACGGTATCATAAAATGCATTATACCCAAAGGGTCTCTGCCAGGTATCCACATGTCCATGGTATGCGGTATACTTATCGTTTAGGTCAAAGTTTAAGAGTTTCGACTTTAGTCTTTTAATTAATAGTATATCTTTCGCATTCATCTATTGCTACATCCGCATCCCAGTCCCACTCAGCGATCGATATTGTATAAATCCCTATTTCATCAGGCGAAACCTGGTTTACATTATATCCGTAAAAGCTGAGGAAATATTTTTTGCCGGTAGTTGTTTCTATATCATATATTTTACCAACATACCTCTCATATATCAGACCATATGGAAATTCAGTGGTATGTCCCGCCGGATCCCCCCACTGTTTCCCAACCGAAACAATATCCCCGTCTATGAAATGAATAAATTCCTCTATCTCCCGGTCTATATTCTCATGTTCCTTCAGTAATCTTTCGCAAAGCAGTTCTTTGATTTTTTCCGGTTCATCATTTTCTATTGCCTCCAGAATAA
>CAMEIX010000036.1 GCA_945919075.1 uncultured Lachnospiraceae bacterium
GCAGTTCTTTGATTTTTTCCGGTTCATCATTTTCTATTGCCTCCAGAATAATTCCGTTCATTCTCTTGGCAACGATTTCTCCATATTCATACTTATCTTTTTCTTTTCCGCAGGATGAACAAAATAAAACTACAACAACACATAATAGGAGCATCCTTTTTTTCATCTTACACCTCTTCCCCAGAAGTTAATCCAAACTTTTCGAGAACTGTCATCAAATATCATATGTTTTTTATAGTCATAACCATTAATATCGGCAATGGTAATCGTATCATTATTAATGATGGTTTGTTTCAACCCCTCATACATATCCGGACGCTCTGACAAATCCACAGTTCCGATTAATACCATTAAATCTGGTTCCGGATCAATAAACTCTTTCTGCGTCCTTCCGGTGAATCCCGTAATCCACCACTGTTCTTCCTCCGGATACCAGTGAAACATATTGTCCATATAAGCTTCCACAGTCTCGTAACTCTCCAATGTAGTTTTGTCATAATGGTACTTATAAAGACTAAGGGTCATGGGCACTTCAAAATCAATGGATTTGTAGTGGTCTATTCCCCCTTGATTTCCACTATTATACTCCTCGTCATATTCATAAAGCCCTATCTCCCCACCGCTGTTTAGATTCCAATAATCTCCCTTCCAGACCCACAGTGCATATACACCATCTTCTGTAGCAAAAGAAATCGGCAGTACATTCATATCCGTTCCGGCATCAAATACGGTATCATAAAATGCATTATACCCAAAGGGTCTCTGCCAGGTATCTACATGGCCATGGTATGCGGTATACTTATCGTTCAGGTCAAAGTTTAAAAGCTTTGCTCCCACTGCCACATGAATTTCCCCTTCTGAGTAATGTTTTAAAAACCATAAGTAGTAACGTATTATATCCCTACCACTGCTTATAGCATCATTTGTCTTGCTTACTTCCCTGATGATGGAGTAAATAATCATGGTTACTTCCGGGTTGTCATTCGCCCATTCCCCTTCAAAAAAAGCCTTAACGTCCGGATACTCTTCCCAGGATATTTCTGCATAGGTGGTGGCAATCCGATCCCCGGGACGATCCGTTGTTATCTGCTGTTCATTCTGCTTTGCTGCTTTAACCGATGCGATATGTTCCTTCCAGGAATCAGGCAGACCGCACCTCTCCCATGGTTCATCATCTTTAGGGGCAATCACTTTTCCGTCATAGATAACCGGTCTTCCGTCTTCCAGACCATCATGATCCGAATCCACAGCAAAGGGATTGGAGCGCATTTCATCCACTTCAAAATAAACCCATTTCCCGTCATCGCTGAAGGTGGTTTTATAGCTTACTTCGGCTCCATCCTGCAGACCATCCCCATCCATATCGTGAACATGCTTGTCCATTTTCAACTTTGTTCCATCCGCTTTATAGAGATTATCCTCCACCACATCCGGAAGTCCATCCGTATCCGCGTCGTAGTCGATATTGGTAATACGGGATACGCCTTCAAAAAGCTGGGAAATATCTTCTGCATTAGACGGACTATAATAATGGCCACCTGTCAAAGAGGAATAGGACTTAAGGCAGGTACTAAAATCATCCTCCATATCCCCGTAACCGATACTGTAAATTTTTATATTTTTCTCATGTGCTTCCTCAATAATTTGCCGCTTTGCCCCTGTTATGTTTAATATATCCAAATCCTCGTTCTCATGTCCCGCAGACATCAGAATTATCATGCGAAGTTTGTTTTCTCCCCCGTCATTTTCAAACTGATTTATCGCATGAGAAAGCAGGTTTGTCAACGTATAACCGCCCAAATTTTCCTTCCATTCAATTTCAGATAAAGAATGCGGATACATCCAGAAGCTGCTTGACTTTGCGTAGCTTCCTGTTGAATTTTCTCCATAAGAAATACAATAAGTATACCATCCGCAATCCGTGGGAAAATGCCGCATAATCTCCCAAATATTGAGCAGATAATTATCATCTGCATTCTTAAGCTCCGGTGAACCATTGATGGCAAATACCACCTCCACAGAATCATATATTCTGTCATCCACGTAAAGAACCCCATGCCGGGTGGCATAGATTTTCCGATTTTTAATACAATAGGTGGAAAAGTGTGTGGTTACGGTATATATCTGATTACCTTCCCTTGTAGTGGGCAATTCTTCCAGACTGAAATCCTTCGGATTCACATAGCAGATCACCGGATCAAAATCCGCTTCGTCAAACAGACTCTCATCCAATTCGAAACGGATTGTAGCAGAGGTAATATCTCCATTTACCTCAAAAGAAAAGGCATCTCCCACATGTTCCGGCAAAAGATCTTCGTATCCTTTTTCAGCGGTAATCACAAGGCTTTCCACCTGTTCCCCGGAAAGGTTCACCTCTACGGCAGCATTGACCGCTCCCTCTGTTTCACACATACGACTTACAAAAAAGCTGTCCTGCACCGTAAGCGGCTCTGTGCCCAGTTCCACTTCTGTTCCGTCATATACAAAATCCCCATCCGTATCACTCTTTAAGGGATTGGTTCCATAGGTAAATATTTCCTCATAATCAGACAGACCGTCCCCATCATAATCTCCGGTAAGTGAAGTTGCATCGCTTACCTGCGGATCCGTACCATAGTACCATACCTCATCAAAGTCGCTTACTCCGTCACCATCCGTATCGGAAATATTAGGGTCCAGCCCGGCTGCTTTCTCCCAAACATCGGGAACACCGTCCCCATCGGTATCGGTTTCATTCGTACCATCAAGCCATCCGGCGTAAAGAACAAGATCCGAATTAACGGGAGTCTGCAAGAAGTCAAAATAAGTTTCACAGCTTCTTTCCTGATACCAGCCTGTAAACAGGAAATCTTCTCTTTCCGGAATATCCAATGCGTCCATGACATCTCCTGCACTGACCGTAATCTGAACTCCGGCTTCATCTACGGTTGCGGTTCCCTTTGGCAGATTTGTTACATTACTTCCATTTGCATAAAAGGTAACCGTCAGTGTATCCGGGGCATCCGGTTCTTCTACAGAACCTTCAGGATTTACAGAAACACTCTTAAATAAATGAAACTCACAGGGAACCATTTCCCCATTCCCACCTTCCCCGGTAAAGCCAAAACCTGTACTTTCCAAAGGTAAAATGCTTCTGTTAAATCCATCATTTTTTATGGTATAAATTCCGGTTATATTCCCGTCCTGATTTTCCATGTTTCCATTCCATACACCGGTAATGGTTCTGTCAAAGGAAAAGGTCAGATACCAGCCTTCAATGGTTTCATCAGATAGATTCTCTATGGTCATATTTCCGACAAAGCCACTCCCCCAGTCGCTTACTGTTTCGTAACTTACTATGTAATCCTCTGCGGGTACTTCCATGTAGTAGTCAATCAAATCTACTTTCTCCGGAAATGGTCCCATGGTGCCTTCCGCTATAAATCCGAATGAGATGCTCTCACCTGACGGAACCTCTGCATTCCAATTATCATTTTTTACGATGACACTCTTGTCATCCTGATAGTCCAGAACGGCTGACCAGAGATTGCTCACATACATAAATCCGCTTTCCGGCTCGAATCTTAATTTCCAGTTTTCAATCGTACTATCCCCTGTATTGGTAAGGGTAATAATAACATTATAACCATTTTCCCAGGAATTGATTACCTGATAAAGTACCTGATAGCCCTCCCCATAATACACATATTCGCTTGGCTGTGCTTCACCACTGTCACCATTGGAAATATCCCCACCGGAAGTTGTCATATCCCCTTCCGAAACAAAGGAAGTCCCGTCTCCGGAGGAAACACTGTATAAATCCGATGATTGATATCCATTATTGGTATCCATGGCGTATACATTTAACGAAATGCAGTTAAAAATCATCACGATAATCAATAATAAAGCAATATTTCTTTTGTTTTCCATTCTTTTATACCCTTTCTGCTGAAATGTAGGCATAGCAACTTTCCTTCACTTATTATTATAGCGAAATATAACAATATTGCAAGTAATCTGTGAAAAAAAGAGTTGTTGCTCCATAGACTATCTATTTTGCAACAACTCTTATTATACCTTTTCATAAAAGAATGAATTGTCTCTGGTATATCCGATTTCTTTATAATCCAGAATCTGTTCCGTACTCCCTACAAAGAGTTTTCCACCCTTCTTAAGTGCCTTATAAAAATTCCGGTATATGATTTCCTTAGCCTCTTCCGTAAAATAAATCAAAACATTCCGACAAACAATGATATGACACTCCGAAGGGTAAGGGTCTTTTAAAAGATCATGCTCCTTAAATTCCACACATTTCTTAATATCGTCCGAAATGCGATATGCATTCCCCACCGGAATGAAATACCTCTTTTTCAAATCCTCCGGCACTGCCGCAATGCTTTTCGCAACGTACAATCCCTCTTTTGCTCGTTGTATCACCTGTTTATCGATATCCGTAGCAATAATTTTAATTTTGGAGAGACTGATATGCCTTGATAAAGCCATGACCAAGGAGTAGGGCTCGTCCCCTGTGGAACAGGCTGCGCTCCATACTTTCAGATTGCTGCCAAATTTCTTAATCATTTCGGGAACAATCTGATCTTCCAGAATCCTCCACTGATCCGGATTACGGTAAAATTCGGACACATTGATGGTCAGATAGTTAATAAACTCATCCAACAGTCTTGCGTCGGTCCGAAGCGCCTGTACATATTTCTCGTATCCGTCAAAGCCGTTTTTTGCAATCAGGGTATCGATACGGCGCTTCATCTGCCGCTCTTTATAGGCATTTAAATCAATGGATATCATTTTGAGTACAGCGGACTTGAAATACTCATAATCATAAACCATTTGTCTTCCTCAATTCTGCTTATTCTTCTGCAGTTTCCTCCGCAGCTTCCTCTGCAATTACAGCATCAATATCAACGGAAACCACATCGCCTTCTTCTTTTGCTTCCTCTTCCTTAGGTTCGGGAGCAAACAGTGCCTTAACACTTAAACTGATTTTCTTGTCTTCCTCGTTGAAATCTACCACTTTAGCAGTAACCAAGTCGCCTACTTTCAAAACATCTGCAGGTTTCTCCACATGGTCTTTGGAAATCTGGGAAACATGAAGCAGTGCATCTACTCCGGGCTCCAGTTCAATGAATGCACCGAAATCGGTCATTCTTGCAACGGTACCGGTTACTTCATTGCCTACCGCATATTTGGTTGCGGCATCCTTCCAGGGATTAAGGTCATCAAATTTAAGGCTGAGTGCGATCTTATTGCCGCTGATTTCTTTCACCAGAACATTTAACTTATCGCCAACCTTGAACATTTTCTTGGGATGCTCTACTCTTCCCCAGGACATTTCGGAAATGTGAAGCAATCCGTCTGCCCCGCCAAGATCGATGAATGCACCGAAGTCGGTTACATTCTTAACTGTACCTTCCACAACATCGCCTTCTTTGATACGTGCAAAGAGCTCTGCCTGTAATTCTGCTTTCTTTGCTGCTACAAGCTGCTTTCTGTCTCCGATATATCTTCTTCTCTTAGGATTGTATTCACTGATTACAAATTCAATATCCTGTCCTGCATACTTACTTAAATCTTTTTCATAAGTATCGGATACAAGACTTGCAGGGATGAAAATACGAACTTCATCCACGATAACGCTAAGACCGCCGTCCAATACCTGCGCAACCTTTGCGGTAAGAACTTCTTTGTTGTTGAAGGCTTCTTCAATTCTCTTGTTGCCTCTGTCTGCTGCCAGTCTCTTGTAGGTCAAAAGAACCTGACCTTCTCCGTCATTTACCTTTAATACCTTTACTTCCATGGTGTCACCGACTTTGATGACACTTGTCATGTCTACACCGGATTCGTTGGTGTATTCATTACGTGTTAAAATACCGTCTGACTTGTATCCGATGTTCAAAACAGCTTCTTCGGGCTTAACATCAATGACTGTTCCTTCAACTACCTCTCCTGTGTGTATTGTCTTTAATGACTCTTCTAACATTTGTTCAAAAGTTAATTCTGACATAATTTTGAACCTCCTCAATAATATTGTTTGGGGTAGATGCCCCGGCTGTAATACCCACCAGTCGAACAGATTTAGGTAGTTCTAAATGCAAGTCATCCAGTGTCTGTATAAAATAGGTGTTGGCACATTCCTTACTGCATATTTCATACAACTTTCGCGTGTTAGAACTGTGTCTTCCCCCTATTACAATCATAACATCTACAGTGGAAGCAATCTCTTTTGCCTCGCGCTGTCTCTCTTCAGTTGCATTGCAGATAGTATTCGCAACACTAACATTATAGCCTTTTTTTCTGATAATTTCAACTATATCTTGAAATTTCTTGTAGTTAAATGTCGTTTGTGATACAATGCAGATTTCTTCCTCCGAATTTCGTTCCCATTTTTCGGCTTCTTCCTCAGATTCTATAATAATTGCGGGGCTTTTGCACCAGCCTGCAATCCCTATTACTTCCGGATGGGCCGGATTTCCGATTACCACAATCTGTTTGCCCTTCCCGCTTTCGCTCTGCACAATCTTATGGATTCTTTTAACGAATGGGCAGGTTGCATCAACGGTAGAAAGTCCCTGTTCTTCCATTTGTTTATAAACAGATTCTGCCACGCCATGGGCCCTTATAATGACCGTTCCGTCTAAGACATTTTTAAGTTCCTCCGGTCCGTCAATCACGGTGACGCCTTTCTTTATCAGATCCTCCACAACTTCTTCATTATTGACAATGGCACCGTAGGTATAAATCTTTCCGCCTTTATCGATTTGTTTGTAAACCGTTTCCACAGCTCTTTGTACGCCAAAACAAAAGCCTCTGCTCTTTGCCAGTATTACTTCCACGTTTAGAAAAATCCCTTCTTCTTTTCTTCACAGATTCTCACGATTTTATCTACCACCTGGGTAATCGTAAGGTAGGAGGAATCCACTTCCACGGCATCCTCCGCTTTGCGCAGAGGGGATTCTGCACGTGTCATATCACGATGATCCCTCTCAATAATTGCTTTTTCAATTTCATCAAAATTGCAGGGTTCTCCCTTTTCGGTAAGTTCATCAAACCGTCTCTTGGCCCGCACATAACTGCTGGCGGTCAGATAAATTTTCACATCCGCATTCGGAAGTACGCAGGTGCCAATATCCCTGCCGTCCATAATCACATCCGTGGTTTCGGCAAGACGTCTCTGAAGTCTGACCAGTTTCTCCCGTACAGACTTTAAAGTAGACATAACGGAAGCCATTTCCCCTACTTCTTCTGTCCGAAGAAAAGGATTCACGTTTTCTCCATTCAAATAAACAACCTGTTCCCCATTTTCATAGCAGATTCCTATTTCAGCCTCTTCACAGACTTCCGATATTTTGTCCAAATCATCCTTGGGAACATTCTGTCTCACCAGATATAATGCCATTGCGCGGTACATGGCACCGGTGTCCACGTAAATCAAGCGCATTTTCTTTGCTATTTCTTTTGCGATGGTACTTTTACCTGCACCGGCAGGTCCGTCAATTGCCACACAATAACTCATACTTTTTCTCCTCATTCCATGCCGTTTTCCACAATACTGTTTCCGGCCAGATAGCCGGTCGACCATGCAATTTGTAAATTAAATCCACCGGTAACGGCATCCAGATCCAAAACCTCCCCGGCAAAATACAGATTCTTTACTTTCTTAGATTCCATTGTGGAAGGGTTTACCTGTGAAACTGCCACGCCTCCTTTAGTGATAATGGCTTCCTCATATCCTCTGCAGCCAATGATATGAATGGTAAATTCCTTCAGACAACGTAGCAGAGTTTTTCTCTCTTCTTTTGTAATATCTCCGGTCTTCTTTTCCGGATTGATTCCACTCATTCTGATTACCACCGGAATCATTTTAGTAGGCAATAATGCATTCAGGGAATTCTTAAACTGTTTATTCCGGTTCTCTTCTATCTCTTTCAAAAGACGCTTATCCAACTGTTCCTCAGAAAGTGCCGGTTTCAAATCAATGGTCAGAACCGCCCGTTTCCTGTACGCTTTCTGCACATAATAACAACTGGCAGATAAAATCAGAGGCCCGCTTACTCCAAAATGAGTAAAGAGCATTTCTCCAAATCCACTGTATAATATTTTACCCTCACAGGCAAGACTTATTGCAACATTTTTAAGGGAAAGTCCCATCATTTCCCCGCAGAAAGTTTCCTCCGCAACAAGCGGAATCAGGGATGGCTTTTGTTCTGTTACTTTATGTCCGGTTTCTTCGGCAAAGCGGTAGCCGTCCCCTGTAGAACCGGTTAACGGATAGGAAATACCTCCCGTCGCCACCACCACATTTTCTGCCTCTAAAATGCGGCCGTCGGACAGTTTTACCCCGGTAACCCTTGGAACCGTTTCCTCTTCATTGGTAACCAGCTCTGTAACCGTGGTATTTAGTAAAACATGCACTCCCTTTTTCTTCAGGGTATTTTCCAGTGCCCTGATTACATCCGAGGAATGGTCTGAAACCGGAAACACTCTGTCTCCTCTTTCCACTTTCAGTTTGCATCCCGCTTCCTCAAAAAATGCCATGGTCATAGTATTGTCAAAACTATAAAAAGCACTGTACAGAAACTTCGGATTGCTCATAACATGTTCAAAAAGTTCGGATGTCTCACAGGCATTGGTCACATTACAGCGTCCTTTTCCTGTAATGAAAAGCTTTTTCCCGAGTTTTTCGTTTTTTTCAATTATTATGGTTTCCTTACCGGTGTCCGCCGCCCGGATTGCTGCCATCATACCGGCTGCGCCCCCGCCGATTATTACTGTCCTACTCATTTTTTTCCTTCTTTAACGGATTCTGTAACATAGGCTCCTCATCAATGAAGTTAATCTCATCATTCAGATAAACCTGATAATTATTCCATACATCTTCCAAGGATTCCAGATTCTTTTTTACTGCCTGGGGGCGTTTTAAGCAAAGCGCTACAACCAGTGCATTGATCACACTGAGCGGCGCTACCAGGGAATCCACGATGGACACCATTTCACTTTTTGCCAGAAGATTGATGGAGGAATATAAACACATCGGGGAGTGAATGGTATCGGTCAGGGTAATCACGGTTGCATTCCTGTCATTTGCAAATTCCATGACCTTTAAGGTCCGCATAGAATACCGTGGAAAGCTGATCCCGATTACAACATCCTTGTCGTCCACGCGAATCATCTGTTCAAAGGTTTCACTGACACTGGTCGTATTTACCAGAAAAACGTTTCCGCGGATCATATTCAGATAAAAATGCAGAAACTCCGCCAACGGAACGCAGCTTCGTATCCCCACAATATAAATATTCTTTGCATTTAAGATGGCCTTAACAGCCATATCAAATGCATCCGGATCCAGGTTTTTAATCGTATCCTGCAATTTCTCCATATCAGATTCCATCACAGCCTTCAGTACCTCGGACTGATTCTTGTGTCCGTATTTTACATCCATCTTGGCAGTGGCGCTAAGTCTGTTTTTAACCTGATCGGCAAGTGCCCGCACCAGTTCCGGGTATCCGTCATATCCTAAAAACGTAGCAAACCGGACTACCGTGGATTCACTGATTTCCAAGGCCTCGCCAACCTTCGCAGCGGTCATGAAAACAGCCTGGTCATAATGTTCTCTCATAAAATCCGCAATCAATTTATGACTCTTACTCATGGAAGAGTATTTTTCCGAAATCCTTGTCAAAACATCCTGCGCGTTATCCATTCTAAACTCCGGTTCCACTTTAAAACACCAAATTTTCATGAGGTATAATCCATTATATTTTACCTTACACAGCCCTTCACGTCAAGATTTAGGTAGAATAAAGAGTCTCGCAGATATAAAAAAGCATGCCTCCCGGTCCCTGTTTACGAACCGAAAAGACATGCTCTTTCTTAAGTGTATGATACTCTTTTTGTTCAGAAGCGCTTTCTGAATTATACCGGATATGCGCCATTTTTGGTGTCTGCCTTAGTGGGATCCACCTTCTCCTGCTGTGCCTGACGATACTTGAAGAACTCGGTAGCAACCTGAGGGAACAATGCATAGGACAGTACATCTTCGTCCTGCTGCTTCCATTCAGCCATTTCTGCCTCTAACTTATCCATTTCGTTTTCAATCAGGTCTGCGGGACGACAGGTAATTCTCTCTTCACCGGGAATAACCTTGTCAATGACTTCCTGATTCATAGGTTTAACAGTCTGGCCGTATTTACCACGAAGAATATCCTTGGTCTGGTCGGTTGCCATCTTGTATCTTTCTCCCATAAGAACATTAAATACAGCCTGGGTTCCGACAATCTGAGAAGAAGGAGTAACTAAAGGGGGCTCGCCCAAATCCTTACGTACCTGAGGAATTTCCTTCAGCACATCATAATACTTATCTTCTGCGTTCTGTTCTTTCAACTGGCTTACCATGTTGGAAAGCATACCGCCGGGTACCTGATAAAGCAGGGTCTTGATATCCACACCCATAACCTTGGGATTTAAGAGACCATTTGCAAGGCACTCGTCTCTGTAAGGTCTGAAGTAATCTGCAATCTCAGCTAAAAGGTTCTGGTCATAACCGGTATCGTACGGGGTTCCCTTAAAGGTTTCTACCATAACCTCGGTTGCGGGTTGGGAAGTTCCCATTGCGAAGGGAGATATTGCACAGTCAATCACATCAACGCCTGCTTCTACTGCCTTTAAGTAGGTCATGCTTGCCACACCGGAAGTATAGTGTGTGTGAAGCTGGATGGGTAACTTGGTAGCTGCTTTCATTTCTTTAATCAGCTCAGCAGCCTTATACGGAACCAGAAGACCGGCCATATCCTTGATACAGATGGAATCTGCACCCATTTCCTCAATCTTCTTTGCCATATCCACCCAGTATTCCATGGTATAGGCATCACCTAAGGTATAGGAAAGTGCGATCTGTGCATGTCCGCGTCCTTCCTGTTTTTTAATCTTATTGGTTGCATCTACAGCCGCCTGTAAGTTACGCAAGTCATTCAGACAGTCAAAGATACGGATAATATCAATACCGTTTGCAATGGATTTTTCCACGAAGTTGTAAACTACATCATCTGCATACGGTCTGTAACCCAGAATATTCTGACCACGGAACAACATCTGTAACGGGGTGTTTTTAAATCCGTCTTTTAATTTTCTGAGTCGGTCCCAAGGGTCTTCTTTCAAGAAACGTAAAGACGCGTCGAAAGTTGCACCACCCCAGCATTCTACTGAGTTGTAACCAACTTTGTCCATCTTTTCCACAATGGGAAGCATGAAATCGGTAGGCATTCTGGTGGCAATCAGGGACTGATGTGCATCACGCAGAACGGTTTCCGTAATTTTAATCGGTTTTACTTCGGACATTTCTATTCCTCCTAAATTCATATAAATTCAAATCTTGTTATTCTTTAGAATACATTGTAGATTGCCATGAATGTACCGGCTGCAACCGCAGTACCGATAACACCTGCCACGTTAGGTCCCATCGCATGCATCAATAGGAAGTTGGTAGGATCTGCCTCGGAACCGACCTTCTGGGATACACGTGCCGCCATGGGAACTGCGGATACACCTGCAGAACCAATGAGAGGGTTGGTCTTTCCATGGGTCAGAACACACATCAGTTTACCAAACAATACACCCGCTGCAGTACCGAACATGAAAGCAATCAATCCGAGTGCCACAATCTTTAAGGTACTCCAGTTTAAGAAAGCTTCCGCACTTGTGGTCGCACCTACGGATGTACCGAGCAGAATTACAACAATATACATCAGTGCATTGCTTGCGGTTTCGGTAAGCTGACGTACCACACCGGATTCCTTAAATAAGTTACCTAACATCAGCATACCAACCAAAGGTGCTGTGGTAGGAAGAATAAGGCTTACTACGATGGTAACAATGATGGGGAATAAAATTCTCTCCAGTTTGGATACCGGACGAAGCTGCGCCATTTTAATCTTTCGCTCTTTTTCAGTCGTTAAAAGTTTCATAATAGGGGGCTGGATAATCGGTACAAGGGACATGTACGAATAAGCCGCAACCGCAATGGGACCAAGAAGTCCGGTCTGTCCCAGTTTTCCTGCAAGGAAAATGGAAGTCGGGCCGTCCGCACCGCCGATAATGGAAATTGCCGCAGCCGCTTTGCCGTTAAATCCGAGTGCAATGGCTCCGAAATAAGCTGCAAAAATACCAAACTGTGCTGCAGCACCGAGGAGGAAGCTCTTCGGATTTGCAATTAGGGGACCGAAGTCCGTCATCGCACCTACCCCCATGAAAATAAGGGAAGGCAGAATGGCATATTCATCCAGAATATAGAAGTAATACAGTAAACCGCCCACACCATTTGCTGACTTATCTGCATGAAGCATAATATCAGGATAGATGTTTACAAGCAGCATACCAAATGCTATCGGCAACAACAGCAAGGGTTCAAATCCATGTCTGATTGCCAGATAGAGGAAAAAGCAGGCAACTGCAATCATCAGATAATTTCCCCAAGTCAGATTGAAGAATGCTGTCTGATGAACCAGATTGTCCAGCGTAGTTGCAATGTAGTTCATTTGATGACCTCCTGTAAGTTCACATGTTTCGATTAGTTCAGAGTTGCAAGTACCTTTCCTGCTTCCACTGCATCTCCTACTGCTACGTCAATGCTTGCTACAGTACCGTCTTCGGGAGCTACTACAGGGATTTCCATCTTCATAGCTTCGATGGTGACAACTGCATCACCCTTCTTAACTGCTGTTCCTACAGCAGCATCAATCTTGAATACTTTACCTGCTGCACCTGCTTCTACTTTGATACTTCCTGCGCCGCCTGCTGCGGGAGCTGTTGCTTTGGGAGCTGCTGCTGCAACCTTGGGAGCTGCCTTGGGTGCTGCGGGTGCCTTAACGGGTGCTGCGCCTGTGGAAGCACCTTCTTCTACTACTACGTCATATACATTTCCATTTACGGTAATGGTATAATTTTTCATTTTTTTGTCCTCCAATTATCTTCTTTTTCTAATACTTCTGACAACAAATCCGTCCGTGCTCTGGCTTCCCTCATAAGCGGCAATTGCTGCTGCAATCACTGCCACAAGTTCGGTATCATCCGCACTCTCTTCTTTTTCAATAATCTGTGCGATTGTATTGTTAACCGCCTCTTCCTTAATATCCTGTTTCTTTTCTTTCTTTCCTTTTCCGGAAAGTGCATCAATGAGTCCGGGAATACCACCCATTATCCAGATTAAGATGCTGATCATAATCAATATGATGAAGACGACCGCCATACCCATCAGGGTATCCATACCTGCCTTGCCCATCAGTTCACCCATGGACTGGTCCAGATTTAGTGCACAGGACTTTACGGTATAGAAAATATCATTGGAAAAGATAAATTCTGCTTTTGCTGTACGTAAGTTACCGTTTGCATCGGTTTTGCTTCCGGTTACGGGAACGGTAACAATAATCTCATCACCTGCTATTTCATAGGTACCGTCAAATCCCTGTGTGAGATCAATATCTCCCAGAGATTCGTAAGTATTGTTAAAGGAAACCATACCGGTTAAAATGGCATTGCCTTCGATATTCATGTCCACACCAAAGGCCTGATTTATGGTTTTCTCCGCAATATACTTTATTTCATGCACATTGCAGTTTTCCTGAACTTTTACCACCTCTGCCCCATCAAAATACTGCATCATGTAAGGCATAAGAATCATTTCAGAATAAAGAACTGCCGTCTCGCCCTTGGTCTTTTCAAGCTCCGTGTAGTTCTTTTCTTCGCCACATCCGGTAAATCCCAGAACACAGGTGAGGATACATAACATTGCAATAAATTTTTTCATATTAAGTATCTCCCTTTCTTATACGGTTCCATGTTTTTTGACCGGACGCTCTTCACATTTGGTAAACAGCATTTCAAAAGCACCGATGATATATTTTCTTAAATCACCTGCTTCTACAATCTGGTCAACATATCCTCTCCTTGCAGCGCTTACGGCACTGTTCTGAAGTGCAGCATACTCGGCTGCTTTTTCTTTGATTACTTCTGCGCCCTGGCCTTCGTACATGATTTTTGCAGCAAGATTTGCATCCATGGAGCCAATCTGTGCATCCGGGCACGCAATGGTAATATCTGCTCCGATTGCTTTGGAGTTCATTGCGATGTAAGCGGAGCCGAAAGCCTTGCCCATGATTACGTTTACCTTGGGTACGGTTGCATTTGCAAAGGTGAAGGTAAGGTGTGCTGCGGCACGGGCCAGTTTCTTTTCACAGCATTCGCATGCTGCATATCCTGTAACATCGGTAAGGGAAAGCACGGGAATGTCAAAAGCATCACAGAAGTTTACAAAATCGGCTGCCTTTTCACATCCGGCAGGTGTCAACGCTTTTTCAAACGTTTCTGCCACATTACCCTCTTCATCCAGTACTGCGCTTCTGTTTGCCACAGCCCCTACGGTTACCCCGTCAAGTCTCATAAAGCCGCATACCATGTTCTTGGCATAATCCGCCTTAATTTCCACAAAATCATGGTTGTCCGCAATAATGGCAAGTGCTGCCGCAGAATCTCCCTGGCATCCGCTGATTTCAGCAGTCAGTCGGTTAAGGTCATCCGTACCTTCTTCAAATGCCAGATTCTCCTCATTATTTGCAGGCAGCATGGAAATCAGATTCCGGATACCGAAGATTACCTCTGCTTCACTTCCGGTAAAGTCCACATTTCCTGCTTCCTTACTCTGGAATTCTGCGGAAGAAGTATCGCATTTTGCAATAGTATTTCCTGCAATGGCATTAGGAGAATTAACAAACAGTCTGGCATCCTTTTCTTCCATAAAGGTGAAATCACTCATGGCTGCCATTACCGCAAGACCGCCGCCGCAATTGCCGAATACGGCAGACACCTGCGGAATCACTCCGGATGCGTCAGCCATTTTTCTGTAAATGGTACCAAATGCATCCAGTGCATCGGTAGATTCCTGAAGTCTGAAACCTGCGGAATCCAAAAGACCAATCACCGGTGCGCCGGTCTTCATTGCCAGATCATAAAGATTTGCAATTTTCTTTGCATGCATTTCGCCCACGGTACCGTTTAATACGGAAGCATCCTGGCTGTATACATACACAAGATTACCGTCAATCACTCCGTAACCGGTGATAACACCGTCGGAAGGAGTTGCGGTCTGTTTCAAATCAAAATCAGTAGCCCTTGCAGTAACAAGTGCGCCAATTTCAACGAAACTGTTTTCATCGAGCAAAGCATTGATTCTTTGGCTCGCTTTTGAAGTACTACTCATGTTTAAAAGCCCTCCGTTTATAATAAATAAATCATAACAAATTAAGCAGTTGGGAAGGCATTATCGAAAGATAACCGCCTTCTCCCCCATTTTCAATTTGGACTCATTGTAACATAGATTTAAATATTATAAAAGGAATTTTTTAATTATTTTTGAAAAAATCCAAAGAAAATTTATTTTTTCTGCAGAAGATGCAGCCACAATCTCTTGTGTACAGAAGATTTCATCTGCTGCTATGTAGTAGATATGCCCCACTACCTGCCCTTCTCGGACCGGGGCCTGCAGTTCCCTTACCGTATCATACCGTGTCAAAATCTTTTCTTCCTCCGAAAGTAAAAGCCCTTTTCCCTCAATACTGCCGTTTATTTTTACCTCCACCCATACCTCTTCTCCAAAGTAATCTCCCTGCGCTTCCTTTACCGGTATGGGACTCATTGCCCTCTTTTCCACTTTTGCTTCCGACAGATATCTTTTTTCAAACTTTTCCAGGCCATAAGAAAAAAGTTCCTTTGCATCGGACCATTTATAGCTTTTGTGATTGGGCCATCCACAGGCAAGCAGCGCAATGGTAAATCGTTTTCCGTCCTTCTCAAGTGCCCCCACATAGCAATATCCTGCCTTATTGGTAAATCCGGTTTTACCGGACAATGCTCCATCCATCATATTTAGGAACAGGTTGTGATTATTGCAGTTAAAGCTTCTTCCCTCTTCGTTTACAAAGGAATAGGATGCGGTCCGGGTAATTTTCAAGAATTCTTCTGATTTATCGGACTCAAAACAGCAATATGCCATAATCCTGGCAAGATCTCTGGCCGTGGTTCCATGACTTAAACATTCCTCACTACCGTCCTCCCCTGTCAGGGTTCTTGTGGCATCCAACCCGTTCGGAGTCAGAAAGCAGGTGGATTCGCAGCCGATATCCGCTGCCTTCTTATTCATCATATCCGAAAACCTCTCCACGGAACCGCCCACATGCTCTGCGATGGCTACCGCCGAATCATTGTGGGACTCTAACATCAGGGAGTATAGGAGATCCTCCAGTTTATAATGCTCCCCTGCCTTAATATAAAGTTTTACCTTCGGCATTCCGGCAGCATAGGAGGACACCTCCACAATGTCATTTAAATCCGCATTTTCCAGAGCTACGATGCAGGTCATAATCTTGGTAGTGCTGGCATTGGCCATAAAATCATCCGCATTTTTCCCATAAAGGACACGCCCGTTATCCGCATCCATCAGCACAGCAGCCGTAGAATAAAGACTGATTTCCTCAGCAGAAACCCGGACCTTATCCGGGCCAAACGGCAGGACTGCCGCCAGAATAAGGGAAATAATAAGTACAGCCGCCCATTTCCTGCAACCCCTAATGTGAACCCTTCTCTTTTTACCCAGAAACAAAAAAAACATAGCAGTAACAACCTTCTTTTTGTTACTACTATGTATATATTTCAATTTTGTAATTTATACCCTACACTTCCACCTCATTATCCACCTGCATAAGCCCGGCTTCTGCCTCTGCCTGTTGTTTGAACTCTTCTAACTGCATGGCGGACAACTCCGGAAGTTCATTTATGGATGCCACGCCGAAGCAGCGCAGAAACTGTTCCGTTGTACCGAACAAAAGCGGGCGCCCGGGAGCATCCTTCCTTCCCAGTTCGGTAATCAGTTCATATTCCAACAGCTTATTAATTGCAAAATCACAGCTTACGCCGCGAATCTTTTCAATCTCCAGTCTGGTAACCGGCTGTTTGTAAGCCACAATGGAAAGGGTTTCCAAAACAGTATCGGATAACACCATCTTTTTCGGTGTCTTTGCTATCTTAATCAGATATTCATACAGATCCGCCCTTGTGGACAACTGCACACTGTCCTCATACCACATCAGGACAATGCCTCTTTCTTCCTCTTCATAACGGGTCTGCATTCCTTTCAGAATATCCTTTACTTCCTTTTTATCCATTTCCAGAACGGATGCCAGTCTGCTTATTTCCACGCTCTCACCCATGGTAAAGAGAATCGCTTCCAGAATTGCTTCGCATTTTTTTCTGTCCATACTTTCCTCACTGTGCTTCCTTTGATGTTATTATAATATCATCAAATATATTTTCCTGAACAATATCAATCTGCCCCGTCTTCATCATTTCCAGAATGACTAAAAAAGTGACAATAATCTCCATCTTACTGTTTTGCTTTTCCAATAATTCCCGAAAGCTGAATGTCTTATGCTGTCTTATGTATTCTTCCACATAACCGGTCTTTGCATCAATATCTATTTCATCCTTTTCGATATTTCCGTAATTCGCCCGTATGGGATCGACTTTATCTTCCTGTCTGCGTACAACGGACTTAAAAATGTCCTGCAGTTTCTGCAGATTCATTTCTCCGATTAAATCATCATAATCGATGGGCTGTTTATAGTCAGCCACTTCTTTTGGCAGGTGTTTTTCCCTATAAAAGGACTTGCCGGCATCCATCTGCCTGTCTTTCAGTTCATAGGACATAAACTTGTACATCTTGTACTCCAAAAGTCTTTGTACCAGTTCCGCCCTGGGGTCCTCTTCCTCCCCTTCTTCATTTACCTCTTTCGGTAAAAGCATTCTGCATTTGATATCCAAAAGAGTGGCTGCCATGACCAGAAATTCACTCATGACATTCATATCTTCCGTTTCCATCTGACGGATATAATCCAGATACTGCTCCGTAATTTCTACGATGGGAATATCGTAGATATCAATTTTGTTTTTGTCAATCAGATGAAGGAGCAGATCCAAAGGCCCCTCGAACACCTCAAGTTTCACCGATATTGCCATACAAAACCTCTATTCTTCCTATAAGTACCGATTTTCATTTTATCGGTTTTTGCTTATAAGTTCAAGTTTTTTAAATCCACCACCACAAGCTCTGCCGGATTAAAAAGTCTGACCTTGGGGGCATGGGTGCCGATTCCCCTTCCTAATACCATGCTTTTATCCTGTTTCGTAAACAAGCCTCCGTCATATTTCGGAAACAGACGGATTGCCGGCGAAATAACGCCCTTCCAGAACGGGATCCTGACAATTCCCCCGTGAATATGCCCTGATAAGGTCAAGTCTGCTCCCCAGTCTGCGTACTCCGGAAAATATTCCGGGTTATGGGCAAGAAGCACCGAATAATGTTCTGCATCACAGTCTCCCAAAAGGCTTTTAAGGTGCTCTGCTTCCATCGGCTTTGTAGTAAAGCGCTGAAAATATTCATGTTCCAGATAAAGTCCGTAAAGAACGATTCCCCGGTCAGCTAACAAGGCATGCTCATTTAAGAAAGGATGCAGGTTTCTTTTTTGCAGCTCCTCGTCAAATTTCTGCGCCATATCCTTGTATTTATTTATCAAATGGATTTTTTGTTCATGATTTCCGAATGCGTAATACACCGGATATTTTTCCTTTAGTTTTTTCAGAAAATCCAGGGTTGTCCCAAATTTTTCCCCATTTTTTGCCGTAATCATATCCCCTGCAAGAACCACAATATCGGGATTTTGTTTTTCGATTTCAGAAAGCAAAATCTCGTTTTCTTTCCCATACCGGTAATTGTGAAGATCGGAAAGCATGATGAGCCTGGTATTCTTCTTAATCTTCGGGGAAGAAAAGGAATATTTGCGCACCACAAAATTATGGGTATCGTAGAGCATGACCCACAGACAGGCGATGATTATGATTACTAATATCGTTACAATAACCTTTAACATCATTTCCCCCATAATCTGCCGGCATCTCCTGCCGGCAGTTTTACGGAACATATTGACGCAACCTTTCGGTTGCTGTTCTCGATTTCTTCGAAATCGGA
>CAMEIX010000037.1 GCA_945919075.1 uncultured Lachnospiraceae bacterium
CGTTCCATGCCGATTTTCTCGCCCTCTGTCCTTCCAATTTCTTTTCCATCTTCAAATCTCTGGTCCAGTTTCATTTCTAAGGTCATGTAATTGTCCCTCCATTCGTCGTCGCTGCGGATTTCTTCCACCTGTTTCTGCAACCCTTCCGTAAACTCATCCATGGGCTTGCCGGTTTTGAAGAAATCCAGCAAGTCTGCTGTTTCCTCCATAATACCTGTTCTGTCCCCGTGGATGTTAACAAAGATTGTCTTCCGTTTATCCTTTAAGAAGAGTGTTTTCTCTTCCTTACAGATTGTTTCAAAGGTATAAATGCTGCGGTTTAACTCAAATAGGTCAAAGTCGCAGACAAAGATCACTATGGATTCTTTCAGGTTTTTGTATTTCTGCCCGCTTCTTATCTGGTAACTGTCCATTTCGCTGTGGTAATAGCGGCTGCGCAAATCCAGTTCTTTCGTATCCAAAAGCTGTAATTCAATGTCGTAGGAATTTCCTTCTATGTCTTTTACGTAGACATCCAGCCGGATTCCCTTCCCCCACATCTTGATTTTAATGTTTTTCTGGCTTTCCACAATGACCAGTTCCCGGATTTCTATTCCCAGGATTCTTTGCAGAAGCTCCCTGCAATTTCCGGCTTCCTGAAATACGGAGCCGAACATCACGTCATCCGTGATGGTAATGTTGTCAAAGTTAATCGCATCTTTCATTTGTGCCTCCTTTTCCGGGACATACTTCCCTAAGGGAGGCCTGTCTTCCAAACCTCCCTGCTGTTAAATTGTAAATTGGAATCTCAAGCAGTGAAGTTTGTGAATTTTAGATTGATTTTGAAATAAAGATTCTGCGGAAGTATGATTCTTCCGCAGAGGATAGACTTTCTGCTTTGATTAGAGTGTAGCATAGATTAGTTTGCTATTCAATACAAAAACCATCGAAATTGAAAATATTTTCTTCATTCATTCTTCCATTGTCTGTATCAACAGATACTGCTCCCTTGTAGTGTGGATGACATTCGGATGTGTATAGAACCCTATTCCTCGTTAAACATCAGATCCACCATTTTCTTTGCATATTCATCCCAGAACATTCCGTCATGCCCTCCCTTTGACTCAAAGTAGTCGTGCGGCACCTTGCGTTTATCAAGGAAGGTGTGAAATTCCCGATTGGCCTCTAAAAGGAAGTCTTCCGTCCCACATGCCATATAGATTTCCGGCATCTTTTTCCCTTGCGCAAGCATTTCATCCACCACAACTTCCGGATTATTCCTGCTTTGCTCAACCACTTCCAAATCGCCAAAGCATTCCCGGTAGTATTCATAATTGGCATGACTGTCCGGATCCCCGGGTTTCATATGCGCTCTGGAATGAATGATTAAGGCAGAAGAAAGGGCAGCTACCTTTCCGAAATTTTCCGGATGGGTCAGGGCTGCCATCAGGGCACCGTATCCTCCCATTGACATGCCCATGATATAGGTTTCATCGGCTTCCATTGCCAATCCGAAGGTTTTCCTAATATATTCCACCAGTTCCTCTGTAAGAAAAGTGCCAAATTTGTGGCCGGTTGAGATACCGTCAATCCAGAAGGAATTCTCACCGTTCGGCATAACTATGGCAAAATTGTAGTAGGTAGTCAGATACTCCGGTACCCAGTTTCCCGCAGCTCCGGTATACCCGTGCAGCAGAAATAAGGTTTTCATTTTCTTCCCTTTCCTCTTTTGTTCCGGCTCCCAATGCTCATTAAAATCATTGGGAATAATCATTTTAAATTCTACCGGACGGCATAAACTGTTTGAATAAAACTTTATTGTAAAATGTGCCATTTTCTCTCCTCCTGTGGCTTACATACCAAAAAGTTGCACCGGCCCCGCCGATGCAACTTCACTAATCGCAATAAAGGGAATCTCCCTTATGTTACGCTACCAAAACTTTTTCTTTTTTCCTTTTCCTTCCGTGGTGCCCGGATCAGGCTTTTCCGAATCCTTCTTGGTGGCATTTAAGGTATCACCACTAAGTGCGTCAAACTGCTTTAGGAGTTCCTTGGCCTCCGGTTTCAGTTTATCCGGTACCTGTACCACGAGGGTTACATAATGATCACCGCGGACCTCTTTATTCCGAAGAGTGGGCACACCCTTACCACGCAGACGTACCTTGGTGTCGGTCTGGGTGCCGGGCTTCACATCGTAAATTACCTGCCCATCCACTGTGTCAATCATAATCTCGCCACCCAGGGCAGCAACTGCGAAGGACATGGGTACGGTGGAATAGATATTATAATCTTCCCTCTGGAAGATGGGATGACGATCTACAATGATTTCTACCAGAACATCGCCTCTGGGACCGCCGTTGATACCGGGCTCGCCGAGACCCGCCAGACGTTTGCACTGTCCGCTGTCCACACCTGCGGGGATATCCACCGCATAGCGTTTCTTCATAGGCACATAACCGGTTCCATGACAATCGGAACATTTTTCTTTAATAACCTTACCTTTACCCTGACAATCAGGACAGGTCTGCACGTTACGCACAGTTCCAAAGAAAGACTGACTGGTAAATACCACCTGACCGTTACCGCCGCACTTGCTACAGGTCTCGGGACTGGTGCCGGGCTTTGCCCCGGTTCCGTTACAGGTCTTACAGTTTTCCTTTACGGTAAGTTCTATTTCTTTTTCGCAGCCAAATACTGCTTCTTCAAATTTAATACGTACACTGGTGCGCAGATTTGCACCTTTCATAGGACCGGAATTACGGCCGGAACTCTTTCTGCCACCTCCGAAGAAATCTCCGAAAATGTCTCCGAAAATATCGCTGAAATCGGCTCCGTTAAAGTCGAATCCGCCACCTCCGCCTGCTCCGTCAAATGCTGCGTGGCCGAACTGGTCATACTGGCGTCTCTTCTCCGGGTCACTTAAGATTGCATATGCTTCTGATGCTTCCTTAAATTTCATTTCAGCCTCTTTATCACCCGGATGGTTATCCGGGTGATATTTTTTAGCCAAGGCACGATATGCTTTTTTAATTGCGGCATCATCAGCGTTTTTGTCTACGCCCAGTACCTCATAATAATCACGTTTCTGTTCTGCCATAATCTGTCACCTTATACTTCGCGGAAATCTCCGTCAATAATATCGTCTTCGGGAGCACCTGCTGCCTGACCGGAAGTTGCACCCATATCAGGACCTGCCTGGCCCTGTGCACCCTGCATTGCTTCATACATCTTGGTAAATACGCCCTGTGCACTGGTCATCATCTTTTCCTTTGCAGCCTTCAGTTCATCTAAGTCTGCATCGGACATTTCCTGATCTTTGGTTCTCTCAAGGATTGCTTTTACAGCATCGATTTCGGTCTGCACAGCTGCCTTTTCGCTTTCGCTTACCTTGTCGCCTACGTCCTTAAGTGCTTTTTCTGTCTGGAATACCATGGAATCAGCTTCGTTTCTGGTATCAATTGCTTCCTTACGTTTCTTATCCTGTGCTTCGTATTCTGCAGCTTCTTTTACAGCCTTCTCAATATCAGCATCGGACATATTGGAGCCTGCGGTAATGGTGATGTGCTGTTCTTTTCCGGTTCCCAGATCCTTAGCAGATACGTTTACAATACCATTTGCGTCGATATCGAAGGTAACTTCAATCTGAGGGATTCCTCTGGGAGCGGGTGCAATACCGTCAAGGCGGAAATGTCCAAGGGACTTATTATCCTTAACAAACTGTCTTTCACCCTGTACTACATTAATATCTACTGCGGTCTGATTATCTGCTGCAGTGGAGAATACCTGACTCTTCTTGGTAGGTATGGTTGTATTTCTTTCAATCAGTCTGGTTGCAACACCACCCATGGTCTCGATGGAAAGGGACAGAGGGGTAACATCCAGAAGAAGGATATCGCCGGCACCTGCATCACCTGCAAGTTTACCACCCTGGATAGAAGCACCGAGTGCTACACATTCATCAGGGTTAAGGCTCTTGTTAGGCTCTTTTCCGGTAAGCTGTCTTACCTTATCCTGTACAGCAGGAATACGTGTGGAACCACCAACCAGAAGAACTTTATCGATATCTGCTGCTGTCATGCCTGCATCTTTAAGTGCATTCTGAACAGGAATAGCAGTCTTCTCTACGAGGTCATGGGTAAGTTCATCAAATTTTGCTCTGGTAAGATCTATATCAAAGTGCTTAGGACCATCAGCAGTTGCTGTGATGAAAGGCAGGTTGATATTGGTGGTTACGGCACTGGAAAGTTCCTTCTTTGCTTTTTCTGCAGCTTCTTTTAATCTCTGCATAGCCATCTTGTCACCGGAAAGGTCAACACCTTCTTTTGCCTTAAATTCAGCTAACATCCAGTTGATGACCTTGTTATCGAAGTCATCACCGCCAAGACGGGTATCACCATTTGTGGAAAGTACTTCAATAACACCTTCACTGATTTCGATGATGGAAACATCGAAGGTACCGCCGCCTAAGTCGTATACCATGATTTTCTGTTCTTTTTCATTATCAAGACCGTAAGCCAATGCTGCTGCGGTAGGCTCGTTGATAATACGTTTTACTTCAAGGCCTGCAATCTTACCTGCATCCTTGGTTGCCTGACGCTGTGCGTCATTAAAGTAAGCGGGAACGGTAATTACTGCCTCGCTTACAGATTCGCCGAGGTAGTTCTCTGCGTCTGCTTTTAATTTCTGTAAGATCATTGCAGAAATCTGCTGAGGAGAATATTTCTTGCCATCAATGGTTCTGCCGTTGTCAGTACCCATGTCTCTCTTGATAGAGGAAATGGTCTTTTCTGCATTGGTTACTGCCTGACGCTTTGCAGGTTCTCCGACAAGTCTTTCTCCGTTCTTGGTAAATGCCACAACGGAAGGTGTGGTTCTTGCACCTTCTGTATTTGCGATAACGGTGGGTTTACCACCTTCCATTACTGCTACACAACTGTTTGTTGTTCCTAAGTCAATACCGATAATCTTGCTCATTTTTATGTCCTCCTAAAATAATAATTATTCTACTACTGAAACCATACTATGTCGTACTACCGTATCCCGGTAGGTATAACCTTTTTGTAATTCCTGTGCTACAATACCGGATTCGAATTCGTCGCTTGCCACCTGCATCACTGCATTGTGGAGATTCGGGTCGAATTCTTTTCCGACGGCTTCGATGGGTTTGACACCCAGCTTATCCAGTTCGCCCAAAAGCTGTTTGTAGATCATGTTCATGCCTTCCGCAAAGGCACTTCCCTTTTCCTCTTCAGGAACGGTACTAAGTCCTCTTTCGAAATTATCCACAACAGGTAAGATTTTCTCTACAACGCTTCTGGCACCGACTTCAAACATTGCCTGCTTTTCCTTTTCCGTGCGGTTACGGAAATTTTCAAATTCTGCTAACTGCCGGATGGATTTGTCTTCTAACTCGGCTATCTTTTGTTTCAAAAGCTCCTCGGGCTTTTCCTTCTTTTTCTTTTTATCTTTCTTAGACTGCTTTTCCTCTGTTTCTTCGGCAGCTTCCGGGTTTTCTCCCTCTTCTGTCTGCCCCTTAGCCTCTCCCCTGGTATCCTCCGCAGTTTCCTCCACCACTTCTTCCGCAGTCTCTTCTTTCAAATTTTCTTCTTCCATTTTTTCCATGTCCTTCACTTCCTATCTTTCCACTACTTATAGTAATCGTCCAACTGATGCATCAGATTCTTCAAGGTATCTACAACCTTATCATAATCCATTCGCTTAGGGCCGATGATTCCGATGGTTCCTTTCACGCCTTCACCCAGTTCGTAGGTTGCGGTAACCACACTGCAGTCTTTCATATTGCTGATGGGAGATTCCTCTCCGATATAAACCTGAATGCCGGTATTGTTTTCATCTGACAGGGTTTCCTGTACCAGTGCACTTAAGGCCTTTTTCTCTTCAAAGGTACTGATCAGTTCACTTGCTTTCTCCTGATCCGCAAGTTCCGGATAACGGAAAATATTATTGGTACCGCTGGTGTAGATTTCCAGGTTTTCATCTTCCCGGATTACTTCTGCAATGGCATCTAACACCTCTCCCACAATATCACCGTGAATCCCGGCTTTCTGCTTTAAGGCTGTAATCAGTCCCAAAGTGATTTCTTCGATTGCAAGACCGTTTAACTGGGTATTCAAAAGCATATTCAGTTTTAAGAGTGTTTCATCATCCAGTTCCTCATTTACATTAAGTATATGATTCTTGATGATGTTGCCTTCCACGACGATGACGGCTAAAATCTGTCCTTTATCCACACGGGAAAGCTGGATAAACTTTAATTTGTTCCCATGCATCGTGGGTGCGGAAATCATGGTTGCATAATTGGTATTCTGGGCCAAAACCTTTGCAACCTGCTTTAAGAGAGCTTCCATTTTGTCCTCTCTCTCAATAAGCATTTCCTTCATTTCCCGGACTTCTTTGTCCTTCTCTGCCATCATGGTATCCACATAGAAGCGGTAACCCTTGTCGGAAGGAATACGGCCTGCGGAAGTATGAGGTTGTACGATATACCCCAGTTCTTCCAAATCCGCCATCTCATTACGGATGGTGGCACTGCTCAAATTCAAGTCGGTGTATTTGGAAATGGTTCTGCTTCCCACCGGCTCACCGGTCTCTAAATAGTTCCGGATAATACCCTGCAGAATTTTCTTTTTTCTTTCATCTAACTGCATCTCTTATCTCCCTTCCCCATTTAGTATAACCTTTTTGGCTTATTAGCACTCGATAAAGTTGAGTGCTAACATTTACTAAACATAAATTACCACTAAGCACCATTAATGTCAACATTAAAATTATAAATAAATAATAAAGAATTTGTTACAAGAAAGAATCTCGCTTGCGAGATTCTCGCGCCGAGCGCGGTCGCTTTTGCGACATGATTCCTATCGCGCGAGTGCGCATCCTTAGCGGAGCGTTTTTGTATAATAGGAAATTCAAAGAAATTTCCTATTATACAAAAGAAAAAACGGTTGCAGACAACCGTTTCTCATTTTTATAGGACATACCCTATTGCGCGGTACACCGGCACGGCGCAGAAGAATACCATATGAAGCAGGAATAGAATAATTACCGCCATGGAAAGGTATAAGGCTGCGTCTGCTATCCTTTTAAGCATCTTTTCAGCTTTCTTCCATTTTGCAGGCAGAAAAGAGAGACTGTGCAGTTTACGCAATCCCTCCACTGTCCACATCATAATCGGAATCAGGGCGGGCATCACGTACCTTCCCTGATGCTGATAATCCATGGTGTAGGCGTAGCGAATACAGAGAAAAAGCGGAATCAGAATGCAAAGAAGCATATTAATCCGGAAGAAAATCCTTTTTCCCCTGTTTTCCTTCTTTTCCTCTTTGTTCCTTATTAATAAGAACGCAATCATACCCACTGCCAGGAATACTTTATAAAAACGGTACATCCAGATATTGCCTGTAATGGCCATGGAACCGTAGGTGGCAATGAAACTCAGATAAAGACCGTTAAAAAATCCCTGTTCCTTTAACATGGTGAATACCGAGAGCCCTCTTGCACTGTAGGTCTTATCATAGGGCTGTACCGCCGGATCTCCGTAAAGTGCAGCGCATTTTTTCAGACTTTCCATCCCCAGAAAATCACCGTCATACAAGATGGCGTTACGGATAAAACACCACCCCGCAAGCAAAAGCACGAGGCCTGCAATATAACCTCCCTTTAGCCAGAATTCCTTCCAGTCAATCTGAATTTTTCCGGTCGCTGCATTCTTTTTTATATAGAATCCCACATATAAAAAGATACTGCACAAGATAAAACCGTATGCGTTAAAATATGACTGCGCACAGATACTGATGCCAATTGCCAGAATGGTGCTGTTTTTCCATGTAAAAGAATCCTGATAAGCAGCAACCAGTGCATACATGATAATTGCCGTGGAAAGCATGCTCATGGAATCTGTATTGACATAGGTATGCAAAAACAGATTCTGGGGCAGGAACATTACCGCAAAACAGAATAGCCATTTAAAGCGGCTGTCCTTAAAAAGCCTGCCTGCCAGAAAATAAACTACCACTGCCATACATAAGCCGAAAATAATGTTCACAAAACGTGCCGCATACAGAAGCACCAGAGCATCCTTTGAAAACAGGCTTACAAAACGCAGAAAAAATCCCTGCACAATATAGGGAAGCAACGTATAAAAACCATAGGAAATGCCATACCCGGGAATGCGGATTTCCGGGTCATATCCGTTTGGTAATTTTCCATATTTATAAATAAACTGAACCACCTTGTAACGAAACGGCTCATCCGGCGGATTGCCGTACCAGGGTGGGGTATCCGCATGAGGCTGCATAAGGGCAATGACCATGGCGGTTCCCAAAAACAATAATAAATAACAGATAAACAGAATTCTTTCCTTTTTTTTGGACATTAATTCTTCATTCCCTCTAAAAAAAATTCCTATCGTTTGTTCTGCATCACACATAAACCAACGATAGGAAAAATTTTGCATTATGTTCGCGATAATTAGATAGCGAAGCTACCTGCTTCCTTACCATTAATTACAAAATATGCCTTGAATTCTTCAGGCTTTACATATAATTCAACAGACTTGAAATCAGCTGCTTTCTGCTTAAGATCATATTTCCATACATCTTTAGCCATCTTTACAAGATCCTCGGTAGATAAAGATCTGCCAGCGAACTGTACGTTAACGCTAACCTTAACTTCTTCCTTCTTAGGAGCTGCTGCTTTCTTTGCAGGTGCCTTCTTAGCTTCAGTCTTAACTTCTGCTTTCTTAACAGCTTCTTTCTTAGGAGCTGCTGCCTTCTTTGCAGGTGCTTTCTTAGCTTCAGCTTTAACTTCTGCCTTTACTTCTTCAACTTTAACTTCTTCTGCCTTAACGGGAGCTGCCTTAACTTCTTTCACTTCTGCTACTTTTGCTACAGGTTTCTTTGTTGTTGCCATACGAATCTCTCCTTCCGTATAATGGGGCACAATTGCCCTTTTTCATCTCCTCACGGACAGCTTTACTTTGAAAATAGAACTATCCGCGTTCCACTATAGTGTAAAATACTGTTTTTGTCAACATTTAAATCAAAAAATACCCGATTACAAGCGCTCCCAGGGCAATTCTGTACCATCCGAACACCTTAAAATCATGTTTTTTGATATAGGCTAACAGGAACCGGATTACAAAAACGGAAACCAAAAATGCCACTGCCATCGCCACAAGCAGAACTGCCAATTCGCTGCCGGTAAAATCCAGTCCAAACTTTACTACTTTCAGCAGGCTTGCGCCAAACATAACCGGAATGGCCAGATAAAAAGTAAATTCTGCCGCAACCGGCCTTGCAATACCGATTAAAAGCGCTCCCACAATGGTTGCACCGGAACGGGAAGTGCCGGGGAAAACTGCCGCAATCACCTGGAATATACCGATAATCAGTGCTGCTCTGTAACTTAATTCGGCAAGGCTGTTTACGGAAGCCGTACGATTTTTATTCCAGTTTTCTATAATAATGAAGGCGATACCGAAAAGGATGAGTGCCGCCGCAACCACGTACCAGTGGTAGAACAGTTCATCTAAAACATCATCAAACAGGATTCCGATGACAGCCGCAGGAACACAGGCAATCAGAATTTTGAACCACAGGGTCATGATGTCCATGTTCACATAGGCAAGCGGCCCGCTCTCCTTGTATCCGTTCCCCTTCTTGCAAAAAGGCCAGATTTTCCAAAAGAAAAGCACTACCACCGCAAGAATGGCTCCAAGCTGGATTACCACATCAAACATCCCCGTAAAATTTTCCGAGACATTTTCAAACTTTAAAAATTCTTCAAGTAAAATCAAATGGCCGGTGCTGCTAATGGGCAACCACTCCGTAATGCCTTCCACAATACCATAAATAATGGCTTTTAAAATATCTAACATTTTATTTCCTTTCTATCCGGATATTCTGTCTCTACAAATTTGCGAAGCGCCACCAAAGAACGTTTTACCTTTTCAGTATCAATACAGTAAGCCATGCGGAAATATCCGGGAACCCCGAAACTGTCTGAGGGAACTAACACCAGATCGTATTTTAAGGCTTTTTCACAGAATACCTTTGCGTCCTCTTCCAGTGCCTTGGGGAAAATGTAGAAAGTTCCGCCGGGCTTTACACAGGTAAACCCAAGATCCATAAGTTCCTTGTAAATCAGATTCATATTGGTTTCATAAACAGAAAGATCTGAGGTATCCTCCAATACTTCCGCCACTGCCATCTGGATAATGGAAGAAGGACAGTTGTGACCGATACCTCTGGAAATCTGTCCGCACATGGGCACCATAAACTCTGCGCCTTCACAGGCCGGATTTACTGCCAGATAACCGATACGTTCTCCGGGCAGGGAAATGGACTTGGAAAAACTGTAACACATAATGGTGTGGTCATAGAATTTGGATACACAGGGAGCATCTACGCCCTCAAATACCAGTTCCCTGTAAGGCTCATCCGAAATCAGATAAATCGTATGTCCGAATTCTACAGACTTTTTCGTCAGCACATCGGCCAGTCTGGTAAGTGTTTCTGCCGAATACACAATACCGGAGGGATTGTTCGGCGTATTAATCAGAATCGCCATGGTCTTTTCGTTTATCATTTCCTCAAATGCCGCAAAATTAATCTGAAAATCTTCCGTATTTGCGGGAACCACCTTTAACACGGCTCCGGTTAAGTCCACGTAAGGATGATATTCCGGGAAAAAGGGTGCAAAGGTAAGAATTTCGTCCCCGGGTTCGGTTACCAGACGAAAGGCATGGGAAAGTGCCCCTGCCGCGCCGCTGGCCGGGAAAATATGCTCTGCCGTATAAGGGATGTCAAAACGTTTCCTTAAGGAAGCCGCAATCTTTTCCTTTACTTCCGGATTTCCCAGACTGGGACTGTAGCCATGCAGTTTCACAGGCGACTCTTCCTTAAGCATTTTAATCATCACCTGAGTAAACTTATCAGGAACCGGAACGGAAGGATTGCCCAGACTGTAATCAAAAACATTCTCGTAACCGATTTCCTTACCTCTCGCAGTTGCAAACTCAGACAACTGTCTGATAACAGATTTGCCGGAAAGCATTTTTTTGTACTTTTCTACTAACATATATATTCACTCCTTATGTATTATGTATTGCATTATACGCAAAATTAATTGGACGCTCAATAGATTTTTACCATATTTCATTTTTCGCCTTGCCAAAGGTATTGATTTTTAATTCTCTGTTCCGGTCTCAAATCAACCAGATACAAAATACATAGAAATAACCATTCTAATGGTTTCATAACAAAGTATATAAAATCCGCTTTCCATGGATTTGTTATTAGCTTTGACAAAGGATAGCCATAGGTATCATACGCATAACGAACCTTTTTATGAAATAATGGCAATCGTTCCTGAATCACTTCTTCAAATGCATTCGCAATACAAAGCTGTCTGTTTACTATAATGGTCTCACCTCTGCGTGTTCCAAAACGCAATGGTTTCACAACTCGTTTGTGCCCTCCAGCAGCTACCGTGCACAGATAATGTCCGTCATACTCTAATGGCGGCGGTGGAGTTTGCTTTGAAAATGTCCAATCCGCAGTATCTGTGAATGCTTTAATTGGTGCATCTACCCCTTGTCCTGCAATAACAAATATAATTTCAATAAAAGCAATGATGAAAAACAATATGACAAATACAAAAATAGTATATTTTGATAAATTATTAATCTTTTCATAGAACTTTTTAAAGCCTTTATGTTCCTCAATTTCAGCAGTTCTATTTTGAAATATTTCTATCTGCTGTTTCATATTAAGATGAATTACCCTTGCTGATAAAAGCAAAATATTGAAATGATAAACATATAACAGGTACGTCCCACCACTTATATTTTTGGAAAGCTGCAGGGCATAAGTGATTTGCAATACATTCAATAACATAACCAGGGAAATAGAGATTACCGAAACCAATGGTGGTAGTTTTTCCGCCTTAACAAATAACAATACAAAGTAGCCTACAAATCCAAGCAAAGCAATCCATAGAATTCCATCATACGCTGAAGAAATCGAATTATGATATTGCGCACTCTTAATCTGTTCATACCATTCTCCTGCCGTATCAAAAGAAATAGCAAATAATAACAGATAGAAAAAGGCCCCAAGAAATATCGTTAGGCAAGAAATAAGTTTTTCCTTTTTCGGTTGTTTTGCAATACAATTATATAAATTCCAAACAGTTAATGTACCCGGTATTACAAACCCTATCATAATAAAAATGAAATATGTAATAACATCATCTATGTAAAACACAACAATTTCTCCTTCACGATAAAATAACAATTGCTGTCATCCATTTTCTCTTTGAAGTTTAGCTGGGAGTTTAAAAACACGCATGTTTTCTTGAACTATACTTTCATTAGCAGGCTCCATCAATTTGCTTACCCACAATTGTTGTGTATCTGATAATCTTCCTCCATGAGATTCCCTTTTTTCTTTCTCTTTCAATAGTGATTTCTGCAACACATCTCTATGCGAATTTTTCTCAAACCAAGGCAAAAGATAACCAGAAATCGCATCTATAACATTTGAAAAACTTATATCAGCAATCTTTTCTTCGGAATAATCCCACCATACATCTTTTCCTGCTATTAAAACTCCTAATCTATCTCCTAAATCAAATGATAAAAAATCATGGGGAACATATAATGGAATTAGTGAATAATTTACTGTAAATGTTTTAGAGCCATACCTTTCTTTTTTGCACATCTATATACTCTAATACATCAATTTTATTCCATCTTACATAAACCCTTCCTTTATACTTGATAAAACCATATGTCTTCAAAAATTCATCCAATCTCTTTTTCTGAGTTTTGAATACTATTTCAGCTTGAGATTTATCTATACATTTTATATCTTCATCCGAACGGATTGCAGTCGTAACATTTCCTTTCAACTTGAATTTATCAAAAATACTCACTGTTTCTTTCTCCTTAGTTTATGAAATCGGAAGTTATTGCTCTCCCGTCCACTGATATGTTGAACTATAGTTTTACCTATAAAAAATATCTATTTTCATGTCTTATAGGTATTTTGTTTTTTTAACTTTATTTATATTATCATATAAGACAACCAAATCACACATACCTTTTACCAAATTCAATTGTCTGAAACTTTCTACATATCTTCTTTCTACATCAGCATCCGGTATTCCATGTCCACCATGTGAAACGCGGTATGAAATCCTTTGTTTCGCAATTTCTACACTTTCAACACCAACGTAATGTAATTCTACTTCATATCCTAATAACTTTGCTCTATTTATATTTCTCACGATAGATTTTCCACAAAGAGTAGTTTCCTGATTAAAGGAATTTCCATTATCAAAACACTCTTTGATCATATTAACAGCAATTTTGCTTGCCTTCGTAACATCCGAAAAATTCTTCCAATCTCCAAAATTTCTTACTATTTCATCCATATTAACTCTTTTCATAGTTTGTAATGAATCCAAAGTTTGATATAAAGTAGATTTGCCGGCGCCATTGACGCCGGCAATTAGAATATATTATTTCATTAAAACAAGTTCCTTTCAATAACCTTTTTCTGTTTTTGCTGTAACAGAAAATTACCAAGCATCTCAAAAAAAAACCTCTCATCTTCACCCTTTGCTTCCAATACAAGTTGCAATGTATCCTCAGGCTGCAAATTCTTCATATCATCAAACATCTTCGAATATTTACTTACATCACACATTCATTTACACCTCCGCAATGTTAGTATATCATGTTGATTATATCATACCTGCAAATGTTTATTCCACTATTTTATAATACTTTTACCTCAAGCCGTTATAAAATCTAGTTTTTTCAAGCGACCGAAGCCTTCAACAGGATTCGACATACTCTCTCACTATCCAACAAGTGGGTCTGCAAGCCCTTGTCATCTACTAATGTTTTTTGAAATATCGGATGCTTTTGGAACGATTACTCATCACCTACATTTCTCTTTCCGTACACTCGCCATAATCTAATTATCCTATAAATACGAACTCATCTTTGCTACTAACACTTAAAGGTATTTATAGTTCGGCAACTGGAAGTTGATGGGCGATTGGCATCGCGATAAACAGATAACTGTAGCGTCTTTTTCAGTATGTTTTGACAGATAATTCTATGTAGAGCCATATAAAATTTTGTATACCGAAAAAAGTAGTGTGATTTTGTCATTTTTAGGGCCTATTTTTATGTATAGAGAAAGCAATGATTCTATACATAAAAAATGCAATCTATCTTCCCTGGGGTTGTGTGAAATTGGATGAATATAACATCTATTTCTGCTTATTCGCATTATGGTTCAGTATATTAAATAAAAATAGCATAAAGCATAATGTAATCGGGAACAGGAGTCCAATGCGCATACCCACATAAATACTACCTCCAAACATGTCCGCAACCCTTCCGACAATGGCTGGACCTATGCTTCCCCCAAGATCACCTGCCATTGCCAAAAGCGCAAACATTGCAGTTCCTCCTGCTGGAAATGCCTTGGAAGAGATACTGATTGTTCCCGGCCACATGATTCCCACGGAAAACCCACATACAATACATCCGACAAGTCCAATGATCGGATTTTCTGAAAATGACGCTAATAAATAACATACAAAACATAAGATACCGGAACCAATCATAAATCTGTTCAGGTTCATTTTGTCACCGGCTTTTCCAAACAGCACTCGTGAAATACCCATCGTCACAGCAAACATACAAGGTCCGGCAATATCTCCCACTGCCTTTGAAAAGCCCAGAGCTGATTCTGCGTATGCAGATGCCCATTGTGCCATGGAAAGCTCGGATGCCCCGGAGCAGACCATCATCACAATGGCAATTAAAAACATGGGATTTGAAAATAATTTTCTGATTCCCATGCCCTGTCCTTCCTCTACTAATGATTCAATCGGGCAAGTAGCAAAATTGTAAATATTGATAGCAGGAATGAATGCGAAAATCACAGCAAGCCATTTCCAGCTGTTGGTTCCAAATAACAGAAAGAAAACGGTCGAAACAAGTATCGTTCCAACTGCTCCCCAGCAGTAAAAGGAATGCAGAAGGCTCATGGTAGCCTCCTTGTTCTCAAACGGACATGCTTCCATAATAGGACTACCTAAAACCTCAATCAAGCCGCTTCCAATCGCATATACGATTACGCTCATAATAATACCAATAAACGGAGATGGCATTATTTCCGGTAGAAATGCCAAACCAACAAGACCTGCAGCGGAACAGACTTCAGAAGCAACAATGCATACTCTGTATCCAATTTTGTCCACGTACTTGGCACAAAACAAATCTACCAAAAGCTGGGTAAAGAAAAAGGTGGTGGATATCAGTGCAATGTTTCCCAGGGAAATATTGTAATCGGTATGAAATTTCAGAAATAATAAAGGTGCAAAATTGGCAGCAACTGCCTGCGTAATAAATCCTAAATAACACGCTAATTTTGTCTTTTTATAATTCTTCATCATTTTTCTCAAAACCATCCTTTCCTTTTTGGCATCCACCCATTCCCCAGTTTTCAAGAGGGGGTTCGCTCATCACGATAAAGATATCTGATGGAGCAATTGATAATTTTTCACCCAGTTTAGCGGTTATCAGCTGAATAGCCATTTTCTTTTGTTCCTTACTTCTACCCGGGAATATTGCTAATTCAATAATCATGAAGTCATCTGTTTTTCGGGTGCAGTTTCAAAATCATCTTTATCAATTTCAATAATTCTTTGAAATCTGTCCCATTCTTCTATACCAAAAGCCTCAACCAAACCGCCATGTACACAATCAAGCAACGTTTTCTTATATTCTTTACTTTTTCCTTTTTTCATTTCAATTCTAACTAATGGCATTTTTGTTCCCCCTCTATATGTCGCATGACATCCAAATGGAATTTTCCTTATATTTCACAGTACTAAGACAATTCTGCTGTTATGTGCTTTTCCATTCATATCTAATATATTAACTCCAAATAAAGTCGTATTTCCATCAACCCCTGTGATCTCATGCTGCCATGTTTTCGTCCTGAATATCTTCATAAATTTTCTCCCGGTTATTAAAGAAAGGATAGATTCGGAGGATTCGTTGGAACTATGATAAATAATTCTTAAGTCATAACAAGCACCAAATGATTTATAGTGTCATTAGGTGCTTGTTTTATAGATTTCGTCCTTGATACTGTATTGTTACTATATAAACTGTTTTGCATGGTTCATCAATGCGGAAAATGGCGATATAATTATCAATCAGTAACTGACGGTAGCCTTTTTCGGCATATCTGCCCTCGTTACGCTCTTGATGGGACTGTGGAAATGTGTCCAGGCTTAAAATAGACTTCTTAATTCTGTCAACCTGTCCTTTGGCATTTTCAGGAGCCAATTTCTCATTTGCGATATATTCGTAAATGTGGTCTAATTCACGGATTGCTCTGGGGTTGACTTTTACCTTGTATTTATCCAAAATGTTTTTTCTCCAATTCTGCAAAAACTATCTCTGCGTCAACTGCTTCTGCGCCGTTAGCAATTTCTTGCTCGGATTCGAAGATTGCTTGGTCGATGCGATTCATTCTTGCAAATTTATCGTATAACTCACTACTCATCACAACTAAATCGCTATATCCGTTTTTTGTAATAAAAATAGGCTCCTGTTCCTTGTGTGCGATATTGGAAATCTCGGTGGTATTGCGTAAATCCTTAATAGGCATAATAAGTGGCATAATGCTTCGCTCCTTTCTTTGGGCACAATTATAGCATAATTATGTCCAAATAACAACAAAAAATGCAACATGAAGAAAATATAATTTATATGTAACGGCAAATCGTTTTCTTTCGCAAATAATTAATCTTCCCACTGTAATTCCTGTTTTTTTCGTTTTCTTGTATTTTTTCGTAAATAATCAAGTATATTGCGATTACTACCGCAATACATATGCTGAGTACCTTTATAATCAAACCATTCATTGTACATCTTCCTATCTCAAAAATTGGAATTTGCGCGTTTCTACGAGCGGTGCGCGAACAGGATGGAATACAGCC
>CAMEIX010000038.1 GCA_945919075.1 uncultured Lachnospiraceae bacterium
TAAAAGATTGGAAACAGGAAGGCAGGCTCGAGGGCAAACGGGAAGGCAGACAGGAAGGAAGAGAGGAAGGAAGAGAGGAAGGAAAAGAAGAAGGAGATAAGCATCGACTGATTAAGGATATTCAGAATCTAATGGACAGTCTGCGACTGACCGCAGAGCAGGCCATGGATGCCCTGAAGATAGAGGGGCAGGAAAGAGAGGACTGTTACAGGATGATAGAAAGATCATGATGAAAACAGGCTCTCTCTTTATCAGGAGTATGTTTAATTTATAATGATGTCACATGAAAGTCAAAGTAAAAAGATATGCGGACCGGATTCTGAGTGTTGAAAGGAGCAACATAGTATGACAAGCATAAGCTGGCAGAACTGTTTGAAGAGGAATCGTTTCAGAACATCACAACCGAAACCCAGAAAATCATAGCGGTACATTTAGATGTAAAGGAATTAAAAAAGAAAGTCATAGAGGAGGACGAGGACATGTGCAAGGCGTACAGAGAATTAGTAAAAGATTGGAAACAGGAAGGCAGGCTCGAGGGCAAACGGGAAGGCAGACAGGAGGGCATACAGGAGGGACAAAAGAACCGTCTGATTCTGGACGTTCAGAATCTTATGGACAGTCTGCGTCTGACCGCAGAGCAGGCCATGGATGCCCTGAAGATAGAAGGAGAAGAAAGGGCAAACTGCTATAAAATATTAGGGAAAAATATCACCCATGCTCACGGACATACTTCTTAGCGTAAGCCAAGAATCTTCCAAAAGCCTTGAATTTAGTATGATCTTCCATAGTAATGGTAAATAATTTGATGCTACGGATATGGTCAGCATTTAAGACAGTATTGGAATTGGCTGTAAAGAATTCCGGATAAGATTCTATTTCTGCAATAAAACTGCGCATGGAAGAGGAGTGAAGAACCTCCTGACCGTTTTTTAAGGTGACCAAGATGTAACGGTTCTGTTTTCTGGCATAAAGAATGTCGCTTGGAGATACGTAGTAGGTTCCCTTTTCTTCCCTTAGTTCAATCTTGGGTTCGGCAGACTCTTTGATAGCTAATGCCTTGTCAAGAATGGCAGCCAGCTCCGGAACCTTAACAGGCTTATCCAGAAACAGGATGCGGTCCCCATATTTCTGTACTGCTGCCTCATCCTGCGGATGGCAGAGAATAACCGGTGCGGTTGAGCCGAGAGAGGTAAGAGAATAGACGATATCCATACTGTTTGCATCTTCCGTGGAGCGGATATCGATAAAGAAAGCATCATATTGCATAGGATTTTTTAACAGACTTTCAGCATGTCCGTAGGAATCCACATAAAGATTTCCTGTGGTATGTATCCGTTTATCGGATTCTCTTGCAAGAAGCCGTTCTAATTGTTTTCGATCAGCGGTATTGTCATCACAAATCGCAATATGCATAGCAGAACTCTCCTCAAAAAGTCAGAAATTCAACAGGGGCCTGTAAGAATAAAAAGATGAGCAGAACCTGAATAATCAGGACTGCCGGCATTCCATAGACAAATTTTTTATGCCTTGTTTTATGACGAAACGTATACATTCCTAAAATGGAACCGATACTTCCGCCTATAATTGCAACAACAAAGAGGGTGGCTTCCGGAATCCGGAAGGCACCCTTGATTGCTTTGTGTTTGTCAATGCCCATCAGGGCAAAACCGATTAAATTCATCAAAATCAGATAGGATAAAATCAGTAAATAAACTTTCATAATGATTATTTGTTCTTTTCTACTTCCTGCATTTTCATTGCGCGAACCTTGAGGGAAAGTCCAAACAGGTTAATGAATCCTTCTGCGTCATGATGATCGTACAGATCACCTGTAGTAAAGGATGCAATGGACTCATTGTACAGGCTGTAAGGAGAGGTGGTTCCGGCTTTGATGATATTACCCTTGTAAAGCTTGAATTTTACTTCTCCGGTTACATACTGCTGTGTGGTTTCAATGAATGCCTGGATAGCTTCTCTGAGAGGAGTGAACCATTTTCCTTCGTATACGATATCGGCAAAACGATTGCCCATTTCCTTCTTCATGGTATAAGTATCACGGTCTAAGATTAACTCTTCCAGCTGCTGATGTGCTTCCATCAGGATGGTACCGCCGGGAGTTTCATATACGCCACGGGACTTCATGCCGACAACACGGTTTTCTACGATGTCTACGATTCCAATGCCGTGTTTACCGCCAAGTTTGTTCAATTCACGAACGATATCAGCATATTTCATCTTCTTACCGTTTACGGAAGTAGGGATACCTTTTTCAAATGTCATGGTAACATATTCGCCTTCTTCCGGAGCCTTTTCAGGTGTAGTACCAAGAACAAGCAAATGATCATAGTTGGGCTCGTTTGCCGGATCTTCCAGTTCGAGACCTTCATGGCTGATGTGCCAGATATTACGGTCACGGCTGTAAGAGGAATCAGCGGAGAAAGGAAGGTCGATGCCGTGAGCTTTGCAGTAAGCAATTTCAGATTCACGGGAATCCATAGTCCACTTGTCATTTCTCCAGGCAGCGATAATCTTGATGTCGGGAGCCAGTGCTTTGATACCAAGTTCAAAACGAATCTGGTCATTACCCTTACCGGTAGCGCCGTGGCAGATGGCAACAGCACCTTCTTTACGTGCAATTTCTACCAGCTTCTTAGCAATCAAAGGTCTTGCCATGGAAGTACCTAAAAGATATTTGTTCTCATAAATGGCATTTGCCTGTACGCAGGGAGCTATGTATTCCTCGCAGAATTCATCGGTAACGTCAAGAATGTAAAGCTTCTCTGCACCGCAGAATTTTGCTCTCTCTTCCAGACCGTTCAGTTCTTCTTCCTGTCCGCAGTCGATGCAGACACAAACTACTTCATAGTCAAAGTTTTCTTTTAACCAGGGAATAATGGCTGTGGTATCAAGACCACCGGAATAAGCCAAAATTACTTTTTCTTTCATGATTTGCCTCCTATGTATTATTTTTTTCATGAACTTGTCCTTACTATACAACAAGTTTTATTCATTTGCAAGAGAAAATATGTATATAATTAGAAAAAATATTGCATAAAATACATTATAATATGCATAAAAATAAAATTAATACTAATATCTTGCATAAAAATGCAACTGTGATATAATATATCCAAAATAGATGAATCAAAAGGGTAACATTTGGTTTTACAATAATTCATTTTGTGCTATAATTGTGGCGACCTTTTGGATGATTACCTGTGCTGTAATGAAAGGAAGAGATGATGTTTACAGTAAGAGCAATGACAGAAGAGGATTATGATGGCGTACATAAACTATGGATGACAATCAAGGGATTTGCCATTCGGAGTATTGACGATTCCAAGGAGGGAGTACACCGTTTTTTAAAAAGAAATCCTACTACCAGTGTGGTGGCGGTAGCGGATGGGGAAATTGTAGGTGCCATTCTCTGCGGTCATGACGGCAGACGGGGATGTCTCTATCATGTATGCGTGAGAGAGGATATGCGCATGAGGGGAATCGGAAAAGCCATGGTGGTATTCTGTATGGAGCGTCTGAAAGAGGAACAGATCAGCAAAGTCTCCCTGATTGCTTTCTCCACAAATGATATCGGGAATGCATTCTGGAAATGCATAGGCTGGACCAGAAGAGAAGACTTAAATTATTATGATTTTGTGTTAAATACGGATAATATTATTGCATTTAATAAATAGGTAGGAAATTTTACAAACAAGAAAGAAGGATGGACGATGTTTAAGCAAGTGGAAGGCGGCGTTACGGCTGCCACAGGATTTGAAGCAGCGTGCTGTGAGGCAAATATTAAATATAAGGATCGTACCGATATGGCCATGGTATTTTCTGCCGAGCCCTGTGAATGTGCAGGTACTTTTACCAGCAATGTGGTTAAGGCAGCCTGTGTGCAGTGGGACCGGAAGATTGTAAATGGCGGCGGAAAGATGCATGCTGTTGTAGTGAACTCCGGTATTGCCAATGCCTGTACCGGTAAGGAAGGCTTTGATGCCTGCGAAGCGACGGCAAAAGCAGTGGAAAAGGAATTGAAAGTTCCGGCAGACAGCGTGGCAGTCGCATCTACGGGGGTCATCGGAATGCAGCTTCCCGTGGAGAAACTGGTAAAGGGAGTTTCCATGATGAGTAAGACTCTGGATCATGGAAAAGAAGCCGGTACCGCAGCAAGCAAGGCAATTATGACAACAGATACCATTAACAAAGAAATTGCGGTTACATTTGAGATAGAGGGAAAGAAGGTAACACTGGGTGGTATGTGTAAGGGCTCCGGTATGATTCACCCCAATATGTGCACCATGCTTGCCTTTCTGACCACGGATCTTGCCATCGACAAGGCTATTTTGCAGGAAGCCGTCAGCGAAGTGGTAACGGATACCTTTAACATGATTACCGTGGACGGGGATACTTCTACCAATGATACCCTGTTAGTGATGGCAAACGGACTTGCGGGAAATGATAAGATTACCGAAAAGGGTGAAGCTTATAACGAATTTAAGGAGGCATTGTTCTTTGTCTGCAGATTTTTAGCCCGCAAGATGGCTGGAGACGGAGAGGGTGCTACCAAGCTTTTTGAAGCAAAGGTTGTCAATGCAAAGAGTAAGGAAGATGCCAGAACCCTGTCCCGTGCTATCGTAGGTTCCAACCTTTCTAAGGCAGCTATTTATGGCTGTGATGCAAACTTTGGACGTTTCCTTTGTGCCATGGGATATTCCGGAGCTTCCTTCGACCAGAACGATGTGGAACTATTCTTCGAAAGCAAGGCCGGAAGACTGCAGGTATTTGATAAAGGAACGCCGCTTGCTTTTGACGAGGAGCTGGCAGTTCAGATTATGAAGGAGGAAGAGGTCACCATCTTCGTGGACATGCATGAAGGGGAAGAAGAGGCAACTGCGTGGGGCTGCGACCTTACCTACGATTATGTAAAGATCAATGCCGATTACAGAAGTTAAGATGATCGTAAAAGCAGGAGTATATAGGCGATACAGAAAGGAGAAATGAGATGGAAAAAGATATAGAACAGGTACTCAAAAAAGCAGAGGTCCTGATTGAGGCACTTCCTTATATTCAGAAATTCAATCGAAAGATTATCGTGGTAAAATACGGCGGAAGTGCTATGAGTAACGAAGAATTACAGAAGAATGTAATTAAGGACGTTACCCTGTTAAAACTGGTTGGATTCAAGCCCATCATTGTACACGGCGGCGGCAAGGAAATCAGCCGTTGGGTCGGCAAAGTGGGAAAAGAAGCACAATTTATCAATGGCCTTCGTGTAACCGATGCGGAGACCATGGAAATTGCCGAAATGGTTCTTGGAAAGGTGAATAAAAGCCTGGTTACCATGGTACAGGAACTGGGTGTAAAGGCAGTTGGTATCAGCGGAAAAGACGGTGGACTTTTAGAGGTTGAGAAAAAGTACTCCGACGGGCAGGATATCGGTTTTGTGGGAGAGATTACCAAAGTCAATCCCAAGGTTTTATATGATCTTTTAGAGAAGGATTTCCTTCCTATCGTTGCACCTATTGGTCTGGATGATCAGTTTCAGACTTACAATATCAATGCAGATGACGCAGCCTGTGCCATTGCAAAGGCTGTGGGTGCGGAAAAACTGGCGTTTCTTACTGATATCGAGGGACTTTACAGAGATATTAATGACAAATCCTCCTTTATTTCCAGACTTACGGCAAGTCAGGCAGAGGAACTGATTAACAGTGGTCTGATTGGCGGCGGTATGCTTCCAAAACTGGGAAACTGCACTTCTGCGATCAGAAATGGTGTCAACCGTGTGCATATTCTGGACGGCCGTATGCCCCACTGTCTGCTTTTGGAAATTTTCACCAAACGTGGTATTGGCACCGCAATCGTATCCGATGATGATGAAATCATAGTCGGGGATAACTGAGAGGATAAGATATGATGCAGCAATATATTGAAGACGCAGAGAAGAGTCTTTTACATACCTATAACCGTTATCAGATTGTATTGGATAAGGGGGAGGGTGTATATTTATATGATTTAGACGGAAAAAAATACCTGGACTTTGTTTCCGGTATTGCCGTGTTTGCACTGGGGTACAAAAACGAGGCATACAACGAAGCATTGAAGGAGCAGATTGACAAACTCATTCATACTTCCAATTATTTTTACAACGTACCGGCAGTGGAAGCGGCAAAGAAATTAAAAAAGGCATCCGGCATGGACCGGGTATTCTTTACCAACTCGGGTGCGGAGGCTATTGAAGGAGCCATTAAGGCAGCAAGAAAGTATGCATTCTTAAAGGATGGTTCTACGGATCATGAGATCATTGCCATGAATCATTCCTTTCACGGAAGGACCATGGGAGCGCTTTCTGTTACCGGCAATCCACATTACAGAGAGGCATTTGAGCCCGGCATCGGCAACATCCGGTTTGCTGAGATGAATAACTTTGAAAGTGTAAAGGCACTTGTAAATGACAAGACCTGTGCAATTCTGCTTGAAACCGTGCAGGGAGAGGGTGGTATATATCCTGCTACGGAAGAGTTCATGAAGAATATCCGTGCTTTATGTGACGAAAAGGATATTCTGCTCATTTTGGATGAAATCCAGTGTGGCATGGGGCGTACCGGCACCATGTTCGCATGGCAGAAATACGGTGTGAAACCGGATATCATGACCAGTGCCAAGGCCCTTGGCTGCGGGGTTCCCGTAGGAGCCTTTCTGATGACGGAGAAAGTGGGACAGAATTCCCTTGCAGCAGGAGACCATGGGACTACTTACGGCGGCAATCCGTTAGCATGTGCTGCGGTAAGCAAGGTGCTGGATCTTTTTGAAGAACAGAAAATTTTAGATAATGTGAACGAAGTCGGGCCATACTTAAAAGAGAAACTGAACGAATTAAAGGAGCAGTATGACTTTGTAAGAGATGTCAGAGGAGCAGGGCTTATGCTGGGCATGGAGCTTGACAGACCGGTTGCACCCTATATTGTAAAGGCGCAGGAAAAGGGTCTAATGTTGATCAATGCAGGACAGTATATTATTCGTATGGTGCCTCCCCTTGTCATCACAAGACAGAATGTGGATGATATGATTGCCATTCTGAAAGAATGTCTGGAAACAGTGGAATAAGCAAAAAGGACATGGTGAATGCATGAAAAAGAAACTGCTAATGGTTGCGGTTGTCATTTGTATGCTGGCAACTTTTTTATACACGGGCAGAGACGGTAAAACAGCGGGCGGACCGAAGAAAGAAATCGAAAAAACAGATCTCAAAGAGACCATTTATTTCTGGTACACGGATGAATCCATGACGGATTTTCTAAGCAGTGCCTGTGTGGCTTATGGTGAAAAAAATAATGTGCGCGTTATTCCCATGCTGAAATCGGAGAGCGAATATCTGGAAGCGTTAAATGATGCGTCCCTTCATTCCGGGCAGGTTCCGGATGTTTATCTCATTCGAAACGATTCTCTGGAAAAGGCGTATCTGGCAGGACTCGCTTCCCATATCATGGATACGGGGAAGCTTTGCAATACCACGCATTTCCCGAAAACGGCATTATCTGCCGTAACCTATAAAGACAAAATGATTGCCTATCCCTTTTACTACGAAACCAGTGCATTTGTCTACAATAAGAACTACGTGGAAGCCTGGGTGGAAGGGCAGCTTGCCAAAGTGCCGGAAGAGGAAGAAGACGTAAATGAAGAAGAGGATGAGGTTGACTTGGTAGGCGAAGGCGAAGCGGTTATAGAACAGGAGGGGGAGATCGTTTCGGCTCTGTTAGAGAACGACGGTATTCCCACTAATGTGGAAGAAGTGCTGGTCTTTGCGAATAATTATGATGCACCCGAAAATGTGGAAGCGGTATTTCGCTGGGATGTTTCCGATATCTTTTATAATTATTTCTATGTCGGCAATTACATGATTGTGGGCGGAGAAGACGGCGACGATGAAACTAAGATCAGCATCAGTAACGAAGAAACAAAGAAATGTCTGGAAATTTATCAGGCCCTGAACCAGTTCTTTTACATTGAGTCGGATACGGTAAGTTATGATTCCGTAGTGCAGGATTTTATTGACGGAAAAATCGTATTTACAGTGGCAACAACGGACGTGATAAAGCGCCTGGAGGAGGCCAGACAGGAAGGCACCTTTGCCTATGAATACGGCATTGCCAGGGTTCCCAGACCAAGCCGGGAACTGGATGGAAAATCTCTTTCCGTTACAACCTGTGTGGTAGTAAACGGATATTCCGAAAACAAAGAAGTAGCGAATGATTTTGCTGCTTTCCTTGCCGGAGAGTATTACGAAAATTTATACGACCGGTGCAATAAAGTATCCGCCAATTACGCGGCAAACAGGGGAAATGAAGGACTTGCGGTATTTATGCAGGAGTATGAAAATTCCAGGTCTTTGCCCAAAATGATTGAAACATCCCACTTCTGGATTCAGCTTGAAATTTTATTCTCCAGAGTATGGGACGGCGGTGACGCAGAACAGTTACTATGGGAACTGGATAACCGGATTAAGTCCCAGTTTCAATAAAAGCGAATAAAAACCAATCCTATGAGCATACTGAATAGAAAGAGTGATTCAGGAGGTTTGTATGATTGGTTTTTTAATTGCTGTGATTTCCGGTGCATTAATGAGTGTGCAGGGGGTTTTTAATACACAGGTTACTAAGTCATCCGGTATCTGGGCAGCCAATGCATTTGTCCAGTTTACTGCATTGTTGGTCTGTCTGATTGCATGGTTCTTCTTTGAACGTTCCTCTTTTATGGATGTGCTTAGGGTGGAACCCAAGTATATGCTGCTTGGCGGTGTGATGGGAGCGGGCATTACCTATACGGTAATTAAAGGGATGGCTATGTTAGGGCCTGCCAAAGCAGTTATGGTAATTGTGGTGGCACAGTTAATTGTAGCCTATCTCATTGAACTGTTCGGTCTGTTCGGTGTAGAAAAACAACCCCTGGAAATCCGTAAGGTGGCAGGAATGGTTATAGCCATTGCAGGTATTATTATATTTAAGTGGAAATAGTGCTTGTAAAATAAGTTTTCTTATTTTACAATAAAAACAGTGGTAAAAAGGCATTCCCTAAAGTTTATTACGGAGGGGAAATAATATGAAAAAAAAGAAAATACGGTATTGGGGTCTTGCAGCATTGCCGGCCATATTGCTCTTACTGCTTGGAAGCATGAGAAAGGATAATGCAGCCGGAACAGATTTTACGGTTTCACCCGCAGAGTCCGATCTGGTGGAAGAAGATCTGCAGGAAGAAAAGACCGTATTTGTACATATTGGAGGACAGGTTATGAAGCCCGGCGTCTATGAGGTAAAAGCGGACAGCCGTGTTGTGGATGTCCTGCTTTTGGCAGGAGGCTTTACGGTGCAGGCAGGCACGGATGAGGTCAACATGGCACAGCGCGTGGAAGATGGTATGAAAATCATTATTCCGGCTATCTTAGAAGAGGACGGGACAGAATCGCTTGTGAATCTGAATACCGCGACAAAGGAGCAGTTGATGTCGCTTCCGGGCATCGGGGAAAGCAAGGCACAAGCCATACTTTCCTATCGGAAGGAAAACGGCGGGTTTGCCGGGACGGAAGAAGTAATGCAGGTAGAAGGAATCAAAGCCGGCGTATACGAAAAAATCAAAGAATATATCATAGTGAGATAAAGAGGAAAAAATGGCAAAGAGAGTATTGGTAGTAGACGATGAAAAATTGATTGTAAAAGGAATCCGGTTTAGCTTAGAGCAGGACGGCATGGAAGTAGACTGTGCATATGATGGGGAAGAAGCATTGGAATATGCCCGCAATAATACTTATGACATGGTTCTTTTAGATATCATGCTTCCCAAACTGATCGGCTATGAAGTATGTCAGCAGATCCGGGAATTTTCGGATGTTCCCATCATCATGTTAACGGCAAAGGGGGATGATATGGACAAAATTCTGGGTCTGGAATATGGCGCGGATGATTATATTACCAAACCCTTTAATATTTTGGAAGTCAAGGCAAGAATCAAGGCCATTATGAGAAGAACCGAGCCCAAAAAGACGGTGAAAGAAGATTCTGTTTTGGAAAGCGGTTCCATGAAGATTGACTGTGACGGCAGAAGGGTCTATATCGGAGGCAAAGAGATCAGCCTTACAGCCAAAGAGTTTGAAGTTCTGGAATTTCTGATCCGCAATCCCAATAAGGTCTATAGCAGGGAGAAACTCCTTGATACCGTATGGGGAAGTGATTATCCGGGGGATGTACGAACGGTTGACGTACATATCAGACGTTTACGTGAAAAGATTGAAGCGAATCCCAGTGAGCCCAAATTTGTGCATACCAAGTGGGGTATGGGTTATTATTTCTTAAACATGGAGTAAGTTATGTTTTCTGACATCCGAACAAAAATCCGGGGAATGTGGACCTTACACAGTCTGCGTGCCAGACTGTTTATTATCATTCTGGTAGTAGGGGCCATACCCGGTATTTTGATGCGTTACGGTATTATGGAGAACTATGAGGATCATGCAATCCAGCTTAGAACCAACACCGTGCAGACGCAGCTTAAAATATTAGCAAATCATTTAATCCGATATAATTATCTGCAGGATAATTCCTCTGAAGTCATTGGTGCGGAACTGGATATGCTTTCCAATCTTTATGACGGTCGTGTGCTCATTATCGGAGGCAATTTCAAGGTTGTAAAAGATACGTATGGCATAAGTGAAGGTAAGACTATCATTTCCGAAGAAGTTATTCGATCCTTCGGAAATGTCAGTCTGTCCAATTATGATAAGAACCATGGATATATTGAGATGACCACGCCCATTACGGAAACAGTGAAGGTCATGAAGGACGATGGGGAAGTAGAAGAAGTGGTGGTGCGAGGGGTTATGCTGACCAGTATTTCCTCGGATTCCATAACGACAACCATGGATATTCTAAACCGGAAGGCCATTATTCTGGAAGCACTGATGTTTCTGGTGATTCTGGTGATTGCCCTGGTGTTGTCCAATGTTCTGACCAAACCGTTTGCCCATGTTACGCAGGCTATAAATGAAGTCAAAGCGGGATATACGGATGAAACCATTTCCGTGCCCGATTATTCCGAAACCATTCATATTGTGGATGCTTTTAACCATCTTCTGGCAAGGATGAAGGTACTGGATGATTCCAGACAGGAATTTGTGGCAAATGTGTCTCACGAACTGAAAACACCCCTTACCTCCATGAAAGTGCTGGCGGATTCCCTTCTTGCAGATCCTGATGCACCGGCAGAAATGTACCGGGAATTCTTAAGCGACATTACAGCGGAAATTGACAGGGAAAACCAGATTATCACGGACCTTCTTGCGTTGGTTAAAATGGATAAGAAGGCAACGCCCATGAATATCAGCAGTGTCAGTATCAATGACCTGACAGAACTGATTTGTAAGCGTCTGCGTCCCATTGCCAGAAAGAAAGATATCGAAGTGGTATTTGAAAGTCTACGCCCCGTCACCGCGGAGGTGGATGAAGTGAAGATGACGCTTATCATCAATAATCTTGTGGAAAATGCCATCAAGTATAATGTGGAGCACGGTTCCGTTAAAATAGTATTAGATGCGGACCATCAGATGTTTTCCCTGGAAGTGTCGGATACCGGAATCGGAATTCCGCAGGATTCTCTGGAGCATATTTATGAGCGGTTTTACCGTGTGGATAAATCTCATTCCCGGGAAATCGGGGGAACCGGTCTGGGACTTGCCATCACCAAGAATGCAATTCTTTTGCACCGCGGATCCATTACCGTAAGCAGTGTGGAAGGGGAAGGGACTACTTTCCTGGTAAAGATTCCTCTTACTCATATTGCCGGATAAAAGGAGGTAGATTATGAAAAACAGAATCTTATCGGTTCTTATAATTCTTTGCCTTTTGCTTTCCGGCTGTGGACAAGTGACTCAGGATGAGGACAAGGATTCCATGAAGGTTTATTTCCTGAACAACACCGAAACCGGTGTGGAAATGCATGATTTTGCGGTCAACAGTACAGATGCCGAGGGGCAGCTTGAGGAATTGTTAGAACTATTGAAACAGAATCCGGATAAAATGGATTATAAAGCCCCGTTAAGTTACGGCTTTGAGATTAAGTCAAGCAGTATAGAAGGGGACAAGGTCTATCTGGATGTCAGTGAAGATTATCGCAGTATGCCCCCCACCAGGGAGATTCTGGTACGGGCGGCTCTTGTCAGAACCCTGACAGGGATTGAAGGAATCCGTTACCTGTCCATTACGGTGGAAGGGCAACAGCTTCAGGATAGTCTGGGAAATCTGGTGGGTCTGATGTCTGCCGATCAGTTTATTGATAATGCGGGCACGGAAATTAATGCCTATGAGAAGGCCAGACTGAAATTATATTTTGCTTCGCAGGACGGTACCACGTTGGTTCCCGTCAATCGTACCGTGGCATATAATACCAACATTTCATTGGAAAAACTTGTGGTGGAACAGCTTTTGGCAGGACCCAGCGCAGACATTGCCGAAGAAGCGTTTCCCACCATTAATCCGACTACCAAAATTATCAGTGTTTCTGTCAAAGACGGTATTTGTTATGTAAATTTCGATGAAGGTTTTTTGACACAGACATACAATGTTTCTTCCGACGTGGCCATCTATTCCCTTGTAAATTCCCTTGTGGAACTTCCCAATGTGAATAAGGTACAGATTACCATAAACGGGCAAACCGATGTCATGTACCGGGAAAGTATCAGTCTGTTAACCGTCTTTGAACGTAATTTAAATCTGCTTACCAAAACGGAGTAATTATTTGAGAAGACCATTATGTACCGCATGCATTCTGTATGTCATAGGGATAGCTCTTCTACAGTTTCTGCATCCCCCCACACCGCCGGATTACGGCAGTATGGTGGGGAAGGAACTGTCCCTTGGCGGCAGAATTTATGCCAAAGAATTTCGAAACGGGGAGGATTCCCCAATCTTATATCTCTATCTTCATTCAGAAGAGCTCATCTTTGAAGAGCAAAATATTCCACACAATTCCAATTTCATATGTATTCTGGAGGATGCGGAGAGTCTGTATGCGAATTTAAAAATCGGATGCACTGTTTGGGTGCATGGCAAACTGTCCGTATACGAATCCGCTACCAATCCGGGTCAGTTTGACTCTTTTGCGTATTATGGACAAAAGGGCATTTATGGGAAGATAGCCGGTGCTACCATACTTTCTGTTTCGGGTACGGCAAATCCTCTCTCCGAGTATCTGGCAAACTGCAGACATTCCTTGGGAGAGAGACTGGAGTTTCTTTTCGGAAAGGATGACGGAGCAGTACTGAAAGCCATTCTCTTAGGAGACAGAGCCGGGATGTCAGAGGATTTGAAAATGCTTTATAAGGATGCCGGGATTCTGCATATTCTCGCCATATCAGGTCTCCACATCAGTATGCTGTCCGCCGTTCTGTTTGCTGCCCTGCGCCGTTTGGGTGTATCGGTAGGAAGAAGTACTTTGGTTTGCACATTGTGCATGCTTGCGTATGGCCTGATGGTGGGGATGCCGGTTTCTGCCGCAAGAGCCATTCTGATGTTTGTGTACGGACTATATGCAAAGTCATTTCACAGGACTGCGGACAGACCCACAATACTGGCTTTATCAGCAGCAGTCATTTTAACAGGCAGTCCACAAAATCTTTTTTCCTCCTCCTTCTTACTTTCTTTCGGCGCAGTCTGTGGAATTATTTTCTTGAAACCCGCACTACAAAAGGAGAGAAAACAGCCCCTGTTTGAAAGTCTGATTACATCTTTTTCAGTATTCTTATTCCTGCTTCCCCTGCAATTATATTTTTACTATGAAATATCGGTGACCGGTATTTTCTTAAATCTGGGTGTGATACCGTTGATGAGTATTCTGGTACTTTTGGGAATTCTTGGTTTTATTCCGTTCGGGTGGATTCCTTTGGTCGGTACGAACCTTGAAACGATAATACAGAGCGTATTGCAGACCGGGGTACACGGGATTTTACAGGCGTACGAATCGGGGTGTGAAACGGCAGCATGGTTTCACGGTACCCTGATACTTGGAAAACCCGCCTTGTGGAGAGTGATCCTTGCCTATCTTTTCATCGGAATATTTATTTGTTTGCGAAGCCATGCGGAGGAGTGGACAGAAAGAATTAAGCCACACAGGAAAAGAGAGTATCATCTCGTCTGTATTACCATTTTGTTACTGTCCTATTCTTTGGTGATGATTCCACCCGCATTTTTAGAAAAAGATCTGCGGATTACCTTTTTGGATGTGGGGCAGGGTGACTGTATTTGCGTGGAATTTCCGGGAGGCGGGTGTTTTTTGTTTGATGGCGGCAGCAGTAGTGTAAACGACGTAGGAAAATACCGCCTGATTCCTTACCTGAAAAGCAGAGGCATCAGGAAAGTTGATGCAGTTTTTATCAGTCACGGCGACCAGGACCACATGAACGGAATGGAAGAAATTCTTACTGACGGACAAATTCAGATTGCCATGCTGGTGTTGCCATATGGGGTGGAGGAAGGTGGAATGGCAAAGGATTTTTCAACCATTTTGGAACTGGCTGAACAAAAGAATGTACCGGTGAAATCGGTTGGCGCAAAGACAGGTTTTTCAAAAAAGGGAGCAGAATTTCTGTGCCTGAATCCGAATATGCCGTATCAGGAAAAGGAAGCCAATGCGTATTCTCAGGTCTTTTTGGTCCGATATGGCAGTTTTTCCATGCTATTAACAGCAGATATAGAAGAGGCCGGAGAGGCAGCCGTGGCGGAGGCCACGGAAGACATCTTGGCAGAATCCGGTTTCGATGGTGTGACGGTTTTGAAAGTGGCTCATCACGGAAGCCGGTATGCAACCTCCTCACAGTTTCTTAGCGTGGTCAAACCACAGTTTGGCGTTATATCCTGTGCCGAAAACAATCGCTACGGACATCCCCACAAAGAGGTATTGGATCGCCTCCGGGAAGCCGGGGCAGAGGTGCTTCGCACTGATGAAAGCGGAGCCATTATAATAAAGGTTTCAGGGGAAAAAGTGAAGATATCGGAAATGTTGGCGCCATAGTGGGGAGCAAGGCAGAGGATATGCCTTGAGCGGGGCAGAGGATATGCCTTGAGCGGGGCATGGGATATGCCTTAAGCGGGGCATGAGATATGTCCAGAGAGAGGAGAGAGCGGGGCATGAGAGGCGAAAGAGAGGGTTTAAACCCCGCGGGGGCAATAATATGCCCCGCAAAGCAGAGGATATGTCCAGAGAGAGGAGAGAGCGGGGCATAG
>CAMEIX010000039.1 GCA_945919075.1 uncultured Lachnospiraceae bacterium
GCTTTTATGACCGGATTTTCAGGAGCATACTTTTGTATTTCCTCTGCAAACAATGCTGCATATGATAGGGGAACCAATATATAATCCACCTCATTATTTCCCTCACCAAACACCTGATAATGGTGAATAATATCCGAAAAAACAAATCCTAAATCGTCTTTTTCCATATGATACAGTTCTTGTCCGACCCCTAATTCCAGTGTCCCCTCCCTTACATGCACAATCTCTAATGCATTGTGCAAATGCGGCGACACATGTTTTGCAATTTTTGACACCCTATAAATATCATCCTTGGTTTTTTTTACTGTTAAATGCATCCCATCACTCCTTTTCTTTGTCTTTCTTATTTCCTCAAAAAGTGCTGCAATATTTGTCTATATCTTGTAATAATTTGGCATGCATTTCACCAAAACATATCCTATAATGAAGCTACAAACAAAAGAAAGGAGGAAAACAAATGAAGAATTTCAAAATCTATATGAACAACCTTTTAGCTTTTTATGAAGCATATTTCAATCATGTATATCATGCATAATCAGCTAAAAGGGACTATTTGTGAAAACTGAATATTCAAAAAGCAGACCACTTCACAAATGTGAAATGGTCCTTTTTTGTTTATATCGAATTAAAGGACATCAACAAACCTATCAAATGCTTTCTGCCCCTCTTCCGTCCTCTTATAGACACCGGCACATTCTAACACCTTCACAAATACCTTACTGATTTCATTCTGTAAAATGGAATGAATATTATCCCTACAGATTTCATAATTATTAATCCATTCATCCACCCATTCTGCATGTTTTTCAATTTCTTCATTGCTTCTGATATCCTTCTTTGCAAGAATGTATTCCTCAAGAAGTAACATTTCTTTCTTTAGTCTTGCAGGTAGCACCGCAAGCCCCATAACCTCAATCAGACCAATATTCTCTTTCTTAATATGATGCAGGTCTGCTGACGGATGATAAACTCCCCACGGGCAGTCATCTGTTGTGATATTATTTCTAAGCACTAAATCCAGCTCATATAAATCACCATGCATTCTTGCAATCGGTGTAATCGTGTTATGCGGTATTCCATCTGTCTCGCTGATAACAAAAGCTGCCTCGTCTGTGTAAGATCTCCATATAGACAAAATATGATCTGCAGCCTGCGTCATTTGGTCAATGTTTTTTCCCTGAAGACGAATCACTGACATCGGCCATTTTACAATGCCTGCTGTCAAATCCTCATATCCCGGCAAAGTAAAAGTTCTGTCATACTGAGCTTTCGCCATGGCAAATACATATCCGCCGCCCTGAAAATGATCATGACTTAATATAGAACCACCTACAATCGGTAAATCTGCATTGGAACCAGCTGTATAATGTGGAAACAACTTCACAAATTCCAAAATCTTCTTAAATACTGCTTTGTCAATCTTCATCGGAGTATGCTCTTTATTGAATATAATGCAGTGCTCATTGTAATACACATAAGGAGAATACTGTAGAAAATAGTCCTGTCCATCCAGCTTTATTGGAATAATTCTGTGATTCTGTCTTGCAGGATGAGAAAAATGCCCTGCATAACCTTCATTTTCCATACAAAGCAGACAGCTTGGATATCCCGACTTCTTTGCCTGCCCGGCTTTTGCAATATCCCGCGGATCCTTTTCCGGCTTTGAAAGATTGATAGTAATATCAATCGGGCCATAAGGTGTTTCCGTTACCCATTTTTCATCCTTTGCAATACGATCTATACGAATATAATTTGTCCTTTTACTAAACTCATAATAATAATCTGTCGCCAATTTACTATTTGTCTTATAAAGTTCATAAAACATCTTTCGTACCACAGAAGGAGCCGGCGTAAGAAGTCCCATAATTTTTGTATCAAATAAATCTGTTACTGTTACAGAATCATCTTCTATCATTCCATTTTCAAATGCAGAAGTACACATATCCTTCAAAATCTCAGCAAGCGGTCTTTCCTCTGTGATTTCTTCAGAAAATTCCATCTGTCCGAATAATTCAAGAAGACGATTTGTCACATATACTCGGTCATCTTCCTCAACCAAATGCTTACTGATGCCATACTGTACAAGCTCATTTATTAGTCTGTTAATCATAAGAAATCACACTCCCTTATACAGTCTGATATCCGTTCGGATGTCCCTCATGCCATCTCCATGCAGTATCAATAATAATCTCTAAATCAGCATACTTTGGATTCCAGCCAAGGATACTCTTTGCTTTTTCACTGGAAGCAATCAGTGTAGACGGATCTCCGGCTCTACGAGCTTCTTCCTTTGCAGGGATTGCATGTCCGGTTACCCTCCTTGCAGTCTCAATTACTTCCTTAACTGTAAATCCGACACCATTACCAAGGTTAAAGATATCACTTTCTCCACCATTTCTTAAATACTTCATGGCCAAGATGTGCGCCTGTGCAAGATCATTTACATGGATATAATCTCTGACACAGGTTCCATCCTTTGTATCATAATCTTTACCGAAAACAGAGATATATTCTCGCTGATTATTTGGAACCTGTAAAATAAGGGGGATTAAATGTGTTTCGGGGTTATGCGCTTCCCCAATCTTTCCATTTGGATGAGCACCGCATGCATTAAAATATCGAAGTGAAATAAAACGTAAATTATGTGCCTTTGATGTCCACTTAAACATCTTCTCCATGGAAAGCTTTGTCTCTCCGTAACAGTTTGTCGGAAGTGTCCTGTCTGTCTCAAGAATAGGAATACTTTCCGGTTCTCCATAGGTTGCAGCCGTGGATGAGAACACAATCTTATCAATACCATGTGCAACCATGCTTTCCAAAAGGACCTCTGTACCACAAAGATTATTGCTATAATACTTAAGCGGATTCTTCATACTCTCGCCGACCTGTGAACTTGCTGCAAAATGGATTACTCCGTCAATATCTTCTTTTTCAAATACGGAATCCATAAATGCTCTGTCCCTGATATCTCCTTCATAAAACTTTGCCTTCGGATGGACCGCTTCTTTAAAACCAGTTAAAAGGTTGTCAACAATAACCACATTTTCTCCTGCATCAATTAATTCATATACGGTATGTGAACCGATATATCCTGCACCGCCTAATACTAATATGCTACTCATTTGTCAGTCCTCCTTTACAAAACCTTCATTCCACCATATTTTCTGATTTTCAACACACTGCATGCACCATGACCAAATACTTTATCCATCTTCTTCTGGTATTCAGACACTACTTCATTTTTCACAAATGTCTGAATTGTTCCTGCAAATCCTCCACCATGTACTCTGCAAACACCATTATTACCTAAGAAGTCTTCACTAATTGCAAGGGCAAGTGAAACATTCTGATGCTGCACATCTGCATTGGAATATACATTCTGCAGATATTTATACGAAGAATTACCGGATGCTTTCACGTTTTTAAAAAATGTTTCTACATCTTCATTTGAGAGTGCTGCAACTTCCTTCTGAACTCTCTCATTTTCTCTTATAAAATGAATTGCCCTAAGAACGCCTCTGTCTCCAGCCAGTTCTCTTAATTTTGAAATATTATCAAGGATATCATCTATTGAAAGACCAAGAAGTACTTCCTTTCCAAAGAAAGCAGCCACCTTCTTCATCTCTTCCGGAATCGATGCATAGTCTGCTGTCAAATCCGCATGAGATCCCTTTGTATCCGTAATACACAAACTGTATCCATATCTATTAAGGTCAAAAGTTACTTTTTCAACCTTTGGTTCCCTCGGATTTGCAAAATCAACATGAACCAGACTTCCCACAGAGCAAGCCATTTGATCCATCAATCCACACGGCTTTCCAAAATAAACATTCTCTGCGAACTGACCAATGATTGCAATTTCTTCTGCCGAAACACTCATATCGTTATATAAGCCGGACAAAATATTACCAATAAGAGTCTCATACGCTGCTGAGGAAGAAAGACCAGCTCCAATCAGTACATCACTTGTGATATATGCCTTAAATCCTCCGATTTTATATCCATGATTTACAAATCCTGCAAGCACTCCCTTTATTAGTGCGATTGTTGTCTCTTTTTCTTCCTCCTGCATCTCAAGGTTATCTAGTGAAATAGTAATCAATGTATATCCCTTGGAAAGGATAGTTACTTTATTATCTGTTGTCTTTTTCACAATACCGATGGCATCCAGATTAATAGACGCTGCGAGAATTTCTCCATTCTGGTGATCGGTATGGTTTCCACCTATCTCACTTCTTCCCGGTGCACTGTAGATTTCAACATCGTCAGAGCCAAACTCTTCCATATAATCTCTCAATGCACTGACATATCGTTGTTTCTGATAATTAAGCTTATTATCATCCACATATATGTCCATAAGTCTTTCATCATATGTTCCGGAACTAAATTGACACATTAATTCATCTATAATCATATAATTCACCTTCCTCCTGTATTTACAAAGAGCATTGTCCATTCAATTATGACAATGCCCTTTGCTGTAAGTCACTGCCCTTTTACTGTGCAGTTTGTGTTGTTATTCCTTTTTCTTTTTTGATTTTTTCATTTGCTTCTTCAACATTCATTTTAGAAAGAATAAACCAAATCAATACATCGAATATGAGTGGTAACCACAAATACATGAACTGCATCATATTAAGTGCTGACTGAGGTTGAACTGCATTTGTTCCTACATAGCCGCTAAGCTCTAACATCCAGCCTACAACAGCAGTTCCGATACCTCCGCCAAGTTTAATTCCAAGAGATGTGCAAGAATACATTGTTCCATCTACATGCTTGCCCTGTGTAAGATACGTATATTCAGAGCATGAAGCGATTACCGCATTCATATCGCCCTGCCATGGTCCCTGACCTAATGCTGCAACAGCTGTAAATGCCATCATTAAAGGAATACTTCCCATATATCCTGCCACTACAACTAATGCTCTGCCAATTACTGCAAGTAAATAACCTCTCTTATTAAGCTTGTACATACCTTTCCACTTACCCACTAATGTTGGGGTAAAAATTAGTGCAATAATAAGAGGGATGTTTACTGCCCATGCAAACTGTCCAAACAGATTTTTATTCTTTAATACCCATGTCATATAGTAAATACCTGCACCAATCATCGCACTATATAACTGCTGCAAAATGTATGTGCCACAAATCATTAAGTAGAATTTGTTCTTAACAAGTAACTTAAATGCCTGCATAAGTCCATACTTTTCTTCCTCACCAGTTGACTTTCCTTCATTTAACTCTTCCTCAGGAAGCTCCTTAACAGACAATGTAGAAATTGTGTTTGAAATCAAACCAATCACTGCATAAATAATTGCTACAAGTCTCCAGGCAGCTGCATCACCACCACAGAAATCTACAAATCCAACTGTAATCGCCTGAATCAAAAGGCTTGTTGAAAATGCAAAGATAAAACGGTAGGAACCCATCTGCACACGTTCCTTACTGTTCTTTGTAATTAGTGATGTAAGTGCAGAATATGCAATATTATTTGCCGTATAAAATACACCATTTAAAAGTGTGTATGCAATAAAGAACCATGCATACTGTGCTGTTTTTCCAAGACTGGTTGGAATTGCGAAACAGGCTATCAGCGTGATTGCACATCCTACGTATCCATATAACATCCAAGGTCTTGCTTTTCCAAGTTTGCTGTGTGTCTTATCAATCATGGAGCCGAAAAAGATGTCTGTAAATCCATCAAACAACTTGGAAAATGCTATCAATGTTCCCACGATTCCGGATGCCAGTCCAACTGTGTCAGTCAAATATACCATGATAAACGATGTTAAAAAAGCATATACTACATTTCCTGCAATATCACCGGAACCATACCCCACTTTGTTATACCACTTTAAATATTTCTTTTCTTCCATAAGAATCCCTCCTAGTTAATCATATAAAACTATAAGCATTTTTGCCTATTCTTATTTGTTGTTTTGTCTAGAAAAATCATACGTGTCCGGACTTTTTCGTATTATTCTCTATATAGTTACTTAGATTGTCGACTGACTTTTATTACCCCTTCACAAACGGAACCATTTCAAACTGGAACTGGAATAATTCTTCACTAAATCGGTATGCATCCAACACAACCGGTCCGCAACTATTAGAACCAATTCCATTCATTGCATAATCAATACAAAGAACTGTGCTGTCTGATTCTGTCAGTTCATAATTATGTGCTGCTTTTTCAAGTTCTTCCTGCGTATATCCAGAAGCATTGAATGAGAATGTTTTTTCGGCTACTACTGTAAGACCAAACTGGCTATTCGCAAGTTCAACATAATCGCAATCAAAATGGCTTCCATTTTCCTGTGGCTTAATGTAGTCCTCATGCATATCAGAGACCTTCGAACGATATAATCCATGACTAGCGGACTGATGCTTGTCACGGTAGCTTTCCTGGGGTCCCATTCCAAAATAACGTACGTCATCTAATTTCTTATTAAGGAACAATCTTACTCCAAACCTTGGAAGATCCGGAAATTCATCATCCTTCTTTACCTCAATGGATGCGGCAATCTTACCACATTCTGTAATCTTCCATGTTAATTCAATATCCAATATCTTCTGAACGGTATCTGCAACCACTGCTAAATGTTCCATAATAAAGACACCGTGCCGATTTTGAAGAACCTCTGTTGTATATGCTCTTGTATATGCTGCATCATAATGAGCCTTTTTCCAGTCCAGTTTAATATACATATCATTATCTGTAGGAGCTCTCCATATATTTAATTCCATTGGTTGATTCAGATAATTTCTACCTGCAAACTGAATACTGTTAAACAATCCTGTTCTCTTATCCAGAGTGTATGAAAATTTCTTTGCCTGTATAATAATTTCAGTGTCAGTTTCCTTCACTGTGATATCATCAGCAATAGCCTCTTCTCTTTCTAACCACTCTAACGCCTTACGATTTCTACCATCTTCATTGAACAGTTTTATTTCATCAAATCCTAATACATGCCCTTTTTCTAAAAGAGGAATTTCCTTTTTTAAACGATAAATAAGTTTCAAATATACTTTTCCCTCTGATGGAATCTGTAACTTAAGAGCTACCTTTCCATCTTCATGAGGATTTGCAAATACATTGGAAAGTTTGCCTTTGCCTACCGTCAAACCATCATTTGTCATTTCATAAAATATCTCTACATAATCTTTTAAATTATCAAAGTCCATGTAATTATGAAGAATAAGCTCTCCACTTTCTTGATCATAAGAAACAACTCTTACAGGACGATATACATTTTTGTATTCCAATAATCCGGTATGAGGTCTGCGATCCGGATATACCAGTCCATCCATACAGAAATTGCTATCGTGAACTATTTCTCCATGGTCCCCACCATAATGATAAATCGTCTTTCCGTTATCTGTCTCGCCATGTGCAATAGCATGATCGCACCACTCCCAGACAAATCCTCCACACATTCTGTCATCCTTATGAATCATCTGGAAATAATCCTCAAAATCCCCAGGTCCATTTCCCATACTATGGCAGTATTCTACAAGTAAAAACGGCTTACTTCCGTCTTTTTCTAAATATTCTTCTATCTCTGACAATGCCGGATACATACGACTATATAAATCTAAATCATCATAATTATATGTGACATCATAATTACGATATCTTGCACTCTCATACTGCGTGATACGCTCCGGATCAAATGACTTTGTCCACTTCAAGGCATTCTCAAAATTACAACCATAAGCGCTTTCATTCCCCATCGACCACATTACTATACATGGACGATTTTTGTCTCTTTCTACCATCAGTTGTACACGATCTAAAATGGCTCCTTCCCAAGCCGGATCATCTGCTATCTTCTCATTCCAAAGATGGAAACGATTCTGATCAGTATCTTCTTTGCGATAAAGCATAAATGGTCCATGTGCTTCAATATCAGCTTCATCAATGACCATAAATCCATACTCATCACACATCTGATAAAAATATGGTGCATTTGGATAATGGCTAGAACGGATTGCATTAAAATTATGTTGCTTCATTAATGTAAGATCTGTCTTAATCTGATTAACACTGGTAACAAAACCTGTTTTCGGATCCGAATCATGTCTGTTTACACCACGAAACTTTATCTTTTCTCCATTGATATAAATTACTGCATCCTTTATCGTAATTGTCCTGAATCCAATTCGATCCACAATAATCTCATCCGGTGTTGTAAAAATCACCTTATAAAGATATGGATTTTCTGTATTCCACAATATTGGATTTACAACCGTAAATTCTACTACTCCATCCTTTACAATTTCTCCATTAGCAACTATTGCTCCATACTTATCTTCTATCTGAATTTTTGTTTCAACCGGGTTCGTAAACTCGATATCCATTATTACGGTTGCACTATCATTCGTAACCTTGGTTGTGATATGATAATCTCTAATTGTTTTTTTCGGTCTTTTTAACAAATAAACATCTCGAAAAATTCCACTCATACGGAACTTATCCTGATCCTCTAAATAAGAACCATCACACCACTTGAGTACCAAAACTGCAATTGTGTTATCTCCATCCTTTAATACAGATGTAACATCAAACTCACTTGTTGCATGCGGCACTTGACTATATCCTACATATGCTCCATTCATCCAAACAAAAAAGCAACTATCCACTCCTTCAAAATTCAAAAACGCCTTAGGAGCTTTTTCTTCTTTCTGATATGTGAAAGTATGCACATACGCTCCACATGGAATATCCTGTGGAACATATGGTGGATCAAACGGAAATGGATATCTGATATTAGTATACTGATGACTGTCGTATCCTGCCATCTGCCACACTCTCGGAACTGCAATCTTATCAAATTCAGAAATATCATACCCTTCCTCATAAAATACATCTGTTACTTCATAAATACTGTCAAAATACTTAAAATTCCATTCACCATTTAATAATTGAAATCTGTCAGAATTTTCTCTGTTTTCAATCAAGTCATCCTTCCTTACAGATGCAGGTATATAATATGCCCTTGGTGACATGGTGTTTTCGTGTAACATTTCTAAATTTTCAAAGTAACGCGGCACGATCATATTGTAACCCTCCTTAAAATATTTATTATTTTTGGCAAAACGTTTCCACTCGTTGCTTTGTCATTATGCTCTTTCCTTACTTTCTGCTTATATAATACCCTATCATGCAAAAAATATCTATGAACAGGAATAGACAGAATATGCACAAAATGATACAATACAGGAAATTCGAATTACCAGATTGTATTAAGGAGGAACACATGTATATTAATACCAGTTACTTAAATAATTCACATATGGATTTTAAAGATAAGAGTCGACCATTAATTATTGGAAGCTGTGGCACCTATCGTCTGACGACCCATCCTAAATTACCAACATATCGTCCAAGAGGAAGGGTAGATTTTCAAATCATATATATAGCATCAGGAAAAGGATATTTTCATTTTGATTCTCCTGATAACGAAACCATAGTTCCAGCTGGAAATATTGTATTATATCGTCCAAAAGAATTTCAGAAATATGAATACTATGGGGAAGATAAAACAGA
>CAMEIX010000040.1 GCA_945919075.1 uncultured Lachnospiraceae bacterium
CGGCTACTACAGTGACTCCTGCTACTACGGAGACTCCGGCTACTACAGTGACTCCGGCTACTACAGTGACTCCTGCTACTACAGTGACCCCTGCTACTACGGAGACTCCGGCTACTACGGGGAACCCTGATGCCGCAGATACTTCTGCTATTACGACGTTGTTAGGAGGGCTCACTTCCGTGGCAGACTACATAATTACAGGCTATACGGAAGGTAATGAAAAAGTACAGTGTATATACTCCCACTATTACCAGGGTGATTATCCCCGCTGTCTCCATGGCCTTTTGCCCGGACAGACCGGCAAATCCCCAAAATTCATAAACTTTTCCTAAAGTTATCCCTAAAGGAATTGTCATAATTATCGGAAATGCAAAGGGCATCAGAAAAAATGCAGAAATTTGCTTTAACAGAGTAATTTTCTGTGTTTTTTCGTCCGTCCCTAACCGGTACAGGATTGCAAAGCGCCTGCGTTCGTCCTCTAATGTACATAGAATTTTCAAAGAAAGAACTGCCAGTGCCAGACACACAAAGACAGTGGCAACGTATAAAGTTCCTATAATTAACGTCCCTGCCATGGCATTGTAATACATTCGGAAATATTCCCGTACCCGAAAAACACAATACTCTTCCGTAGCATACTCTGTTTTATCAATATTCGTTAATTCTTCTACCATTTTCGAAACATCAGGGAGTTTATTCTTAAGCGTGTATGCAACGCACCGATCCGATACCGGCATATTTTCCAATGCCTCATCCGGAACCACAAAATACAGCATTTGTGCTACAAATTCCGGATAGGAGGTACTGCTTCGTGCCCAGGAGTAGATTTTTCCGTTTAACTCTATGGCTTTATTAGAAAAGTCCACGTCACAAATCCCCTGAACATTCGTGACAACCAGATACTCATCTTCCAAAGTAATCGTTTCATAACCACAACCGGATAAGAGCGCATTAAACCGGCTTAACGGCATAAACTTGTCGGTCCACTCCATTTCCCTGTACCCCATGATATTGCTACACAAAGTCGTTTTCCCTGCAGAATATAACTGATAATCAATTTCTGAGACAATGGGGCTGTATCTCTCAATGCATTTTCGTCCCTCTTCCATGTATCTTTCCTGCTTTTCAGACGCAACAAACATGGCTAAAGCATCGTAAGGGCATTCTTTTTCCACCGTACAATCCGCGTATATTTTTTCTCCGAAAGAGATATTGGACATGGTAACAGCAAACACCAGCAGGGTGGCCAGTGCGCCAATCAGTAAGGAATTCATGGTCATCTTTCCGGAGAGTCCACGCAGTATGAACACATTTGTTCCCCTATTTTTTAATTGCCTGTTTTTCAACAGTATTCCGGCAATTGCCCTTGACAGCGTAACATGGGATAGAAAAATCATGAGCAGATCCACTGCCAGCCACAGCATAAGTTCCGCCCCATCCTGATTATGAAAAACTGCCATCATACTCTGATAGGTGATGACCAGACTTCCAACCAGACAAAACACTGTCACCACAGATAAAACACACCAGAGAACCGGCCGTTTCTCACTCTTTTCCACAGTCTCCTCTCTTAAAAGTTCTGTGATAGTAACTCTTTTTAAATATCGTAATGACATAAGGTTGGAAATGCCAAACAGTACAATACTTATCACAACAGTAAGCAATAATCCCTTGGCGGAATAAGCTGATATTGTAAAGGGCACTTCCATAAAGTTAGAAAAAAGAGCCATGAAAAACTGGTAAATTATCAGACCGGCACCAATGCCTGTAAGCAATGCCAAAAGGGACATTATCCAGGTTTCGCAGGTAAAGAGTATTCGGATATTCTGTCGTGTCAGGCCAAGGGTCAGATACATTCCAAATTCTTTTTTTCGCAATTTCAGCATGAATCCGGTAACATAACTAAGCACCAGTGCCGTAACGAAACAGGATAAAACGGTAACCAAGTTAAACATGAAGTTGATATCTGTTGATTGTTCTGCCTGTTGCCGTATTTGGTCACTATAGCTCAAATTATTGACAGCAAACAGAAGTGCAACACTCAAAGTCACTGTTACAAAATAGATGAGATAGTTTTTAATCTGGCGCTTCACATTCCGAAGGGCAAGTTTAGCTAACATGAGCCTCACCTCCCAGCACCGCCATTGTATTCAAAATCTCATGATACATAGCCTGCCGCTCCCTGTTTCCACGGTGCAGTTCATTCCAGATTATTCCGTCCTTAAAAAACAGAACACGGGAAGCATAGGAACCCATCACGGCATCATGCGTCACCATTAGAATAGTGGAACCAAGGCGTTCATTCATCACCTCAAACATCTGCATCAGGCTCTTGGAGTTGGCACTGTCTAAAGCCCCGGTGGGTTCATCAGCAAGGATGAGTGCCGGCTGCGTTATGAGTGCTCTTGCACAGGCTGCTCTTTGTCGTTGTCCTCCGGAAAGCTGTCTGGGAAACTTGGAAAGTTCATCCGTAATCTCCAGTGAAGCAGCAACTTTATGTAATAGTTCCATGGTTTCCCGAACAGGTCTCTTTTGCAGATTCAAAGGAAGTGTTATGTTCTCGGCGATGGTCAACGTGTCCAGAAGATTATACTCCTGAAAAATAAATCCCAACCGGTCACGGCGGAACACTGCCAGTTCCTTCTCCCGCATTTCTGCAATATTCCTGCCTTCGATAAGAATACTTCCGGAACTTGGTCTGTCAATGGTTGCAATTACATTAAGCAGCGTACTTTTCCCTGATCCGCTTGCTCCCATAACAGCAGTGAATTCTCCTTTTTCCATGGAGAAACTGACCCCACTTAAAGCCTTGGATATCGTTTCACCGCTGCCATAAAATTTCGTAATATTTTTCGTTTCCAATAAAGTGTTCATTGTGTTTCACCAACCTTTCGAATCCATCTTACCATGAGCATGCCGGATTTATTCTAACGCTGTCTGTCACAAATCTAACAATTTTGTAAGGTTTGGGAAAGGAATTGAAACTCAAATTTTGTGAACTGCTTTTCTTTGGAGGTAACCTCCATATCCATATTCAGTTTTCTGCACAACTCACTGACAATAAAAAGACCCATACCGGTACTCTGCCCATAACGCCTTCCTGCAGAACCTGTAAATCCCCGTTCCGTTATCCGTCCCAGCTCATGGGAAGGTATCCCCGGCCCATTGTCCACAAATGTCAGCCCTTTATCGGTAATGGTAATGCTGATTTGGCAGCCCCGGCAGTATTTTGCACAATTGATAAGAAGTTGCTTCAGCATAAACACTATCATTTTGGGGTCTGTGTATACCGTACTGTTTCCATCCACGGTTACACTAATGCCGGCAGCAATCAACAGTTCCATCTCTTCCCGAACTGCCTGATCGCACAAACCATGCAGCTCGACGCGGCTAATCTGCATATCCTTTTCTGCGGTGCGAAGCTTTGCGTAAGTCAGAATTGTTTCGGTCAGATTGTCCGCACGACGCAGTTCCCGGCGCAATTTAGAAGGGTCTCCTCCATTAGCCAGTATCAGGGAGCAGGCAGTTAACGGGGTTTTGATTTCATGAACCCAGCTTTCCACATAATCGCAGTAGTCCTGTTTTTCGGCCTTTACCTGTTCCACTGTGCCAATTGCAGAGCGTGAAATTTCTTTCATCAGCATATAGTATTCCAGTTCCACCGCACCCTTAGGCCGCTCCATGGTTTCTCCAATTAAATACTTTTCCTGCAATCCATCCATTCTGCTTTTTAGCATTCTTATCCGTTTGTCCGCATATCGCCAGCTGATTACCAGATATGCAATAGTCACCGGCACCACCCCTGCCATTAACAGAAACAACAGGGAGAAGGGAATCCCACACAAAAAAGAAGCCAGAATCAGGTACAGGATTCCCATTCCCACTCCACAAAGTGCCACCGTTTTACCTTCGACATAATCCAAAAAACTCATAAGCGATACCCCACTCCGCGAACTGTACGTACGAAATCCCCGGCACCAATCCGGCTAAGTTTTTCCCGAAGTCTGCCAATATTGACATAAAGCGTGTTATCGTCAATATACATTCCGTTTGTCCACAAATCCTCAATCAGTTCATCCCGGCTGCACAACTCCTTTTGCATCAGGCACCACAGAATACGTGCTTCGTTTTTTGTCAATTCCACACTATTACCCTCAAGACAGGCCTTCATCCCCGGCAGGTCCAGATTGAGTCCGCGTACGGTCATCATATCATTGGATGTTTTTTTCAATATCCGACCAATTCTTGCCAACAACACAGAAGAATGATAAGGTTTGCGTATAAAATCATCCCCACCCACACCGAATGCCAGCAATTCGTCCTCCGGCTGATCTCTCGCCGTCAGAAAAATCACCGGCGTGTCAGATGTTCTGCGCAATTTCTGACAAATGGCAAAACCGTTCTCTCCCGGCAGATTAACATCTAACAGAATGAGATCGCAAGGTTCCTCTTCCACCGGCTGGTATCCATTGGCAAGAAGCAGTGTTTTTAACTCTGTGCATATAGCCTCATCATCTTCTATAATTCTTATCCGTTTCATAAATTCCCCCATTTCTTCTGATTCGAAAAGGGAACGCTGTATTTAGCGTTCCCTGCCTGTCTTTATATAGTATTCCTCTTTGTCCTCATACATCCGCTTATCTGACAGTTCCTTTATTTCATCGAAAGTCATGTCCTCATGCTCTTTTGCAACCACAATCCCCTTTGCAATAAAAAGTTCACCCTCAAAGGTTCCCTTCCAGTTTTTTGCCATATGGTTCAGGGTACGGATTGCATCATCCAACTGACTCCTGTTACATTCCAACAGTGCTACAAACTCATCGCCACCGATTCTGTATACCTTCCCATACTGTCCCAGAGCCGTCCGAATACACTTTGCAGCTCCGATAATCAGTTCATCTCCTGCCATATGTCCGTAAGTATCATTTACATTCTTTAATCCATTCAAATCCATCATGATAACAGTCTTCTTTGAGACGGAACCGGTTTCCAGTGTTTTCGTGCAATCTTCTTCATAAGCACGGCGGTTTAAGAGTCCGGTCATATCATCGGTTACGGATTTTTCGTGTCTCAATTGCAGTTCTAAGGCTGTTTTTCGCTCCCGGATGGAAATCACAAAGAACACAATTCCCATCATCATAAGGCCTGTCAGGAAAATAATAATGCTTGGAGTTATAATCTCTACCACACTTATCCTGTTGGGATTTTGATCCTCTATCACCAGATACCAGCCAAGATTTTCCAGATACCTCACCATGTGGCTTACTTTTCCGTCATCCTCGTAGTAAAATTCATCGGAACCAACCTTATCCAAATCCAGTTCCAAATAATCCCGTTCAATTCTTTCTTCAACCGAATCAACCTGAATCAATCCCGTATGATCGATCAGATTGATTTTTATGTCATATTCTTGTTCGTACTGCCGAAGAATTTCCTGCAGTGCTGTCATTTCAACACCAACTCCGCAGACGCCTAAAGCCTTTCCGTCCTCATCCAGAATCTCTGTATTGATGAAAACCGAGAGTTTCCAGTGGCTGGCCTCATCCGTATCCACATCCAGGTCATAATGTCTGCCTTCCTCCCAGAATGACCGGTACCAAATATCATGTTCATCATTCTCCGGGTCCACATATTTACTGATTCCATTATAAGTGTAATATGCTTTTGACAGATCACTTACAGCAAAAACCATCTGGTATCCGAAGCCATCCCGGATAGATTCCAGATAAGTGGCCATCTCCTCTTCTACGGATTCCGCAAACTCTTCTCCGCCTCTCTTCATGTATTCTTTCAAGCTATAGTCATTCGCCATGGTTTCTGCAACTATTACAGGTTTAATAAATTCCCCTTCAATACGTTCGCTTACCATGTGAGCAATGAGCATACTGTTGCTCTTTGAATTTTTAGAAGAAATGCGGTCGATGGAAATAATACAGGAAATCATGGAAGCACTCATACTGATTGTCATAATAATAAATAAGACAATCATTTCCACCGCTATTCTTTGCTTTTCTTTGATTTTCCCGGTTGTACTCCACTCCCGCAGATAAGCAATCAACATCAGCACTGCCGCCAAAAATATCCCAATATTGGTTATGGAAATTCCATAAATTAAGGTTTGCATTATAATTGCCATTACGGGCATGTAAGAGTAAAACAACAGTGCCGCAAACATAGGCTTCCGCACAGACTTCCGGTAACATATGCTCATGGCACCGGTAGTCAAAACGCAAACCAAATCCAAGGCTGTATAAATATACCAGCCTGTGTTGCGATGGTAATAATTGGATGCATCAAAATAGTACATCCAACCTGTAAACAGATTGCCGACAAGCACCAGCGTCTCTAACACCACGCATGTATTCACCACTTTTTGGAATATACCATGTGGGGACAGCCCCTTTTCCTGCAACAGGTTATACATATATCGCATGAATAGAAAAAGGAGAACAATATTCATGAAAAATACAAGAAAATTGCTCAGTCTTGTCAAAGCAATACTTAAGCGGTCTGTGTTACCCCTGAAAATATAAGCACATGCTTCCGCATAAAAATTTACCGCTACGGATACAAACATCCATTTTAGAAATTTCCAGCTCTTTCTCTCATGTCCGTTTATTTTTATAATCACCGCCAACATCAGACAGATAAATCCACCATAGATCTCTATCGTTGCCTGCGTCATCTCTAAATCGGTAATGTTCATCTGTACACCCCAATTCCATGTTTATCCTTAGGATATCTCATAACACTCTGTACATTTCGGTAACTTCTTCAACCTCAAATTATAACGTGGCTTTGGTAGAAATACAACCGTTTAATTTATCGACCCGTAAATTAATAACCACCTATTTAAGAAAAACGACCACCTATTGATAAACTGTGGATTTTAATTCTAATTAAGATATACTACAAAGCAAGGAGGGGAGAAAAATTATGCGACTGAAAATTAAGATTGATGCCAATTATGAAGATCCTGAAGCATTAATTACAACGGCACGAATGACAGATGAAGTAAATCGAATTGTAGACTTTATTAGCAAATCCGATGCTGTAACAACAATCATTTCCGGTATAAAGGATGATAAAGTTGAATTGTTAGAGCAGGGAACTCTTTTTCGGATCTATGCGGAAGACGGCAAAGTATTTGCCAAAACAGAGAATGATTTGTATCAGCTCCGGCTAAGACTTTATGAATTGGAGGAACGATTAGATGACAGTCTGTTTGTAAGGATATCTAATTCCGAAATTGTTAATCTAAAGAAAGTTAAGAGCCTTGATTTGAGCTTTGCAGGAACAATTTGTATGGAACTTTCTAATGGAGATGTAAGTTTTGTTTCCAGAAGACATGTTTCCAAAATAAAAAAACTTTTAGGATTATGAGGTGGTCATTATGAAAAAAGAATTAATTAGCAGAATTTTTGTTGGACTGTTAGGTGGAATTGTACTTAGTTATCTGATTACCATAGGTATTTCCATTTCGTTGGGTGATGGTAATTATTATCCCTGTGTACCAAGCCTGGTAGGTCGATTCGGAAGTGAAACTACGGCGGTCATTATTCAGACAATATTAAGTGCTGTTTTAGGAGCCGGATTTGCCGGAAGTTCCCTTATTTGGGAACGGGATGATTGGAGTCTCTTAAAACAAACCGGTATCTATTTTTCAATTGTTACCGTTCTTATGATGACAATTGCTTATGTATGTGAGTGGATGGAGCATTCCGTTAAAGGCATATTATGTTACTTCGCAATTTTCTTTGCCATTTTTGTAATCGTTTGGGTAGCACAATTTGTCATTTGGAAAAGACGTATTTCAAAGATAAACTCAAAGATAACGGATACAGAATGATGGTAAGCGACACCATATAAAATATTTATAACATGTTACACCTGTAACGCAAGAGAGCCGGGTCATTCCGGCTCTCTTGGGTATGCAACTTACAAGCGAATTACTGATAATAATTGTTCAAATACAAAACCCACTCATCATATATCTCTTTTGCGTTTTTCCCAAATACCTGCTCATAATTTTCCGTCTCAATTAATTCTAAAACTTTATTCCAACCATATGTTGATTCCAAATATTCTATATAGGTATTTGCAAAGGTATATCCCCCGCAATTTGAAAAGCGGATAGGATTCCTTGTACAGGTATCTTCATATGTCGGAATTTTCATTTCTTCTAAATACTCTTTATAAAATTCCTCTCCATTACTCAAATATAAAGCCGTTCCTTCGGTCAACCACAAATGAATATCAGGATTTTTCACACTAATGTATGCATGCACAATTTCGTGAAGCACCGCATATTTATTATTATCATAATCGTGTACCTTTCCGGGATTTGCCGGTGAGGTTAAAATTACATCTGTTCCGATATTGTCCCCAATATACCAATCCAAACCTAACAATGGGCCGATATAACCATATTTCTTTTTTTGCATTGTGCTTTGGTCATCATATATGTATATACCGATATTTTGTTTTTGGTCAAAGCCCAACTTCTCGGCAATATATTCTGTTTCCGCATCTGCATAGCGAAACACATCCTCTGCCGCATCCTTTTCTGTCTCATAATATATATTGACCCATTTTCCTTCTATCAAAGACATATTAGATGTTTTCAAATTAAAAGTAGGTATAAAATTAATAAAGCAAATAAAACACAGACATATTATAGCTCCCCATATATATCTGCTAACTTTCTTTTTCCCTGCTCTTTTTATCCCTTTCTCATTACAATCAAACAGTTTCATTTTCACATCACTCCTTTCGATATTAAGTCAAAAATAACTAATATATCAAAAATTGTGAAGTAACTTCGGTCATTTTTCCGCATTACTTTGGTCATAATCCGCTATTATATGCCCAAATTTAAGAATAAGATAGTTTCGTTCTTTTATACCAATTT
>CAMEIX010000041.1 GCA_945919075.1 uncultured Lachnospiraceae bacterium
AGACGTCGCTATGTCAGGAACCCTGTATCACACAAACTTTTTCATTGAGACAAAAAATCCATAAGTTGGTTGTATTCTTTTTTGGGGAATATATCGAAAAGCAGGCCGTTAAGCCCATAAGGACCATTTTTATTTATGAAGATACGTTTTAATAAGATATCGTTTGTTGCGAACAGAAATTCCTCATTATACTCTTCTGAATTGGAATATAATGTACTCCAGTTGGTCAGATACGCTATATCCCATGCCTGATTTTTGCAACCAGAAATGATTTTTTCAAGATCATCGGAATTGGCATGTTTTGGCGCATTAATGTTTTCTTGCCCAGTAAAAAGCATGGCTACATATACCAGCAGATATTCACCAACCAACAAATGATCATATGTCCACTGGAAGAATTCCCGCGCTTTATCGGCTGGACTCATGGTAGTGTTCCTATATAGCCGCACAGCGTGGAGTAAAGACGCAACCGCCATATCATAGTGGTCTCCACCAGAAGCATAGTCGGCCGTTATGTTATGCGCAGGTTTCTGAGAGTATGTGATTGGCGGAATTTCGGTCAGGCGGCCTTCGGCAACTCGCAACCACATTTGTCCGGGGTAACTATCAAATGCTTCCAGGAATTTTTGTAGTTCAATCAAACCTTCTTCCTGTGAATGTAGTTGGGAGGCACGCTCCTGAATTGCTAACCCTGCACTGATTGCAGTGTCATTCATTTCTGCCCATGTCATAATAAGGCCAATAAGCTGGGATTCTCCTTTGTTCTTTAGGCTGCCTCTTTCACAGAATTTCAGGAGACTGCTCAGGATGTTTCTGTCAATGAATAAGATAAACGGCTTCTTCTTTTTTGAGGCAAAAAACTTGGCATAATCAATTTTTCCCTCTGGTGCAATATCAGGATGGAAAATAATTTGCTGTTCTTGGATAGTATTCCAGATAAAGTTCATATCTTCATCATCGACGATTAGGAAACTGTCCATCATCTGCACCTCATTTTCTCAGTTTGTAATATTGAAGAGTTAACGGACACAGGGAAGATGTCTCTTGCCTGTACCGTTCTGAACCAATACATTGCCGTCGTAGATATTGCGAAAAGCACTCGCAGTGAATTGCTACGTATGTAAATTGTTTGGCTCATTTTGAGTCACATAATTAAATTCAAAACCATTTCGAAATTCTATATGATTTTATGTCTGTTCAATACCAAAGGATGATATTCCCCCAAATTAATTTATAAACTTTAAAAGCTGCCAGAATGAACGGACAAATCCCATAACCTGCGAAGCACTATAATCTGACCCCTCCCAATAATCATTGGTATACCCTAAAATGATTCGATAGCAGCCCAGAAGGAGGCCCCATATGTCATCTGTGCGAATATATGTTCTTGCGTTCTCTTTAGTCAAATATCGGAATCCGTTTTCTTCTGCTTTCCTATATTTTCCTCTCAATATCATCAATCCTGGGAGAGTCTGCTCTGAATATCGGAACGTCTGTGCTGCTTCGAACAGGTTTTGAATGCCGAAATTCTCCTTTGCTTTTTTGATATCAATGTCATAGAACTTCAGCAATGTTAGAAAAACCTCAATACACATGATTGAGTAATCATTAGCTGCCCCTGGAGGACATAATAGAGTATGAAGCAGATTAGATTTTTCAAAAATTGCTATACTTGACCGAATATCTATTCCTTCACGAATTTTCGTCAAAAACTCATTAGTATCGTCAGGTTTCGTTGCACGATAATGATATGTGAAACATTTAAGATATTCTGAGAATTGGATCTGAAAATTATCATTGAAAGAACCAGGTGTCAGCTTGATTTCAAAATCAATGAATTTCGCAAGGTATTTTTCTGCTCGTGTTTCACTCCCGTAAATTTGCCTTATCGTGTGTTGGAGCTGAGTTTTATCAATAGATAAAATCACCTGAACATTTGTAATCTCGTCGAATATATGATGCAGTCGTTCCAATACTTTTATCGTATATTCCGGCAAGCAGCGATCAAGTTCATCTACTACAAATATTAAAGTTTGGTCTTCCGCCAAGGAATCAATTGTTGAACGTAGCTCGTCAAGTATTTTCTTAAAATCAAAGTAAGGCTCATACTCATGCTGCTTGTCTACTTCTGTTTGTGTGCTGTCATTTATTGATTTGACCGTGCTAATCATTTCTGAGGGGTTTATTCCTGTTTTCTCTTCAATATAACTACTTGCTTTTGTGAGCAGGGCCTCTCCGATTTTTTTGAGAACACTCTTAATCGTTGCTCTTTTTTCACTGGAGAACAACCGGACATTTTTGTCGATGGTATCCAGTATCGTTGATACAATTGCAACCAAGGGTTCCTCATAGTAGTCGTACTTCCAACAATTATAGTGAAACACAAGATACTTTCCCATTGTTGTTTCTGATGTTTGGAACTGTGAGATTTGACTTTCAAACATATCCAGTACAAAAGACTTTCCCACGCCCCAAGAACCATTAAGAGCATAACAGACATTCTTTTTATTTCGAGAAAGTATTTCTGAAACAGTAATCATTTTATCGACAAATTCCTGTCGGTTCAATAAATCATCCTGTTTTGTTTCCAATAATGTTTCACTTAGCATGTCTTTACACCTCGATTTCTCCGCTCATTAGTTTAGGGAGCAGACGGTCGTGGGCTTCCGTCAGCCAGGGATTCAGCTTCATCACAGCCTGCCGGAAGTAACGCCAGAGCACGATTTCCCGATAGTTTTTCCGTCCAAAGGTGCCGTTTACGCCCAGCTTCTCTATATTGTAGGCATAGGCCACCTCCCAGCCCAGCTCGTCATGAAGCAGATTCCCTGCGCTGTTTTGTACTAAGATGTTTTCGGAATAGTCGTAGCTCATTTGCATTCACTTCTTTCACTAAAGGATATAGTACCCTCCATTATATGACGGAAACACAGTCTTGAATTGTGCTATATATTCTGTACTGGGGAGATAAATTTTTTCTATGTCATTCAGGCTGAAATCTATACTTTTTATTCCACGCCATTCTCTCTCCATATAGTAGTTGTCAGGATCACTATCATCCAGCGTTTCGTCAAAAATCTTTATATATGCAAGCTGTGTTGACCAAGCGACTAACAAACTGTAAAGCATCTGATGAACTCCTCCATCTAGAAAAGGAAGTGTTATATTGCAATCAAATGCTTGCAACACGTTTTGGATATCTGGATTGTTACGGGTTATTGATATGATTCTGTAGTTTATCGGATCATATAGATTCAGGAGCATCAATAAGGGTAATACTGTATTCGACAAGTTACTAAGGTATGCGAAATACTCATTAGGTGACATTGCCGGGGTATTAGTTTCAGAACACTCTTTTATGCATTCATGGAGGGGAACATAGGTTACAGGTCTAACACCCGCTTTCACAAGGAATGATTTGCTGAATCCTATTCCAAATTTACTATACTTTTGAGTATGTATTCCTAACAGAGGGTCTGGAATATCACAAAAACATACACAATCACACTTCTGGAACACTTCGCCAAGGCGTTCTCCAGAGTAACCCCATGTAGATGAGATAGAGGGATTGTCTGGAGTCGCAAGATTTACTTTTAGTTTTCCTTCTGTGATTATTTTTGCAAGAAGACTAAATTTATCATCATCGTTATTTAACGCTCGACCAACGAAATGACATAGCAAATTGGAAACATAGTTATCCATGCCACTGTCCCTCCCTGCATTACATTCCCAACTTCATTTGAACAATTAGAGTCAGTATCGCAATCCCCAAATCTGCACCCTTATCCATCGCGTACGCAATGATGGGCTTCACCTTTTCCCACTTGCTTTTGCGGGAAATGTTCTCCTTTGAAATAGCTTCAAGGTCATTCACCTTTTCGATTGCTTCATCGGTTTCCTTTTGGCTTAATGCAGTCATGTCCTCTATTTTCCTGCGTACTTCATCAAAAGCAATTGTAATATTGACGTTTGTTGTCACATTGATTTGTGGTGATTGTGTTTCCGACGTTGAGATTGAATTCATTCTAAAACGAAACGTTTGAAGTTTTGCTTTCATCATTTGAAGATTCTCGTATAATGATTCCCGGGAGTCTTGAATGCTCGTGTAGTAGATTTGAGTCGATTCTACATTACTACCCCACATTCCGGCTCTCCACTCTTTTATACAGGCTTGGTATTTCCCATCCAGCTCTCTATGTAATTTAAGAAGCTCCCCAATAGAAGCATTTGCGATATTGTCAATTCGGTCAATGTCAGATTTAACCATATCAAGAAATTCTTGTGGCATATCCATAGTTTACACCTCGATTTCTCCACTCATCAGCTTGGGGAGCAGTTTATCCCTCGCCTCTTGTAATAGCACTATTTGTTTTGTCAATGCAGTAATTTGATCATGAATTGGCTGAGCTTGACGTTCAAAAGTGTCCCGGATTTCAGCGCCGGGAATAAGCAGTACCAATTCCTGGATTGTAGCTCGGTTCAATTCAAGTTGGTTTGTAGAGCCCTTCCCCCTACCTTGAAGGTACTGCTGCTTGGATTTCAAAAATTGATATAGATACTGTTTCCCTACAATATCGGATGCTCGAACAAGTGTAACATGGGAATCAAAAGTAGTATTGGGCTGCTGTCCAAAAATTTGTCCGACTCTGCCTAATGTACCTGCACCTGTTGAACAGATAACGGTATCACTATCAATCAAATTCATTTCTGGGAGAAATAGTTTTTCTTGTTTTCGAGCTTCATTCAAATCAACCACAGATTGCCGAATACATTTCTGGTTAATTACAATGGACGGACCATCTTCGCTATACTTTGGCGAAATGCCTCTCCGCAAAATGCAAGAACAATCATCAACTGTAGATTCATGCCACCCCTCCGGTACACCATCCACAATGGGGGTGGTTTCGTGGCCGGGGAAGCGCAGGTCTACAAACCATTCCTTATACAGCCGCTGCGCCGCTTCCTCCAACAGTTTGATTTGCTTTTGATTGTTTTCAATCAGATCGTCATAGGTAGAAAGAATATCTACAATTTTTTGTTGAGTTTCCATTGACGGAACCGCGATTTTCATATTGCGTAGTGCAGAGAGACTTACTGTCCTCTGTGCTGCTCCAATAGCCGCTGCGTCAGCCATCATATAGAAATCCCGACTCAGCATTGTGTAGTAAAGGAACTGTGGTAGAAGAGTCTCATTTGGCCTCAGAATTGCGATATGGCGTTGGAACACAAACGGGATATTTTCTTTAATATAGACAGGAATTCCAAAGGAACCAACAACAGAGTAAAGAACATCTCCTTTCTGTGCTTTCCTTTTACTATCTAAACGATCATAGTAATCCTGTGGAACAAACATCGTATCGCTAAAATCGAATTGATTGGTAGATGTAATATTAGAAATCGTTACAAACGGAACGCCAGTTGCTGCTTTCGGTGGTGGTTGATGGTCACCGTCTGCTATTGAGAGGCAGCAATCAGATAGTTTTCTTATTCTCCAACTCATAGCCCCATCTCCCTCATATTCATTGAGATGGTATTCATCAACTTTTCGGATTCTGCCTGCAATTTGAGCAACTCATGGTGGATCGTAGTCATCCGCTGGACAAAGTCCACGCCGTCATCCTTAACAGGTGCAACACCTACATAGGCTCCCGGAGTTAAGGAATACTGCTTCTGCGCAATCTCAGCCCGGCTTGCCGCCCTGCACAACCCGGGAATATCATGATACGTTCCATTTCCGAATTTTTCGTACAACCAGATAGCCTCTTCCACAATCCGTTTGCATTCCTCTATTTCGTCGATTGTCAGATTAACATATTCTTCAAGCTTTTTTACAAATTCCCGATATGTGCGGCAGTCAAAGCTTTCAGCGTATTCATTTTTCCGATTCTTTCCTACAGTATCGATGTATTCGATCGTTTTCTTTTGAGCGGTAACACATGCCTCTCTAAAAGAATCTAGAACAAAGGGGATACGGTACAAATTTTCCATACGGACAGTATTATAAATGCCCCAAGCAGCTCCGATTTTCTCCTGAATCTGTTCTCCGCCATCTTCAAACACAAGTCTCTGCACTGCTACCGCTTTGTCGATAAACCTCTCGATGGCACATCGTATTGCACAGAAGTATTCTGTTTCCAGACCATTATACTTGTACGTCTCTCCCCGGTACAGCCACACAATGGCATTCAAATTCTTCAGCTGCCACTCGCTCC
>CAMEIX010000042.1 GCA_945919075.1 uncultured Lachnospiraceae bacterium
TACAATTGCCCTTCGACTTTGTGCGCAAGCTTTTCACTTACGAACGTGTCGCACGATTGTCGTTTCCATATCCTTCCAGAAGGTTTACGACACCCCACACGCCAAGACCTGCGCCGATTGCGACTACAAGAGTTTTTAAAGTTGTAATTGCACTGCTAAAAAATGCCATATACATTCACCAAAACTGACTTCTTTCAGGTGTTTACGGGAACGAAAATACACCGACTAAAAAGCCGGTGCACCTAGTGTCAGTTATTCCTTTCCTCATTATTTTCTGTTCATTCCCAAGGTTACTCCGACAGTTCTACATGAATTACTTCCACCTCTTCTTCAGATTTCGGTGTATACTGCGGATTTAACTCTTTCTCAACTTTGTACCGGTTCTTCTCGTTTTCATCTGCAAGAAGCCGATAGTTTTTGTGTTTCGTGATATCATATTTGTCCGAGAAAAATGGTCTGGCACCACGGATCTGCAGGATACATTTTCCTCCATCCATGACTGCAATCTCATCTTCAGTCATCAGCTGTTTACCTGTTTTCTGGTAATTCAATCCAAAAGACTTCTGATTACTCCTCGTCTCCGAAGTGTTATACAGGTCAATGGTTTCCTTACCCAGAAGCTCGCTCATTTCCTTTAAGGTAGTTTTCTCTTTTCCTCCAAGAAATAGTGTGGTATCACAGTTACCCAGAATAGTATCTGCACTATCCTTATACATTGCCTTTAGCTGACTCTGTGACTGCAAAATAATAGAAGCAGAGATTTCCCTGCTTCGGATGGTTGCAATCAGCTTGTCAAACTGAGGAATTTGTCCAATATTGGCAAACTCATCAGCAATGACACGCACATGAACTGGCAGTCTTCCACCATATTCATCATCTGCTTTGTCACAAAGCAGATTGAAAAGCTGTGACTGTAACATGGCAATCACAAAGTTAAAGGTTGTATCTGTATCGGACATAATCAAAAACAAGGCTGTCTTCCTGTCCCCGATCTTATCCAATTCCATTTCATCATAAGACATGATCTCACGAAGTTCTGCTATATCAAATGGTGCCAGCCTCGCACCACAGGAAATAAGAATACTTTTGGCTGTTTTGCCAGCCGCCATTTTGTATTTTTTATACTGTCTGACCGCAAAGTGCTGCGGATCTCTTTCTTCCAGTTCCTGGAACATCATATCCACTGGATTCTGGTAAGTTTCATCCTCTTCACGGGTTTCGCTTTCATTCAAAAGATCCAGAAGGGTATTCAGATTCTTTTCCTCTTCATCTCCTTCATACCAGATAAAAGCAATCAATGCCGTGTACAACAGCTTCTCTGCTTTCACCCAAAAATCTTCGGAAGCTTTTTCCCCTTCGCCTTTGGTATTAACAATAATTGTTGTAACCAGCTTCAGGATATCTTTTTCAGACCGTATATAAGCAAATGGATTGTAATGAAGCGATTTGGAAAAGTTGATAGTATTCAGAACCTTAATCACATATGGTTCGTGTACCACTTTTCCTGATTTATCTTTCATAATATTTCCATTCTTATCTTTCTTAGGTGGTCCCTTTGCTAACATCTTCCCGCATTCCTCGATCAGAGTGCCTTTCGGATCTGTAATGACCATGGAACAGTTCATCTGCATGACTGACGGCTTAACGAAAAATCGAGTTTTTCCGGAACCACTGCCGCCAATGACCACTATATTTTTATTTCTTGCATACTTTGGCTGTTTAGGTCTACTTTCCATAGTCAATGCTTCTGTTGCTGTTAATGGAATATTCATCCAGGGATCTTCCGACATATAAGGTTTAATATCCTCAGCGTTTCCCCATCTGGCTGAACCATACTCGATTCCTTTCCGGAGTTTCTTTGCATCTGACTGTTTCTGCCATACCAGTAATTTCAGAATGACAGCTGCTACAATTCCTGTCAGCATATCACGCCAGTTAAAACTTGGCTGCAATCCAGTAAGAATCCTGTCTGCATGTTCCATCGCATATAATAGCTTGTTCCCAATATCTTCTCCCAGACTGTTTCTGTAAAGAAATGATGCCCGATTTGTATAAAAAGCAGTTAAGATATATGGGATATTGGTAAGAACCAGTTTCTTTTTATCCAGGGCGGACAGCCTGACCCTGATCTTATTCTTCCATTTTTGCATCAGATTTTTACCGATTTGCTTTTTCATCGGCTCTGCTCCTGATGCCGGTTCTTTACTTTGTCCTTCGATTTCTTTGGCATCATTGCTCTGTAAGTTGCAAGACGCTTGTGAATAGAAGGCTTATTCGCTTTTTGAATCTGTTTCTGGGAAAACTCACGGAAAGCAGCATTGAGGGCATCCTGATCACGTCCTTTAAAAAACACCAGATACATCGGTGGATCTTTACTCTTATCTTTTTTCAAAGCATAATTGATCCCGTATTTTCTGGCATAACGTTCAAAGGACTTGATATTCTTATTTGTGATCTCGATATTGACCATCCCGGCATTTTGTTTTGCCAGCTCTTTTACCGTGACCTTTCCCTGTTTCGGCTGATTCTTCTTCGCTTTCTTCTCTACCGATTTCTGCTTCTGATGACGCAGATAAGCAGCAAGAACCTTTTTCAATAAATCTGCTGTTACTTTGGTAGTCCGAATGCAGAACGTGACCGTTTTCTGAGTTACCTCTTCCTGCATGATTTTCCCTCCTTTCAGCGATTTAACTGCTGTCCAGATCTGTAATCATGGCAACCACCTCCTTCATTCTTTACTCTTCCTCCGCACACAACGCTTTAAAAAATTCTTTTCCTTTTGGTGTAACCAATGTCTGTGAACCAAGATGTCCATTGTTAAAATAGTCTTTTACAATAAACAGATCATTGTTCTTCTCCACCGCATAGGGTAACAGCGTGCCGGATGGACTCCTATATAGAAATCCTCTATTTAAAAGAAGTTTCACAAATTTTCTTTCTGGAAATTCAATCTCTTTTGCCGTCGTTCGAATATTGGTGCATTCTCCTGTAATCATGAAATGATCATAATAATCTGCTTTTGGCTGCATATCCTTTACACGATTTTGCAATTCTCGATTTCGATTGTTTTCTGCCAAAAGTCTCTCGGCAAATTCCAAAAGAAGTTCCGGGTTATCTTTTACCCTGTCTAAAAGATCGGTCTCTAAATATCCGCCTGTTTTCCTAATAGCCGGAAGTACCTCATCAAATACCCACTTCTCAAAATTCTGTGCTGACTTTAAACGACTTTTTGTAATCAGCCGATATACATCTCCCTCTGGAATAAAAATCATTGGCTGTACCCCACCTGATGTAAGGACGCCCCGTTTCAGGGCCCCCTTGCAATGAACATTTATCGCATTTCTTGGTTTTGCATATCCCAAAGCAAATGCTACATCAATTCCAGAAAATAAAAGTCTGCCTCCATCTTCAATCATACGGATGGAACCAAACTCCGAATTGTGAAACTCTGTGATTTTATAATCCGTCTTCTCCATCCTCTTCTCCATCCTCTTCTCCTCCTGAACCGGCAAGTAACATCAAACCATTTTCAATGATTGTGCTCCTAATAAACTCTGCTACATTCACGGTTAAATAACCAAGATATTCTGCAAGGAAACTACTATATTCCTCTTCTGTCAACAATTCCTCCAGTGCTTCCAAATGAGCTGTCACTTTAGAAGTCTGCTTTCCGCCAAGCAGCTTGCCTAATATTTCTGTAAATTCCTCTGTGTCACATGACTCAAACATACATAAGATCATCTCCATTGTTGTTTCCAAAACCAAACGATCCATTTTCATTTGCGTCAGCTCTTCCATTGTTTTCATGGCAGTCATAAGCGCATCACTTGTCATATGTTCTGTATTGATTCTTCCTTCTGAATCAACCAATCCTATTGCAAATAATTCTAAAAAGTATTTTCTCATAAATCTTGTCCTCCTATCGAAATGGCATTTCTTGTTCAAGTTCTTCTGGTATATCGAATGGAATCTTCCTCTTCTCTGCTGGTTGAAATCCGTCAGATTCTTCTTTTTTTGTTTTGGCTTCTGCAAACTCTACATTATCCATAATGACTTCGGTATAATAGGATGCAGTTCCAGTCTGTTCATCTTTGATCTGAGAGATTACCAACTCTCCGGAAAGAGCAATCTTAATTCCTTTTTCAAGATATTTCTCCACAAATTCTGCATTATTTCCATAAGCTGTGATCATCACTACAAATGCTTTGCTTGTGCGATTTCTTTTTACTACCAGTGGAAACCTAGATACTTTGGTTTGTCCCTTTTGCGTAGATGTCAGCTTAGTTTCTGGATCTCTGGCAAGTCTACCCATTAAAACAATCGTATTCATTCTTTTTGTCCTCCCTTTCTTCCTGCAACACCCTTCCCTGGTATTTCAAACAGGATAATAATCTGTGCATTTTCTGCACGAAAAAATGAGGAATGGATTCGAACCATTCCCCACTTGCTACAGGATTTCTCCTGTAATATAAATAAGAAAATCTAAGTATTCACATTTGGGCTTTGTCTGTACATATACATCTGATCGTTATCATTCCAGATAACCCGGCTGTAAAAATACAGTCACAGTCTCTGTTTCAGCAGAGGTCCTGTACCCTTCGGTGGTATCATTATTGCTTCGCTCTTCCCGTAGGAGTCTTCGCCTGCACGAGCCGGATTATCTCCGGTAAGCATGTTCCTCAAGATGTATCAGCTCCTTCAATTGTCAAGGTGCAATCGGAAGAACTGTCTGAACCTCTTTTACGTTTGTGATTTTTGGAAATCAGAGGATTTTCAATTTGCCTTCCATATACTCTGTATTGGGAGCGACAAAATCGGACATGATTTTAGAAATTTTTTGAAATTATTTTTTGAAGTGTAAAAAGATATAAAAAAAAGATGCCAGGATTTCTCCTGACACCATAGTGACTATGCCAACTTCGTGCCCACTGGGCACAAGGTTGATTGTATTATTCTTCATTTCCTAATGATATTGGTTCTTTCTTTGTTTTCTTGTTTTTAGATATCATCTTATGACCTGTGTAAATAGCCATAATCATACAAAGCAAAGAACTTGCCGCAAAATATTTATGGCTTGATTTTGAACCTTTATATCCGCTATAAAAAGTTCCTAGCATCGTTATCAATGCTCCGACAGACCAATATTCATGAGCTTTCATTCTAACATCTCCCTTTGTGTTAATTTTAATATGTACCGTTTGATGAAATATGCAAACAGGAATTTGGAACGTGCTTTATAAATTTTTTCCGATCCCCTCAAGTTCGTTCATGGAATCCTTGTTTTTTTCAAGTTCATCTCTGGCTGTTGCATAATATGATTTTTTGAAAAGCATAT
>CAMEIX010000043.1 GCA_945919075.1 uncultured Lachnospiraceae bacterium
GGTACTTTAGGAAGATATTCTCATTTTTCAATTACAGTTTGCGAAAACTCAAGAAGTTTTTCCGCATCTTTCCCTGAGGAAACCGAATCCGACATAAATGTCGAAAAAATGCAGGATTCTGATTTGGGGTCAAAAAGTCCAGTATTTAAGCCTGTTTCAAATGTGTTGACATATATGTCATATAATGTGTCAAATCAAAATGACGCTTTAAACAGGTGGCTTTTTTGATGAGTACTGTCAGGTTTATTTTATCCGGTCCAGTTCCTGCTGCATTTGGGAAAACAGCTGGGCATATTTTAAGTTGGAATACTCTATTTTGTAACACGTAACATAGAGGCTGAGAGGTATTTGGGTGCCCTTGTAGGAGAAAATATCTTCCGGTCCGGCAGCTGCTTCCAGTCTGCTTATGGCAGTCAGAATTGCCAAATCACCGGCTTTTCTGGAAATTTCATTGATAGGAATCAGATTCTTGATATCCGCACCTACAAAATAACAATCCCGTCTTTCCTTGATATAATCGTATAATTCACTGATATCCACTTTTTTTCGATCTTTCATTTTTTTGTCCTCCATTAATGTCGGCTCCAGTCGAAGAGCCGGGAAAAGTTCACATTTTGCCGGATTATGCTTATATTCAGAAGGAGTTACATGCCACACGGACTTAAATGCCCGGGTAAATGCCTCATGGCTGCTGTAACCATATTTCAGCGCCAGATCTAAGAAGGAAGCTCCTTCCCGGATGTCTTTTGCGGCTCTGCTCATGCGCCTTCTGACCAGATAATCCCGAATACTCATATTGGTAGTAAACCGGAAAAGCTTTTCAACCGTAGATTTTGAGCAATAAAATTTCTTGATATTTTGAGTAAAGAAATGTGTAAAAATATTTTCCGCTATTGACAAACAGAAACAGCTGCTATATTGTATATGTTGTATATACACAATAAAAACACATCATTCATCAATTAAAGATAGAATATGATGCGAAAATAAGAGGTATCCATGGACATTATTTTAAGCAATTCATCGGACGAATCCATTTACAAACAGATTGTTTCACAGATTAAGACACAGATTATGAACGGTACGCTCTCCCCGGGGGAGGCACTGCCTTCCATGCGGGTACTTGCGTCACAGCTTCGAATCAGTCTGATTACAACCAAAAGAGCCTATGAAGAACTGGAAAAAGACGGATTTATTGAAAATTATGTGGGCAGGGGCTGCTTTGTAAAGGCTCAGAATACGGAATTTTTGCGGGAAGAGGGAATCCGGCAGACGGAAGAACTTCTGGCAAAAGCCTGTGAGAATGCAAAACGCTACAACCTGTCCTTAGAAGAGATAAAGGAAATTTTAGAAGTTTTGTACAAAGAGAACTAAGAACTGAAACTTCACATAAATCTGAAGCAAACAAGGAGGCAGAGCAATGAACAGTTATGAAAATGCAATTGAAATTCAGGACCTGACAAAAAAATATGATGGCTTTACCCTGGACCATGTAAGCTTCAAGGTACCCAGAGGAAGTATTATGGGATTTATCGGTCAAAACGGCGCGGGGAAGACCACCACCATAAAAGCGCTCCTTAATATACTGAAATTTGATGAAGGTAGCATTCGCCTGCTGGGTATGGATTCGGTAAAAGACGAAGTGGAAATTAAGGAAAATATTGCGGCGGTTTTTGATGAAATTCCTTTTCATGACAGTTTTCATGCCATGGCACTTGGTAAGATGTTCAAAGGCCTTTATAAAAATTGGAATGAGGATACCTATTTTGCTTATCTGGACCGTTTCGGACTTCCAAGAAAGAAGAAAATAGGGGATTTTTCGAAAGGTATGAAGATGAAACTTCAGATTGCCACGGCGCTTTCCCATGGGGCCAGACTTCTTATTATGGACGAAGCCACAACCGGTCTTGACCCCATTGTGCGAAATGAAATTCTGGATATTTTCAGAGAGTATCTGCAGGATGAGGAAAACAGTATTTTAATGTCCAGTCATATTACCTCCGACCTGGAAAAAATCGCCGATGGTATCACGTTTATCGACAGAGGTAAAATCCTGTTAAGCGGATATAAGGATGATATTATGGAAAGCCACGGGGTTATTAAATGTACGAAGGAAGACTATAAGAACATAAAGAAAGAAGACTTCATCAGTGCCAGAGTCAATGATTTCGGCGTCGAAATTATGGTTTGCGATCAGGATGCGGCAAAGAAAGCTTACCCGGATTTGATGTTAGAAAAGACAACCTTGGAAGAAATCATGCTGTTTTATGTAAACCGGGACAAAAAGGAGTGGTCATAATGGAAAGGATGAAACGGGAATTTTCTATGTGGAAAGCACTCGTATACCGGCAGTGGTATCTGGGGAGAAAGATGGTTATATTAGGCTGTATTATGGGAGTGGGCTGCAGCGTACTTTTGCTGCTTGTTCTGCTTAGCTTCTATTACGGAAATCTGGCCCTTTTACCGAAAGAGGATAAAACGTTGTTGTTAGGGCAACTGGGTATTGTAATGAAATGCCTGCCGGTACTTGCATTTGGAGGCCTGCCCTTTGTTCTTGCGGAAACAGACATGAAATGTGAAACAAAAAATGGACCTGTTTTCGTATTTCCACACCGGCAACAGCAGGCAGAGTGACGTTTGCACGCTACAGTCTGATAATTGGTCTGCTTTTTCTTTGCGGACTTGTTTCCTACGGATTTTCCTACCTGGGGGACTCTATTCTTGGAGAGACAGACCATAGCCTTGCGTTACATATTACCTTGTGTTTTTTTGCGGTATATACGTTGTTTTCTGTTTCCATGCAGGTCTTTACCGGGCTGTTTGCATCCCAGGATAAAGGGGGGCTGTGTACGATGGGGGTGATGGTGATACTGGCAGTAGTCTTTGTGTCCTATAACAAAAATGGGCTTTTGGCAGAATCCCATTTATCCGACTCTGCGGAAGAAATATTCAATCTGCAAAGAATACAGAACCTTTTAGAGAAAGTTTCTCCGGGAGCGGTAGTGTTACTGATTTTAACCTTGGTGTGGGGCTATATAGCTACCTATTTCCTTTATAAAAGGAGGGAAAAATAATGGATGGTTTTCTCTATAAAGATTTAAGACAGGCAAAAATCTATTTCCTGGTGCTTCTCATCTGCCAGGCTATTGTGGCGGTTCTGCAATTCTTTTTTGCAGCAATCATGGGCGCATCCGATCCGGCGCTAACCGTTATGATCGGCTCCATGTTTTGTCTTCTTATGTTTATGATAGTCAATATGTTTAACAAAACCTTATGTGCTACGGATGAAAGAAGAGGGTGGCTCTATTTTGCTGTTTCTACACCGGATGGGGCAAAACGGCAGGTGAAAAGCAAGTTTACGATCCACTTCTTAATGGATTTAATGGTTCTTATTTTTAACTTCTTTATCGATACCATCTGTGTAGGAATCTGTGGACAGGAGAGTTCTTATATTGTTGTTGCATTTACTTTATTTTGCTTCTACTTAATGATAGGGGCTATTGAACTGCCCTTTGCTTTCCGGTACGGAACCGAGAAGGGCGGAAAAGTGAAGGTAATTGCCCTGATTGTAATATTGGGCAGCATACTCCTTTACGGACTGTTTGGAGACATTTCGTTCTTACTGGGCGAGAATCCATGGGAAGCATTAAAAAGATTGTTTAAAACAGGTGTTATGATATGGGTTTTGGCACTGCTTCCTTATGTGTCATGCATGGTTTTCTATTTTTGTTACCGAATTTCCCTGAAAGTGTATACCAAAGGAGTGGACTCCTATGAAAAATAATAAAATGAATGTTTATAGACTGCTTATTTTCCTTATTCTGGCATTTGCGCCTTTATGGATTCTTGCATTATGCACAAATTCTGCTCTCGGCATGCCCCTTTATGAAAGCACGAATGCCGAGATAATCTACATGGTCGGGGTGTTTGGCATGATGTTTCCTGCCATTGCCCATTTGCTCACCAGACTCTTTACCAAAGAAGGGTTTGACAATACCTACCTGATGCCGAATGCGGAAAAGGGATTTCGGTATTATGCGGCTGCGGTCCTAACAAAACTGATATTGGTGTTTATAGAGCTCATACTTTTGTGGCTCGTATTTATGAGGGAACTGTCCTTCGACGAGCTCTGGAATTTTGGAAAAGACGGTGAGGCAGTTGCGGCACTTTTATTGCAGCTGGCATTCTGTATCATCATTTGCTTTCCTGCATTTGGAGAGGAATGGGGATGGAGGGGCTATATGATGCCCAAACTGATTCCGCTTCTGGGCAAGCCCTTTGCAGTGATCGCGGGCGGAATACTCTGGGGACTCTGGCATGCGCCGCTTACCATTTCGGGACATAATTTTGGCGTAGACTATCCCGGATTTCCGTACCTAGGAATTCTGTTTATGTGTATCTTCTGTGTCGGTGAAAATGCGCTTCTTACCTATATTACCGAGAAATCAGGAACCATTTATCCGGCGGCCATTTGCCATTCCATCAATAATGGCCTTGGAGCCCTTGTGGTCCTTAAACTTTGCGGCAGTAGCCGGGCAGTTGAACTGGCAGAGCAGGCCTCTCCGATTGAAAGCATGAGATATTATTTGCCGGTGAGTGTGGTAATAACGGTTGTGTTTACCTGGTTACTTATCAGAAAAGAAAAAAGGAATCCTGAAAAGGTAGATTAAAGGGATCTTATAAAGGGTTTTTAAAAAGGGATCTTAAAAAGGAATCATAAAAGGAATCTTAAAAAGAAATCATAAAGAGGTGGCTTAAAATTTTATCGCGCTAAGGGAAAAAGAAAGCAAAATCAAGGTAACACCAAGGAAAATATCGATATTTACGGATATCTCAAAGTACATATGCTGCACGACCTTGTTGGTTTCCACCTTATTCTTGACAACCACCCTTTTCTGTCCTACAATTACCTCATCGGTGGAAGTTCTTTTCCACGCGGATGGAAGTG
>CAMEIX010000044.1 GCA_945919075.1 uncultured Lachnospiraceae bacterium
GATGAACTGATTCGTAAGAGGGAACGGAGCCTGAAAGGAGCAGCCAGAGCGAAGTTAAGCAGAACAAAGGAATTTGATCATTCAAAATGGGTAGGCGGTGGAATGCTCGATTACAGATTCTCGAATGCCAGAAGAATTGTGAATGACATCTATGCCGGGGAGGTGAGTGCTGATGTTTAGACCGGATTCAAACCGAGATAGAACGGATTACAGCGGTATTTTGATGCCTCCGGACGGATATAGATTGGACAGAGCAGTAGGCACTACATATTCACTTGACCTGGAAGCACTCACAGCTGTGGCGATATGTCTTGGATTATCTGAAGAAACAGATAGTAAGCTTATGCAAAATCCAATTGGTATGCTGAATGCATTGCAGAAGGTATCAGATAAAATCGTGCTGTTTTGTGAAGCAGGACAGATTAAAGTGCCAACAAAACCGACTGCACTATCTATTTTATTAGAGAAAATGGTAGTAGAGGTCGCACTGCCAAAAGATAGACAGCTTGGTCGATATCCGTCATTTCATCCGAAAACATGGGTATTAGCATATGTAAACGCTGATGGAGATAAAAAATATCGTTTTGTGGTAATGAGCAGAAATCTGACTTTTGACAGGAGCTGGGATATCAGCTTTGCAATGGATAGCAGTAAAAATGTCAGACAGAAGAAAAAGACTCAGCCTATCTGTGATTTTCTGGATTATCTTGTAATGAATGTGCATAATACCAGCAATAATGCCGGAAAGAAAAGAAACCTGATTCGTGGATTATGTGCAGACATTAAGGATGTATCCTTTTCACTTGATAGTAAAATATTTGGAGAGAATTTTGAAGTGCTTCCACTTGGTATTGGAAAAAATGCTTACCGGATGCAGGAGGATATTCTATTCTGCAAGGAAAGAGGAAATGCCAATTCGACATTTAATGAGCTTGTAGTGATGTCTCCGTTTTTATCAGAAAGTGTGATTGCAGATTTTAACCTGACAGACAGGGCATTGTCGGACTGTAAGAGAACACTTGTTACGAGACGTTCTGAGCTTGGAAAACTCAAAGCATCAGATGTAGATAATTTTACCATCTATGCATTAAAGGATGAGATTATAGATGGTGAGGAAGAAATTTCAGATGAACTCGCAGATAAAAAGAAACAGGATATTCATGCAAAAATCTATCTGAGAAGGAAATATTCAGATGTTGACCTGTATCTTGGTTCCATGAATGCTTCCTATTCTGCAATTAATAAAAATGTTGAAATGATGCTGTGGCTTGGTACAAAGAATATGTATCTGAATGGGGATAAATTCTTAGAGGATATATTCTGTGGACCGGTAGGAGATGCAAAGAATCCATTTGAGCAGGTTACAGTAGCGGATGCTGTTTTGGAAACAGAAAGTGACAATAGAAATCTGCTGGAGCAGAAAATTAAGGACTTGTGCCGAGTGAAAAGGCAGGCTGTAATTTCAGAAGATAATGAGAATGCTGGAAAGTACAAGATAGAGGTTGAGTTCAGTGGTATTGAATCTGATAGTGAGGTTACAGTATCACCATTTAATTCAAAGCAGGAGCAGACATTGTCAGAACATATAGAGTTTTTAGAGCTTGAGATCTTGCAGTTATCTGAGTTCTATGAGATTACTGCAAGATCAGGTGATGATACAATCCGCAGAATTATTATGATCCCTACAAGTGGTTTCCCGGATGACAGAGAAAGTGCTGCAGTAAACAGTGTGGTAAAAGATAGGGCATCATTTGTTGAGTACATAGCGTTTGTACTTGGTGATGATTATGTAGCATCTATGCTTGAAGGAAAGCAGATGGGAGAATCCGGCTTTTTTGCCAATTCGAGTGATGCAATGCCGGCACTCTATGAAAAGATGTTAAAGACATCTGTAGAAGAGCCGGAAAGAATAAAAGACATTGGATATGTGCTTAAGATGGTTACAGATAAGGATATTATACCGGATGAATTCCGTGAACTGTATGAGACTTTTTGTAATACTTTGAAAATCAGAAGATAACGAGGTGATGTCATGTCACAATTTAATATAGATGAAATTGAAAAGCGTACCCTTTCCGGTCTGAAGGATTTTCAAAGAGCGACTGTGGAGAGAGTGGATTATCTGTTCCGGCATAATCAGAATCGTGTGCTTGTAGCAGATGAAGTGGGTATGGGAAAAACTCTTATTGCCAGAGGAGCAATTGTAAAGACAGCAAGACTTAGAATCGAAGAGAAAGATGATCTGTTTAAGGTAATTTATATCTGCTCTAATCAGAACATAGCAAATCAGAATATCAGAAAACTTGATGTAACAGGAAAGAATGCCATCGGCTCAGTATCAGATACCAGACTGTCTATGCAGCATTTAAAGATTACTGAGCAGGAAAATGATCCGCAGATAAAGGAAGGTTTTATACAGCTTATCCCACTTACACCGGAAACATCTTTCCGCATGACCACCGGAGGTGGAAGTGTGCAGGAAAGAGCACTTATGTATGCCATTTTAAGGAGAATGCCGGACTTTAAAGGACATGTAACTTCTCTTGAAAAATTTATGATAATGGATGCTGTAAAAGCATGGGATGGATGGGCAAAATGGAACTTTGAAAATCGTGTGGCAGAATGCGAAAAGATGACGAAGGGTGTCTATCCACAAAATGTGATAGAAAAAATCCTTAATTATCAGGAGTATGAAAGTATAAGGGACATGCTGCTTAATCATTTGCATGAAAGAAGATACAATAAACAGCTTACATATTCCAATTACTATGTGATGAATAAGCTTCGTGTGATGTTTGCGAGAATCAGTGTATCTATGCTTGAGCCGGATCTGGTAATCATGGATGAGTTTCAGAGATTTAAGTTTCTTTTGTCATCCGATGACAGTGAGCTTGGTATTCTTGCACACAGTTTCCTTAGTGGACATGATACAAGGGTACTTCTGTTGTCGGCTACACCATATAAATTGTATTCTACCCTTGAAGAGATAGATGAAAATCAGCTTGATGAGCATTATGCAGAGTTTTTTCAGGTTATGAACTTTCTTTTTGATGATGAAGTCAAAGACATTAAATTCAAGGAAGTGTGGAAGAATTATTCCCATGCTCTAAGTGAGTTGAAGGCAGGGGACAGTGCAATTATCCGTATGAAGGAGCTGGCAGAAAATGCCATGTATCAGGGAGTCAGCAGGACAGAGCGTATATCTGTCATGGATTCCGGTGATTATACGGATGACAGCAGCGTGAAGCATCATTTGCAGATAGATGAAAATGACATAAACTCCTATATACAGATGTCACGATTGCTGTCAAAAACGGATTCAAATCATTCTTTACCGGTAGATTATGCAAAGAGCTGTCCGTATCTTATGTCCTTTATGAAGAAATATAAGATTAAAGAGCAGATTGAAAAATATTATATAAAACATCCAGATGAATTTGGAAGTGAAAGAGAACAATGTCTCTTGTGGCTGAATCGCAATAAAATCAATAAATATGATGAACTGCCGAAAACCAATGCAAGGCTTGAGGCACTGAAAGAAAAAGCATTTACCGGCGGTGCAGAAAAATATCTGTGGATTCCTCCATCACTGCCATATTATGAGATGCAGGGAGCATATAAAAACAGCAAAGGCTTTTCAAAAATACTTGTATTTTCTGCATGGGAGATGGTTCCACGAATGATAGGTGCGCTTGTTTCCTATGAGGCGGAAAGACTTACAGTTGGAAAACTGGTACATCAGATAAAGAATCAGGATAAGAAGAATACGGGGTATTTTGCGGATGGTTCGAGACGATACCCGGTGGCAAGGCTCAGGTTTAATGTTTCAAATGGAGAAGTAAGAGGCATGAGCCTGTTTGCACTGCTTTATCCTTCAAAGACACTTTCTGATATGTATTTACCGATTGAGTCATTGAATAATCATGAATCATTAGAAGTAATAGAGAAATCTGTACGGCTGAAACTGAAAGAGAAGCTTGCGATAATCGAAGAAAAGTATGGTGATTCGGGTAACAATAAGGAAGATGCCAGGTGGTATTATCTTGCACCGATGCTCATGGATGGAGTCATCTATGCAAAGCATTGGATAGAGGATATTGTGTGGGAAATGAATACAGACGAAGAGGATACAACATCTGAGGTCAGAAGCAGTTCAAAGGATAAGAGAAATAAGGGCTTTATTGCTCATATTGATAAGCTAAGAAGTTATTTGGATGCCCCGGAGGAGATTCATCTTGGAAGAAAGCCGGAGGATCTTCTGGAAACATTGGTAAATATGGTACTGGGTTCGCCAGCAATATGCATTTATCGTTCTAATGGAAGAAGCACAGCCAGAGCAACATCGCTTGCAAAGGTATTTGTCAATAATTTCAATTTGCCGGAGTCAACAGCTATCATTGATCTTGCTTATGGCAGATGCAGGGATGATAATTCCCATTGGCAGAATGTACTTAAATACTGTAAAGATGGCTGTTTTCAGGCAATGATTGATGAATATATCCATATGCTGAAAGAAACAGCAGGTTTTCAGTCGGATGGAAATCAGTATCAGATCGTGCATGACATGATGATGGATTCATTGAAAATACATACAGCCACCTATATCGCTGATACTTATCCTGATTTCAAAAAGCGTATTAATGGAGCTGACAGGAAGAGTGATGGATGTCGAATAAGGTCGAGTTATGCAGTTGGATTTACAAAGGATGCAGGAGATAATTCCAAGGTAGTCATGCGTAAAGAAAATATCAGAAATGCCTTTAACTCACCAATGCGTCCATTTGTGCT
>CAMEIX010000045.1 GCA_945919075.1 uncultured Lachnospiraceae bacterium
AGAATTTGTATCATCCTTATCGACGCATCCCTTAGAGCATTGACAGACACCACATCCCTTGCATGGTGCAATGTTGAGTTTGTCAGGTTCAATGATTTCAATTTCATTCTTTTCTGATGCTCCTTTTATAAATGCATTGATTGCTGTCAGCGTGTTTCCTTTTCTGGCACTTCCATTAATGATTACAATTTTCATGCGTGTATCCTCCAACTTCCGATTTCATGATATCATTTCTAATACAGATTTTACCGTATTTTTCAGATTCAGTCCATCTTTTAATCCCAGTCGATAGAAAAATTCTTCTGTTTCTGCTCCACTGCTAAAAATTGCATTACAGTATTCCGTAATCACTTCTTCCTGTTCTTGGGATAACGTTTCCAGTAATTTCTGGTATTTCTTATCAATCTCACTTACTGGCTCTTTATCCTGCTTTAACTTCCATTCTGAATATGCTTTCCCCATATGCTCTGTAATTGTCAGATTCACAAATTCCTGCACTTCCTCGGATATGGTGCTCGCAGATTCCTGTTTATCTTTCTTTTTATCATTTGATTTTTCAAGTGTCGTGTCATCAATATAACGAATGATTTCTCGAATATTTGACTTCATCGACTGCAGATATCCTTTCATCAGCACAGCTACTTTTCTAGCATCCGATTTTTCGGTTTCTTTTTCCAGCATATAAAACTCTTCCAGTTCTTTCAGAATATCCATCCCTGCTTTCATCTGAAATTCCACCTCAAGCAAATCATCCATCACTTTATATAATTCTTCCATTGTTTATTTCTGCCTTTCCATATAGCGCCACTATATTTTCCACAATCATCCAAAAATAAATTCCTGTAATCCACATTTCACAACTTCAATTACTGCAACTATCCCCATACCGATATGTGGGAGTAGAACAAACACTACTGTCGTAATAATCGCTGATTTCATTGTCCAGTCCGTACTGATTCCAAACCCAATACTCAAAACTTCTGTCACAACAGAGATTCCGGCTATCAGATAGCAGAATCCAGCAGATAACCCAACCAGGAACACCAGCACAATATTCACCGCTGCAAGTACCAGCCAAACAGGAGCTGCAATAATTCGAAATGGCAGTTTTATCATAAATCTCAACATAATTCTTCCTCCTACTTTGTGCCCAGTGGACACAAGGTTATTTTAGCATATCTGCCAGATATGACTATCTCTTTTTAAACTTCGTGCCCAGTGGGCACAAAGTTCTTACCTGTCTGGAATATCCTTCCCCCAGTACATGTCATGTCGAACTTCAGCATCATAAAACTGATTGATTGTTGCAGGAGCGTTATACAATACCGTCAGCATATACTGCCGGATATTCTTCACTTTGCTTGTACTCCTGTCAAGACTGAAAAACACATACTGGATGTGTTCATACCCGACTTTGAGCAAACGGCTCTTGACCACTTGTGTAGGCACAGCTTCCCCATTGATCTGTTGATATGTCTTTGTCGAACATATTGCATCCAGCATCAGCTCTACCAGCTCTTCTACTCGTCCAGTTCCATAGCTCTGACAAAGGATCTCATATTCGATATTATCATGAATTAACTGTCGATACTCATTTCTCTCCTGTATCCTATCTCTCCCTTTCTCTTGTTCAGATAGATATTGATAAGATTCATTCTCACTAAATTCAGTATAATTATATTCAGTATTATTACAGTTTGTTTTTGAAACTTCTTGAAGTTTGTTTTCTAAACTTCTTGAAGTTTGTTTTTCAAACTCCTTGAAGTTTGTTTTTGAAACTTCTTGAAGTTTATTTTTCAAACTTCCTGAAGTTTGTTTTTCAAACTTCTGTGTATTTACGGGCTTTTCCGGCTCTTTTTTCGCATATTCTTCTATTTCTGTCTCTGTATTTTCTTTTCTCTCTGCTACATTTTCCGGTGTTTCTTCCGAATCAAAGATTGCTGGCTCATCTGGATATTCTGTCAGGCTGAAATTTTTCACGTAAATAACATTTGTTTTTCCAAGTCCGATTCGCCTCTTCTCAATCAATCCAATCCCTTTTTCCTGATCCAGCTCTTTTAGACAATTCACAGCCTTATTCCTGCCACAGTTAAGCATTTCCATAATCTCTTCCACCGAAAAGAAAATATATGCCCTGTCCTCTTCATCAAACCACCGGTTCTTGATGGACAGTGACATCCGGTCTAACATCAGTCCGTACAGCACCTTTGCTTCGCAGGAGAGATTTTTAAAATATTCACTTGTAAACAGCAGTTTGGGAATACGATAAAAACTGTACATATCGCATTCCATTCCTTGAAAATAATGGAATGTTGCTCTTATACTCATGACACATCCCTCCCTTCGTACTTATCAATGATTCTGATTGCTCCATTCCTCCAAAAGCTGACATATAACAGTCCGTATCTTCTGTTCATCATACTCTGGAGGAAAATACTTCTTAATTTCATCCTGTTTTAATGTTACCGTTGTTTTCTTTTTACGCTCTCCTATAACCAGGAGCCGCACAATCTCTTTTGTCAGCGTTTTTTCTTCTCGATGTTGCCTTATTTTTTTTGCCTGTTCCAGACTTGGATATTTTCCGGTACTCTCATGCACTTCCTCCACCATCTCCTGTTCTGGAACCGTAAGGTAGGAAAGCTCTACACCTACCTGCAATCCGATCACATCACGATCTACTGCGTTTAATAGGTCATTCATCAGATAAGTAAGCCGGATATAGCGATACACCTGCCTTGCACTGTCATTTGCGTTCTTTCCAATGTCTTTCGCACTGATACCGCCTGATGTTCCCTGATGATTCATTGCTTCCATCTTCATACGGTAAGCAAATGCCTTTTCACTTGGGAGTATATTAGGTCTCTGCAGATTGCTGTCTACCATCGCACGGACAGCTGTATCTTGATCCATATTTCTGATAATAACCGGAACCTCTTTAAGACCAGCAAGTTGTGCCGCATGTCTCCTTCTGTGACCGGCGATGATTTCATATTCACCATCACCCAGCGGTCGTACCAGTAATGCTGTAAGAATTCCCTCTTCTTTCACACTTTCCACCAGTTCCGCCATTGCCTCATCATCATTTACTTGAAATGGATGGTTCTCGAAAGAATGTAAATGCTCAAGTGAAACCTGCTGGATATCGTTCGTTTCTTCTCCTCCTCCAAGTAATTCATCATAAGATGTCAGTTTTATCTTCGATGCACTTCTACCTTTCATCCAAAAGCACCTCCTGTGTCATCTGCCAATATGCAGCCGCTACTTTTCCTTTTGGATCATGCTCAAATATGCTGATTCCTTCCGCACTGATTTCAGCTGCTCGTACTGAAAATGGAATACTCTGTGGAAAAATCTTAATCTGGTTTCCATATGTATCAAAAATCAGATCAGATATATCTCTTGCATAGTTCGTTCGGTTATCCACCATTGTGATCAATATACCTCCAATTTTCAGTTGTTTGTTAAGCTGTCTTCGCACCTTTCCTATCGTCCGTATCAGCTGTTCTAGACCCTTTACAGGAAGATAAGCCGCCTGGACAGGTATAATAACTGCATCGACACTGGCAAGTGCATTGATCGTCAGCATTCCAAGTGATGGCATACAGTCAATCAATATATAGTCGTATTCTTCTCTCATTCTTTCTATATATTGTTTTAAGACAAGTTCCCTGCTCATAATATTTACAAGTGAAACTTCCATTCCAGAGAGTTCGATGTTTGCCGGAATCAAATCAATTCCTTCCTGGTGATGTAAAATTCCCAGTGTATTTTCAAATAGTTCATCTTCTACAATCTTTGTCAGAATAGTAGCCAGTGTGATTGGTAATTCATCTGGGTTATGATACCCAAGACTTGCTGTCATACTTCCCTGCGGATCATTGTCAATCACAAGCACTTTCTTCCCTGCTTTTGCAAGTCCGACTGCCAGATTCACGCAACTTGTTGTCTTGCCAACCCCGCCTTTTTGTGAACACAATGCCAGCACTTTACAATCCTTCATTACTTTCTCTTCCATCCTTTTTATCCTCCCATAAATAACTTGAACCTTTCAGCATCCATAATGCTGCTTCCAAAAATGCAAGATACCGTTCTGTCATACTATCAAGAACCGGTTCTGAAATAACTGGTTTTTCAGACTTCAAATCTTTTGCCACATCCTCCAAAACCAAACTCATTTCCTTCATTTCTGACCGGATAATCTCAATTGTTTCTTTCTTTCCAACAACACATACATGATTGTAAATGCATGATCGGACGATATAATCCTGTTTTTTCATTCCGCTCACTTTCACTCGTTCTTCAATTGTTGCTTTTTCATAAGAATTCACCCGAAAAGAAATGGTCGTTGTGTTGTGTTTTCCATGTCTGTCACCAGCCATCGCTTATTCCTCCTCTTCCTCATGTTTCTTATCTAGCAAACCTGCTAATTTACTCTGTGTAGACGGATACAGATGTGAATAAGTGTTCAACGTGGTTTCCACCTTTTCATGTCCAAGGCGTTCTGCAATCTCCAATGGAGCCACCCCCATATCAACCAGCATACTGGCATGGGAATG
>CAMEIX010000046.1 GCA_945919075.1 uncultured Lachnospiraceae bacterium
TCTGCCGGATATGCTCATAGTAGTCTGGTATTTTGTCCCTGGTCTTTTTCTTTTTAGCGTTGTAGGCCGCCAATGCTTCATCAAAAAGCTCATGGTACACCTGCTTCAAGTCATCGTTGCAAAAAGTGATATTCTGCTCCGACCGGCTGCGGTCTACATTCGCCGCCGAAAAGCTCCTGTTATTGTGCCGAATACTTCCTCGGCCTGTCATTCCCGAAATGGTTGTTTCTATAAAATCGCCCGTTCCTTTCTTGTAAAAAGAACTATATCCTACTATCTCTATTTTACCATACCTGGATGGTTGTCACAACCTCTTTGTTACTTTCTGGTGAGAAAGTAACGCAAAAGCACTTTCACACCGCCGCCCCTTCGTGGCTGGCAGTATGAAAGTGCTTTTGCGCCCTGCCGGGAATAAATTACAAATCTCATTGAGCATTATATTGCATCATTTACTTTAAAAAGTTCGATTTACTATCTTGTAAACAAAAATCATATCCTCTACGATTAAGATTTGCTACTTTTAAAGCCACCAGATTAACATCCGATCTCATATATTGGGCAACTGTTTCTATATCATATCCTTCATAAAGATACTCTAATATTTCTTCATCTGGTAACGCAACCTCTGCTGCAAAACTATTGGCCTCATATTCCATTCTATTGTTTTTCATATCAAAAACACTAAATTCTTGGAACATTTTTGCCTCTCCCTTGTGAAGCACATCATGACCTATTTCATGGAGCAATACAATTTTTCGCATTTCCGGGCATAAATCATCTTTTACAAAAATAAAGCGATTTCTTTCAATGACCTTATATACGCCCTTTTGCTTTGTAAAATGGACTGGCATGATAATAATTCCCAAATGTTCTGCTATATCCTCTGGTTCTCTTGAGCCTACTGTTTTTATGATTTTGTTAGCCTTGTCCACGATATTGATGGACCGGTTCAGTTGCATAGGCACATCCCCTTTTTATCCTCTTCTACAATACAGACTAATCTTTCTCTTGGATATATTTCTTAGGTGTATATTTGCGGTTGTTTTCCTTTGCTATCACATACGCCTTCTGAATAGCTAACATCAGTTCATCCATATCATCTTCTGCTAATTCACCGCCTGAAAACAATCCCGTCAGCTCGCTTACTAATGCTTCTGCACCTTTTCTGCCTCGATAGCCATACTGTTCTCCTGCACTTAAAACAAATTCATCTTCCTGTGTCAACAGGTAATTTACATTCACATTAAGAGCTTCTGCCAATTTATTGTATAGTTCTCTGGTTCTTGGTGGAAAAGCATCTGCTTCATAGGAAGTTATTGTCCTTCTTGAGACACCTATTTTCTCTCCGAGCTGTGTTTGTGTCAACCCCAATTCTTTCCTTGCTTTTTTCACCTTTTCACCAAACGTCATCACACATAACACCTCAATCTTAGGAAGTTTATTTTCTCAAAAACTATTGACAAGTGAAATTAAATGTCCTATAATGTTAATTGAGAAATTTAATTTCCTATATTCTATCATTTACTGCTCTTTTTGTCAATGGATACGGCAGTATTGTAGGAAAACTAAAACTTCTCATTTGGAAATTTCCGTAACAAAAGAAAGCTCCTATTCCTACAGCTCGCCGCGGAGTGCCGGATGAACCAGGGACTTTCGAAAAACAAATTGATTTTGAAAAGGAGAAATGTTTTATGAGTTTTGTAAGTGGAAAAACTTATCGATTCATCAATAATTATTATGACACTCATGCACTGAATGTTTATGGCACCAATGCTGCCAGCACTGGTCGAAATGTTTGTCTGTTCAAAGATGATGATACCGATGTTATGCAGGACTGGGTTGTTAAAACAAGTGGCAACGGTTATCGTCTGCACAGTGCTGTAAACCAGACATTTGTTTTGGATTGCAGCGATGGTTCCTTGTCCAATTCTTATAAAAATAACGCTCACCTCTGTGCTACTTCTCAGACCAGCACCACTGACAGCCAGGTGAAATTTGAGAAGGTTACCGACAATGTATATAAGATTTATCTGCCTGGCAAGAATCTGTATCTGACCGCAACCAACACCAATACCCCTGTCTCTTCCAGCATTGGAAATAATACTGCTCTTACAGGTGGAACTGGTGGTAACAGCAATATCTACTGGGCACCTAAATCTACATCCACAAAGCAGCAGTGGATTGTCTCTCCAAATGTTGATGGCGGCTCTACTACTGATCCGGAACCGGGGGATGCACAGTATCTTGCCCTTCCTCTAAACAATTGTACGATCACTGCAATGTATCAAGAAGACAGTAATCCAGCTTATCAGCATGAGTGGGATGCCGGTGGCCACTTTGGTCTTGATATGATTGGTTCTCCTAATCCTTTTTATGCTAGCGGCAGGGGTACCGTTGTAGGTGTAGGTGGATCCGCAACCACAGGTGTAGGTTATTGGGTTGCCATTCGTTACGATAATGTCTATGCTTGGAATATGAATAATAATAAATTGGATATTATTCCTTCTATTATTATGCGATACTTCCATCTTGCGTCCAAATCTACCCTGAGAATCAATCAGAAGGTTGACCTTGATACGGCTATCGGAAGTTATGGTAAAACTGGTCAGTGGCATGACACTATGGGGCGGCACCTTCATGTAGAAGTTGATACGGATATTGATAATCCACTCTACACCCCTACCCTGAAAGGCGCAGCTGGCGGTCTGTATGCTGGTAATAGAGGTGATGGTGATACAACCTTTGATCCATGTACGGTCTTCTTCATCAAAGATAGCGCTCCAGAGAATCAAAATCTGACTTACTCTCAGAGCAAATGTGACAAACATCCTAGCGCTAATGAATACTATATTAACATAACTAAGATGAATAAGTTTATGAAGCAGGTTCAATCCTAATACAAAGTAAATAAAAGAGGCCCCCGTTGACTTTTTCAACAGGGGCCTCTTTTAAAATTGGATAGAATTTAGAATCTTTTCAAATTCTTCTCTTTGCTCATGGGTTCCAACACCTCTTTGAGGAAAAAAGGTGATTACAATTATATTATTTTCTGATTCGATACAGTAAACGATTGTATTTTGGAAACCTGTCATTCCTCCTTCTGATACCTCTTTTTGAAGAGAGTAACTTTTCCCTGCATAAATACCAAAATGACACTCAGAAACATTCTCCGCATCAGAATATCTCTGATCATAAATCGCAAAAGGAGATGCTGTATCAGAGATCGTATCAATAGATGTAATTTCTGCGATTTTTCTTGGAAGCTCTGAATCATCTTCATAGATTATATTCGACTCAATAACAGAATCTTCAGGAAGCCAAAGAGAAAACAACCCCAAATCCTTTTCTGAATACCCCGGGGCAGAATTAGTAGATGACGAAGATTCTTCTATCAAATCATCTTGTGCAGAAGGTTCTTTAGAATCGCTAGGTTCCAAAGAACCTTCCTCCCCAGATATATCTAAACTATTTGACTCAGATTCTTCTGGTAGCCTAGTAGTGGGTTGGGATATTGATGTATCTTCACTGGAGGCAGAATTACTATCAATGCTGTTCATGTTGCGTTCCGAGCATGCACTCAGTCCAAGACAAGCTATCATAACTAATACAATGGAAATTTTCTTTTTCATAAGCTTCCTCCTGACCAGCTTTCTTATTTTTATTATACCACACCAATATCTCAAGAGGGAGAAATATGCCTTAAAATATCAAAAAAGTTCTTGATTTTTTTGAAAAAGGGGGTGTGGATCGGTCCTGATTTTCGGATATAAGGTGAGGGGTAATAAGACACCCTTAAAGAGAAATAATTCTCCAGCTCAGACAGCGATTCACTGTAGAACGTCTAATGAACTGGAGGAAAAGGAGGTGTAAGAAATGGCTGAAAAATCAAAACTGCTTATGGCTGGAGTTTGCGGGACGCTGTCTGCTTTAGCTGAGAATTATGGTGTAATTTTGCTGCTTTGTTGTATCTTCATTTTGATAGACCTTGCGACTGGTTTGGTAAAAGCAAAAATTCATGGGAAGGTAAAAAGCAGTGTTGGGTATCGAGGGTTCTGGAGAAAGACTGCCTTGATCGCTGCGCTGGTATTCGGTATCTGCCTGGACTGCCTGATATGGTATATTACAGGGTCAAATATTTCTCCGCCCATTGGACAGATTCTGGGGCTGTACATAGCTATCAACGAATCTATTTCCATCTGCGAAAATCTTTTGGACTGTGGTGTTCAATTGCCAAAATTTATTTCATCCGCATTAGCCGCCACACAAAGAAATTTGAACAATCTATCAAAAAAGAAATAATATCATTTACTGCCTGCATTATCGAAGCACCTCATCCTTGA
>CAMEIX010000047.1 GCA_945919075.1 uncultured Lachnospiraceae bacterium
TAAGTCAAGGAAAGCATTGATTTTACTGACTTTCCTGTAATTTTGTGTCAATCTAAGTTAATAGAAAATAATCTCTGAAAATCAATTTCTGTTAGCAGTTTGTTAGAAATGCAAACAAAAGGTGTTAACCTTTGAGTTCCATCGATTTCACTGATATGGCTACCATTCTCTTTGAACTGTTCAGTAATGATAGCTCAATATTTCTATTAGATTACCTATATTATAACGTGTTCATGGTCGGATGTCGATGTTTTTTTGACCCTCATTGACTTATTTTTACTCACATTATCTCACACACAAAAATAGCGATATTGCTTCCGGTCTCCCTTCACAAAATCGCTATTTCTTCTATATATATTAGACTTTCATTGTCTTGGCCAGAGAAGTAAGTAATGCTGCCATTTCAGGATTCTCCAAAACCTTCATAAGTAACTCTGCATCAACTCCATCCGGAACAGATACCGTTTTACTCTTTGGCTCCTGACCATGCATATTCGGACTGAGATTTTCCTTATTATAAAATGCACTTTCAATAAGCTCTGCATTCTTTCTACGATCTTCGTCTAAGATGTGCCCGTATACTTCCGTTACCATATCAGCCTGCGCATGGCCGGAATCACCCTGAACTGCTTTGATATCCCCGCCGCTCAGCTTCAACTTATAAGTAACACTGGTATGTCGGAGACTGTGAAATACCACATCAGGTAATCCCTGTTCATCAATTACTTTCTGCATTTTCTCCCTCAGATAGCTGCCACTGATAGGGTAGCCAAAGGTTGTTGCCATCACAAGATTATAATTATGATATTCACTGCCTAATGCGTCTATCAAATCATCCTGCTCCTGTTTTAACTCCTTCAGACATAAAGCAACCGATCTTGGGATAAACACTTTTCGTATACTACTCTCTGTCTTTGGTGTTTTTAATACTCGTACTGTTTTGTTATCTTTCGCCGTAGACGGAAAGATCAGAATAATGTCTTTTTCATCCAGTTCTTCAACGGCCTTCTTTGATACCCGTACCACTTCTTTATTTATAATGATATACGACCGGTTTTCCTCAATTGCCTCCTCCGATATATCCACACAGTCCCAGGTCAGCCCCCGTAATTCTCCTATTCTTAAGGTCGCCGTAAATGCCAGATGAAACGCAACTCTCAGCCATTTATTATCACAGGCATCCAAAGCCTGCATGAGCATTTCAGCTGTCCATATTTCTCTTTCCTTTTTCTTATATTTTGGGACTGTCGCATCGATTGCCGGGTTCTTTTCCATCAGCCCCCATTTTACGGCCTGTCTGAAACAACTCCTGAGAAGCTTGTGTATATCATTGATAGTTGCAGCCGAGATGGTATGCATTCCTTTCCTGTTCCTTGTACTCCTTACCGCCGGCATTTTCAATAATTCCTTATAATACTTTTCCATAAAGTGATTATTAATGTCGGACAGTTTGACATCGCCAATGGTCGGAATAATGTAATTGTTAATTAGTGCCATATTTCCATCGTAGGTAGACACGCCCCATTTATTATGGCCATAGATCTTCACATATTCATCCAAAAGCTCTTTAACCTTTACACACTTTGGTACCTCAAATTGTCCTAACGCTATTTTATAGTCTACTTCCTTCTTACGTTTATCAGCATCTTTCTGATTATCAAATGTCTCCCATTTTTGATGGATATTTCCCTCTTCATCCTGATATCTGTAAACTACGCAGTATTTCTTTCCTCTCCTTTGAATGGAAGCCATATCAATTCACTCCTTCCCGATTGTTGTCTACCCACTGCAAAAAATCATCTCGTTTAATGCGCAGAACCTTCCCGGCACCTACACAAGAAAATTTATCTGCCTGTATCCACTTAGTAATTGTTGACTTGGTAACTCCAGCCACAACAGCAGCCTCCTCACGTGATATATATTCTTTTTTCTCCAGTTGTATTTTCCTGTCCATACGGTCTTTCTCTATCCGGCTAATCAGCTGATACTCATTCTGTGCATTTAGAAAGTTTTGAAAATCCTTCTTTAGAAACCACTTCTTATTTTCAAAAACAATCATTTTCAAAATGCACTTATATTTGCCATACTTGGAAAGCCTTACTAATTCGTCATATGAAATGCCCAGAAGTTCCGCTGCATCACATACCAAAATGTATTCACTCCCTAACTCCTCTGCCGTCGGTATCCGGTCTAACTTTTGAAATTTATTCTGGCTTCGATACCATTTCTCAAATACGTCCTTCGGAATTCGCTTAACATAGTCTACTGTAAAGGTTTCTAAGCCATTCTCTTTCCAGGCAACATATATATCTGCATCATGCACCCCTAAAAGATTGGCTACTTCCCTAAATGAATAAGATGTTTTTTTCAATTCAATTCCGGGCTCTTCCCCATTGACCTTTCTATGCTTCACCTGATTTGCATACCATCTTTCAAAGCTCTCCAGATCCACGCGCATCTGACCACTTATCATCTCAGTCTTAAAAAAATTTCTATGAACGAGCCAGTAGCTCTCGGTTTTCTTTAATCCCAATAGCTTACGCATTTCCGGTACTGACATTGTTTTTCTTTGCCTTAAATCCTGACTAGCCTGAAATTGTTCCATTCTCGTCTTGATTGTCTGTGCATCACGAATTATTTCCATTCCGACTATTACCTCCTTTTTCACACTATACCATGTACATATCCAAATGCTTTAGAAGGTAAATTATTGATTTTCCATCTTCTTATCCAGCCAGTCATCAAAGCTTTTCTTGGAAATACGGTACTTTGTTCCAATCTGAATCCACCGGAATTCATTTCTCTTTAGTAACTCATATACGGTTGGTCTGCTGATTCCCAAAATCTCCTGTAATTCCTTGACGGTATAGCATCGCTTTTCTTCCATTACGCAATACCTCCCATCTTTCCATCCATGAAACCAACAACCTGTTTCTTTACCCGGAGCCTGATTTTGTGAATCTTCTGTTGAGCGGATTCATAGGTGATCCCCTGCTCCTCCGCAATATCAATCAGTGTCTTCTCCCTGCGAAGATACTTTTCAAATGTCTCCTTTTCCGTTCCCAAAATTGACAGCTGACGATTGAAAAGCTCATAGTCCTTTCTCATGTCCCGGAGTAAATAGGCATCTCTGATAAATTCCTCTGCCCGGTCCACACCTTCCATCACGTCCCCGGAAAAATCACAGTTGATAAGAGCCTCCCTTGTCATTACATTTCTGATAGCCTTTTTGGCTGTAGGATCACTGGTGGTTCCACCTGTCTGCACCCTGACTCCAAGATCCCCCAGCTCCCTGTGACTGTTGCTGTCTTTTTCACTTTCAATCATGTATCGGAGTCCCTCCGTGTATCCGTCTACAATTCCCAAAAAATCTGTATAGTGCTTAATGATGATATCCACTCTCTTCGCCGAGCTAGCATCCACATATATCTTGATCAGGTTCTTCTCTGCCATGTCAGTCTCCTTTTCCTAACTTGATTTGGTAAGGATTTTCTTATCTTTACTCTTCCTTACAAGAAAGATTGTAGATTAACGTATCCTAAAAATCGTTCCCCAAACAACGAACAAAGTTCGGTGGGAGCGAACATCTTACATTCCTGCAAGAACCTTCACCTGTGCAATGGCAGCTCTTCTCAGTTCCTTACTTTTAATCTGTTGTAAAGCAATAGCCATCTGCATTACTTCATCATCAATATCCTCATCCTGTTCACCGGACAGATAGCTGACAGAAGTATCAAGTGCTTTTGCAATCTCCTTCAAAACGCTGTATTTCAGATCAATTTTGTCATTCTCATATTCAGAGATAGTGGATTTCTTGGTAAACAAAACCTCTGCCAAAGCCTCCTGTGTCATTCCTTTTCTTATTCTGCATTCCTTAATTCTCTTTCCTAATGTCTTTTCCATCTTTCTCTCCATTTCCGGAGCAAAAACGGAAACAGACGCAATAAAGGAGTCGACAAAACGAATACCAATAAGACCGGTAGCTAATATGCCACCTGGCTCTATTTCCGTTTTGTCGGCTCCTAATAGTTCTATGCTAATTCCAGCTCGTTACAAACTCTTGATATGCAGCGCCGGCTCTGATGGTTCCTGCCAAATCTGACGGTTCAACTGCTATCTCACTTATTCGATTTTAATAATTTGCAGCTCTTTTCATGGGTTTCATTTTCCCCGGTTCCTTACTTTTTTGAACACTCACCCGGACCTGGCCGGCTCTTCCGTCCTTTTCAGAACCTCTTCTGTTCTCCAGAACCATGACTCTCTCCTCATCTACAAGAACCACTATTTCCCTGTTACATTTCCCACAGGTAATATCTATATTGCACTGCCCCTGACATT
>CAMEIX010000048.1 GCA_945919075.1 uncultured Lachnospiraceae bacterium
CCGGTGCACTCATTTCACATTCCGTACACTCCATTAATCTCATTTCATTCAATGGCTTTGTTACAAAATCTATCTCTCCCCAAGAATAATCAATTGCCTGTATTTCACCCAATTTCACATTTGCTGCTGTTGTAAGCACCTGTGCCTTTTGAATGGAATCCTCGATTGCTTTATGTAACAGCTCATTTTTACATTTTTCTACATCTGCCACTGTATACTCAATAGAAAACTCTGGCCTTAATGAGCTATGAGCCAAAGCGTAAAGGACTTGCCCTAATCTTTTATTATCAGCTGCAAACTCTATTTTCATATGGTGATTATACTTATAACCTTTAAATCTTCGCTTCCAGCTCTTATCTCTGTCCTGATAGCTTTCATATTCTGTATCGACATTAAAATATACTGTTTTAAGGTCTTTTCTCTGAAAACCAAGTTTCTCAAACAAATCCTTGAGAAGCTCTGTATCTTCTGTTGACCTTCGGAGAGTATCTTCATATTCTTTGCAAAGTTCTTCCTTGTTGACATATAACCGGATTTTATCCGGCTTTACTGCTATTTTCCCTTTTCCTGTAACTTTAATTGTTCTCATCATCTTTGCTCTTCCTTTCATTCTCATTATATTCATACCCATTGATTAAAAGCTCTATCATCTTCTTTGTCATCTGAATATACTTACCAAACGGATTAATCACAATTCCATTCACCTGTTCCCAATTAAGTGCCAGACGAAGTATTGATTCAATAGACTGATTCATCTGCACATTTCCAGCAGAACCCTTATGCATCTCTTCAGAAGATGTAAATACTCCAATCCATTCTTTTTCATCAGCATCTTTTACAGTCTCTATTTTAAGTCTTACATCATGGTCAAGCGAAATCGTGTCACCAGCCTTTACTTTACTTATCTGTTCTTCCGACATAAAAGGATTTTCCGTGATATATGGAACAATAACTTCTCCTGCCTGCTGCATTCTTGTTACCATAACTTCCATAAATAACAGCATTCCATTTTTATCCTGCTGAATATAATACTGGTCGATTGCTGCCTCAATCATCTGATTTGCCTGTGTCTCATCCACTTCATCTGAATAAGTATCCACGCTCCTGCCAAGTACATGATCAAATTCATCAAGAACATCCGTCATCAGTCCCTTATCAATCCGGCTTTTACACTCTGCAATCAGCACAGCTGGGATCCCATAAAATGCTTCTGCAATACTTCCTGTAATAGCACCAAGCGTATCCGTATCTCCACCAAGTGATACTGCATTCCGTATGGCATCCTCAAAATCTTTGGATTCCAGAAATGCGATGATTGCCTCTGGTACTGTTTCCTGACAGCTTTCAACATGATGGTAGTAGGTTCGGATATTATCCAATGTTCTACTCAGATCATAATGAAATTCCCTCTCGATATAAGCTTTGATTTCTTCTTTTGAAGATCCATTCCTTGCCATATATATTGCACTTGCAGTTGACTCTGCACCCTTTATACCTTCTGGATGATTATGTGTCACATTCGCTGTAGCTCTAGCTACCTCTCTGGTTCTTTCCATCGAATCATAAAGCCAGCCTACCGCTGACACTCTCATGGCTGAACCATTTCCATAGCTTCCGTATGGCTTCGGATTATTTTCTTTAAGCCAATGTCTGAAGCATCCACCATAGCCTGCATGTGGATATCTTTTTCCCCAATCCTGCATATTGGATGCTACCGCATCTTCAATTTTCTTTACTGCTGCTTCCGGTCCGACTGCCAGGAGAGCTTCTCCAACTGCTATTGTCATAACAGAATCATCTGTAAAGCCACAGCCTTCACTAAACAAATCAAAATTCTTTGTTTTATCACCTCTGTCAAACTCAAACGGACTTCCTATAATATCTCCTAAAATTGCTCCGTACATATATGCCTCCAATTCCCGGATTACTCCGGCACCTCTCTTTCTCTGTTACAATATGAGTATAATTAAAAGGCATCTTCATATGGTCGCTGTTTGGGCGACACTTTCAGAAAATAAAAATGCCGGTACAATATTGCACCGACACTAATTTCTCTAATATTTTTCATTTTGTTCTGACCATACTGGCGTACCATATTTTTTTCTTGCCACATCGCAAATTGCCATTAAAGCATAATAATTAACCCGATTAGGATAATGCACAGCAGGGTGATAATAATCAAGCACCAATGTATCCTTCCAAAGCGCCAACATATTATCCCATGTATCATCATTCTGTAATTCTTCCCCTAATACAAGTTTCAATAGACTGAGATTATTCCCACATACAATGATATCCGGTTGTATAATTTCCAATTCACGCTTTATTTCCAGCCTGTCTTCAAGTGCGTATTTTTTCAAATCTTCATATTCAGATTCGCTTCCGCCATTGCTTTTTTTCACATTGACCACTGCAATACGGTCTATGATTTCTTTTTCCTTAGAACGTAATACTTCATCGTCATACTCACAGATATTATCGTTAAATGCATTATATATTGCCTGTGTCCATATTGCTACCTTTCTCCACATAGTCCATGGACGTTCACAATCATGCAAATCTTCTACCAGATTATAACCATTTTCATTAGAAGTGTATGCTTCCTTTAAGAAATAACATACTCTTGGTGTATGCTGTGCTTCCCATTTTTCTTCACACACTATACCATCTCTGATAAAACGCTTATATCCATTATTTTTATGTTTTTCTTCCCAATTGTCCATTAAAAGTTTTATATCTGTCTCTCTACTCATGAATATTTTCTCCTATACTCCAAGAATTTCATTCGTATACTTAAACAATGTTACATTCAGCTGCATAATATCATACTGCTTATCTATAATAGCCTTCTGCACGATCAGATCCACCTTACTGCTTGGACTAAATGCCCAGTCCGCTCTGGCAAGTAAATCTCTTGACTGTTCCAGATCAAGCTGAAGTGCAATACAGAGTGCCATTACTGTCTTTTTCTTTGGATGATAATTCTGATCACACTGAATCTTTGAAAAATGTTTCCTATCAAGGTTTGCCCGTTTCCACACATCCTTATTATCAAGATGTGCTTCATCAATCAGCTCAAATAATTTATCATGAAAGGAAACTCCTATATTGGCCAGCTGATCTTCCAATGAAATATTTTCTAACGGCATGAGCAATTCTGTCATGCCAGTATCTGTCATTTCCTCAAGTGGATAGTTGTCTTCTTCTCTTTGAAGCATTTCTTCATTGAAATCTTCTTCTGCCAATTCTTTTACATGAGTACTTCTTCTGCTCCTTAACGGATACTCTTTTCTATGGATTTCTCTGACGTAATTAGCATCTATATAAGAATCAATATCCCCAACAATCTGACCGGACAGCTGAAAAGACCTTTTATCAAACACTACCAGTATAATTTCCATTTCATTTTCAGTAAGAAACTGGCTGAATACTGACACAGCAATCTGTAATGCCTTATCCTTCGGAAATCCATATACTCCTGTCGAAATTAATGGAAATGCAATGCTCTCGCACTTAAGTTCCAATGCTTTTTGCAATGATTTACGATAGCAGTGCTCCAGAATTTCAAATTCATGGTGCAATCCATCCGTCCATACCGGTCCTACTGTATGAATAATATATTTTGCATTTAGGCTATATGCACCAGTGACAGCAATATCACCTCTTGCAATTTTGCCGATATTCGCTCTTTCTGCGAGAAGCTTTTCTTTTCCTGCTGCCTCATATATTGCTAAGTCCGTGCCACTTGCACATATCGGATTTGGATT
>CAMEIX010000049.1 GCA_945919075.1 uncultured Lachnospiraceae bacterium
GGCTGTATTCCATCCTGTTCGCGCACCGCTCGTAGAAACGCGCAACTTCCAGTTTATAGAACTGCGAGGTGAATTCCTACTTTCTTAGCAATAACATATAAGAATTTGTGGAGGAGAGAGCATATGCGTTTTACATATTGTCCACATTGTGGAACAGAACTTATAGGTAAGGAAATCGGTGATGAGGGAATTATTCCATATTGCAATAATTGCAATATTCCTTTATGGGATATGTTTACAACCAGTATTATTGCAGCTGTTGTAAATGAATATGGAGAAGTTGCTTTGTTAAGACAAAACTATGTTTCCACAACAAAATATGTTTGTGTAGCTGGAATTATGAAAATTGGAGAATCTGCTGAGGAGACCGTAATTCGAGAAGTTAAGGAAGAAATTGGTCAAGATGTTGAATCTTTGGAATTTATTAGTAGCTATCCTTATGAAAAAAGAGAAATGTTAATGTTAGGATATAAGGCAACTGTAAGAAAGAAGGATTTTAAGTTGTCTGGTGAGGTTGATTCCGTAGAATGGGTAAAATACGAGAATGCGTTATCTTTGTTAAGAGAAGGAAGTATTGGTTGGCAACTTGTTAAAGCCGTAATAGAGCGATAAGTCCCAGTTTCCAGGGTGTCAATAGCCTGTCAAATACCAAACTGTTTATATGACAAAATGAAAAATAAAATGTAGGAGAGATAAAGGGTTATGAAAAAAGACGATTGTATTTTTTGTAAAATTGCAAATGGGGAAATTCCCGCAAAAACATTATATGAGGATGATATGTTCCGCGTTATTCTGGATTTAGGTCCTGCCACAAAGGGGCATGCGCTGATTCTGCCCAAGGATCATTATGCAAATCTTTTTGAACTTCCGGATGAAACCTGTGCCGATGTTATGAAACTGGCAAAGAAGATGGCCACACGGATGACCGAGCGGTTGCATGCGGATGGCTTCAATATTATTCAGAATAATTTTGAGGCAGCCGGTCAGACGGTAATGCATTATCATCTCCATCTGATTCCCCGTTATGAAGATGATGGACAGCATATTTTATGGAATCCCACCACTGTTACACAGGAAGAACTCGAAAAAACCATGGAAGAAATTATAAAATAAGGAAAGTATCGATGAGAACAGTTCATGTTGAAGAAATTACCAGAAATATTAAAGAGATGTGCATAGAAGCGAATCATTTCCTTTCTCCGGATATGAAAGAAGCAATGGAGAATGCTGTCACGACAGAGAAATCTCCCTTAGGATGCCAGATTTTAGGACAACTGAAGGAAAATATGCAGATAGCCGGCGAAGATATGATTCCAATCTGTCAGGATACCGGAATGGCGGTTATTTTCATGGAAATCGGACAGGATATTCATTTTGAAGGCGGTCTTCTTTCCGAAGCTGTTAATGAAGGGGTAAGACAGGGGTATGTAGAGGGCTTTTTAAGAAAGTCCGTAGTAAAAGACCCTCTGATTAGGGAAAATACAAAAGACAACACTCCTGCGGTGATTCATTATGAGATTGTGGCAGGCGATAAAGTTAAGATTACTGTGGCACCGAAAGGGTTTGGCAGTGAGAACATGAGCCGTGTGTTTATGTTAAAGCCGGCAGATGGCATTGATGGTGTCAAAAATGCAGTTCTGACTGCAGTAAAGGATGCCGGACCTAATGCGTGTCCGCCCATGGTAGTTGGTGTGGGTATCGGAGGTACTTTTGAAAAATGCGCAATTCTTGCCAAGAAAGCACTTACCAGAAAAGTAGGAAGTCATTCCGATATTCCGTATGTAAAGGAAATGGAAGAAGAATTGCTAAAGAAAATCAATGGCCTGGGAATCGGTCCCGGAGGTCTTGGCGGAACTACCACCGCACTTGCGGTCAATATTAATACCTATCCTACTCATATTGCCGGACTTCCTGTGGCAATCAATATCTGTTGCCATGTGAACCGTCATGTTATAAGAGAAATCTGATTGAATAGTATAGAAGAAACAGAAAGAGGATAATTTATGGATAGATACATTCAGACTCCGCTCACAAAAGAGGTAACAAAGGACTTGAAGGCCGGGGATTATGTTTATATTTCCGGAACCATCTATACGGCGCGTGATGCAGCTCATAAAAGAATGCAGGAAGCATTGGACAGGGGAGAATCTCTTCCTATTGAGATGAAAGATAATATTATTTATTATATGGGACCTTCTCCGGCGAGAGAAGGACGCCCTATTGGTTCGGCAGGTCCCACAACCGCAAGCAGAATGGATAAGTATGCTCCAAGGTTATTGGATCTCGGTTTAAAAGGAATGATTGGAAAGGGAAAGCGCTCTCAGGCCGTTTTGGATGCAATTGTACGAAATGGAGCAGTTTACTTTGCAGCTGTTGGAGGTGCCGGTGCGCTTTTATCAAAAGCAATTACTGCTTCAGAAGTGGTTGCGTATGACGATCTTGGTACGGAGGCAATCCGTAAATTAACCGTTGAAAATTTCCCCGTAATTGTAGTATGTGATGCAGAAGGCAATAATTTATACGAAACTGCGATACTGGAGTATGCTGAAAAATGAGACGAATCTTACTAATGGTTATGAAATGCTTCTATTTTGCGCCATATGCAGTGTGGAAAATAGGACATTTTGCGAAAAAAGAAGGTAGTTACGAAGAAGCGTATGCGTATATAAAACAGGTTACCAAAAAAGCAAACAAAGCCGGAAGGGTAACGATTGATTCAGAGGGCCTTGAAAATCTTCCAAAAGAGGATGGATTTGTTTTTTTCCCGAACCATCAGGGGTTGTTTGATGTGCTGGTATTCTTAGAAAGTTGTCCCAAACCTTTTGCTTTTGTAATAAAAAAGGAAGCACGTAACATTATTCTGATTAAGCAGATAACGGATGCACTTGGTTCCTACGCGATTGACAGGGAAGACATCAGGCAGTCCCTTGAAGTTATTACTAAAGTCACGGAAGAAGTTAAGAATGGAAAGAATTTTTTGATTTTTCCGGAAGGAACCCGAAGTAAGATGGGAAATAAACTTTTGGATTTTAAGGGCGGAAGTTTTAAGAGTGCCGTAAAAGCAAAGTGCCCCATTGTACCTTGTGCTTTAATTGATTCTTTTAAACCATTTGATGAAAAATCTACCAAACCGGTTACGGTAAAGTTGGTATATTTACCGCCTCTATATTATGAAGACTATAAGGATATGAAAACGCCAGATATCGCAGTAGAGGTGAAAAGAAGGATTGAAGAGGAAATAGAAAAGCAACTTTCAAAAAGGGATTGACAAAGAATCGTATCGTATGTATAATAACTTTTGCGTCACGAAAGGCGCAACATACTTGACAGAGGCATATTCGGATTGTGGAGAAATACTCAAGAGGCCGAAGAGGCGCCCCTGCTAAGGGTGTAGGTCGGGCAACCGGCGCGAGGGTTCAAATCCCTCTTTCTCCGTTTAGCAGCCTATGTCAAAACCGGAAGTGCAGATTTGCACTTCCGGTTTTTTTCTCAGAAGGACAGCATAAGAAGACAAATAGTTTCTTGATGAAAAAATTACCAAAATAAATATTCAAAAAATTAGAAATCACATATTGACAATCACAAAATCATGATTTATTATAAAATTCCACGGCGAAAACGTAGTGTTTCCGTGGAAAAAACTTTTTCAAAAAAAGTGAAAAAAGTTATTGACAAACAAAAACATACATGCTATTCTGTATGAGTTGCGGCC
>CAMEIX010000050.1 GCA_945919075.1 uncultured Lachnospiraceae bacterium
TATATCGTCCAAAAGAATTTCAGAAATATGAATACTATGGGGAAGATAAAACAGAAGTCTATTGGATTCATTTTACAGGAAATGATGTAACAAACATCTTAAGAAAATATGGATTTCAAGATAATAAACACATTTTTCAAGTAGGTTCCTCATTGGAATACGAACGTGTCTTTAAACGAATTATAATAGAACTGCAAAGGTGCCAGATGAATTACGAAGAAATGCTCACACTGCTGCTCCGTCATTTATTTATCATATTTGAACGAGAACTTAAGCGTGAGCATATACTAAAAAATGAATATCTGGATAAAGAAATGGATATCGCAACAAGCTATTTTAATGAAAATTACAATCACGATATCAATATTGACGAATATGCAAGTTCAAGAGGAATGAGCGTAAGCTGGTTCATACGAAATTTCAAAAAATATACCGGGCAGACACCAATGCAGTTCATTGTTTCGCTTCGAATCAATAATGCACAAATACTATTAGAAACTACCGATTATTCTATCAATGAAATATCATCCATTGTAGGTTATGAAAACCAATTATATTTTAGCAGGCTGTTTCGCAAGCAAAAGGGATACGCTCCAACAGAGTATCGAAAAAGGGAACACGGAACTCGAATATAAATCACAACACTCTCTATGTGTATTAGCCAAAATCAATAATAATTCGTTTTTGGCTAATACCTTTCCTTTATCAATAATAAAATAAATAGTTTCACAGCCATATTCTTTCGCCTTTCGTCTTGTTTATTATATTATCACATCTATCTACCTCTTACCTTCTACCAAATCAAAATTCAGGCACAGCCTGTCCGTTCTCCCATTTGCTAAGGGTTTGGCGAGCAATTCCCAATTTATCCGCAAGTTGTTCTTGTGAATAGCCATTCTGTTTTCTCAAAAGTTGTAATTTATCCTTTAATTCCATGAAAATACCTCTCTTTAATTTTGCTGTTATTATATCAAATTAAATTTTCCTAAACCACCACCTATTACAGACAATAATGTAAGCTCTATGTTACATTTTTTGAATTGTTGTATCTTATATTCCGATGCATTAACATCTATATTCCCTCCGATACATTAATGTGAACACAAGTCTTTTCTTTTCTCTTGTAGAAGGAACCCTTTCGTTCGATGATAGGTTCCTCATCCGGTCCGGCTTCCAGCTCTGCTTCATTGAAAAAGGAAAGCTGACCATCTATCTGTGGAGTCTTCTCACTCTTAGCGCCAAACTTATCTTTACGCAGCAAAAGAATCATTTCGGTAAGATTATTTACCTGATTCTGTAAGTCCTTTATAGTATTTTCAAGGTGCTCTATATAGGCATCTTTTTCATTCATAAGTGGCATGATTCCTTTACTTTTTGATAAGCTAATTATACCACAAAAAGTGTCAAAAACCCAGTAAAATCAAGGGTTTTACGGACTTTCATTCTAACAGATTTCACCTGTTTTTGCAGGTCCAAAAGATTGTTTCTGTTCAATCTGAAGGCCCTCCATAAGCCAGCGGAATTGCTGCCAGGTGATAGGTTTTAGCTCCACTTCATTACGGGGCCATCGGAAGGAACCATTCTCCAATCGCTTATAAAGAAGAACAAAACCATCGCCTTCCCATAGCAGGGCTTTCATCTTGTTTCTATGTTTGCCACAGAACAGGAAGAGGGAGTTCGAGAAAGGATCCAGGTGGAACTGTTGTTGAACAACAGCTACAAGACCATCAATGGATTTACGCATGTCAGTATAGCCGCATGCGATATAGATGTTCTCGCAGACTGTGATATCGCCTAACATACACTCTGCAGTGCAAGAAGCACTGCCTGAATTGTCTGCTGGCTGGTGCCTTCATTTATTTCAACTGTGGCACCAACCAGACGAATAACGACGGCCGCCTGTGTGTTAGGTACCGGAGTATGAACTTCAAGCTTCTTAAATACGGTCGGTTTTTCATGTTTATCGACCGCAGCCGGAAGATTACCTAATAATTCTTCTCGAAGTCGCTTGAGATTGCGATAATAAGTTTGTTCTACAATTCCATTAGCTTTGCACCAATCCTTAACAGTCATGCCACTTTTCCGGCATTCTGTGATGATAGATTTCCATTGCTCGCGTTTCAACTGCGAGCGTACCTTAGTAACCTGCTCCATGATTAACCTCCCTAACAGTACTATAAAGGACTTTTGAATATTGGATAAATTATCTCGAACAAGGAATAATGCTTAAATATATTCCGTTTATGGCCGTATTAAAATTTATGTTTTTCCACGATCGTGATGATAATGAATTTTCGTGTGGCTATAGTCGAGGTATACATTCTTAATCGTTTCCATACAATCGCTCCTTTCATCAACGCATATAATCGTTACTCACGAAACCTAACTCCTTTAACCAAAAGAAAGACCGCTCACTTTCAATTTTCTTGAAAATGAACGGTCTCTCACGCTACTTTTATTTAGTTGAATGATGATGATATTATTTTGACTTTGATGTGTTTCCACACACGCTATCCAATACAACCGACACATTTACTCCGTCGGAAATTGCTTTTTTGTATGTTTTTCGGTCACTCTGGTCAAACCTAAAAAACCTCTCAAAGTACCGGAAGTCGAAAAGTTTTACATACTTTTCGACTCGCGAGCAGTCGTCGAATTCCTCATAAACACTGGCTTTACATCCAGTTATTTCTTCGGAACTCTCCTCGTTGCCTTCGCGCAAATCCAGGATTTTTACATATCGGTCCGATGTAGTGCAACTATCGTCTCAACGGTACTTTCATTGTCCCAATCCAATTCGTATATTTCTTTCCCATTGAAAAATACTGGGAATCGGAACTTGAGACTACGAAGTATCCTTCCTCCTGCCTGTTCTTCCTCGTAAATATTTACATCCGCAAGGAAGCTCTTCATAAAAGTTTTCTTCTCAATATCCGTAAATCTGTCATAGAGCTTATCAAAGAATAATAAAAACTGATACACATTTTCACCGGATATCTTTTCCTGCTTAATATTATACAGTCTTGTCTCTACAGCTTCAATGGAAGTTTCAATTTCCTCTATCTCATCATAAAGCTTGTCCAGACGCACCTGCATATCCTCATACTTCTTGTCATAATGCTTGTCCGATACAGATAAGTTATCCATCTGATTTGCCAGCTTGTTCTTGGCACCGGTTACCTGCTTTAATCTGTCTTGCAAGCCTGTATGCTCTCTGTCCAATTCTTCTGTGTCAATGCTGTTACCAATATGCTTTTGAATCTCTGTTTTAAACTTGGGATTGTTTACCAGCTTACGGATAACCTCTTCCACCGCCGCATTGATTTTATCCTCACTCCACTGCTTACGGTAAGTACATTTGTGACCATTTACAAAGGTTCTGTGCTTACAGGCATAGTAAAAATAATCTCTGTAATGCCCGCCATCAGGATGCTTCTTACGATTAACATTGCCATACATACCGCTACCACACACCGGGCATTTGATAATCCCCGACAGAATATGCTCGTGATCCAAGCTGTGGGTTTTGATATTGGCAACTCCGGTTTCCTGTCTCTTTTTATGCACCTGATTCCACAATTCTTCTGAAACAATTGCTTCGTGAATACCATCGTTTAACATATAGTTATCCTGCTTTACCACATGATACTCATTCCTTGTTCCCGGAATCTTCTCATTCTTTCTTCTGCCAAA
>CAMEIX010000051.1 GCA_945919075.1 uncultured Lachnospiraceae bacterium
TGGATAAGTTCTTGTTAAATGATGACTATAACATCAAGAAAGCCTATGTGCTGTCTAATGAGCGGAATGTCTATGTCGAGAATGGCATAATATATATGCCCATCTACTATGTTATGTTTTTCCAGAACACTTCTAATGTTGTGGGAGAATTTCCTGACGCCTGACTTCGGCAGTAGTGCCTCCGCTACTCACTCTTTCGACCCGCCGGACGGCTTGACAATCATAAATACCACCGCGCCGATGCAGACGGCAATGCCTAGGGCCATCTTCCAGGTCATCGTCTCACCGAACATCAGAGTCCCGATAAGGATTGCGGTAAGAGGCTCGAAGACCCCGAGGATGGAAGTCTTGGTAGGGCCTATGAAACGGGATGAAATGGCCAGCGTAAGCAGGGAGAGCAGGGTAGGGGCGATGGCAAGTCCAAGCAGGTTGCCCCAGTCCGCCAGGCTGTCTATGCCTTGCGTGAAACTGCCGCCCTGGATGAGACGAAGGATGGCGAAGAGAGCCGTTCCGGCAAATAATGCATACAGCGTTAGCGTATTCTCGGAGACGTGCCTGATGCGGCTGCTTCTGTTGACTATTACCAGGTAGAAAGAATAGCAAAGCGCCGAAACAACAGCAAGGATTATACCCGGAAGCCTTATTTGGGACCCTTGCGAAGGGCTGGACAGCAGAAGTATTCCTCCGAAGGTTGCGATAATGGACAGCCAGGTCTGCCAGCTTGGATAGAAACGCAGGAATACCATAATCAGAGCGACAAATACCGGGTACAGATACACCAGGGTCGTGGCAAGACCTGAAGGGATGAATTCGTAGGAAGCAAAAAGAAATATGCTGCTTCCGGCAAACAGAAGCCCCAGGAGCGAGAGTATTCCAATCTCACTTTTTTGTATGTGGAAGGCCTCTTTCCGCCCTAGCATCCACATACCCAGAATCAGCGCAGAGAATCCGTAACGGAAAAACAGCATTACGAGAATAGGGACTCCGCTCTGAAGCAGGGGCTTGGCAAACAGCGGATTGGTGCCGTAGGCTATTCCGGATACAATTCCGCAGATAAGACCGATGACTCTCCGGTCTGCGATGCCGTATTTATGCTTTCTTGCCATTGCTGCGTTTATTTGCGGCCGCAAAGGTAATCATTTGCCGGGAAATATGCCTATCTTTGTCCGGTAGTAAAATATTCAATCATTATGAAAAGAATACTTGCCGTTCTGGTTATTGTATTTGCATTCAGTGCGAATGCCTTCTCCCAGATTCCCTCTTTCAGAGAAAAAGGCTATAAGGGAAGCGTCACATATAGCAATATGTATTTGGTAAGGTATAATGGCGTTGAAACCTCTCACGGATATATGTTCAACGAAAACCACTATCTTGGTGGTGGAGCCGGAGCCTACTATACTCCGGACGGACTGGATTCTAACGCAATAGTACATTTCTTTGCTGACTATCACGCATATTGCTTCGATAAGGCAAGCACCCTTGTTGTCGGTCTGAAATTAGGATATGCAAAACCTGTATTCCCGTATTTGAGTAATTATCATTACCTGGAAATGGAACCGAACGTAGGCTGGAGCTGGGGCCTTAACTCCGGCAATGGTCTAACGCTTACTTTGGGAACTTATTCTTTGACGTCTATTGTGAAGGGATATGGAGAAATCTCTATAGCCATCAAATTGCTTCCGCGAATGTGCCTCTCATACGAGTTTTAGGCACACTTTACACCCTGGAACGAGAATTTGCAGCCGGCATCGGGTGTCCCAGGTGATAAAGTGGTGCAGACTTTCTCCGCCTACCGTGCGAAATAGTACGGACTATCGGCTATGCTCACAATCCCGGAGTTTGGTGAAACCATAAACAATGTGGGTGTAAATATTTCCTTCGTTTTTGTTACCTTGGTAATTGTATTCATTTTTATTATCTTTGGAGTTATGAGTGGAAGTATTTTTTCTACATATCAACCAGGCGAATCTAAATTTTCACCGGCATTATTCTGGGAGTATGATAAGGATAATTTCATACCTTCGGAACATAAAGAACTTGTTGTTAGAAGAGTGGTGGAAAGAGGAAGACTGAATGATTATTTTGCCGCTTTTGATGTATGTGGAGGTATAGAGGAATTTAAGCAGATTTATCTCAATCTTCGTAATCCCGATAATTTCAGCAAGAATTTTTTAAGAATCTCTCTTGGCTTGTAGTATGTTACATTTAGAAACGGTAGAACCGGGAACACTGGAGCTTATAAGACAATTGCAGGAAGATATACCATCGTCTTTTCTTGTTGGAGGAACTTCCCTTGCTTTAAGAAAAGGGTATAGGAAGAGTATAGATATAGACCTCTTCTTGAGAGAAGAATTTGATTCCGAAGCTTTGTCTAATTACCTGTTTAAGAAATATAAGTTTTATGAAACTTTTAGAAGAAATTGTACGCTAAAAGGATTTATCGAAAATGTGAAGATTGATATTATCAGGTACGATTATGATTTTGTGGCAAAACCGGATATAATTGAAGGGGTGAGAATGTTGTCAATACCGGACATTATTGCTATGAAATTGGCTGTAATTACAGATAATGGAACTCGCGTGAAGGATTTTGTAGATATTGCCTATCTATCGACAGAGTACTCCCTTCAACAAATGGTTTCTTTTTTCAATGAAAAATTTCCTCAGAAAAATAGTATTCAAGCTGTTATGGCTTTAACATATTATACTGACATAGACCATTCTGATACTGTTAATCTTATTGGACACGATTATAAATGGCAAGATATAAAAACCAGGCTTGAATCTATGACGCAATATTTTGAGAAAATATTCAGTCAACCTCCTTGCCTAAAGACAGTAAATGAAGGAAAAAGTTTTAAAATGAGATAAAACAATATAACTATTTTTACAGGCCAGGTCCTTCGGGGCTTGGCTTTTTTTCGTCGCTTTGTTTAGCGCGGGCCATCGCTGAAGCGAACCCGCACTAAATACAGCGGGCGGAAAAATATGGCACACGACAAGCAATAAAAAATTCAATTTTTTGAATATGCACAACGAACAGTTAAACCGGTTCACCGCTCAGCGGTACGGCTATGAGAAAGTTCTCGGTTGGCGTGAAAGTGATAGCAGCGGATTAAATGTACCCCCCTGTATCACTTTCAAATGTACCGGGCGTATCAGAAACAAATGTACCGCCTATATCGGGAACAAATGTACCGGGTATATCACTTTGAAATGTACCATATGTAGCGGAAACAAATGTACCACCTGCCGATGTTAACCAGTGCCAGCTGAGGTACGGCAGGAACTTCAGCGAGGTTGCTTTAGGTTTGGTAAATGTAACTTTGTGGTTAGAAACAAATTATTACGAAGTTATGGCAAACAGAAAAGCAACGATGACAGACATCAGAGTAATCATTCGCGAGTTTGTACGCGGAACATCATTACGGGAGATGGAGCGCAAGCTGAAAATCAGCCGCACCTCTCTACGAGCATATCG
>CAMEIX010000052.1 GCA_945919075.1 uncultured Lachnospiraceae bacterium
GTTTAATACTTCTGCTGTCTTATCAATATAGACAGGCAGTTCAACCGGTGCTAAGTTATCGGTATCTACAATCATCTTTTTTGCAGGTGATAAAATAATCTTCATTATGCCAATTCCTTAAGCATATTTTCAGGATCATCTGCCGCCTTGACTTTATCATTTGCCTTTATAATGATTCCCTGCTCATCAATAAGATATGTAGTTCTTACTACACCCATAGATACTTTTCCATAATTTTTCTTTTCTTTCCAGACATCATATGCTTCAATAACTTTACGCTCCGGATCTGCTAATAGCGTAAATGCCAGTCCGTATTTTTCTTCAAATCTCTTGTGAGACGCTACAGAGTCCTTGCTTACTCCGAGAATAACAGCTCCCTTCTCAGTAAACTGTGGATAACGCTCAGAAAAGCCACATGCCTGCTTCGTACATCCTGGTGTATTATCCTTTGGATAAAAATATAAGATTACTTTTTTTCCTGCATAATCGCTTAATTTATGCATTTCTCCATTCTGATCCGGCAATTCAAAATCCGGTGCTTTTATTCCTAACTCTAACATTTACTATTCCTCCGCTTTTGTATTTTCAACCTGTTTTCTTGTTCTTTTATTACCTGAAATCATTTTATGACCAGAATAAACTGCCATAATCATGCATATCAGAGAGCCAAATGCAAAGTATTTGTGTGCTGCTTTTACCCTTTATATCCTGTATAAAAAGTTCCAACCATTGTAACTATTGCTCCGATTGACCAATATTTATGTGCTTTCACTTTATACCTCCAAATTGATTAAGCTGTTTCAAAATAAATATCTCTGGATTATTAACAATATTATACATTCCATCCATTACTTTTGACAAGTAGGAAAAGAAAAATAATCATTCCAAATACAAAAGGATGTATCACGATAATTCCGGCATTACCTTGACGCATCCTTTCGTGTTGTATTTTTTTATTCTTCTTAATGACAGCTATGGCTTCCGCATCCATGCTCCCCACACGTATGTCCTTTCCCATGGTTGTGATCATGGTGAGAACACTTCACATCCGGATTATAATCAAGCGTATCATTGATAAAAGCTTCTACTGCTTTATCCGCATCTCCTGAAACTCCGCCAAAAAGCTTAATGCCCGCTGCCGCTAACGCAGTCTGAGCACCTCCTCCGATTCCGCCGCAGATCAAAACATCGGCATTTAAGGCATTAAGAACTCCTGCCAATGCACCATGTCCGCTTCCATTCGTATCTACTAAATGACGTATTTTCTCCATAACGCAAAAAAGAGGACATCTTCTAAATTTCTTTAGAAATGTCCTCTTAGCAGTTCATATTTGATTGAATCTTATTCTTTTCAGATTGTATACTCTTTCATACTGATGTAAATGACTATGCCAAAATACGTCTTTTAATGCGTCCTTTGACGTACTCAAATGCCTCAATCCCACATAAACACTAGGTTTATTTATCCAAGCTCTTCATTGTGGGGATTTCAAGGGAGAGTATCTTATACCCTGATTTAACCTCTCTTTTCCTTACTTTGTTAATCCAAACCGTTTTCATTAAAGTACATAACCTCACATAAGATGTCATAACTTTATTTGGTTTGTCGTAAAAATTGTCGTAAAAAAACGAGGGTGTTTTCATTGTCCAACAAAGAAGCACATCTCGGATACCCCCGACTATTTGCCACGTAAACCTTTATTTGTTTATACAGTATAACATATTCTTACACAGAAATCAAGGAGCCTATCACCGTTTTGTGGTAAGCTCCCTTTTTTCATCGTATCTTGATTTTCCCCTCAAGCCCTGCAAAGGACTCCATCTTCTTATCCTTTGTTGCTTCGTTATATATGTCCATCGTGGTTGTAATATCTGCGTGTCCCATAATCTCCTGAATTACCTTCAGGTTAGTTTCGTTTTCGCAGAAACGAGTGCAGAATGTATGTCGCAAATGGTGGCAACTGAAATGCGGTAACAGTTCAGGTTCTCGACCTTCCGCTTTTGCATCTTCTTCCTCTTTCGCATTACACGCTTTGATTATTCGGTCTATCGCTCGATTAACACAATGTGGGGATAATACCGTGTTGTATCTTGATTTGAATATAAAGCCTGAGTACCCGTCTACAACGCTCTCATTAAATCCACTCTCAAGCTGCTCCTTGTATTCTTCTGTGAGAGCCGCCTTTACATCGGAAAGCATCGGAATTATTCTGACACCTGATTTTGTTTTTGGAGTGGTTATTGCGAAGTGCGATGCTTCGTCCGTGTACTTCCTATAAATAAGGGTGTGGTTGATATTGATGATGTTACCTTGAAAGTCACAATCTTCCCACCTTAAACCGAGTATCTCACCGATTCGTCCGCCCGTACCGAGCAGGACTGTAAAGAGTGGCAGCCAATGCTTGTACTGATAGGATTGTGCCGTGAACTCAACGAACTTCGTTTGCTGTTGCTCGGTGAGTGCGTGTCGCTTTGGCTTTTCCCAAGTATGGCTCTTTTTAATATCTGCCATTACGCCGTCCGAAGGGTTGTTGCGTATATATCCGTCACGAACCGCCGAAGTGAATACCGGATGCAGAATGGTATTGATTATCTCCATACTGTTCGGCTTGAACCCTCTTTCGTGAATAAGGGATATATAAAACTTCTTGACATCACTATACTTGATTGTGGTGATGTTCTTTTTGCCAAAGTCAGGGCGAACATAATTGTCGTACATATAGATGTAGTTGGTTCTCGTGGACTCTTTCAGTTCTTTCTTGAGTTCGATGTATTGATCCCAAAAGGAATTGAGTGTCATCTTGCGGGTTTGATAAATAAGTAGGTTGTCCTCCAAGTCCTTCTGAATTTGCTTCTCCATATCACGAAGCGAAGTCCCGCCTTGCTTTCCTTCTGGAACCTTGTCGGTTGCTACGAGTTTCCAACTATATACGGAATGACGCTCACCGTTACTGTCCGCATACTTATATTCATACTTACCGTCAGGCCGCTGCGATTCGCCTGCTCGCAAAACCCTGCCTTTATTATCTCGTCTTTTTTCTGCCATAATTCTTTACCTCCTATATCTCATTGATTGTGTCTAAAAACGACTCCATTTCTTTCCTTCGGATATACACCCGATTGTCTTTCCAAAGGAC
>CAMEIX010000053.1 GCA_945919075.1 uncultured Lachnospiraceae bacterium
GCATAATGCTTCTTATCAGATTTTAGCACTTCAATATCTTTCAGTAAATGCCTGGCCCCCTCAGTATCCTCATATTTTATCATTCTGGGGATCATTTTACCGGTGCTGGTAAACCAGCAGTCTGCCGCAACCTTATGTGGCACTCCCCGAATTGCTTGCTCCTGAAGTTTTTCCTCTTCCATACCGATTGCAAATCCCATCAAATGACACCTCCTATTCTACGTTTACTTTCTTATAATCAACTGTACGTTTTTCCCGGCTGATACCACCTGACATGTGATCAATCCTGCTCCCTACAAAGACTGCCCGTTTTAAGGAATCCCTGCCATAACGCATCCGAATCTTATCTACAGTTGCATCCATATGCTCCAACTTTTCATAATCCGTTGTATCAAACATATCAAGCTGCCGCATATCCATATGATCCTTAATCCTGCTGGTATGAATGCCCAGATGCCGGATCGCTTTCCCATTCCAAAGAGAATCGAAAAGTTGACATGCACAACGATGAATTTCTATCGTTATATTGGTCGCATTATTCAAGGTCATCTGATGGCTTGCATACTGAAGATCAAATGTTTTGATTCCGACGGCGATTACCTCTGCACGGACGCCTGCCGCCCGCAATCTGGTTCCAACTGTCTCTGCCAAAGCAAGGAGAACCAGCTTTGCTGTAGATGCGTCTGTAACATCAAAAGCTATCGTTGTACTGTTCCCATATCCTTTATTTGCCGGAGCTTCTGACTGAACCACAGAAACATCCATCCCGTTCGCAAATGCCCAGATCACCTCCCCATGTTTTTTCAAATGGCTTTTCAGCATAATCGCATCAGACTGCGCCAACTCACCAATCGTATGGATTCCCATATGAAACAATTTCTTTGCAGTAGCTCGCCCGACAAAGAACAAGTCCGTTACCGGAAGTGGCCACATTTTCATCTCAATCTCATGTTTCCATAAGGTATGAATCCGATCAGGCTTTTGAAAATCACTTGCCATTTTCGCCAGCAGTTTATTCTCCGATACCCCTACATTCACCGTAAACCCTAATTCTTCCCTGATTTGATTCCGAATACGGTTGGCTGCAGTGACCGGTTCTCCCCATAAACTTTCGGTACCGGTCATATCAACAAATGCCTCATCCACGCTATATTGCTCAACATCCGGAGAGTACTGCCGAAGGATCTCCATAAAAGCAGCGGAACATCTTTCATACAAACTATAATTCGGAGGAACCAATTTAAGCTGCGGACACTTTTGAAGTGCCTCCACAATACTCTCGCCGGTTTTGATATTATATTTCTTTGCCGGGATTGATTTCGCCAGGATAATTCCATGCCTCATGGCCATATCTCCACCGACAGCTGCTACTTCATCCCGCAGATCTACTTTTCCGCCTAAATGGTAGAGGCGGTAAACAGCCTCCCAGGAAAGGAAGGCTGAATTCACATCAATATGAAAAATCACTTTATTCAAACTTATGTTCGCCTCCTTTTAGATTATTATATCGAACTGGTGTTCTTTTTACAAGAGTGAAAATATGGAATCTACACATCATCTGATATTTTCTACTATCATTGATATAATAAAAGTCCTGTATACACAATATATAGTTTTTGATTATTTGACATCTTCTATATATAGTGTTAAAATAATATTGTAATCATTATTTGTGTCATCCGTAATGGATATTCACACGCAGTTTAGGTTTGTATATAAGTCAGGAGGGTTTCTCTGCCATCACAGAGCAGAGCCTTCTGGCTTTTTTATTTTGCAGGAATCTGCAGCATGTTAGAGAATGAACGCATTTGTGTCCATTCTCTTTTTTTGCCTAAACGCAGGAAGGAGGGAAGGACAAACGAATTATTCACAAAAATGATTGCCCAATAATTTACCAGAAGGGAGATTTTTATGAATTACAACGAATTTCAAGAAACATTACTCAAAGAACTGGAAAGCAGGCTTGATTCCCATATCAGCCTGAATCCTATCACAACGACTAAGAACAATAACACCCTGAAGCATGGAATTGAATTTTCCAATGATACATCCAATATAAGCCCTGTTTTGTATCTGGACGAATGCTATGAATTCTATCTGGCCGGAAAATCTCTTTCTCCGATTGCAGAAGATATTGTTGAGCTGTATCACCAGGCTGCAGATGTTTCCTTTACGGACACAGAAATGCTGCTCGATTATGAAAAACTTCAGGAAAAGATTCTCTACAAATTAGTCAATTTCAAGGCAAATCAATCCCTGCTAAAAGACATACCGCATATTCCATATTTGGATCTGGCAATTGTCTTCTATGTACTTTTGGACTGTAAGGATAGTAGAATGGCAACGGTTCTGATTCGAAATGAACATCTGAAGACCTGGGGAAAAGATCTAAATACCATCTTCTCAGATGCAAGAAAAAACACTCCTCGTGTCTTTCCGGCTGAACTCACACCTATGTCTGATTTTTTGCAAAATGCTTTTCCTAACTCAAATGAGTTTATAGATACAGACAGAGATTGTGTCATGAAATCAGAATTGTTCATACTCTCTAATACTATAAGACAACACGGTGCTATCTGTACATTGTATGATGATATCATGAATCAAATCGGGAAAACATTACAGGATGATTTTTTTGTCATTCCCAGCAGCGTACATGAAGTTCTGTTATTAAAAGCTTCTGATACTGACTGCATGGAATTAAACGAAATCATTCGGGAAGTCAATGAAACAACGGTCATCCCAGAAGAAATTCTTTCAGATCATGCATACTTTTATTCTCGGGATCGTAAGGAACTCCTGTGTGCTTAACCAAAAATTCCATAAAATAACACCGAGCCGCCTGATTAAATTCAGACGGCTCCTTTTACGTTAAAAATAAACTCTGTTGTT
>CAMEIX010000054.1 GCA_945919075.1 uncultured Lachnospiraceae bacterium
CTGCTGCCTCATATATTGCTAAGTCCGTGCCACTTGCACATATCGGATTTGGATTGGCAGTATTCACGATTACATCTGCTTTTACCTTTGTTATATCGTTTCGGACAATCTTAAATGGCATTGTGACTCCTCCTTATTTTCTAATCCTCCTCCAATCTGCAATAACATTATCCTCTCCTCTTGTACTTGTACCCCAATACCCCGGATGTGCTACAGGGTATATATATGTTTCTCCATAAATATAAGGTTCTCCAGTTCCTATAAGTTCAGATACTCTATTGCAGGAAAACTTTTTATCAATCAGAGTTCGTATTACAACCACAGATGTATCAAGACCCAGACAGATTATGTTTTCCGGCTCTATAATGTCAATCAGTGATTTTATTTCGGCTGCATCATTTGCCAATATCTTTCTGGTCATATTTCCAGAATACTTATCTCTGCGATAGCCCAAATTACAATTGCAGAAAAACAAATCTGGATATTTTTTCTTGTCAATTTCATTTTTACCAAGCAGTTCAAAGTATCTGACAATATTTTTATCCGTCTGTGAATCCCTTGCTTCCAAATCTACATTTTCATGGAACATCACATCTATACCATCATTCATCTTACGGACATTTGCAATCGTACCGTTTAGTTCTTCCTTTTCTGGTGGTCCGAAATCCTGACCTATCAGCATATACTTAATATGTGGTGTCTTCTTGGCGTAATCTCTCCCTTGCCAATATGTCCATAGGTTAATTTCCTGACACAAATCTTCTCCCTGACGTAAATCGCACCAGCCAAGTGTCAGGTTCTTTGTGTATATAGGATTTTTAAGATATTTGTTTTTTACATTTTCTATCAGCTTGCAATAAGCTGCGGATTTTTTTGCATTCATTTTATGTATATTCACCTCAAAAATTCACTGTTTTATTTTAACACTTTCCTTATCTGCTTATCCGTTGCATCCGGAAACATCTCATGCATATAGTCTACAAGCTGTTTCCATGAGTCCTGTGGATTATCCTTATAGCAGGAAGTCACATAATCATATCCATAGATATGCTCAATAGATGAATACACTGCAACATCCCATCCATATTCAATGCCTCTCTTATTCACTCTCTTCTTAAAATCGCAGTTGCACAGATATGTCTGCATCATAAGATTCGTTATAGCACCATCAAATCCCTTTTCTCCATCCTTACCAAATCCAGCCTGTTTTTTCAATTCATTTGAATAAATCTCTGAATCAGCATTATCTTCCATAAAATTGACCATTATCTTTTTATGCTTATTAGGTGCTTTCCCATCATCATATAATGCATCAAAATCATATCCATCCCGGCGATAATTAGCAAATACAGGAAGCCACTTTTTTGATATAAATCCTGCCTTCTTATCAAAGAACTTTCCATAGACGATATCATGCCGCCTTGCTATAATAGCCCGCCACATCCATGGATCAATCTCCGGATTATCACTCCACCAGTACTCTGGAACAGTTCTTTCTTCAAGTGAAAACCCATCTATATCATTCTTAAATAATGGTAAAAAGCCAAATTCATTTATATACTTGATTGCTTCATCTACAGAATGGATACATTCCGGGTTGTCCCACTTCATGCCATGCATAATCCATTCACCTGATTCGTTTCCCATAATATATGTACCTCATTACTCAGCGTACTTGTCAATCCAATTTTCGCCATCATATTCATCAATCTGTTTTACTAATCTCGTAAGATAATCTTGTAACCGGCTATCTTCTTCACTTGCATACCACACATTTGCCCGTCCAAATCCATAAGCCCAACCATTTGATTTTCTTGGGACTTCCCATTGTACCTTTCTTGATCTGATCCCTGCAGGAAGTAAGACACAATCAGATGAGTTTGCAATTGCATTGTAATATTGTATATCTTCTGGAGCAAACACTGCCTCTTGATAATGTCTGTAAACTGTAGCATGTTTATACCATCCCACGACCGTCGTAAACTTATGTGCCGGATGCTTTGCACAATAAACAACAAGCACATCATCTACTGATTCTTCTTTTTTTAATAGTTCACAACCTGCAATATTCTCAATCCGCATTTGATTGACATCTTTACCATTATGTGATTTTGTCTCAAAAAATCCCAGACAATATAAGCCTTCCCTTCCCTCCATATTCACCGGTGTAAAATTATATTTTTCATGAGCATCTCCTGTCTCATCAACATAGCTTCCACCATTTAACGGAATATCCTTTCCATCTTCATTTCCTCGATACTCCTTCATCCACGCTATGTTACAAAAAAGTATTCTCATCATATCAACCTTCTTTTCCCTTTGAAAATGGACTCAAGTCGATAAACAATTTCTTCAATCCACTTGTTTCCTTGAACTCTTTGAATAAATACTCCAGAAGTTCTTCCTGCCTTGCCTGCCCTAATGTAAGCCGGTAAAGAGACAGAATCTTTATCAGCCTTTCATAATTAACCTCATCCTTACTCATAGGATACATTGGCACAAGCCTTTCTATTTTTACACTCTGATTTTTTCCGAAACACCAGAATGGTACAAGCTCTGACTGGTCATTCTGCTTTTCCGCTTTAGCAGCTTCAAACATTTCTGTCCATATGTCTCGCTTAAATGTGATACCATCTGCCTTACCATATTTATCAGCAACATTCTGTCTTATTGCCAGACACTTAAATCTATTGATTCTGCCTTCCCTTTGTTCCAAATCAGTCGGTCATTTTTTGCGGACAGTTCATACATGCTATCCTTTTCTGTTCTCTG
>CAMEIX010000055.1 GCA_945919075.1 uncultured Lachnospiraceae bacterium
GCAGTCAGAGATATTACATTCAGGTGGCTTATGATATGACTTCTGAGGAAAAGCAGACACAGGAACTTAATTCATTAAGAAACATTCCGGATTCGTTTAAGAAGATTGTTATAGTAAACGGAACGAAAAAGCCGTGGAGAAATGATGAAGGTTTTGTATTCATGGGTATGAAATATTTCCTGCTTAATGTAGATAGCTTGGAGTTTTAAATAATCAGCTGATTATGCCTCTTCAGGCACCAGAACGCAGGCACAATACCCGGGCTCCGGCTGGTAGCAGTGGATGGTCAGATTTTTGTCAATTTCCGGGCTGTAATCCCGAAGTGTGCGTTTGGAACCGTTCAGGGCAACGTCAGCGTAGGAAACCAGCCATTTCTTGTCCCCGTTTTTGAATACCTCATAAAAGGAACGGTTCAGCATCTCTTCTACGGGGATGCCCTCCACAATCTCCATATATTTATTGCAGTAGCGAAAGATAAAATCAACGCCGTGTCCGTTTTCATCAAACACAAGCTCAATCACGCAGTATGCAAGGGGCATATCGTCCAGAATACTGCATTTCTCCAAAAATCCCAGGGGCGGTACAAATTCTTTGTTGAGCAGTGGCACATCCAGATTCATCTCCCGTCTAAGTTTCTTGTGTACACTTAAGTATCGCTGTCTACCCTGGAAGCTTTTCCCATCACTCATGGTATAAACACCATTATCACCGATGTGTACAATCCTGTCACGGTGTACTATTACACCCTTCGCAATGGACAGAAATTCTCCCTCCGGCAGGAATGCCAGTATCTCGTGCATAGGGATGACGGAAACAGCTTCCTCACCCGATTCGCAGCAGATTACTGTTTTTCTGTTACGACGGTAAATATACAGAATGTCCTCTGTTCTCAGTTTATGTTTTTTGAAATACTTTTCCAAATCAGTCACCACAAAGCCCCCTTTATGAAGATACGACGATGATACCATAAAGTGGTATAAAATGCAATGCGGCATTGCTAAAGTACAAATGCAAACTGCATTTGGTATTTACTTGATTTAATGATGTATCAATAAAAACAAGAATTATATAATAAATACGAATTTGAACAACAGTGGTGAAAGGTAAAAATTTTTCGCAATAAATCTGCTTATTTACTGCGGACTTTAAGCAGACAGAGTAAAATAAAAGAAAAACTTTGTCGCAAAGGAGCCCGCATGAGCAGAGAACGTGACCGAATAACCAGAAAACTGGAGGAAAATCCGGTAAAGGAATGTAATCAGATTCAGAAAAAATTTTATCCTGAGCTGTTTTCCAGATTTGCGCAGGTAAAAGACCCGAGACACAGCAGCTACATTGAATACAGTATCAAGGAAATGCTGGGAACAGTGTATTATAAAGGGATTGCAGGAATCTCAAGCATGCAGGGGATGACCAGGGAATTCAATGATGAGGCAGTATGCCGGAATCTTTACCGGTTCATGGGAAACAATGCAAAAGAATATCTGCCGCACGGAGTCACCGTGAATGAACTTCTGGAAAGACTGGAGCCGGCGGAGCTGGAGGAAATACAGTCTGATATCGTATACAGGATGATACGCAGGAAGACCTTTGACCATGCAAAAGTCCTTGGAAAGTGGCTTGTGCTTGTGGATGGATCGGAACTGGATGAAGGAAAAACCCAAAAGAATGATAACTACCTGAGCCGCTGTTATAACAGGGGGGAAGAAAACGAGTACACCAGGTACCACCGCAGCGTGCTTGAAGCAAAGATCTATTTTGGAAACAGCCTGGTATGCAGCATGGCAACGGAGACCATCGAGAATTCAGCGGAATACAACGAGAAAAAGTTGACCGAAGAAGAAATCAAGCAGGACTGCGAGAGGAAGGCATTCGTAAGGCTGGCAGCGAAGATAAAGAAGCGGTTTCCCAGACTGCCGGTCTGTATAGTAGCTGACGGACTTTATGTCAGTGAAAAAGTACTGAAAATCTGCAAAGCCAACGGCTGGGATTACATCATCCGCTATAAAGAGGGATGTGCACCACTGCTCAAAAAGGAATATGAGGCAATTCCGGAAAAGAACAAAGCAGGGAAGGCAGAGTATGTGAATGAAGTCATATACAGGGATATGGAGGTAAATGTACTTAAGTATAATGAGACAAAGATAAAAAAAGGCGAACCGGTCACCACAGAGTTTGCATGGATAACCAGTATCACAATCACAGATAAAAATGCAATGAAACTGGTGGAAGCCGGACGGAACAGATGGAAGATAGAAAACCAGGGATTCAACCGCCAGAAGAGGTGGCAGGGGGATATAGAGCATGCATGCAGTTTTCATGAGAGGGCACAGAAAAATCACTATCTGATGGAACAGATATCAGATTTCATGAAGCAGCTTTACGAGTATTACTGTCTGAAGAAAAAGGAGATAAGAAAAACGCAAAAAAATATATCTTCTGAGCTGTTAGCCAGCTTTGGACGGCAACTAACAGGACCAGAAGATATACCAGCACGACTGAATGACTCAGTCCTAAACTGAGATAATTGTAGCAAAGAAGGTGATGCCTGCCAAGAGGAAATGTGAAAAAAGAAGAAAAAAATTGAAATCATAGTCGTATTGCAGGCGGGCATTGTGGATAACCTGCCGGAAAAACAGTAAGGACTGTGAAAACACACATTTCATAAAACTGGCAGGCATAAAACAGAATTTGCCTTTC